>NZ_JRAO01000026.1 GCF_000768875.1 Porphyromonas sp. COT-239 OH1446 | reverse complement strand
GAGGCCTAGAGAAAAGTTGGGTTTCAAATCCCCAGCAAAAGTATTCTTCGCTGCTATAAAGTAAATTTGCACTTGATACTTGAACCTGCACATAGTGATAATCGTTTAAGGGATATAATTGGACACTATAAATTTAGTACTTTTATCGCTATGTTCCTATTAACTTGAACTCGGGATAAGTTTCTTTTTATTACTTTATTACTCTAATTTATTTATCCTAAAACCCATTTAGCCTCAATCGTCTTAGATTGAGGCTAATCCTTTTATATAAAATGCAAACTGTTTCTTTAGAATAAAGAAAGTTGACCGTTGTGTTGTTCTATGCAGAAATCTAAATTGACTTCAGGTTTCTTTTCAAAGAAGCTATATGCAGCCATTGCTGATAATACATTCATAGCAAAATTAAGGACACTTCTATGTCTAGAGTGGACCAATTGAGCTACATTCTTCAGTTCGTCATTGATGGTTTCAATTACAGATCTTTTTCTTAAAAGCAGTCTATCATATATTGGGATTAACTTATTTTTCATATTACTTCTTATACCTGTTACCAAGTTAATCCCATCATTGAATAATTTTTCAAATAGTCCTTTAGAGATGTATCCTTTATCGGCAAATAACTTTCCAAATACATTGTCAGTAAGCCTATTAAAGACATTTTCATTTCTATCATCTACATTGGCTTTGGTAAGCATAAAGTTGAGGATTTCCCCTCGTTCATTACAGATAAGGTGCAGTTTAAATCCAAAATACCAATCCATTGTGCTTTTGCCTCTGGTAGCATAATTCTTAAAAACCTTATTGCGGTAAATACGTTTATTATGGCAGACTGGAATACAGGTAGAGTCAATAAAGCTAATACCAGTACATCTGCCAAAACAACATATTTGCAAGAACATCATCATTTCTACCGATACTCTAGCTTCAAGCTCCAAAAAACGATTATAGGATAACAGATGAAGAAACATATCTGCAAGATGCTCCTTTACAAAGAACATATAATAATGTTGAAAGTTACGATAAGAATTAAAATGGAAACAGATCATTATGGTTATGATTTCTGACTTGCTCATACGCCATTTACGACGGCGATGCTTACACTTGGCATCATTAGGAAGCCCTATTTTATCAATTTCTGACTCAAATTCTTTGCAAAAGTCATCTGCAATACAAAAGATTTCGGTAATTTTGTCTTTGGTAATCATCGCTATATAAATTGTAAGTTATTGACATTCAACTATAAATTTACAAAAATATAACGAGATTACCAACTTTTTTGAGTATTATTCTTATCCCGAGTTCAGGTGATTATTCAAACAAATAATTGTAATCGTTATATCGAACTCACGTAAAATATCAATTGGAGTGGCACTTGCACTCGCAGGCTCTCTCCTTTGTTGCGGAAGCGTTTGGCTTTGGCTGGCAGGGATATGTGCAAGAAAATTCCTCATTCGGTTACTCTTTACCATCGCTTTGGCTATCGCAGTGTACATTCTGACTTATGCCCTCATCATCGGGGGAATACTTTGGATACTCATTTCTTAAATACGCTCATATATGAAAAGAAGAAGCAAGATTTCTTAAACACCTTATCAATAACTATTAAAATAAATTATATATTCCTACGACATATTGGAGTATAAATTAAACCCAAATCGGTCATTAGAAAATTTCGCTTTCATTTTGTCAAAGAACACAAGATATATAGCAATTATAATGAGTGAAGTAATATATTTTCTTCAATAACTGATAGTAATTCATAACACTTTGCTCTCCAAAATCTCTAATGACCGATTTGGGTTAAAATACGAAACAAAAAACCGTGTATTTGTTACGGATGATTGTGTTCTGACAATTACAATTTTAATTTGTATGCCCATTAACTGTCAGACTAAATTGAAACCAATTCATATAAAATGTTTTTCTCATCTCTTTTTACGGTCTTTTCAATTGGTATTAGTCATTAAAATGGTAATTTATCGAAATCATCTGATCCTTCTTCATTTTCTTCAAATTGTTCAGAAAGAAAATTATTTTCAAGTTTCTTCTTGATTGCGAGAACAGCAGTTTTACCATTTTCCAATATGTCTTTGATTATTTTTTCAATCAAGAGTGATTGATTTTGATTAGTGCCAACCCATCCACTTTCTATAATTGTTTTAAATCCTGTATTATCTAGATATCTTCCTACATTGTCGTAACTAATTGCTTTTCCACCGTGTTTACCTTCAATACATTTGTCATTCTCTAGCATTTTAATGTAATCAAGAGGTATATACATTCCGGTACTTAAACCAACATTGTAAGGATCAAACTCTAATCGTGGACATATCTTGACAAAAAATGGATTTTCAGTAAACCTATAATCATTTATAAATCCATTGTCCCTCATTGATTTTAAAGACTTGATTATTGAATCCATTCGAGATATCTCTTCTGAAAATTGCAAATTAGGAAGCCTAAAAACAAACTTGTCCCCTTCTTTCTCCATGGTTTTATATTGAACCATAATAAAGCATTTAAAATCTTCATTGAAATAAATCAAATCAGTTCCTAAAAGTTCTTCTAATGGTAATCTATTTGCCAGCAAGACCGTGAGACGTGTTTTATCATTTTCAAATACTGAAGAGGAATATTTTGTTGATTTAATTAAATCAAAGCCCGGAATGTTCGATAAATCATTTATTATCATAGAATCTTCCCGAAGTCTTACTTGAGCAATACCATCAAGAAACGATAAAGGCTTTTCGCCCTCATCATAATCCCACCCTTGTGCATTACTCTTATCTATTCCGGCAATATTCATCGCTGTTAACACAGCTTCCTTTTGCTCTGCTAATGACTTCTTTACATTCTTAGAGAGTCTTGAAATCCTTAATTGCCTACTTTTGGAGTATTTGTCTAAGAATAAATTTGTTTCAGGGGATTTTTTCAAGAATGCACTAAGAAATTCTTCAAAGCTTCTAGGAGAAAATAGCCCTCCAGAGTTTATCTTATTAATCAGATGCGATTTCGCCCTAGAGCCTGTAGTATTAGCTATTTCGATAGCAGAAACAGACTTCTTGAGTTCAAATATATTTTCTATATTAAGTCTTCGTAAGTCTGTTCCTGCACGTACGCCACGTTTTCCCAGTCCTATATGAGTTATATTTCCAGATACATTTGTAATAAAACAGACTAATGGGACATGCCTCGGATGACTGAATTCCGGGACAGGTTCGGCAAATTTATCATATATATTCCCCTGAAAAGAGAAATACCTGCTTTCATTTAAGATTAAAAAGTAACCTGCAACTTTTGACATAATTATTATTTAGCATTCCATTTTTTAAGGATTCGAAGAATTACATACAAATTATCTACACACGCATATATCATCTGATAGCCTTGAGTAATACAAGGCAAACTTCTGTCAATTTGTATTAAGCTAAATGAGTTTTCGATATCGCTACTTGGCAAATGAGCATCGCCATGTCTTAATTCATAAACGCCAACAATAGGACTTAGAATTTTTCTAGCATCTTCCGGATGAATCTTTATTGCAAATAGATTTTCAATTGTTTTCAAAGAACCCCATTTTGTATTTTTAGGAGGAACTGCAATTTTTTGAACAGATTCTATATCGATATCATCCACTATTATTCTTGCAATATCTTTTGCTAGGGAGAATAGGCCTTTCTCATCAATAGCCCTAAATCTATTAATTGACTTAATTATTTCGCCAATGGAGTGATGACCTCTAAAAAAGCGAATATCTAATTGTTTTTTAGCTTCTTCGTTTATTTCATTTATTACTCTTTCTATAAAAGCCTCAGGAGCAAGGGTTGATGCAGGTTCTGCTTTAACCTGGGCCGCATGTAATTCTTTAGATATTCCACCTTCTGGAGCAATGTTGAACCCTGCCCAGATTTGCTGTTGCCACTCGGGCAAATATCCAACATCTTTCGCATAGACAGTAATTAATCCTAAATCATTCACTCCAAAATGAATTCCTCCATTCGGAGCACAAGAAACACTTCCGGTGTCTCTAGTATACCAATTCAAGAAACTGCCTCTTACAGACAATAAATTTGAAATTAGTTCTGGCTTAAACCAAAGCCATTTTCCTCCTTTAGTCAGGCTATTGCCACTCTCTTTTGTGCCTTCCTCATCAGTAATATAATATATATCAATGGGGTGTTCATCTCCTAAGATAATAGGACTTGACTTCGCAGGATTTATCCAGTCATATTTCCAAAGTTCAGACATTATTCTATATAATTTCTTCCCTTGAAAACTTTTCTCAAAAAAATCCGATTTCACATTTTCATCTGTTGGGAAAGAAGTCATATCAGGAACATCCTCATTTTCGTCAATGTCAATTCTTCCTACATGAGAAACTGCTATTTTTTGTCCAAAAGGAAATCCCCCTTCATGTATTTCCAATGTTCTGCATTCCCAAAAATCTCGTCCCTCTTTTTCATTTTTAGAAGTTCCTTTCCATGAGAGAACAGGGAAGTTTTCATAAATTTTATCCCTACTAAAATAAGAAGTTACATATAATCCACATTCTCTAGCACATAGGTAATCTTTTAAAAATTGATTCTTGATTTGCAATAATATTGGGCTTCCTTCTTGGTTCCTTTCGAGTTTGGCAACCTCTACATACCCTTTGCTTGGGCAAATCCAAATGTCGCCTTCTCTTTTTAGTCCTAAGCTTATAACCAAGTCCTGATGTAGATGCCATTCGTTACAATCCAAATTATTGTCAAAGCTTTGATTTAAAACCAAGTTTACTCCTTCTAAATCATCGTTGTAATAAACATCGGCAGGCACATATTTATCATCATGAAATGAGCAACTGTGAGTATGACTAATTCCAACATCAGTCCAATCTAGTTGTTCTGTAAAAGATTGTTTATCTATTGGCACCATTATAGAGCCATATCCAATAAACTCTTCAGTATAATCTATAAAGCCAAATCGAACTGAATTTCGAATTTCTTTCTCAGCTCTTAGTGGAACCCAAACTGACTTATCCAATTTGCGTTTTCTTAGATCCCGCATTTCAATCCATGACTGATCCATAAGTTATTCTCTCTTTGTAATTACTCTAAAAGTTTCTTAGTCCAAACGCCGACATCCTCAGCAGGAACTGCTATCCATAATAACTTCTTGGGGCGTGTACAAGCGACATATACAATTCTCATCTGTTCCAGTCCTTCTGGTGTTGCATTATATGCTTGAGGTAAAAGGGTTGCATAATTAAATACATCTTTCTTCACAAGAAAAACCAACATTCCTTCTAATGTCATCCCTTTGACAGAATGAATTGTTCTCAAATATTTGGGGATGTCTGTTGTAGTAATACCGTCCTCATGAAAAAGATTTGATATATTACTATCCCCTTTATTTGTATTTATAGAAAAATTTAAGCCGTTATTTCTTGCCTGCGCAATCCATTGAGATAATGTACAATTCGTATCAGGCAATTTGCGTATAAACTGGAATATTATATCTCGATAATTTCTGAATCCTAAGTTTTTAATCTTATTCCTTATAAACTCAATAGGTATGTAGGATTGACCTTCTTGCATTTTGTGGTATCCACGTTCTATTAAGGAGAATCCTTTTTTGTGTGCACCTTTGTTTATGAGATATTTTCCATGAACCAAATCTCTCACATAATAATATCCATGAACCCATGGTTTCTCATTCTGATCAGTTCTGGATTCATCCATTAACCCAAAATGTATTTCTCCAAATTTTCTTCCCCTATATGTAATAGCATAATGATCTTCACTAATGCCTAATTTCTGACATTCATTTACAAAATCATTTTTTATCTGATTTATAGAGTCTGATTGGGTTGAATGACCGACTATGGAAGGTATAGCTGGATAGTCAATATCTTCTTCAGATACAGATACCATATTACTGTTGAAGAACCGATTATTCACTCGACAAATATTGCTTGAGCTTCGTCGGTTTTCAGTCAGTTCTAAAGATGTCCAAGCAGGGCTATCATATTTTGCCATAAATAATGACGGTTCGGCCGTATTCCATTCAAATATGGCCTGATCGGGATCTCCCACCAAAAGAATTGAATTGACATTGGCTCTGTCTAATATATCAATCAATACCATTTGAATGGCAGTTGTATCTTGAGCTTCATCAACAATCAGTATCGGAAATTTTTGTGCAATGTTTTTTGCTATAACAGGATATTTCGTTAGAATTTTGTACGCTATATAGTTGGCGTCTGCTTGATTTGCTTTCCCCGATCTAAAATGAATTACTTTCATTTCAATCAGATCTGATATTACCTTTTTTAGATTCCCGTCTTTTTTATATGGATTATCCCAATCTGATTTTCTAAAATTAAATACATGGTAAGGTGCTAGCCGAAGGAGATTGTCACTTAAACCAAAGGAAACTTTGTCAAAATAATAGTTGGGGTCAATTATTTTTGTCCTATCATAATTTCTTATCGTTGCATCGTAATTAAACCAAGGGTTGTATTCGGTACCTATAACCTCTGGTCTCTTATTGCACCCCATAAATAAATGACCATATGGAAAGAAAATATAGTTGTTGATAAAACTATCTATAGTTCCAATGAAATGGGGATAAGTGACATTTGAAACTCCGAATTTCTGTATTCCGTTTTTTATTTCATCGCATGCAGTATGTGTGAAAGAAATTGCAGCAATGCCTTGATGCTTATTTAATTGATTATTGCATAATAACCTTGCAAGACGTGCTGTTACAGAGAACGTCTTCCCACTTCCTGGACAAGCTTTAACTACGATTCTGCGATCCGGACAATCTACAATTTCTCTTTGAGTGGGTGATAACCTTTCAAACATAGCTTATACCTCTATTGCCATTTCTTGGGAGATTTCTCGTGTTGGAACTACAAACTCTATAGCTGCTTTTATGTAAGGAGGAACATCAAAGCTATCTTCTCTCATCAATCTGTCATTCAACTGTAGCGCAAATTCAGCTTTATCTTTATTCGATTTTAATTTTTGCATCAGAACTTCTACATTAAAATCTCCTTGTAGATCTTGTGTGTCTGGATGCATGCTCCTATAAACAGTGCGCATTATGCTTCTGTTTATATCTGAAGTCTCAAATAAATCATGTTCAAAAGTGTTCGTAGCTAATGTAACTTCTAAATGGTTTTTCTTTAAGCCTTGAGCTATAACAGCTCTGTCCGACATTGCTTTATCTGCAGTTGGATCAGAGTCTGTTATAATAGCACATTTCGAAAAGAGTCGTTTGTTTTCATCATCATGATTATACAACTTTGCGAAATGTTCAAATGCTACGCCTCCAATATTTACAATTTCAACTCCATTCTTTTCCAAATCAATCTTACGAGGTTTTAGAAATTTGCGTGATAATATTGGTAATAAGATTGCTTCTGCAATGCCTTCAACCAATATAGTTCCATTAGCAAAGAACATTTGAGATTTGGTGGTATCCAGAAATTTCCTCAAATATTTTCTATTACTATTTGTATAATCTGCTTCACTAAGAATGTTAAAGCAAAATGCTTTGACATAGCTTCCCTGTCTCTGTAGTACTTTTACATTGTCTATGTCTGATTTCGCGGTAATTGTTGGAGAATGTGATGTAATGAATATCTGCAACCCTCTATTTGTGAGTGTGCTCAAATACTCAAAAAATGTATTTTGATATTGTGGATGAAGATGAGCTTCCGGTTCTTCCAAGAGTAGAGCATTGTAAATTTCTAATTCAGAATCTTCACACCGGTTCATTAGATCACCAAGAACAACGGAGGAAAAGATTAGATTATTTTCACCTAATCCATTTTGATATATCTCAAAATATTTTTGAAGACGAGGCTCTACTGGTTCTGTGTATATAGGTCTTCTAATTTCTATTCCTCGCACAACATCAGAAAATTTTCTTCCAACATAATTCATCTCTATTTGAGGAGATTTATCAAGGATGCCTGTTCCGTTAAGATGATCGTTGACCTTACTTTTTCCCTCACACAATATGTGTTTCCAGTCATATTCATCACTTTCAAAAACACTGTAAAGCTTTTCTGCTAAAGACTTTTTTATTTCATCACTTAGATTTATAGTGTCATCTCCTTTTCTGTATTTCGTCAATTTATTAAATAACTGAGCTGTCTTATTGTTATATGAATGAGGTTTTAAGCCACTTACTGCATCACGAAGAGGCCCTAAATAAGTGTAAAATATCTCCTGTAATGCTTCATAAGGAATTTGTTGTCCTTCATTATCGCCACCCCATACGCTTCTTTTAAAAAAACGCCTTCTCCCATTTTCTTCTAATGAGTATTTAAGATGAAATTGGATGGTTTGGAACTCTGGATTTTCAAAATCTTGTGAAATAAAGTCATAAAAACAGCATCTCTCAATTTCTGACTCGATCTCAAAAATAAGGTCAAATTGTATCTCTGTGTTGCATTTGTTAGGGTCAGAAGGGTTGAGATGAAGATCGGATTCTTGAATATAGATATTTACATCTGGTTTTCCATAGCCAAGACAGATCCTAAGAGCATCAATGATAGCTGTTTTTCCGGAATTGTTTTCTCCAATAATGATGTTAATGCCTTTATTAAAGAGTAAGGAAACTTCATCAAATACTCTAAATTTTTTTATTTTAAATTGCTTTATATACATGGTTGTTTGAATAAACGAAGTGTTTTTATTTAACGATTATACTGAAGTTCATTTTGTTTTATGCTTATTAGAAAGAATGCAACCTTCAATCAGTTTTCAATACTTGAAAGCAAATTTTTGCGGTATTCTCATCTGAGAAAAATGCTCTAACATCTGCTAAAATGGATCAATATAATTTCTAAATTCGGCTTTCCCATTTAATGCACGTGTTTTCTCTTCTGTATATATCCATCTTGAGGGGAAGCCATTTCCATACACATCTCTAAATCCATATTGATTGAAAAAAGTAACAAGTTTAGAACCAGAATGATATTCTGTTTCTTCATTTATTAGCTCTCTTAATTTTTCAATAGTCTTCTGCGATATGATCATATTTGTTATAAATTAGATTGCAAATTTACTCATTCATGGCGAGGAAGACGAATAAAACGGCAAGAAAACGCCCCTTGCAAGCTGATAAAACTCACAAGGGGGTCTCTGTACAATCAAGGAATATAAAACAGACCAAACTCTACTTTTTGTCTTTTGACAAGACTTTGCAGAATTTTGCTTTTGCAGCGGCAGATAGAGATAATTCTTTGTGGAAATCCCCATATTTTCCCTATAAAATTGATGTCTTACATAGGGAATTACAGTAGCTTCTTGAATTTCATCTCTGCCAATCTGTTGATTTCATCTTTGTAGGTCTCAAGATGATGCAGGATGATGTTCTCCACATAGATGCCGATAGTCATATCTCTATTCCTCATAGACATGACTATCTCCGCCAATGTATCCTGTAGCTCTTTGGCAATATAGATGGTCTTGCGATTTTTCAAAGTGTTGCGACAGATGAAAAGCGACTCATAATCGCCTTTGTCAGCCTTTCGCCTTTCTCTTCTTTGGATTCTTGAAAAATCCTTTGATATTGGCTCGTCATTTGGACGTTCTGATTCGACACCCTGCTCTTCTGATTGAGAGCGTTTTATCTCACGCTCTTTTCTTTTCATGGGAATACCCTGTGAAATAAGTTCTCGGATGGCAACGGGATCTACCTTGCCGTTTTGATTCTCTTTCATACTTACTTAATCTTATAGTCGTTATACAATTCACTGTCCGTTTCGTTGTCGGTATATTTACCGATGAAGATGAATATGTCCACTATCAATGATATGCCCAATAATCGGCTTGTATCAGTAGGGTTGCATCCTTCCGTTCATACCCTTTCTGCTTTCGCACATTCCCACGTTCGAGTGAAAGAATCAATGATATGCTCTTTGATATACACCCTCGCTCATATCGCTCATCGAAACGTGATATTATCGAAGACACATACCCTCACCGACATATTCGACAGTGCAAATATATGGCTCAGTGATGCTGTAATCAGCGTGATTTTCTTTAGTGCGTACTTGTGGCTTCGATTTGGTTAGTTGTGGCATCGTCTCACCTAATGGCTTTGGGGACAAGAGGTCGTAACTTTGCAACAAGCGATAAGTCGGTATTTCATGGCTTTGAAAACATACATTTCGGGAGAATAACATATCGTTTTTCGGGACGGATTTATTTGCTTCGGGGCAAATAGCATCCTAAGTTAATATGCAAATGGGATTAGATATTAAATTGATTATATGATAGATGTAAAGCCCCTTAGGTACTTATTTAGAGCACCTAACCCCCTTTTAGCCATTTCAACAACACACTTATCCTGTAAAGCAATCCGAGATGGCTAATTGTAAGAATAACTTTTAGTGAATCTTGTCACTAAGTGCTGGCATATCGATGTATATCAACGAATGGTGTCCCTCTCTTCACAATGGCAAACACTCTGGCTAATAGCTTATTCCTGACAATGTTAATTGTAGCCATTTTGCTCTTTCCTTCCGCTTGTCTACGCATATAGTATTCACGAAGTTCGGAGTCAAAGTGTATCGCAGCCATTGCCGCCAAATGAAGAAGCCTTTTAACTTGTTGGTTTGCTATCGCACTTACCTGTGTCCGCCCATGTACACTTGTGCCTGACTGATGTTCAAAGGGAGCAATCCCTGAATAACAGGCAAACTTACGCCAGTCTTTGAAGCGTGTAAAGTTGCAGGTGTAGACTATCAGAAATGATGCAACAATGAAGCCTATTCCTTTGACCGTTGTAATCAGCTCGAATGTAGTCTTTAGTGTATTATTGGAAGAGATTGTGGATCTTATCTCTCGCTCAATTCTACGAACTTCTTCTTTTAGGGTGATTAGAGTATTCTGATAGCTTAATGCGATAGTAGGCAACTCGCTTACAGACACGACTCTAAATAATTCTTTCTGAGCCATCGTGTAGCCAGCGATATTTACCATCATCTTGTCTCTCATGGTCAAGAGGAAGTGAAGTTTTTGAATATCCTTGGAGGGTAACTTCGTTGGAAGAATTTTATCGCTGAATCGATAGGCAAATTCAGCGATACGCTTAGCATCAACGATATCGTTTTTACCCCTCGTTATACCTAAGGAACGCTTGATTTCTAATGCTGGGACCATGGCATAGGTGGTACCCTCTTGCTCTAAGAACTGGGCAAGGGAGAGCGAATACAGTCCAGTATGCTCAAAGCAAATTAGGAGAGACTGCCAAGAGCAAGTAACATGCCCTTTAAGCCACTGAACAAGAGGTGCAAAGCCTGAGCTGTCGTTCCTAAACTTCCGATGCAGGCTTGCTTCTCGGATAAAGACATCGAGGCTCAGCTTCGAGACATCAATGCCAACATAGTTTTTGTACAACATACCTAATATTTTTTGTGATTGAGAATTCGTTGCTTGCGACTAAAGCTGTTAACAGACCTTGTGTCTAAAATCCTAACTGGTCCCAAGCAACAAAAGGCAGCCTGTGGGGACAAATGCCATCTAAAAGCCTTAAAGCTTAGCAAGGTGTAGTGTTCACCCCACAGCTGTTCCATAAACTTAACGTGAGTTCGGTATAAGCTTAGGCAACTAGGTCTTGACTATCAATGTGTTCTAGGTTTAGAGAAGGCTTCTTCTGGAGTGTTTG
>NZ_JRAO01000025.1 GCF_000768875.1 Porphyromonas sp. COT-239 OH1446 | reverse complement strand
AAGATACGAAAACTTGCAGATTTGGCAAAGGATTTAACCGTTTATATCACTGAATAACAAACGATAAACGACTATTTAAGGGACGACTATGTACCCATGTGATGTGGTTGAAAGGTTGCTTTACTCGCTTACCAGTCTCGGGATTGTAGAGCATAATCTTACCCGTTCTAACTCTTCCGATAGTGTCTATCTGCCAGAATACGGTTGCCCCTTCCCAATGTTTAGATGTGCCAACGTGATAACGATGTACCAATTGGAGTGCTTCATCTTCTCCAAGTTGTTCGGAAAGAAAGCAATAGAGGTTGTTATGCTTATATCCTCTCAAGGTCTGCTCCATCGTTGCTTTTTCGATGAAGGATGGCGGTAGAGTGATTTGTGTCGGTTTGTAGTCGGTACTATCAGACGAATACAACTCTTCTTTTGCTAATGGATGCTCGGCAAAGTAATCTTTGGGAGTAAAGTGGTAACCACAACTCTGTTCGTGGTCGCAACGTCCCACGTTGTCAGGGAACTCGATTTTTCCCTCTGTGTCTATGTAGCGAGCAAAGCATCTGGGACGTTCGCACGCTGGGCAGGTGTGGCGTGTGCGCACACCTTTATATAGTTCTAATTTGAATCTATAATTGCTCATTGATAAATTTGATTTGAATAGCACACTATCTGCACTTTGTACACTTTCGGTTTAATTAAGGGGTAGAGAAATGCTGATAATGTAGAAAGTGCGCTGAGTTAAACATTGAGTTTATGGTAAAGTCCGTGTCGCTCCTTAGCAAAGAGGTGTCCGATATTGCGACTGAGAAAATCCTTAAAAGCCCTCTCTTTCATCCCCAATCGCTCGGCAATACTCAGGGCTTCGGCAGTCTGAAAAGATGCCGGAAGTTCGGCAAGGAGTTGTTGCTGTTGCTGAGTGAGCTGAATACCTGAAATCTCTGAGTGCACTTGCTGTGCTGAATGGCGGAAATACTCGGTAAGAGAGATGGCTCGTTCCACAGAGACAAGGTCAATTTCGCTCTTATCTCCCTCGGAACACGCCCAACGAGCCATTTGGATGATAAGGCAAAAGCGAATGACATACACTTCCAACTTACAGTAGACTCCGACGAGAGTTTCGTTGGGTTCGGTATCGCAGAGTTTGGCATCCTCCTCTTGCCACATATAAAGTCGAGCCTTAGCATCCTCGGCAAAAGGGATAATCTCAGGAAGTAGTTCGCCTTCTTCGTCTTTGGAGCAAGGTATCTCAATAAGTTGCTGAATGATGCTTGACCATCTTCCTTCGGTGCTTTCTGGAAGTTCCGTTCTGCTCCATCGTGCTTTCTGCTGTAGATTGGGCATCACAAAAAGGATACGGTCTATAAAACCATTACTGGAGCGTTCTCCCTTGGATAGCTCTCCGAGTATCTTCTTTTGGATGGTGCCTACAACAGAGATATAGGGACGCTTGATAAAGATGGAACTTCGATTTCCCTTGCGATCACTGATGGTTGCCTTGGCACTGAACACAGAGAGCCAAAACTGCTCCTCGGAACCGCTATTGTAGCGATTGAAGTTCTTGAACCAAGCCGATAATTCATCCGTCCACAAACAAAGACCTCGCTTATTCTGAGCATGGATAAAACTCAAACCTTCGGGCGTGATGTCAGAGACGATAAATCTTCTTCGTATAGGCTCTGTAGGTTGCTCTGAATAACCAGCCTCTATACGCTCCTTACGGCTCATTCGTACAACATTGTCATACTCAGTGTAGGCTTGTTCGTAGAGTTTATTCTCCTGATAGTCAAAGTCAAGAAAAGGCTTCATCGCAAAACTAAGCGGATGACTTTTGTTCGTGCCTGGGCGTCCAACTAATGCCACATAAAGCATTGCACTCTCTTGCCACCCTCGTTTGAGCTGGACAAGGTGTGTATTCCCGATGCCCACAGCGATAGCCACCAGCATTGCTGATGCGATATAGTCGATGGGAAAGCCTTGACACTCGTGGACTTCAGCAATGATATTTCGTATCTCAGAGGGAAAGATACCAATGGGAAAAGCAGAGTCTGAGAATGACAACCCCAATTCGATGGCTTTATCCAGCAGGACTTCTAGCACGATTGTTTGTTCTCCCATAGCCCATTATCCTTTGAATGATTTAGGCTTGTGTCGGATGCCTGCTCTTATGGAGGATAATTGTTCCTCTGAGGAGGGCGCATAAAGGATACCTTTACGTCCACTTTCTACCCATTGCAGTAGCTCTTCTTTATAGAAATATAGCTTCTTGCCACGTTTGTAAGCTGGGATAATCCCCTTACGGACGAGAGCATAGATGGTAGGTTTTGCTTTTTGAATGACTTCGCACGCTTCATCTATACCAATGAGAGATTTCTCTTCAGGTATAGGCGGACGCAATGCCGAGACCATCTCTTTGATGGCAGAGACCTGTTCGGTCAGATACGTTACCGCTTCAGGTAACTTGTCGAATGTAATTTCTTTGTCCATGTTCGCAAATAAATTTGTGCAGGTTGCCCTGCGAGTTTCTGATTATTTGCGAGCAAAGGAAATCGGTGTTCTCTCGGTGCGCTACAACTCCTTCAAGTAACTTTTGGATAACTTTCTAATGGGGTTAAATGCTCATTAATGAAAAGGTCTTTACAGAGAGGAATAAGGTATTTCCCCTCTGTATTGGTGAGCTTTCGTTGGATAGAACTCACCTCTACATCTTTCAAGGTATGGGCAAAAGTGTGTTTGAGAAAAAGGGCTATATCCTCTCTTTTCTTTCCGAAAGGGCGAGATATGTTCCATCCGAAGTGCATTAGGTCAATGCTTTTGAGTTGAGAGGATACTTTGATAGCTAGACTATTCTCTACGTTCCATTCAAAGGATAGATAGCGAGTGATCTGTTCGCAAAGTTTTGTCAGCTCTTCCTCACTCATATGGGCAGCAAGTGTTCTTTGGGTGTAGGAGGTGATGACTTCCATTTTCTTTTGCTCTTCTCTTGCCTTTATTTGAAAAGCCTCTTGACAAAACTGTTCATAGTCGGAGAGCAATGGAGAGGGAATAGTTGCCGTCGGAGCTTCTATAGCCTCCCTCTCCTTAGGTCTGAAGATATGCCAGAAGAAATCTTCGAGCAATGATTGCACCGCCAGAAAGAGCAAAAAGAAGATTACGGAACAAATAAGAAAAATGCAGAACGCAGTAAAGCCGTCCGCTCCACAACTCAAAGTAGTAGAACGAACGGCAAGGGACAATAGGGCAATACACCCGAGGGTGATTATTTGAGGAATATAGTTATCGTTAATGCTTGATGGTTTCATACTTATCTATGCTTTGGTGCAAACATAGACAAGTATTCATCACCATTCATTACTTAGGGAAATAGCGGGAAGCATAGGGAAAAGGAAGTAAATACAAGTTTCACTTTAGAGAAATCTTCTCAGCTGTTTCACGCTTTTTCGAGTTCACAAGGTCAGCATAAATTTGCGTCGTGGAGACGTTCTTATGCGTTAGCATCTTGGACACCGTGTAGATGTCTGTACCTAATGAAATTTGTATCACAGCATAAGAATGGCGAAAGCAGTGAAAGGTAATATGCTTCGTGATACCTGCTTGCTTGATCCATTTCTTCAGCGGATAGTTTATCATACTTCGTTGTAAACCTCTAAAGACTTTGCCCAAATTTGGTTCGCCACACAATTCATAGGCTTCGTAGCTGATAGGGAGAGTGGCTTCGGTCGAAGTTTTCTGTGTCTTGATACGAATGCAATACCCTTGGTCTGGTGCAAGTTCAAAGTCTTCCCAGCAGAGGTTCAGAATATCACTAATGCGCAATCCTGTAAGGCAGGAAAAGAGAGAGGCTCGTTTGAGAACCTCGTGCTCACAAGGTGTTTGTGCCAACAGCTTCACCTCATCAAGGGTTAGATACTCTTTCTTTACCTCCTTAGCCTCTATCTTGTCCAAGAAATCATTGATATTCTCTCTCAGCCATTTGTCTCGGTAGGCAATCTTCAGCAATCCCCGAAAGGTGGAGAAGTAGCCCGATGCCGAATTAACGGACACTTTCCCTTTTCGTTTGAGTTGATTCGCATTGAGGAGATATTCTCGAAAGCCTTGACAAAGTTCTATTGTCACATCTCCAAAGGTGCAATGTCCCTGCACATAGTTGTAGAAGTGCTGATAGACGATGCGCCACTTCTGATCTTTCTTTCGGCACATCTTCAGGAAGTAGGCAAGGAAATCGGTTTTCATTTTAGTTCTATCAAGAAACCCGAACTCCTCATTGATGAGCGACTGAACACGGATACAACGAATGGCTTCGGCTTTGTTCAGCATATCATTGTTGAACGAACGTTCCATCTCATTCTTGGGATGGGCGTATAGATAGATGCCCAGATACTCTCGTCTTGTCATCTGCATTGTCTCTGGATTACGGATAGCAGGATAGTAGTCCAAATAAAGCGAAATCCGTCCGCTGTCATACAATCTCTGTCTCAATGTTACTTTAGTACATGTATGTCTCATACTTTTATTGATTAGTGGGTGATACTTATTGTTTGTCTGCAAAAGAAATCAGTGTTCTTTCGGTGGGGTAAAGCACCGAGAAATAACTTATCGAATGATAGTTGGTGGTTGTAATGCTTCATCAAGTTCTCGCTGGGAGATGAATACATTACGCCCTTGTTTCACCTTCGGTATGTTGTGTTGCTTGGTGTAGTGATAGAGTTGGTCACGAGTGAGACCATATTTAGCCATTGCTTCTTTGACGGTGTAGTAACTCGGTGCTGTGGCTTCGAGTACTCCTTTGGCTTCTTCTATGTGTCGAGTCGAGTAATGGCTCTTTCCTTTGACCTTCTTCTTGGGAATGTTGTGGTCAAAGACGAAATTATAGACAGCCGTGATAGTCATACCAAAGCGAGCCGATATCTCTTCGGCTGTACACCATTCGGTAATGGAAGCATCGGGAGCTTTCTTCGCAAAATAGGCATCGATGTGTCGTTTGCTCCAATAGGTCTTCCCTCGGTTATGGGTACGAGGGATATTCTCTCGCTTAGCTATCGCAAAGAGAGCTGCACGAGAAATACCGTAGGTATCGCATACCTCGTCTGTTGTGTATAATTCCGTGATTACTATCGCATCTCGGAGCTGTCGCTTTTCATAAGGTCGCTCCGCCAGCATCTGCTCTATGTCTTCACGCCTCACAACAGAAAGACGGCTTGTTATCTTGGAAGCTCTGAGGCGACCAGCATAGATATGTTCATATATAGTTTGTCGAGAAACACCAAGCAGCCTTCCTGCCTCTGAAATTTTGAGATAAGGTCGGTCTATAATATCATTGACTTTTTTTGCTTGTTCTGCAGTTTCAATAGCACGTGTTTTCGCCTCTCGCTTCATTTGCTTATAGGCTCTACTATTGCAAGTATGCGAACAAAATCTTGTACTTCCCTTGTGAGCGTAAAACTCTGAATTACAATATTCACATATTTTTTTGATGGGAATTTTGCTTCCTGCCATATCGCTTATTATTTCGCCATTATTTGTCCACCATCGTCAATTATTGTCAGCCATTGTCCAGTTTATCCAGCATCTCGGTATATATGCGAGGAGCTGTCGGGTGGGCGAGGAGCCTGCGGTACAAATGCGGTACAGAAATGAGCAAAAGAACAGCGTCGAACGATGCCTAACGAGCAGAAAGGGCAAAAGAAAAGGCACTCATTATGAGTGCCTTTGTGATATTTGGTGATGCTTCGTTATGGTTAGTAATCAGCGATTACTTGCCGATGCAGAAGTGGGCGAAGATGTAGTGGAGGGTGTCGTCGCTGGTGATGTCGCGACCTGTGATTTCGCCGATGGAGGTAATGGCGTGCCTGAGGTCGAGTGTCAATAGGTCGGTCGAGAGCCCCATATCAAAGCCCGAACGCATACGCAGAAGAGCATCAAGGGCATCACGCAAGAGCTGATGATGGCGGGCATTGCTTACAATTAGGTCGGCTTCGCTTGCCTTAGCCGTATCCATTACATCGGTGAGTGCGCCTTGTAGTTCGTTTATCCCCTTGCCCTCACGAGCCGAAATAAATAGCGGTGTCGTAGTGATTGAGAGCTTCGTTTGCAGAGCCTCGCTGAGCCCGATTCGGTCGGTCTCGGTGAGGCTTTCGCTTTTATTGACAAGTAGAATAAATGTTCGCTCCCCCTTTTCATCCAAAATACTTTTGATGTAGTCCAGTTGGCTAGCTTCATTAAGACGTGTGCCGTCCACTACGGCAAGAATGATGTCTGCCTCTTTGATTTTGTTTCGGCTACGCTCAATGCCAAGACTCTCTATGGTATCGGTGGTTTCACGAAGCCCCGCCGTATCAACGAAACGAAAGAGGTAGCCTCCAATGTGCATCGTGTCTTCAATCGTGTCGCGCGTGGTGCCGTGTATGTCGCTCACGATAGCCCGCTCCTCGCCAAGGAGGGCATTGAGTAGCGTGCTTTTGCCGACGTTCGTTGTGCCGACAATAGCAACGGGGATGCCACGCTTCACGGCATTACCAAGGCGATAACTGTCGATGAGTTTTTGGAGTTTAAGTTCGATATGGTCACAAAGTGCAAGGAGCTCGGTACGATCGGCAAACTCTACATCTTCCTCGGGGAAATCAAGTTCTAACTCCATAAGCCCTGTTAGGCGTAAGAGTTCCTCTCGCAGAGCGTTCAGCTCCTCGCTATATCCTCCACGCAGTTGCTTCATTGCCATTTGGTGCTGTGCCTTGCTCTCGCTGGCGATGATGTCCGCTACTGCCTCGGCACGACTCAAATCCATACGTCCATTAAGATAAGCACGGCGAGTAAATTCGCCCGGTTGAGCCATACGGCAACCCTGATTGATAAGAGCCTCGAGGATGCGCTGACGAATATAAACGGAGCCATGGCAAGAAATCTCGACCGTATGCTCGCCCGTAAACGAATGAGGCGCAACAAAAGGTGTAACAACGACCTCATCAATGAGTTCGTCTGCCTCGACAAACTCGCCATAGAGAGCATAACGAGGCTTCGCTTCGCTAAGATTTACGAACCTCTCTCGCTGACGAAAGAGCGGACTCACGAAGCGGAAAGCGTCTGCACCAGACACACGAATAACAGCGATACCACCCACACCTGGAGCAGTCGCCACAGCACATATCGTATCGGAAGAGAGAGGGAAGTGCATCATTATAGTTTATTCGCTTTGAGCCACCAGATTTAGGCCTTGAAAAGCCATTAAACCTTCGTTGTTGCAATAGTCTACAAATGCTTGTAGCTCTTTCAATACGGACATCTCATTACCCATGTTCTCAAGGGGAACAGAATATATTATTTGTACACCACCATCAGGTAGCTGTAGAGTTGTTTTTTCGTGACTAGAGCACCCATATTCTTTATTTAGAACAATAGATTCTATACTGCTTCCATCTCCCCAATTCCATTTCCCGTCTTTGTCAATTTCCTCTAAGACAATCAGCAGTTTTGAGGAACAATGCTCCTCTGCTGTAAAAGAGTCAGGGAGATTGCTGCTAACATTTTGACTGTCAAAATATCCTGTATCAGAGTATTGTATCAAGCTTATAGCATATTTCTTATTATTGACATCCTTTACTCCTAGGTAATACTCAAATACATATGAATACAGGAAGTTCCAAGCCCACATATCCCGCCAGATATTTTTGTCTGATTGGCTACTGCTACTGATTGGGTTAGAAAAATGCTTCTTCCCTGTGAATTTTGGCATACCTAGCTTCGTCTTGATGAAATAAGCTAAGTCTAGCATCCTCGTTTGATAGTCATGTAGGAGTCTATGTGCCTTGCGAACATTGTACAAAGCTTTTCCTAGCTGCGTTACTTCTTCCATAATAAGTCTATATTTTGTTTGGAGATGAATTTATCCGTGAGATTGGATAGATTCCCAAAAGAGAACGTACCAAGTGGGAGTTTGCTGTCTTCGATGGTCCGATCTGATAAATGACATAACCACTCTACGTCGAAATAATTATGCAGAGCAAAGCCCTCTATCGTATCAGACAGTAACCTATCGTAATGGGACTCCAACGCATTCCCTTTCTTTTTCCTATACTCTTGAATCGAGTGCAAAAGGTCAAGCCATGTTAGTGGGAAAACACAAAACTCCTTCTCACCAACTTTTTCTTTTTGTGTTGCCAGGGAGCTGTTACCACCTAAAGCAATCAAAAGAATAGGTTTAGGATTATCCTGCGTACACTCAATTACTGCCCCCACCTCATTAATCCACTGCTGGCGAGATTGTCCTCCTTCGTCAAATCGCTTGGCCTCAATAATGATGTAGTATTGCTCCGTTTCAATTAAAACATCGGGCTCTACACGATTTGAGTTTGAGCTATCCTCTCCAATAGATAACTGAGGCCAAAATCTAAAAACAAGGATCTCTCCAATCTCTTTCGGTAAATCCTTTTTCCCCTGAATAGCATCATACAGAATCGACCAAAACACTGAGCTTGGAAGATACTGTAGCACGCCAACGGTGGAAGAGGTCTGAGTATCCTCTATGGGTTGGAACTGACTATTCTTAATCGCCCGCCCCAGCTTAGAGTGTATAAGAGCTTGAAGCATCTTAAATCTTACTTTACTGCTTTTGCCCAGTCTTCGGCTTTGAACCCGACGAGAACAAAGGTGTCTGAGATGAGCAGGGGACGCTTGACAAGCTTGCCGTTGGTAGCAAGCAGTGCGATCTGTTCGGCTTCGGTCATCGTGGGGAGCTTATCTTTGAGAGCAAGCTCTTTGTAGAGCACACCACTCGTATTGAAAAACTTCTTGACGGGTAGACCGCTTCTGCCGATCCATTCGGTTAGTTCGGCTTCGGTAGGTGCCTCGTCCACGATGTGGCGAAGCTCTACGGCTACCCCCTCTTCGGCAAGCCATTTCTTAGCCTTCTGACAAGTGCCACAGGCTGGATATTGTATAAAAATCATCGTTAGTTACTTATTGGGTTGTATGTGCACAAAGATAAGGGAATTGCAGCTACTTCCCCGAGGCCTATATGTCAAGCTGGCAATGGGCTCGTATTTACCTTTGCCCATTGTGGAGGTCAGGTTTGAAACTCGATGGAGGTCTCAAGTAGGAGCAGCAAAGGACGTTCAGTTAGAAGTCTATAAACACATAAGTAGCAGTGAAAAATCTTGTAAGTTAGCAGTCTTCGTCTAATAAGTTGCAAGAAAAAATCTTGTAAGTTAGTAGATTACAGAGATCCAACTAGTAGCTCCGTCGAGATCTAGGTTGGATCGCAACAAAGACTCAAGTAGGATCTCGGTGGATGTCTAGATAGGGCCTCAACAGAGGTCTAAGTAGGATCTCGATCGAGACTCAGATAGGAACTCCATTGAGGCTTAAGTAGGATCACAGTGGAGGTCTCAGTAGAGGCTCGATCAAGGTGCAAGTGGAGGCGCAACGGAGATCCTACTTGGATCTTTTGAGAGGAAGAGGGAGGGGAGAAGTTCAATGCTCGATCGAGTAGAGGGGCTAGGGGCGGTAAGCGCAGAAGTAGTATCTTTGCAGGGATTCGGGCAGGAATGGGTGTTGTAGAGTCCACCTCACCTCGCCACTCTTCATTTATCATCCTATTAGATCCTATGCAAGTCAAGCATCTTATCCAGCAGCACTCTCTGCTCAGCCGCTTCGTCGCAGAGATGAGAAATGTTCACATCCAGCATGACCCCCTTCGCTTCCGTAGAAATATCGAACGTGTGGGAGAGGTGATGGCGTACGAATTGAGCAAGTCCCTTCACTACGGATGGGAGGAAGTACAAACTCCACTCGGCATCGCTCAGTGTGCTCGCATCGAGGATGAGATCGTGCTGGGGACAATCCTGAGAGCAGGTTTGTCCTTTCATCAAGGTTTCTTGAGCTACTTTGACCGTGCGGAGAATGCTTTCGTATCGGCGTATCGTAAGCATAAGGATCGCTTGAACTTCGACATTTTCATTGAATACATTGCCTCGCCCAGTTTAACTGGCAAGACGCTCGTGCTTGTAGATCCAATGCTGGCCACAGGGAGCTCGATGGAGTTGGCCTATCGTGCGTTGCTCACGAAGGGTCAGCCTCAAGAGGTTCACCTTGTCTCGATCATTGCCAGTCAGCAGGCTGTAGACTATTTACAGCAGGCCTTCCCCGAAGCTAATATCACGCTGTGGGTGGCTGCTATTGACCCTGAGCTCAACGAGATGGCCTACATCGTCCCTGGACTTGGAGATGCTGGAGACCTAGCCTACGGAGAGAAGCTCTAATGCCTGTGCAGAGCCCTCGCCCCATCGAGCTGTTAGCTCCAGCCAAAGACCTTGCCACGGCCCTAGAGGCGATTGCTCATGGGGCTGATGCCATCTATATTGGTGCTCCTCAGTTCGGTGCTCGCAGTGCTGCGGGGGTCTCGGTGGAGGATATCGGGCAGCTCTGTCTCAGGGCACATCGCTTCGGGGTGAAGGTTTATGTCGCTCTGAATACCATCCTCTACGATCATGAGATCGAGCCTGCCAGGCAGCTCGCTTGGCAGCTCTATGAGGCGGGAGCTGATGCCTTGATCATTCAAGATATGGGGCTGACGCTGGTCTCCCTGCCACCTATCGCCCTACACGCCAGTACACAGTGCGATACCTGTAGCCCGGAGGATGCGGCACAGCTCGAGGCTATGGGCTTTGAGCAGATCGTTCTAGCTCGAGAGCTGAACCTCGAGCAGATCCGCCAGGTGGCTCAGAGGATTTCCACGCCGATAGAGGTCTTCGTGCACGGGGCTCTCTGCGTGAGCTATAGTGGTCGCTGCTACCTCTCCCAGGCCCTCTCTGAGCGGTCTGCCAACCGAGGGGCATGTGCTCAGCTTTGCCGCTTGCCCTATCACCTAGTCGATGCTCGAGGAGTGTATGTTCGCCGAGACGCTCACTTGCTCTCGTTGAAGGATCTCCATCGTGCAGACCTGCTCGTTGATCTGCTAGATGCAGGCGTCTCCTCACTCAAGATCGAGGGACGACTCAAGGGGGTGAGCTATGTCAAGAACATTACCTCTTACTATCGTCAGCGTATTGACGAGGTGATCGAACGCTTCCCCGATCGCTATTGCAGAGCTTCGTATGGTAGGGTGCAGCATCGGTTTGTGCCCGATCCCTCACGCAGCTTCAATCGGGGCTTCACCTCCTATGAGCTTCGCCCCAAGAGGGCAGGGCATCCCTCGGGACAAGCCTCTCTGATCAATCCTCATTCGCCCAAGAGTCAAGGGCAGTACCTCGGCTTACTCGTTTGGTCTAGAGGACAGAGGTGTCGCATTGACACGTCGGAGATCCTCGTCGCTGGAGACGGATTGCTCTACGTCGCACCATCGGGGGAGGTCGGAGGTGTGGCGATCAATGGAGTCGAAGCAAACAGAGACTTGATCCTAGCCCGTCCTTGTACTATCCCTCGAGGAAGCAAGATATACCGCAATTATGATCAAGCCTTCGAACGCAAGCTCTCGGGGGCAACGGCAGAGCGTCGCTGTCCCGTAAGGATGAGGCTAGAGGCAATAGAGGCGGGCTTTAGGCTCTCAGTCCGCAGCCTAGAGCTGCCTAAGATAGAGGCCTCGAGCGAACTGATCTGGGCGCACGAGGAGGCAAAGAGCTTCGATGAAGGGCGTTTACTCTCCGAGCTTGCCAAGCTCGGGGATACGGACTTCTTCGCTCAGGAGACCGAACTAGATTTGGGTGGCAGGCATCTCTTCATCCCCCTGTCGATGCTCTCCAGTCTGCGTCGAGAAGCCATTGAGACCTTTACCCATAGGTGGGATGAGTACCATCGTTCGAAGCCCTCTGCCAAGACCGTGCAGATGCCCTCTATAGACCGTCGAAGTCTACCCGCCAAGCGGCCTGATTGGCGACCTGACTATCGGGCTAATGTGGCTAATCGGTTCGCCCGAGAGCACTACGAGCTCATGGGTTACAAGCAGGTGCAAGAGGCCTACGAACTATCTGCCCAAGAGGCCGCAGAGCTCATGTGCACGAAGCATTGTCTGCGCTATGAGATCGGTTATTGTACTCGGCAAGGGAGGACGGCTATGCCCTTTGTCGAACCCCTCTACCTCGAGATGGTGTCCGATGGCAGGAGGCTAAGGCTAGAGTTTGACTGCGCAGCTTGCCAAATGAAGATCTACAAGGACTAAAGAATCTATCCCCCACTCGAGGTGCTGCTCAAGATCATGAAGAAGAGGGCATCAAGTCGAGCAATATCGTTACCTTTGGAGCAAACGTAGGAACAAGATAAGCCTCGCAACAAACACTTATTAACTCCAAAGACTATGCTCCTTAATTTCACTGTTAAGAACTATCGCTCGATCCGTCGTGAACAGACCTTTAGTATGCAGGCCACAGAGCTCGTCAGTCATGCTGAGACAGTCATGAGCCAGGGTCGGTATCGTCTGCTTCGCTCGGCTGTCCTTTATGGTGCAAACTCTAGTGGCAAGAGCAATCTCATCAAAGCCTTTGGCACGATGAAGCAGATCGTACTCGGGTCTATTAAGCTCAATCCGAATGAGCTTATTCCAGATTACGACCCCTTCCTCCTCTGTACGGGCGAGTGTGGCCCAACGAGCTTCGAGGTCGAGTGCCTCATTGAGGGCGTATGTTATCGCTATGGCTTCGAATACACGTCTCGAGAGATAGTAGCTGAGTGGTTGTACGAGGAGTTACCCAGTGGTCGAGAGCGAGAGCTCTTTAGCCGTCAAAAGGAAGAGGAACTTACCTTCTCCACACGGTATTTCCCAGAGGCAAAAGTGATTAAGAGCATCGGTTGCGAAGCTAATCGCCTCATTCTCTCGCTCTCGGCACAGCTCTCGGGCATAAGGTCTCGGGCATTGATGGCCTGGTTCGCTGATTGCTACGTGCTCTCAGGTCTTGAGTACGATGGGATGAAGCCCTCGAGCACGCGCAATTTGGAAGCTCAGTCCGAGACCCGTGAGGGTATTCTGCGCCTCTTCAACAGAGTAGCTCTAGGCTTCGAGACCATCAAACTGGTGCGAAGCAGCGACCCGAAGGAGGATAACCCCGAGATCCCCGAGGAGTTTACCCGTTGGATCCTAGACCAGGGAACTTCAGGACAGGAATTGGCTACGCTGCACTCTGTCTATGATGAGGAGGGCGAGGTCGCTGGTCAAAGGCCCTTCCTGATGGAGCAGATGGAGTCTGAGGGGACGAAGAAGCTCATCGCCTTCTCTGGCTACATCTTCGAGGCCCTCAAGCATGGGCGAGTGCTCTGGATAGACGAATTAGATGCGAAGCTACACCCTCTGCTTACGGCCGAGATCATACGTCTTTTCATGGAAGATAATGCTCATGGTGCACAGCTTATCTTCTCGACGCATGACACCAATCTACTCGATCTAAGCCGCTTTCGTGAGGATCAGATTTGGTTCACGCAAAAGAATAAACGAGCGGAGACGGAGCTCTACTCCCTCGTCGAGTTCAAGCCCGAGGAGCTAGCTCAGATACGCCAAGAGGAGCATGTCGGTAGCTCCTACCTGCTCGGTCGCTTTGGGGCTATCCCTTACATTAAGAGGGAGGACTAATAGCTTCCCCAAATAGGTATCCCATGGCACATAGAGCTAGGACAGCAAGGAGACGCATCGTCGGGACGCGTTCGATCCAACTACGCTTCTTGATCGTTTGCGAGGGCACTAAGACAGAGCCCAATTACTTCGAGGCCTTGATCTCGGACAATAGACTCTCGAGCGTGATCGCTGTAGACATACAGGGCGAGGGTAAGGGGACAGTCTCTCTCGTACGCAAGACACAGAAGGTCGTCGAGGAGAGCGGTCTGAGCTATGATCGGGTATGGGTAGTCTTTGACAAGGATGACTTCGTGGACTTCGACGAGGCCGTTGCCCTGGCTGAAGAGCTAGGTTATGGGGCGGCATGGTCTAACGAGAGCTTTGAGCTTTGGTATCTCCTACACTTCTATTGCCCTACGGCTAAACTCAATCGTAAGCAATACATCACGAGACTAGAGAGGCAACTCAGGGCTCGACTCGAGAATAGAAATTATCGCTATCGTAAGGGCTCTTTGGACATGTATAGCATCCTCTGCGGCTTTGGGAGTGAGGGGAAGGCCTGTGCACGGGCGCAGACACTGCGTCATGTGTATCGGGACTGTGTCCCCTCCGAGGCTCGTCCGTGCACCACTGTAGATCTTCTGGTCCTAGAGCTGCGTCATCCCGAGCGTGTCCCCCTTCGTCGCCATCTGCGAAGGGAGTAAAGGAGGGCATGCAGCGTCCAGCAGGCCCTCCATGCACCTCCTGTGGAGCTTACACATGAGCGTCTAGCTAGATCAGGATCGAGAGCCTATTTACACCGCACCTGCGCTCCTATTTAGACCTCTATGGAGATCCTATTTGAGCCTTTGTTGTGATCCTATTTAGACCTCCATTGAGTTCCTACTTGAGCCTCATTTGCGAGCCTACTTAGACCTCGATGGGGTTTCTATATGAGGCTCACTCGCACCTCCATCAAGATCTTCGGAGAGGGACTCTGCCACAGGGTCGGACGAGGAGCTCTAGAGAGGAATAAAGTTGCTCTATCCGACGGAAATATCATTCGAGAGAGAGCAGGGCTGAGGCATAATTGTGTGAGAAGTATTATCTTTGCCCTGCTCTAAATGGCAACATCACCCTAAGAGTAGATACAAGTAAATATGAAGAAGATATTGATCGCCTGCTGTGCCCTTTGGCTGTTCTCCTCCTGTGGGGAGTATTACAAGGTGCAGAAGTCTTACGATCCAGAGGAGCGATATTCCTACGCCAAGAAGTACTACAATGAGAAGAAGTACTCCCGCGTCGTTACGCTTATGGAAGACATCGTGCAGTCCTTTGCCCGTACGAGCGAGGGGCCTCAGTCTGCCTATCTGCTCGCAGATAGTTATATGAATTTGGGGCGTTTGGATGAGGCCTCGAAGATGTTCCAAGACTACTACATCAGCTATCCCCAGGCCCCCATGGTCGAGGATGCTCACTACAAGGCTGGCCTCTGTCTCTACCGCCTCTCGCCCGATCCTAAGCTCGATCAGACCGACACCTATGGTGCGATCAAGGAGCTGGAGTCTTACCTTGAGTTCTACCCTAAGGGGGCACACCGTGAGGAGGTCGAGGGAATGCTCTTCTCCCTACAGGACAAGCTGGCCTACAAGGAGTATTTGTCCGCTAAGCTCTACTACGACATGGGGCTCTATTTGGGCAATAACTACCAGTCTGCCGTGATCACAGCGCAGAACGCGCTCAAGGACTTCCCCTATACACGTCATCGTGAGGAGCTCCTCTTCATCATCCTCTCTGCCAAGAGCGATGAGGCCCTAATGAGCGTGCTGGACAAGCAGCAGATGCGTCTACGTGAGGCTATAGACTATTACTATACCTACGTGAACGAATTCCCCGAGGGCAAGTACCTCAAGGATGCTAAGCGCATCTACGAAAAGGTCTCCGCCCAACTGCACAAAGATTGATTAAAAGGTAAAATACATCAAGATGGATTACAAGAAAGGTAATGTACCCCACGACACCATCAGTCGTGATATGGTCAAGCTCAGTCAGGACACCCAAAACGTTTACGAGACAGTTATGATCATCGCCAAGCGAGCCAACCAGCTCTCTCAGGAGATGAAGCTTGAGCTCGAGGCTAAGCTCGAGGAGTTCAATACGCATACAGACGATCTGCAGGAGGTCTTCGAGAACCAGGAGCAGACTGAGGTCTCTCGCTACTACGAGCGTCTGCCCAAGACTACGCTCGTGGCTGCTAAGGAGTATGAGAATGGCGAGCTCTACTACAATATCGCTGGACGCAACAAAAAGTAAGCCCTAGAGACATGTGGCAACGCATACAGACCCTATGGCTGCTCTTGGCCTGCATCGCCATGGCCATCTTCGCAGGGCAGGATCTCCTAGTGCTCTCTGTGAGTTCGTCTAATGGGCTCTCGGAGGCAATCACACTGAGCCCCTGGAGGGTAGTCGATCTCTCTGGCTCTGTGGTGCGAGAGGGATGGGCTCTGGGGGCTGTAGCCATCCTCTCGGCCTTGCTCTCGTCCGTCTCGATCTTCCTCTACAAGCATCGCAGCCTACAGCGTCGCTTGACCATACTTAATCTGCTACTGATCATCAACCTCATGCTCTATTTAGGTTTTGTGGCTTGGGATCTTCACAGCTCAATGCCTCAGGGCGTGGAGCTGGGCATCGGGTTTGCCCTATCGCTGCCCTTGGTGAGCCTCATCTTGCTCTACTTGGCCCTTAGGGGAATTATCCATGACGAGGTTCTGCTACGTATGGCAGATCGCTTGCGCTAGCCCGCTGCTTTATAAGCAGTATTAGAACATAGAGGAGGAGCGGCAAACCCATTGAGTTTGCCGCTCCTCCTCCGTTTGATCCTGCTTGGTATCAGGGCTGGATTAACGTTTGCCAGCCTCTCGCATGAGCGATAGGAGGGCCTGCATAGCCTCGGAAGAGAAAGTGATTTCAATCCTTGCATACTCATCGGGGAAACCTGTCTCAGCTGGCTGCATGAGGTGATTATGACGAGCGAGGAGTGTCGCCTTGGCCTTAGGCAGAAGCCTCTTCAGCTCGTCGAAGTTGCTCCTATCGACCTGCATATCCACTTCCCCGAAGATGGCCACTACTGGGCAGCGTACTCGGGAGAGATAGTCCTGGGGCTTTATTCTGAGTAGGGCTCTCATGTAGGGACTTGTGAGGGCTGGGAAGCTCTGCTCTCGGAAGCTCCTCTCGATACTCTTTCGATCCGCCTCATCCTCGCTAGGCCATTCCTGTAGCTGGGCATGGAGGCTGGAGGTACGGTAGAGCTCATCGAACTTAGCTATTAAGGCCTCGGTCGGTATCGTCTCATCCGCCGCAGCGGTATAGAGCCTTTGGTTGAGCTCCTCAATAGGGGTTAAGAGGGCCAACAGGTGCTCTCTGCCCGCAAAGCTCCTCTCGAGTACCGCATGACCCTGATCGAGCATCAGCTCCAGCAGTGGTTTCACTGGCCCTGCAATGAGGGCAATACCAGCCAGGCGAACCTTAGTGCGTGCTGCCACCATAGCCGCTAGGACTGCCCCCTCGCTGTGCCCCATGAGCCAAATGCGCTGCTTGTTTACCTCCTTGAGCGTCAGGCTATAGCGCAGGGCGGCCTCGAGGTCATCAGCGAAGTCCGTAGTCAGCGAAGTGGCGAAGGAGCCAGTACTCTTACCCACCCCTCGATCATCATACCGTAGCACAGCATAGCCTGCTCTCGTGAGGCTGTCGGCCAGAACGAGGAAGGGCTTGTGCCCCATCAGTTCCTCATCCCTATTTTGTGGACCGCTGCCAGTGGCTAGGATAACAAGCGGGTGAGGGGCTCCCGCTCGGGGAAGGGTCAGCGTGCCCGATAGCTTCACGCCCGAAACCCCTGCGTCGAAGCTCACCTCACGCTCCTCATAGGGCAGCGGAGCTTTAGGTTCTTGCACTCTTACGATAGGCTTGGCTGCTCCCCTTTTGAAGCGAAGCTCTGCCGTGAATGACCCTTGGGAGAATTGCCCGACAAGCTCCCCACTTGGGCTGACTCTCCCCCGGTAGAGGATGCCTAGATTGGGCTGGGCAAAGGCGAGGCTATCCCCCTTGACTACGACGGAGGTTGTCGGTATGTCTCTAGCCCCTTGGTCAGGGCTATGTAAGAGGATCTTCCAAGAGCCCTCCTGTTGGATAACATCTAGCTCTAGACGTAGCGATCCGCCTGGAATGCCGAGGCGGCCCTGCCATCTGCCCGATAGATCTTGCCCTGTCAGCTGCAGCGAGCCGATCATGAGGGCTAGCAGTAGGAGTAAGGTCTTTTTCATCATCATTGTCTCGTTTAGTTAATAAGGTTTTAAGAGGTTGTTGTATCTGTGTTTCAGATTATTCGAAGAACTCTACTGTGCCATCACTGAGGTTGTAGATCGCTCCAAGGATGCGGATCGTCCCCTCCTCCTCCAGCTCCCTAAGGATCGTACTTCGAGAGCGAATGACCGAGACGGAGTGCCGCACATTGTTGATCGCAACCTGGTGGACGAAAGCCTCTTTGTCTCCCTTGTAGAGCAGTCTGTCGCTGCGCTCAAGGGCTGGTCCTAGCTGCTCCAATAGCTGCGTAAGAGAGCCGAGTCGTAGCCCCTCTACAGCCCCCTTGATTGCCCCACACTGCTCATGTCCGAGGACGAGGATCAGTCGTGCGCCAGCCACCTGACAGGCGTACTCCATACTCCCAATCATGTCTGTCGTGGCGATATTGCCTGCCACACGGCCAACGAAGATGTCGCCCATACCTTGATCGAATATATCCTCCACAGGCACACGGCTGTCGATGCAACCCAGGACAAAAGCCTTGGGAAATTGCCCTCCAGCCGCTCGTCGAATGGCCTCCGAATGGTTGCGGATGGTGTATTTGCGTTGTCGGAATCTCTTATTCCCCAGGATAAGATCTTCGAGGACAACGTCTGGTGTTAGGCGGCGTTGCTGCTCGATGGTCATGAACTCCGTAGTGTATAGTTCTGCTGGGGTGATAGGCTCTGATGACATGAATGTTGGATGGTAGAGGGAATGCCAGGCTATAGGGAAATGATACGATCGCAATGCTCTGCCACAGACTGGGTATGGGTGATAAATAGGACGATGCGCTCCCTAAGCTGAGCCCGAAGTCTGTGCATGAGTTCCTGCTCGGTCTCGGCATCTAGAGCCGAAGTTACCTCATCTAAGAGCAGGATATTGCCAGCTCTGAGGAGGGAGCGGGCAATAGCTAGACGTTGTCGCTGCCCCTGGGACAGCCCGCCCCCATCCTCGCTGAGCATAGTGTCTAGTCCCTGTGGTAGGTCATGAGCGAACTCTGCCACGGCGGTGTGGAGGGCCTCTACAAGCTCTTGCTCCGTGGCCTGAGGATTGCCCACCAGTAGGTTATCTCTTACGCTGCCGCTGAAGAGTGAGGGCTCTTGGGGGACGTAGACGAAGTTGGATCGAGTCGACTCTGAGAGTCGATATCTATGCCCTTCGTGCTCGAGGTAGATATTCCCCATCTCTGGCACAACGAGCCCAAGCAGCAGTCGGATGAGGGTCGTCTTCCCCGCACCTGTCCGTCCCATAAGGGCGAGCATCTCTCCTGGCTCCGCCGAGAGGCTTAGATCTCTCAGTACCCAGGGGTTATCGGCTTCGTAGCGAAACGACACTCCTTCGACTACCAAATGTACTCTGCCAGTAAGAGCTCGAAGGCGACCCTTAGTCTCTGTTTGGTACTCCAAAACTGAGACGAGGCGGTGGACAGACGTACGGGTATTGATCAATTTGGAGAAGACTCCGATGAGATCGGAGAGGGGGCGCTGCACTCGAGAGACTAACTGAAGGAATGAGGTCATCATCCCAAACGTAATTGTCCCCTGCATAAGGCCGTGGGTGCTCCAAAGGAAGGCTGCTAGGTAACCGCCTCCGAAGGAGGCGGTGATCATCATATTGGAGATCATCGAGATCCGAAGGCGTCTATTCACAGCTCCGAAGAGCTCTCCCTGTATAGAGTCTAGGTGTCCGATCTCTTCATCTTGACGCTCAAAGGTGCGGATAATGGTCTGATGTGTTAGGGCCTCCTGCATGCGGCTTGTAATGCGGCTCTCTGCCTGCTTGACTTCGTGGCTGTAGCGAAGCATACGCCTGTAGTACAGACGAGCCAAGAGGATGGCGATCGGTGTGCCTAACCCCAGGATAAGGGCTAGGGCAGGGCTGTAGATATAGAGCATGATCAAGGCTCCGAGGAGTAGGGTCATCGATAGGATGATGGATGGGACGATCTCGACGAAGAAGTTGATCACATCGTCAGTGTCTCGGATCATTCGGGTAAGCATATCTCCACTATGTACCTGACGTAGGCTTTGCCATCGGGTGTATAGGAGATGGGAGAATAGTCTGAGGCGTACAGAGTTGCCCATACGCACGGCCGTACGATTGCGCAGATAGAGTCCGATGACTCGCAGACCAGACTGGGCGACCATGGCCAGCAATAGGGCTAGGGCAAAGACCTCCCAGCTACCTTCTCGCTCACCTGTGGCAATGTCTACAATGCTCTTACTGAGCCAAACGAAGAGCAGCGACGAGGCTACTGACCCAAGGCCTACGGCAATGAGCCCTGTGAGCCTACTCTTATGCCCTCTGATCACAAAGCGCAAGAAGCTGAGGCTACTACCATGCCCTGCGAATATCTGCTTGAACCTCATCGGAACAAGAGCTTGAGACGTGTGAGGATGGCAATCCATCCGATATTGCGGATATGCTCGGGGGAGATCGGAGACACCCGAAGCGATCGAATCACTGTGCGGTGAAACATATACCACCTTCTCTGCCAAATGTTGTGGAAGCTCTTGCCTCGAAAGGCTTCGAAGCCGAAGTTGCCCCCATCGAAGATCTCCCTGAGGACTACATCAGCCAAGTGATCCTCCTGAGAGAGTCCAAAGGGGAAGATCTTCGCTTCTATCCCCAAATACTTCACCGCCATGAGGGCGAAGATCTGCATAGGTCTCATGAGGTCCAGCTCTTGTGCATATCGGCCAAAGAGTTCGACATCCATTTGCTCTCGATGCCGCTGCAAATAGTAGATCCAGTCGCATACCTGTCTGAAGGCAATCCCTAGGTAGGCGAAGTGATGCAGGATATGCTGGAAAATGTAGACAGCATTGAGCTCGCAGGGCAGGCTCAGATAGGTCTGTCCATCAATCTTGATGCGCTCAAAGGCATCGTGGTGGATGACTTCATCCATTATTCTAGAGAGGTAGCTGTCATACTTCTTGCGGCCAAAATAGGTGATATAGAGGTGGTTCTCAATGATCATATCCTCCATACGGTAGGGCTGCTCATAGAGGGCCATCCCAATGAGAGGATAGCCCTGGCGTTGAGCCCAAGCATTGGCCCGCTCGTAGTCTCCTGGTCGGTAGAGATAGACGTCAATATCACCTACTGCTCTGAGATCACTCTCTGGATAATACAAGGCCAAGCTTTGGCCTTTGAGCAGTACGAAAGGAAGCCCCTCAGCCTCGTATGACGCTCTGAGCCGATGAAGACAGTGTCGTTGATGTTGATTGGAGGCCTTGGTAGCCTCGACAATAAGGGCGAGCTTGAGATAAAGCTGACGCTCGGGTAGAGCCTCCTTGGGTAGGGAGAGGATAACCTCCCCGACTAAGGCCGGAACGCACTGCTTGTGGGCTATGGTTATGATCTGAAGCCAAAGTTTGCGAGGGAGACGAACAAACAAGCTCCCATCGACAGCCCTTCGATTGAGTGCTGAGGATAGGAGCTCTAAGAATAGTCGCTCCGCACGGCTAGGCTTTGGGCTACTCATCTATAGGGCCTTAGTCTAGGATCCCAGCTGCGTCAAGAGCCTCGATGAGAGCCTGGGCATCTTCGAGTGCCTGCTCTTTGCTGATCTCATATCTCTGCACCAGTAGCTCCGCCCAATACTCTAGATCAAACTCTTGATCCTTGACGGCTTCGATGAGAAAAACCGCACTCTCATTGAGGCTAATGGCCTTAGTGTAATCTAGGCTCGTCCCCGAGTCAGAGATCATGATGTACTCATCTGCTATCTTGCGAATAATCAAGCGATCTTTGAGTTTCATAACTTAATCTATTTGTTTTAATAGAAAGGAAACCACCCCTGCTCTGTCTTAGAAATTCAGAGGTCAGATTACCGAGATATACCTTCCTGCAAAGGTAGCATAATTCATTAAATGTACACCTGTTATTGAGACAATTTTAGATGCCTGCAGGTTCAAGTATCAAGTGCAAATTTACTTTATAGCAGCGAAGAATACTTTTGCTGGGGATTTGAAACCCAACTTTTCTCTAGGCCT
>NZ_JRAO01000024.1 GCF_000768875.1 Porphyromonas sp. COT-239 OH1446 | reverse complement strand
GCTTGATGCGGTCGGGCCTCATTGTACATCTGAACAGCCCGATCGACAGACCGCTTCGCCTCTTCGAAGGATTGTCGCTCGCTGGAGACAGACCAAGAGTTCTTGAGCGTATTGTTCATTCGCTCGGCCAAAGCGTTATGCAGCGGATCACCCGTTTGGGTCATACTGATGCGGCAGCCGCGATCTTGAAGCTCTGAAGTGTAAAGGCCGCAGGCATACTGAATCCCGCGATCGCTGTGATGGATCATCCCCTTTGTTTCAATTTGGTGCTCTCTGTAGAAGGTAAATGCTTGATGCAGGGCATGTAACGGGCCATCCACCTCTAGAGTAGGGTGCAAACAATGCCCGACAATGCAGCGACTGTAGGCATCGGTAAGTAGGGAAAGATAGGCAAAGCCTTCTTTG
>NZ_JRAO01000023.1 GCF_000768875.1 Porphyromonas sp. COT-239 OH1446 | reverse complement strand
ACGCATCCCGAGAGGGATGCGACTTATATAGGTATATCGCTCCTGCTATGGCGGTGGGTTTCAATTCACGCATCCCGAGAGGGATGCGACCGTCGTACCAGTCGGAGAGGGTCTTGTAGTAGCCAGTTTCAATTCACGCATCCCGAGAGGGATGCGACACGGTTGCTGCCCGTTTCCCTCATCTTTGTACGACGTTTCAATTCACGCATCCCGAGAGGGATGCGACATAGGCTTCGTAAACATCCTGGCCATTGATTGTCAGTTTCAATTCACGCATCCCGAGAGGGATGCGACCTGACACGGCAGGATGCTCCATTGCGTGCGACCTCGTTTCAATTCACGCATCCCGAGAGGGATGCGACGGTGGTCTCGACGTCGTCCAGTGTTACAGGGGCATGTTTCAATTCACGCATCCCGAGAGGGATGCGACTATTCCGAGCCAATCTAAGACCCGATGTAACAATGTTTCAATTCACGCATCCCGAGAGGGATGCGACGGCACAGATGTGGCGAGGCTTGGCACTGACCAAGTTTCAATTCACGCATCCCGAGAGGGATGCGACGCGCTCAGGTCATCGGGCGACTCCATATCTAGCACGTTTCAATTCACGCATCCCGAGAGGGATGCGACGCAGAATGGCTGATTACGGGAGAGGGGGATATGATGTTTCAATTCACGCATCCCGAGAGGGATGCGACTTAGTTCCATTATAATGCTGTTGTAATGCTGTTAGTTTCAATTCACGCATCCCGAGAGGGATGCGACATCATTGGGTGCCACGATGCGCATTATTCTAACAAGTTTCAATTCACGCATCCCGAG
>NZ_JRAO01000022.1 GCF_000768875.1 Porphyromonas sp. COT-239 OH1446 | reverse complement strand
GATGAAGAGCATCAGCATCCTGTCGCTCCTCTCTGCGCACTGCTTGGCTTTAGCCGTCAGGCCTTCTACAAACGCCAATTCAACGCCTTTGCTTGTCATGAGGAAGATGTCCTCTGCACGAGCATTATCCTTTACTGTCAGTATCTTAGGCTTCAGGACAACCTGCCTAGGGCAGGCTTTCGAGAGCTTTTTGAGCTCTGTCGTCAGTACTTTGGGGAGAAGTTCACCCTTGGCCGAGATCGCTTCCGCAGCCTCCTTAGAGCCAATGGTTTACTTCTACGCCAACGCCGCTTTCGCCCTAGGACGACGAACTCTCAGCATCGTTTTCATAAGTATGAAGACCTG
>NZ_JRAO01000021.1 GCF_000768875.1 Porphyromonas sp. COT-239 OH1446 | reverse complement strand
TCAATGGTCTGTATGGCAAGCTGGTAGCAGACCGAGGCTACATCTCTCAAGACCTGTTTGAAGGATTATTCGTCAATGGTATTCAAATGATTACCAAGAGGAAAAGGAATATGAAGAACNGACCGAGGCTACATCTCTCAAGACCTGTTTGAAGGATTATTCGTCAATGGTATTCAAATGATTACCAAGAGGAAAAGGAATATGA
>NZ_JRAO01000020.1 GCF_000768875.1 Porphyromonas sp. COT-239 OH1446 | reverse complement strand
ACAAACTATCCTTACGCAAGAGGCTGTTCAAAGCCGCTCTCAATATAGACTATCTCAAGAAGCTCCTAAAGATTTGATGCGGTTGCCCTGGCAAGAGCCCGCCTATTTTTTTGCCTTAAGCCGCCCCACGTGCTACAGGCCAACCAAGCCAAGCCGTTCCATTGGATCTCTCTACCAATCCTCAAGAAGTTCACCCCTTATCTCAAGCAAGCTCGCAAGCGAAGCTCAAGTAAAGATGCAGCGGAGCTATCAGTAGGACCTCATCAGAAGTATAAGTAGGAGTTCAATGGAGACTCAAATAGGATCGAAGATGAGACTCAAATAGGATCGCCATCGAAGCATGAGTAGGATCGAAGATGAGAGATAAATAGGAGCTCGAGCGAAGCCCTACTTAGACATCAACGGAGCCCCTATCTAAGCCTCGAGTAAGGCTCTATCTACACCTCCAATGCAGTCCTACTGATCTCTCGACAGAGGACTCGGGAGGGTTCTCCTCCGAAGCCCACCGAAGAGCTTAGGCAAAGAGCCCTCGGGAGCGGAGGCCGAGCGAAGAGAAGGGGGCAAAACAGTAGCCCCTCCCACTCTACCCAAAGACAGAGACGGGAGGGGCCATTCATTGAACAAGAGGCTCGGCTAGAGACTAGCGACTGAGCTTTTTCGTTAGAGCGGGGATGATCTGATGGAGGTCGCCCACGAGGCCGAGGTCGGCCACTCCGAAGATGGGAGCGAACTTATCCTTATTGATCGCAATGATGTAGTCGGACTCCTCCATCCCTGCTAGGTGCTGGATCGCACCCGAGATACCACAAGCAATGTACACATCGGGGCGAACTGTCTTACCCGTTTGGCCGACTTGGCGTTCGTGTCCGATGAGCCCAGCATCCACCATCGCACGAGAGGACGAAACCTCCGCCTTGATGCAGGCCGCTAGTGCTCGGAGCTTGTCGAAACCATCATGACTGCCCACACCACGTCCACCGGAGACGAGGATATTCGCCTCGGTGATGTCCACGAGGTGCTTCTCCGCCTTGACAACCTGCTTGACACGCACTCTAGGCGTCTCGTTGGAGAAGGCTACAGCAAAGGTCTCCGTCGTACCAGTGCGAGATGGATCGGCAGGAGTGCGACGCATCACCCCAGGACGAACGGTAGAGATCTGTGGACGATGTTCCTTACACAGGATGGTCGCACAGAGGTTACCGCCAAAGGCTGGGCGAGTCATCATCAGATGCCCATCGGGAGACATATCGAGCTGTGTACAATCTGCCGTAAGCCCTGTCATCAGCCTAGCTGAGAGGCGAGGGCCAAGGTCTCGGCCGATAGTCGTAGCCCCAAGCATCACGATCTCGGGCTTCTTGGCCACGATCACCTGATGAAAGGCATGGGTATAAGGTTCGGTCAGATAATGCGAAAGGGTCTGATCATCGACAATAATCACATGGTCTGCACCTGCGGCATGCAGTTCATTGGCCAAGTGAGCGATACCATGCCCCATGAGCAAGGCCGAGACGGTCATCGTTTTCTCTTCGGCCAGCTCACGAGCCTTGGAGAGTAGCTCGAAAGCGACGGAGCTGATCACGCCCTCACGCTGCTCGGCAAAGACCAATATGCCTTGATAATCTTGGATATTCATAAGCTAGCTAAGATTAGATAATGAATTTTTCTTTGAGTTTCTCTAAGATGACGTCCGCAGCCTCCTCAGCCGTGAGATCTTCGTAGAGGACACCCTTGGCCTTGGCACCCTTGGTGAAGGACTTGCCGACACGAGTAGGCGACCCCTTGAGACCAATGAGCTGCTCGTCGACTGTGATGTCTGCACTACTCCAGAGCGTAATAGGACGGTCGAAGGTCTCCATGATCCCACGCACATTCATGTAGCGGGGCTCGTAGCCCGAAGCCAAAATAGTGAGCACACAGGGCATATCGACCTCAAGGATTTCGTAGCCTGTTTCTGTCTCCTTGCGCACCTCGAGAGTTCGCTCTCCAATCTTCTTGGCATCTGCTACGTAGGTTACCTGGGGCAGACCTAGATGCTCAGCGATCTGAGGGCCTACCTGAGCAGTATCTCCGTCGATAGCCTGTCGGCCTGTGATCAGGAGGTCAAACTCTAGGTTGCGCAGTGCAGCAGCTAGGGTGTACGATGTGGCGAGAGAGTCGGAACCGCCAAACTTGCGGTCGCTCAAAAGGATTGCTTCATCGACACCCATAGCAAAGGCCTCACGCAATATAGCCTCGGCCTGTGGAGGGCCCATCGTGATGACCGTAACATGTGCTCCGAACTCATCCTTGAAGCGCAAGGCTTGCTCCAAGCCGCCCTTGTCGTCAGGATTCATGATGCTGGGGACGCCGTCACGGATCAGAGTTCCCTTCACGGGATCGATCTTGATCTCTGTCGTATCGGGGACTTGCTTAATGCAAACTACTATCTTCATATCGGTACATTATTTAAGTAAGTGCGAAGCAATAACGATGCGCTGCACCTCGCTTGTGCCTTCGTAGATCTCCGTAATCTTGGCATCACGCATCATGCGCTCGATGGGATACTCTCGGGTGTAACCGTAGCCACCGTGGAATTGGACTGCCTTGTTAGCCATCTTAACTGCCACATCTGCGGCATAGAGCTTAGCCATAGCCGAATCCATAGAGTAGGGGACGCCGTTATCCTTCTTCCAAGCAGCCGAACGAACCAGGAGGCGTGCGGCCTCGATTTCCGTCTTGAGGTCTGCTAGGTGGAACTGAGTGTTCTGGAACTGAGCGATCGACCGTCCAAACTGCTTACGCTCCTTGGTGTACTTGACCGTCTCGTCAAGTGCCCCCTGGGCAATACCTAGAGCCTGGGCAGCGATCCCGATGCGTCCGCCGTCGAGCGTCTGCATAGCGACCTTGAAGCCTCCACCCTCTAGACCAAGCATATTCTCCTTGGGTACAATGCAATCCTCCATGATGAGCTCACAGGTAGCTGAGCCACGGATACCCATCTTCAGTTCCTTCTTCCCCACTGTGAAGCCGGGCATATCCTTCTCTACGATGAAGGCTGTAATGCCCTTCGTGCCACGGCTCTTGTCCGTCATGGCGAAGATGATATACACATGGGCGTATTCGGCATTGGTAATGAAGATCTTATTCCCGTTTAGGATGTAGTTATCTCCGTCGGGAACGGCCGTAGTCTGCTGAGCAGCAGCATCCGTTCCTGCGTTGGGCTCGGTCAATCCGAAGGCGCCGATCCATTCGCCCGAGCAGAGCTTGGGCAGATACTTCATCTTCTGCTCCTCTGTCCCGAACTGGTAGATAGGAGCACAACACAGCGATGTATGAGCCGAGAGCACTACGCCTGTAGTGGCGCAAACACGTGCGAGCTCCTCGATCGCCATGGAGTAGATCTGGTTGGTGGCACCTGCTCCGCCGTACTTGGTGGGGAAGGGAATCCCCATCATCCCGAGCGAAGCCATCTTGCGTACCGTCTCGATGGGGAAACGCTCTTCGGCATCGATCTCGGCGGCTAAGGGCTTTACCTCCTTTTCTGCAAAGGAACGGATCATTTGCAGGAAGAGTTCTTCCTGTTTGGTCTTGCTAAAGTCCATGTTGTTTCATTTGTTGTTGAATAGTTAATTCAAAGTTGCGGTCAGTCCCCTACATAGGATGGCCGTGAGGCTGTGGCTGGCATCTCTGTCAATAGATTAGGGATTCTCTCTCGATCGTCCTAGAGCTTCGCCTATGCCACTGGCCTCACGCCCTCCGAGTAGGCCTTACCTTACACGCGCCACATTTCTTCCTCTGTAGGCTCTACGATCTTGTCCGAGAGAGGAGCGATGCGTGAGATGTTGAGCAGGTGCTTGTAGGTGAAGTTCTCCGAGATGGAGTTATTCCCCCAAGTACCACAGCCTAGGGTGTTGGTTACGGCCAAGCCATTGCGGATGTGTCCACCAGCAGTTGTGGCACTGGGAGCATTGACCACGATGCGCGAAACAGTTAGCTCCGAACCTGCTAGAATGATGTGTGCCTGATTGTTCGAGTGAATAGCAGCCGTGTGGCCATTGCCTTCATTGGCTAGGTTGGCACGAGCGATCTCTACCCCCTGCTCGAAGTGTTCGTAGGGCAACGTACACATTACAGGACACATCTTCTCCTTACAAATCACATCCTCAGCTCCGATGCCTCGGGCCTCTACCATGATCACTCGAGTACCTTCGGGGATATTGACACCTGCCTTCTTCGCAATGAACTGAACGCTCTGCCCAACAATATCCTTAGCTAAATGACCGTCTGTAAAGATTGCCTGACGAATGAGGTCGCCCTCAGCCTCAGAGCAGAAATAAGCCCCATGAGCACGGAAAGCGGCGAAAACTTCCTCCTTGTCAGCTTGGTGATAGATCACGCTCTGTTCGCCCGAGCAAATGATCCCATTGTCGAAAGTTCTGCCAGCGATGATCTTCTTGGCGGCCTCATTATAATCAATATTGCGGTCTACAATCACCTGCACATTGCCTGCGCCAACACCAAAGGAAGGCTTACCCGAAGAGTATGCCGAGCGCACCATATCCATACCACCCGTAGCCACGACTACATCGACAGACTTCATCAATTCTTGAGTCTTCTCGATGCTGGGCTCTTCGATGATCTGAATCATTGCATCGGGCACACCGAATGGAGCAATAGCCTCCTTGATCAGACGTACAGCATGTGCCGAACAGCGCTTGCTGCGAGGATGAGGAGCTACAATGATAGCATTACAAGTCTTCAGAGCAAAGATGATATTGCTCATTGGGGTCACAACCGGATTGGTTGTTGGGGTAATGCTCCCTACAACACCGATGGGCTTAGCCACCTCGATCATGCCTGTAAGGTCATCAATATTGATGATACCGACAGACTTCTTACCCTTGAGATTATACCAAACTCCCTTAGACTTACCCTTACACTTGGCCACTTTGTCCTCGTAGACACCCATGCCTGTCTCATCAACCGATTCGCGAGCCAGTACTTCTGCGTGATCATAGATTACTTTAGCTGCTGCATGACAGATACGATCGACGGACTCTTGGTTGTGTCTGGCCTGGAACTCACGTTGAGCTTCACGAGCCAGACGAATCATTTCTTTGATTTCCATTACTAGTTATTGGTTTGGTTAGTTAGGTTTCTTAGTAGAGCTGAGTATAGATTTGGGCGATTTCATCCTCGGAGAAGGGGACATAGTTATTGGCCAAGAGACGCTGCTGAGTGGCGATAACCGCCTGAGCAAAGCCTCGGCACTCATCCTGCTTCATACCATATTCGCGCAGAGGCTTGCGAGCGATGAGCTGACCTAGCAGAGCATCGAGAGCCTCGTAAACTTCGGAGCTCTGACACTCCAGGAGCTCGGCGAGCTTCTTCTCTAGGGCAACAATCATGCCAGTGGGATTCTTCTGGTGATACAGCTTGAAGACAGCGGTGAAGAATTGATAATTCGCTTCTCCATGAGGAACATGATAATTACCTCCAAGTGGGTACGACAGGGCGTGAACAGCCCCTACGCCTACATTGCCAAAGGCAATCCCAGCCATATTGGCAGCCGTAAGCATCTCACTGGCATACTCATGCCTGGCCTCGGGGTTGCCTGCAATCTTGCGGAAGACACCGATGATGATGCGCATGGCCTCCTGGCTAAACATGAGCGAGTAGGCATTAGCACGAGGCGAAACGTAAGCTTCTACAGCGTGAATGAGAGCATCGATCGAGGCCGCTGCATAGAAGCGGAAAGGCAGCCCACGGAGCAGCTCGGGGATGATGACTGCATCGTCGGCCACAATGGCATCATCGGCCAAGCCCATCTTCGTGTGTCGGCTCTTGATCTCGGCGATTGAGATATTCGTCACCTCGCTACCCGTACCACAGGTTGTAGGTACAATGACCAGCTTCTTTGCCTTCTTCAGCTCGATCTTACGGTCGAAAGCATCCAACACATTACTCAATCCATCCAAGACGAATAGCTTAGAGATATCGATGACCGTACCACCACCGATGGCAATAACTCGGTCATAGCTAACCCCCTTCAGATCGCTCAGGATTTGATTCATCATCTCGTCCGAGGGTTCTCCCTGTCCGTAATGCTCTTGCATAACGAAGTGGCAAGGCAAGCCACAAGCCTTCATGAATGGATCATAGAGAAACTCATTGGTGATCACGAGATCCCGCTCGCCGAGGGCAAAGGCTTCGGCGAAAGCCTTAAAGTCGGCAAACTCGTGAACTGTAGTTTTCAGTTTGAATAGCTGCATCACTTTATTCTATTTGTTGAACTTCTGATCATAAAACGCTTGGAGCTCTGCCCTAAAATCAGGATGTGCAATGGCAATCAAAGCCTCTGCCCGCTCCCTAAGGCTACGCCCCTTCAGATGAGCTACACCATACTCCGTTACGATATAGTCTACTTCGTTACGAGAGGTCGTAACGGCTGCTCCTGTAGCTAGATGAGGGACGATGCGAGAGGCCTTGCCTCCTCGGGCTGTCGAGGGAATGGCGATGATGCTCTTACCGCCAAGAGACATAGATGCTCCACGGACGTAGTCGACCTGTCCGCCCACTCCGCTGAACTGCTTGTCTCCCATCGATTCGGCTACAACCTGCCCCATCAGATCGACCTCGATACAGCTGTTGATGCTGATCATACGATCGTTCTTGGCAATAACGGCTGGGTTATTGACATAGTCCACGGGGTAGAGCCACACGTTAGGGTTATTATCTACGAAGCGGTAGAGCTCCTCGCTCCCCATGAGGAAGGTAGAGACCATCTTACCAGGATGCAGACTCTTGCTCTTGCCAGTAATCACTCCTGAGCGAACGAGCTCCACTACCCCATCGGAAAACATCTCGGTGTGGATACCCAGGTCTTTCTTATCGCCCAAGAAGAGCAAGACAGCATCTGGGATAGCCCCGATCCCTAGCTGAAGGGTTGCTCCGTCAGGGATCAAGCTAGCACAGTGGCGACCGATGGCCTGCTCCACTTCTCCTGCCTTGGCTTTGGGAATAGTATATAGGGGGTAGTCACAGGGGACAATGTGATCTAATCTAGAGACGTGAATGAGGTTGTCGCCACCGACGAAGGGCATCTGCTTATTGACCTCGGCAATGACGAGCCGAGCGCACTCGGTAGCAGGCTTGGTATAGTCGCAGGAGATTCCGAAGCTACAGTAACCCTCGGCATTGGGCTCAGAGACCTGAATCATGGCAATGTCAATGTGCAGGAGACCCTCACGCATCATCTTAGGTACCTCATGAAAGTAGATCGGGCAGTAGTCGGCACGAGCCTCCTCGACTGCCACACGAGAGTTAGCCCCGACGAAGTTGGTACGATGACGGAAGTGCCCAGCCATCTCAGGCGACATATACTCCCCTGGGCCGAGGCAAAGCATGTGATAGATCTCAACACCCTCGAAAGCCTCCTTTTGCTCTGCGAGAGCCTTGACTAGTGTCTGCGGTACGGCTGCGGCATGCCCCAGGGCAATCCGTTCGCCGCTGTGGATGTGTCTGACGGCTTCGGCTGCTGTTGTTTGCCGCTCTTTGTAGATTTCGATCCAGTTCATAGCGTTGGTTTTGGTTGGTTTAAGGTCGGAGTTTGCGCTGACGGAGGATGTTTCGGGCCTCTTCTAGGAGATCTTCGCTCACGCCCTGGCGCAGGGCCACCTGCAGGGTATCATCGCCAAATGCCTCTCGGACGATGCTCTGCACCACTCGCTCCATCGTGTCATTGAGCGAGGGACAAGAGCTGCAAGAGCCTAAGAAGCGCACTCGAATGAGCTTGTCCTTGACTTCGACGAGCTCAAGATCACCCCCATGCTGGAGCAAGAGGGGGCGAACCCTCTCGCTCAGCACTTCTCTTACGCTCTCCGTATTAAGGGGTAAGGCATTCATAGCCTAATGGTCTAGTGAGACGTCTATCTTGGCAATATTGCGAGCCATCTCCTTCTTGCTCTCGAGGTCGCTCTGACGGGCGATCATGATACGCTGTGCCTGAGGAGATCCAGCTCCGTGCATACTCTCGGTGCGGTAGCCCACGGCTGCTGTACCGAGCGTAATATTCTCGATCAAGCGAAGGATGCGCATGCGGTTCTCTACATGCTTGCCCTTAGCCCCAACGAGGTATTTGCGGACGACCTTGCCCAGCTCTGGGTGGCGCAGGTCTGCCTCACTGGGCATCGTCACCATGATCCCCCCTGCAATATCCTCGGCTAGACGAGCGATCTCGTAAGGGAAGCGAGTAATGTTCTGCTTACATACGTTAGCCAAGAGGAGGTCTACCATATAGTTACCAGCCTTCATTTGTTTACCCTCGCTCGAGCAGGCGATACCACAGGCATAGAGAGTCTCGTTGAGGTGGGTCATCTCGATGATCTTGTCCTTGATGTGGGTAGCCTTGGGCACGCCATTGTAGTCTGCGGCTAGGGCGGCTGCACCGATCAGGACGTCGCCCACACCGACCTTACAACCTCCGTAGCTCTGACGGTGGTAGCCAGCAAATCGCTCGACCATCATCCCAGCGAACTGGTATTCACGGCACATGAACACACGCTCCTTGGGGATGAATACTCGGTCAAAAACGACCAGTGCCTCGTGACCGCCGAACTCTGTATTCCCAGGATCGATATCGTGGTACTCCTCGCTCTTGCGAGTGTCGCAGCTCTGACGGCCATAGATCATCAAGATACCCTCGGCATCGCTAGGGCAGGCGAAGGAGACAGCATAATCTGCATCCTCCTCACGCATGGCGATCGTAGGCATGATGAGATGCTCGTGCGAGTTGATCGCACCAGTCTGATGGGCCTTGGCTCCAGAGACGATGATCCCGTCCTCACGCACCTCGTCGATATGCAGATAGAGGTCCGGGTCCTCCTGCTGAGAGGGCGATAAGCCTCGGTCTCCCTTGGGGTCAGTCATTGCCCCATCGACCACGAGGTCATTATCCTGTACATACTTCAAGTACTCGACAAATCTCTTGTGGTACTCTGTGCCACAGGCCTCGTCGATCTCGTAAGTAGTGGAGTAAATCGCATTGAAGGCATCCATACCGACACAACGCTGGAAGCAAGAAGCTGTCTTCTGCCCGAGGAGTCGCTGCATCTTGACCTTATTCTTGAGGTCCTCGGTGCTCTGATGCAAGTGGCAGAAACGATTGATGCGCTTGCCCGTGAGGTTCGACACAGCGGTCATGACCTCCTGATACTCAGGCATCTGTGCGAGCTCGTAAGTCATACCTACAGAGTTCATGGACGGACGGATAATAGGATGATCTACGGGATTCTCGATCTTCTCACCCATAAACCAGACGTTCAGGTTCATCTTCCTGAGACTGTCTTCGTACTCTTTTCTCGTCATCATAGCGGTAAAACGATTATCTGTGAAACGTTTAAGTAATAATTCCGATAGTTAAGTCTGGCACGCACAAGCCCTCGAGGGTCTGCCCTAGAGCCTCAGCGACAGAGGGCCAAGCCCTTGTGCATCAGTCTCCATAACAGCCTCTAGCCTTGGGGTAGAGTACACCCAACGCATATCGAGTACGAGCCTAAATAGTTTTAGCCTTGTCTGAATTTATTTTCGGTCGCTTCATCACCCCTATTCCCCGGAGTGGGAGGCATCGCTTGTCATGGGCAGGTCTTCTGACTTCTCCTAGTTTTGCGCCTTCCCGCTTGTCTGTAGTAAGCCTAAGCAGTGGCATAAGGATGCGAAACTATTGTGTCTAGTGGAGTTACAGCTGGGGGCACAGTCTCGGTCTTACACCGAAGTTCCCTTTTAAGCCAATCGATTGACTACCGACTGATCACCGATGACGAGGCAAAGGTAAACATTATATTCAAGAAAAAGATCTACAATGATGTTTTTATTTTCGGCACTGCTCCATCGCCCCTGAGAGCCTCTCAGTGGAGCTCTCGGGGGCTTCGCTATCGAGGGAGTTATAGGGTCTCAGATCAACCGTCTAGAGGACTTCGTCCGAGGGCCTATCTACATCTCACTAGAGACATAAGTAGGACTTCACTTGAGATCCTATTTAGTCCTCACTAGAGACATAAGTAGAAGCTCTATCGAGGACTGAATAGGATCTCAGGAGCAATGCAAATGACAAAGGAGATAAACGGATTAGAGGGGAGTAAGGACCTGCTCACTCGATAGGGTAATACAGTCCTCGAGAGGCATCATGGCATTGATGAGGCGAACGCTTCGGGCTCGGTAGAGATCCTCGAGATCGAGCGGATGAGCCTGGATGAGGCCTCGAGCCAGGAGATCCGCCCGCTGCACCCCCTCGAGCAGAGGACGCTCGGGAGTATAGAGCCCCTCCTCCAGTTCCAGGATGAGATTCGTGTAGCTCGTATCCGAGAGACTACCATCGGCCCGATAATAGAGCGGCTCGACATCGGGCGGGAGGCTCTGCTTCGCTTGCTCGAAGTAGACCCGATTGCTAGACTTGAGCGCATAGTCGAAGCCCTCGGCCAGTCGGATGGGTTGTAGCCACCTCACCTGTCTAGGGATATAGGGCGAGCAACCAAGGGGCAGGAGGGACGAGGCGTCGTACGAGAGGCGTAGTCGATAACTATCCACAGCGGATGTGCATAACTCCATGAGTCGTGCGACCCCCTCATCCTCCTCGAGGTGGTGTCTCTCGAGCCAACGGGATATGGGCGAGGCACCTAGTCCCAAGGTATTGAGACTGGAGAGCATACGATAGCGATGCCGCTCCTCGAGCTGCAATACACCCCCTCTGAGGCAAAGGGTCTCGAGTAGCGGCAGTCTGTGCATAAGTCTGTGGGTAATGTGTGCATGAAGGTTATCGGGGCAGGTAGACCTTCGTCAGGCACTCCCGATACTCTTCTTCGGCTTGGCTGTTGATCGTGATGCCTCCACCCGAGCGGAAGACGAAGTTCCCCTCGTCCCGCTGCTCGATGAATCGGATCAACACAGCACTCTCGAGCTCCTGGCCATCGAAGTAGCCGAAGATGCCCGTATAGAAGCCTCGAGGAGCTCCCTCGGCCTCTCGAATGATTTGACAGGTGCGCTCCTTAGGTGCTCCCGAGATCGAACCCGCAGGCAGGAGCGAGAGCAGCAGGCTACCGATATGGGCGGGCCAGTCTAGGGGCAACTGCCCAACGACCTCCGAGCTCATCTGTAAGATCCGTCCACGGTCGGTCTCGATCTCAGAGAGGTACTTGAACCGCTCGACCCGTACCTCTCGAGCAATGCGGTTGAGGTCATTGCGCATCAGATCGACGATGGTATGATGCTCACAGCCCTCCTTGTAGTCGGAGCGCAGCCGCTCGGCTGCCTCGGGCAGAGAGGCGTCGATCGTCCCCTTCATCGGATAGGTTGCTATCCGCCCCGTCGGGCTGATGCGCACGAAGGTCTCGGGGGAGAAGCACACAAAGCGTCCGGGTAGGAGCAGCTTGTAGGGTGCAGGACAATGGGCATAGATCCGCTCGAGGCTGAGGTCGCCCAGGAGAGGGGTGCTGATGGTCAGATTGCACAGGAAGCTATCCCCACGCCTAAGGCCCTCATGCACCCGATCGAAGCGGCGGCGGTAGCGAGCCTCGCCTTCGGGCTCAAGCCCCTCAAGACGGGGACGAGGGCCAGGCGACGAGACCTCCCCACCCCTACCCCTTGGCTGGGTCGAGAGCGAACCGATCCGACAGAGCGGATAGCTCTCGGGCTCATCCCAGAGCAGAGCCTCCTGTAGCTCAAAGTCTAGGGCAAAGACGAAGGGTCTACCCGCACGCCCCAGCTCACTCATTCGATCGAGTGTCGCTCGCACCTGGGGCGAGGGTTCGAGAGCGGCTAATGGCTCCACCATAGCTGTCGGGCAAGTCTCGCCTGAGGGTCTTCAGCCTCTACGGCCTCTTCAATCTCGTCTGGCAAGTGGTAGAAGAAGTCTAGCCCCGTGAACTGCTCCAGCGCATTGACCGAGAGAGCTAGGTCTCGGATGTGCTCGCTACGCTCGTACTCCCTATGCTCGGTGAGGAAGGCAATGCTGTGGTACTGCCCCTCTCGTTCGAGCAGCAGGGCCATCCAGTAGTAGCGAGGGATGACCATCATCCCCTTGATCCGCTCGGGCTCTATCTGCCCGTCGGCGATCGTGCCCCCCTTGGCTACATAGAGCACATCATGCATCGAGCCCTTGCGTCCCCACTTCTGTACTCGTTGCTCGAGGCGAGCCCAGATACCCGCATTGTGGCTCTGTAGCTGGGGACTCATATTCGAGTAGTAGAAGGTCTGCTCGTTGGCCTCTACGCTGTATTGTCTATCTCCCGAGGCTACTAGATGGCCTCGGCTATAGCCACTACCCCTAAACCACGTCTCGGTGCTGTAGCGGGCAGGCAGGTCAGGATCCCAGGCCCAGGCATTCGTCCGCCCGATCTCGGCCGTGGGGCTCGTCCGAGGGTCGAAGCGGAAGCAAACCCAGCGAGCATGCCTGCGCTCCGTGTCATACTCCAGGGAGTAATTGACCTCCCCCGAGGCTCGGTGGGTGATGAAGTAGTTGTGGTTGCCCCCCGAGAGCCGAGGCAGCTCCAAGAGGCTCGTATCGCCTCGGATGATCTCCCCCCGAGGCTCCCAGGCCGAGGGGGCTGCGACCTCACGCATAGGCTCGGGCCCTGGGGCATCGGCCGAGGGTCTGTCAGGGGTCGAGCCCTTGTAGTAGTTGATTAGCAGGAGGATGAGCAGCAAACCCAGCGGAGGCAGGGCTGCGAGCTTCTTATTGGACTTCTTGGACATAAGAAAAGAGCAAGGTTATTTTCTTCTTCGACAACTACGACGGACCGCCTTGTAGCTGAGCATAAGGCCTGTAACCGAGACCACCAACCCCAAGAGCATAAGTGACCACATGGTCAGAGTCCACAACCAGGGACGCTCAGCGAGGAAGGCAAAGCGTAGGGCATGAGGCTTAGAGAAGAACCAGCTACCGAGGCGTCGGCCATGATCCACGAGGCGCAGCTCCAGCGTCTCGGGGTTCAGATAGGCTGCATGCCGCTCAGGGTCGTCTATATCCACTCGGTATACAGGTAGAGCCAGGCGACCATGACGATCGACATAGTAGCCATCGTACTGCTCCATCAGCTCGATTTGGTAGGCAAACTCTTCCCCTCGGGCTCGACGGATATAGTCGAGCACCTCAGCTTCTCTCAGGGCCAGCCCGACCTCCGGATAGCGATCGGCTCGATAGCACAAAAGCTCACCCTCGGGCTGCATGAGCTCAACGAAGGGACGTCCCGCTACCGAACGCCAGCGTAGCGAGCGAGTCTCTGGATGCTCAGCAAGCATCTGAGCCAGCGGTAAGCTCTGATACTGCTCCTGTGGCAGGGTGTGCTGCTCGAGACGCTCCTGCATGCTGCCATCACGGCTGCCCGTCATCCACTCGGGCAGGTCTACCACTGACATGAGACCACTAAAGATCCAGCCAAAGATGAAGATCCCACTGAGCAATCCGAGGACGTGATGCAGGTAGTAGCTACGCTTCTTGTAAGGGGAGCGATATCCTCGAGGCCCTTTGCTCCGACGGTAGACATCTATACCGACATAGATACCCGTAAGCACCATCAGCACCCCGATACCTGCAAGAACAATGATGACCCAAATCCACAGATCAGCCTGGCGACGTAGCCAGGTGAAGTAAACCCAGTGGGGGATAGCCCCCAACCAGGCCCAGAGGCGTTCGCTCGAGGTATGCTCCGTGATGACCCGCCCATCGACCGAGCTGACATAGACCTCACGACCCTCCTGCTCGAGGCTGAGGCGGTAGAAGGGGAGCTCCCGCTCCAGGCGGCTAAAGGGCGTCCACTGGTCTAGATCTGTGATCGTGTCGATCCGCTCGATGCGATCGGACCAGAGCGAGGCCACTCGGTCGAGCAGAGCCCGATCGACCATAGGCCTCGTGAGCGTATCTCCCTCGAGGCTCAAACGTTCTGCTCGGGCATTACCCACAGCGACCGAGGCATAGACCCCGTGGTAGATATTGGCCTCAAGCCCTAGCGTGTAGGGCTTGCCCTCGTAGAGGCTATCCAGGCGCAGTCTCAGGGCAGAGAGGCTCGAGTCGCTAGGCAGCATCTCGGGCCTAAGGGGTAGGAGGTGCTTCGTCTGCTCCCCCCGATGGTAGGAGGGATAGCTATGATAGACCAGCACGAGGCCAGAGGTGAACCACATGACGAAGAAGATGCTCATCACCACGCCTAGCCAGCGATGAGACTTGAGCATGAAAGATCTGAAACTCATTATGGTAACGGTATTGGTTGATCCTGATAGCGGAGCGAGGCCTTAGTCCCAGTCCTCATCCCAGTCGAAGAGATCCATCCCCGAGGGCAGATCGTCGGCGAACTGATCCAGGTCTCGACGCTCCTTCTTCGTCGGACGGCCAAGTCCCTTGGCCCGATCGACAAAGCCCGAGAGCCTCTGTAGCTCCAAGATCTCGTACTGCTCCCGTGGGGTAACATTCTCCATATATTCGGGCACTAACTTAGCCCCGACACGATTGTTCAGCAGCCCGAGCACTCGAAACGAGTACTCTATCGGCGGCTTACGCACCGAGACCACATCGCCCAGGCGCAGCGTACGGGCAGGCTTGGCAGGAGTGCCATTGATGCTCACCCTATTCTTCTTGCAGGCATCGGTAGCTAGCGATCGGGTCTTGAAGATCCGAACGGCCCACAGCCATTTATCTACTCTGATCTCTGCCATCTATATACCTCTTTCATAAAAGAATAAGGGTGTAGCCATCGATGCTACACCCTCTCATTTGTACGATGTGACTTGGGTGGGACTCAAACCCACGACCTTCAGAACCGGAATCTGACGCTCTATTCAACTAAGCTACCAAGCCCTTGGCTATTCCCATGTCGGGGAGCTGGCGCAAAGGTAGTCATTTCTCCCGAATAGCCACTCACCCGAGCACGGCTCATTCGCCACAGAGAGGCTCTCGAGAGGAATTTGCCTATCTTTGTCTGCAAGAAACATTATTAACGATCAAGTCAATGAACAACGAACAGTATCCAATCGACCACTCTAGGGGCTATACAGTCATCCAAGACGCTAGCCTACAGCGTACGCTCATGCAGCGCGTCTTCCTCTGGATGGCTATAGGCCTCGGTATTACAGGGCTAACCAGCCTCCTACTCTTCAAGAATGTAGACCTGCTCTACTCCATCGCCAGCAGCCGAGGGCTCTTCCTCGGGCTCATCATCGCCGAGGTTGCCCTTGTGGTCTTCCTCTCGGCCCGTATTGCCCGCATGTCCTTCATGACGGCCACAGCCCTCTTCGCCGCCTATGCGGTGCTCAATGGGGTAACGCTGAGCCCGATCTTCCTCGTCTATACGGCGCAGTCCATTGCCGAGACCTTCTTCGTAACGGCAGCCACCTTCTCCGCCATGGCGATCTACGGCTACATCACCAAGAGAGACCTGACCTCAATGGGCAACCTACTTTTTATGGTCCTCATCGGGCTCATCATTGCCTCGCTGGTCAATATGTTCGTGGGCTCTAGCCTTATGAGCCTCGTCATCTCCGCCGTAGGGGTATTGGTTTTCGTCGGTCTAACAGCCTACGATGTGCAGAAGATCAAGCGTCTCTTCGTCAATACCTACGAGGACAGCGACGATACCAAGAAGGTAGCCATCCTGGGGGCACTCACCCTCTACCTCGACTTCATCAACCTCTTCATCTTCCTGCTGCGCTTCATGGGCCGCAGGGAGTAGAGCACTGATCTCATAGAGCATAAATCTATTAGCCCCAAGACCTCTCCTAGAGAGGTCTTGGGGCTAACTCTTTGTCTATATCTCGCAAGGATTAGGCTACATGCCCCTGTAGCTCACGCCTCAGCTCGGCAATGCTCTTGCCCAGCAGAGGATGCCTGAGCTCTGGGGCGATCTCGGACAGAGGCTCTAGGACGAAGGGGCGCAAATGCATCCGTGGGTGTGGCAGCGAGAGCCTATTGCCCTCGAGGACAAGCTCGTCGTAGAGCAGGAGGTCGATGTCGATAGGGCGATCGCTGTAGACACCATCCACGCTCTTGTGCCGTCGGCCTAGGGCCTGCTCGATGGCTTGGGTGCGCTCGAGCACCTGCATCGGTTCGAGCTCGGTCTCGACCCTCAGGGCTGCATTCATGAACCAATTGCTAGAGGTGAAGCCAAGAGGCTCGGTCTCAACAAATTCGGAGATACGCTCCACCCGGCCCACCTGCTCTTCGAGCAGACGGATCGCACTGTATAGGAGCTGGACTCGATCCCCCAGGTTACTGCCCAACGAGAGGTATAGGCTATGCTTCACAGAGAGCCCCTCCTTAGATGATGAGCATGGCATCTCCATAGGCCCCGAAACGATATTTTTCCTTAATGGCTACAGCATAGGCATTCATGACGTGATCATAGCCTCCAAAAGCCGCAGTCATCATCAGCAGGGTGGACTTGGACATATGCAAATTCGTTACCAGCGAGGTAGGGATGGCAAAGTCGTATGGAGGGAAGATGAATCGGTTTGTCCATCCATCATATTCCTTGAGACGGTGCTCAGTACTCGAGGCAGTCTCCATGGCTCTGAGAGCAGAGGTACCAACGACACAAATCTTATGATCATGTGTCTTGGCCTCATTAACAATCTGGCAGGCCTCTCGTCCGACGATCATCTGCTCACTCTCCATCTTATGCTTGGTCAGATCCTCAACGTCAATGTCTCTGTAGTTACCGAGGCCATTATGTACCGTCAGATAGGCCTTGCGGATGTCTCGGATCTCCATACGCTTGAGGAGCTCTCGGCTAAAGTGCAGACTCGCCGCAGGGGCTACGACAGCCCCCTCTTCGGTGGCGAAGAGAGACTGATAACGCTCTGCGTCCTCAGCCGTTGGACTGCGCTCCATATACTTGGGCAGAGGGGTCTCGCCCAGAGAGAAGAGCGTACGCTTAAACTCCTCATGCGTCCCGTCAAAGAGGAAGCGCAGCGTACGACCGCGAGAGGTCGTATTGTCTATCACCTCGGCCACAAGGTTGTCATCTTGGCCGAAATAGAGCTTGTTCCCAATGCGGATCTTACGGGCAGGATCTACGAGTACATCCCAGAGCTTGAACTGGCTATTGAGCTCACGCAGGAGGAAGACCTCGATCTGCGCTCCGGTCTTCTCCTTGTTACCGTAGAGACGGGCTGGGAAGACACGGGTATTGTTGAAGACAAAGACGTCGTCCTTGCCGAAGTAGTCTAGAATCTCCTTGAAGATACGATGCTCGATCTCTCCGGTGGTCTTGTTGAGCACCATCATACGAGACTCATCACGGAAATAGGCTGGCTTCTTAGCGATCAAGGCCTCGGGAATGTCTAATTTGAATTGAGATAGCTTCATGCTCTATATGTATTCTAATTCGTTCTTGATTAATTGTTTGTTGTGTTATCCTTTGGGCTGAGGTACAGGCACGCAGCGAGAGAGGAAGTCGCCTACCTCCTCGAGGCTTAGGCAGTCCTCTAGTCGGGCCTCTCCTACTCGGGTACGGACGAGGCTGATGAGGTGGCCTCCAGAGCCGAGGGCAAAGCCAATGTCTCGAGCCAGCGAGCGAATATAAGTTCCCTTGCCACAAGCCACTCGGATGAGGATAACGGGCAACTGACACTCGAGGAGCTCTATCTCGTCGATACGGATGCGCTTGGGCTCGAGGGCGATCTCTCGACCCTTGCGGGCCAGGTCGTAGGCTCGCTTGCCATCGACCTTGCAGGCCGAGAAGGCAGGCGGTACCTGGTCGATCTCCCCGACGAAGCTCTTGAGGACCTCAACCACAGCCTCGGGCGTAATGTGCTCGGTCGGATAGAGGGCATCGGGCTCACTCTCCAGGTCAAAGGTTGGTGTCGTCTGCCCGAGACGGATCTCGGCGATGTACTCCTTGCTACCCTGCTGGAGCATCTCAATGCGCTTAGTATGCCCCCCAGTACAGAGGATCATCACCCCTGTGGCCAGGGGGTCGAGGGTGCCTGCATGGCCGACCTTGAGCTTCTTGATACCTAAGTGTTGACAAGCCGCATAGCGGAAGCGATGCACGAGACCAAATGAACTCATGCCGAGGGGCTTGTGCAGGTAGATCGTAGCTCCCTCTTTGAGATCGAGCTCTTGGGTACAATGCTTCATCCTCTACTGCAGCTCGATGGGAACGCCCAAAAGAAGCATGAGGGCAAATACGATAGCGATGACGATGCGGTAGTAGCCAAAGGCTTTGAAGCCATAGCGAGTAACCACACCGATGAAGAACTTAATGGCCAGGAGGGCAACGACAAAGGCTACGACATTGCCCACGAGCAGCGTCTGCCAGTTGTCCGCAAAGATCGCCATACCGAACTCCTTGTGGAGCTTGTAGGCCTTCAGAGCAGTAGCCCCGAACATGGTGGGGATGGCCAGGAAGAAGGAGAATTCCGCCGCCTGCTGCCTGGTCAGCCCCTGCTGCATTCCTCCCAGGATCGTGGCCATCGAACGAGACACCCCTGGGATCATGGCCAAGCACTGGAAGCAACCGATGATGACAGCCTTGAGGGGGGTAACCCTCTGGGGCTTGTCCTTGGCCAGCAGCTTATCCATGAAGAGCATCACGATCCCCCCGAGGAAGAGCATGGCGATCACGACCTCGACCCTACCGAGTAGAGCATCGATATACTCCTCGAGCATCAGACCCATGACGGCTGCAGGGATACATCCGATGAACATCAGCCAGTAGAGATTGAAGCCACTAAGGCCATAGTACTGAGTCTCCTGATCCTTGCCGAAGCGCAAGAAGCGAGGCAGGTAGATTACCAGTACGGAGAGGATAGCCCCAAACTGAATCATCACAGTGAAGGCGGACAGATAGGCTGAGCTCTGCATACCCATCAGCCCCTCGGTTAGGATCATATGGCCCGTAGAGGATACGGGCAGGAACTCGGTGAGCCCCTCGACGATGGCGAGGATAATACTCTCTAAGATGCTCATCAGGGGCTAGGCTTGAGGATTAGTGGGGGTGGAGGGAGTGCCTGCCTCGCCTCGGGAGCGGGCTGGAGAGGCTAGGATCGCATAGATCATCAGCACGAAGCCGACAACGCAAACAATAGGAGCTAGGACGATGCGACGAGAGCTGAAGATCTCAGGGTTGAAGGTCTCAGGGCTATCGGATCCCCCACCTGACATGAGGGCGAAGCCGATGAGGATGATGAGCACAGAGAGGCCCATCAGGATGTAGTTCTTTCTGCTATACAGCATGATGAGTGATGTATGAATATAGGTGAAGTTTAGACCAAATGGATCTTGGAGCCGTCCATACGGATGTATCGGTGGCTAGCTCTCCATGAGGAGAGAGCACAGACGAAGAGGGCCACGGTAATCAGGAGAGCCACAGCAATGAGCAGCTCGCTCATGCGCAGCATGCTCCACACATCTATATTAAGGCTACGCTGGGTAGCGTAGAGGCCGAGACCGAGGAGCGAGAGAGCCAGGAGTACACTGATGAGGCCATCGCCGAGAGCCCGCAAGAGGATGGGGCGACGAATGAACCACGACGAAGCCCCCACTAGAGCCAGTGTGCGGATGGTCATACGCTCCGAATGGATGAGTAGCTTGGTCGAGCTATTGATCTGTAGGATGCTCAGGAGGAGCTGTAGCACCAGGACGGCCCAAAGGAAGCTCTGGATGCGGCCAATATTGTCCTGCATCGAGTGTAGGATGTCCTTTTGGTAGGAGAGGTGGGTGTCGACGCCTCTCTCCCTGAGCCGCTGCTCGATAACTAGGAGGCTGTCCTGTGAGAGGTAGTCATGCTCGAGCTTGAGGCGCAGTATGGGGGAGAAGGGATTATAACCCAATACCTTGATAGGGTCTTCACCGATCTCGCTCTGCACGAGGCGGGCGGCACTATCGGCATCGAGATAATCGACAGACTTGATCCCCTTGACGAGGCTTAGCTCCTCGAGGAGCTCCTCGGGCGAGGCAGACAGGTCGTTGCCTAGCTCGACGGAGAAGCTCATGCGCTCCTGAATTTCTCGTCCGATGCTCGAGCTAATCAGGTGGAGCAGCGTGATAGTGCCCAGCGTTATGAGGGTAACCAGTAGGCCGATGATGCTGATGACACGGGCCTGGGAGAGCATAGAGCGGCCCTGAGACTGAGGAGGACGAGGCATAGTAGTTGATATAATGAACTGAGCACTATCGCAATACGAACAACATGACCCCAGGCCACCAAGGACCTCGGGAAGCCCTCAAAGTAAGCGCATGGACATAAGAAGGGCAATTTGCCTGCAAAAATACACATTTATCTGCACTCGAAGCCCATCTCTCTAGAATTGACGGGATAATATCTATCTTTGCGAGTGTTAAAATAGCATAGCGTATGAAAAAGTATTCACTCTTCTTATCTGCCCTCCTAGTAGCCTCGCTATTGGTGGGCTGCGGCTCGAACTCGAGCAGCAATACCACCTCCGAGGGCACGACTTCGGAGACCGAAAACCTAGAGATCAGGCAGCTGGCCGACCTTACTGAGGAAATTAAACTCTCGGAGACTGACGAGGACGTTCAGGTCTTCACAACGAAGATCGGCAACGACCCCGACAAGAGCCACCTGACCGTATCGTTTCCCATCACACGGCACGACTTCATCAACGATCATGAGCGAGACTTCTCTCAACTCTTTGTCGATGAGTTCAAAAACGAAGTGGAACGCCTCGGCGGCGATGCCATTGGGGCTATAGACTTCAATCAGCACTTCGAGATCAAATACAAGTCTGAGGAGCTACTGGTGCTACTCTATGCACGCAGCACTTCACTGGGAAATAACTACGAGGACAAGTTCTATTGCTCGACCTATGACCTCAAAGGCAGGCGTCGGCTCACTACGGCCGACCTCTTCGACAGTCAAGAGGCTTTCGAAGGCTTTGCCTCCGAGATTAGGGGTATGGCCGAACATGCTGTGCGTGAGCGATTAGAACAGAGCGGAAGCTATGCCAACAATGAGGAGCTAGAGATACTCTGGCAAGAGATGAAGCTTGACATCGAGGAGGGGACTAAGCCCAATGTAGAGAATTACAAGACGGTCTTTTTCGATGAGAGTAAGCACTGGTATGTGATCTTTGATAAGTATCAGATCGCCAGCGGGGCTATGGGTTCGTTCACGATACAGATCCCTCAGTCGGTAATGGACAAGTACTTGGGTCAGCGGTTCGCCTCACTCTTCAGGCAGTCTCGGCACGAGGCAGAGCAGCCCCGCCCCAAGACCGTGCCCAAGCCTAAGCGAGCAGCCGCCTCGGAGGCTAGCTCGGACGCTCCCTGCGTAGCCCTTACCTTCGACGATGGGCCCTCGGTCTACACAGCTCGTCTACTCGATATCCTCAAGAGTGAGGATGTAAAGGCGACCTTCTTCGTCCTAGGCAAGTCGGCTGCTGTGCAACAACAGACGATGAGACGTATGTTCGACGAGGGGCACAACGTAGGCAATCACTCCTACGACCACAAGAACTTTGCGAAGATATCACTCGAAGAGGCTCAGGAGCAAATCAAGCGTACCGACGAGATCACCGAGCGGATCACGGGCGAGCGCCCTACTTACTTCCGCTTCCCTTATGGTGCTTTCACCAAGGAAAAGCTTCCTCTCGTAGGTCGTCCGATCATGGGCTGGAGTGTCGATCCTCTCGACTGGAAGTATCGTGATGCCTCCAAGGTTGCTTCGGAAATGTCCAAGGCATCGGCCCATGCCATCATCCTAGCGCATGACATCCACAAATCTACAGTCGATGCTATCCCCGAGGTGATCCGCAACCTCAAGGCCAAGGGCTACCGCATCGTAACCCTCGACGAACTCTTCGCAGGCAAACAGCTTAAGGACAACCAGGTCTACACGAGTGGGAGGTAATCCCTCTCCCTTCAAACAGTGAAGCGTCGCTAGAGGCATTAGCCTCCAGCGACGCTTCGTCTTTTACTCGGGATCAGGCAAATCCCAGGGGGCAGAGCATAGGGTCGACTATTCGTCCTGCCCAGTAGGTTTGTTCGGGTTGGGTCGGTAGCCCTCGAGTAGCTCATCATTCTCCAGGAGGAAGGGCGATGCGGTGGGCTGCCCCCACTCAGTGTCATACATCCGCATGAGATAATCGTTGAGCGCAGTGCGATCGGGGAAACGGATGAGCATATAGGGAGCTTGGAAAGAGAGCTTCTCAACAAAGAGTAGCCCATCGTCCGTTGGGATCAACACACCCGCATGGCCAACGAAGAGGTAGCTATCCTCAGGAGTAATGGCCGAGTGCATCACCACCGAGATGAGAGAGGCCTTCGTTGGGTCTCCCTTATGGGGAAAGCTGATCCCCATCTTGCGCCAGGCCTCCTGCATTCGAGACACATGCCCCTTAATCTCTTGATCATACGCTGTGGGGACGGGAGAGAAGACACTATAGAAGTTATCTCTCTGATGCAGCAGCATACGTCCACAGCTATCGAGAGCCTCATCGTCGAAGAAGAGCGTTTCGGGACGCTCCTGAATTGGGTGATCAACCCTAATGAGATCCTGCAGGAGAGCAAAGGAGGTTATGCGGCAATTGTAACCTGCAAAGCTCGGATAGCGAGCATCCCAAGCCATTTGGATCATCTCTGCATCAAAATGTGTAGAGCTCTCCTCGAGGGGCTCATACCCCTCTCGCACAAGACCCAATCCTCCGACAGCATCATAAAACTGTCGCACGCTCTCGATAAAGGCAGACACATTAGCCTCTGCGAGCCCTGAGCGCATCATGGCCCGAGAGACTTCCTCTTGGCTTGCTGGATCGAAGAGATGACAATAGACGGCCGTCTCAGAGACTTTCGAGGCATTCGGTCTCGAGGAACAATTCGAGAGAGCGACACCCAGCATAAGGCTCATAGCCAAGGGGAGCAGCCTACGAACAGAAAAAAGATGTTTCATCGGTGTAAAGAATAATCATGAGACAATCACCTCGTCAGACTCGTGATCGAGGCAGAGCTAGCTCCCATGGCCTTGGCCGAGGGGGGGAGCTATCTACTAGGCAGGCGCACAAATGTAACACTTATTCACACAACGAGCAAAGCTCCCCACCCTCGGCCTCCGCCCCTCTCTCTCGAGGAGTATTCGCATCACGATGGAGCATTTGCATCAAGGCTGCGAAGCTGGGGGATAAAAATTGGGGATGCCGATCGGCATCCCCAATAGATTTAGAGTCTACGACTATTACTGTTCAGTAACATGCTGATTTTTTAGTTCTAAAGACAGTTGGAACGCTTGTGTCTCGTCCTCAAGAACTAGAGGATTCTTGTCTTGATAATCATATAGATTCTTACCCTTTCCTCTTAGTTTTGCTTCTCTTACCAAGTCTAGAGAGGTAGCCAGCTTGAAGGAGAGTTCCTTGCCATCATGATGCTTGCGATCTACAATGATCTTGATTTCTTCTCCTGGGCCATAATTGTTGATCTTGCTCTCTGTGATATACTCATTGAAGAATAGCTCACTCTTAGAAACCGTTCCGTTCACGCTCTTTCTCTGAACATATATGCGACCCATCTGATTGAGTGTCTCACCAGACTTAGTCTTGAGTGCTCCGAGCAAGATCTGTAGATCGAAGGTGATCTTCTGAACAGGGGTCTTAGCCTTCTTGTACTTAGAGTAGATAACAGTCTTGAAGAGCTCATTAGTACCCAGCTCTCTTAGCTGATAAGCGATTGGTGCACCCTGGTTGTCCTTGCCATAGTTAGCTCCTTCGGTAAGGAATTCCTTGATCACTGCTACGTCAGAGACACTCTTCCCTGCAAGCTTGCCATCACCACCGATAACGCGTCCGCGGATAGAAGATCTGTTCTTGATCGCATTGTAAGCAGCCTCTGCATTACCATCAAATGTCTTACCGAACGTGGCTTGCAGTTTGGTATCCAGTTCGAACTTTGTCATATCCGTTTCGATACCAAGCAGGAGCACTCGTCCCATTTTGATTGTTGAGATGTACAAGGGCTTTTTGCCGCCGAAAGCAGCCTTATATTCAAATTCGTTAGCAAAGAAATCGGCTGGCTGTGCAGGTGGGTCAATGTCTAGTGTATAGAAGACCTGCTGTACCTTAACGATATATCTCTTCTTAGTATTGTCGTAGTTAAATCCAGCAGAAGCCTTTACCGTAGCAGTCGTACCATTGTAGTTAGCCCCAAGAGCAATGCGCAGGTGCTGCTCATCATGAACCTCTTCGGAAGAATATGTAATATCTGCAGGTGGTGTCTTGAAGTCTCTCTCAAGCAGTGCACTGACTGCATCTCTCACAGTCGAGAGTTTGGGATCTGCAACAGTAATAGAAGTCTTGCCTGCAGCCCCAATCAATGAGGTAGAGATCGTAATAGGCTTGCGCTGAGCCACGATGGGGATGTACGTTCCCTCGATGATAGAGCTAGCCTTGATCAGCGCACCAGGGTAGAAGATCGTATTGGCATCGGAGAACAACAACTGTTCGTCTACCTCGCGAGCCTGTTCATACTCCTTTTCCTCTTCCTTAGCTGTGTTGAGCAGTGATACCCGTGGTGTATTGTTGCTGCTTACAAGACGCTCAGCGAATGGAGCCATTTGTTGTATTCTAGGCAGCGACTTAACGTATTGGTTAAACTCTTGGGCAAATTGATTCCCAGATTTTCCCTTCGAGGGACCTTCCTCTTTATTGCAAGAGGCAAGAGCAACGGCGCATAGAGCTATTGCTAGGGTTTTTGATACACTTGTCATCTTTATAAAATTAAATTGTTGAATAAGAGTTCCCAACTATTTGTAATGAATTAATCGAAAGCCATCTGATGTCGCTCCATGCTCAATGAGGCTGGGGACTTAGAGGCTAGGGGGGCGACTTTCTTGCCCCTCCTGCTTATAGAATGCAAGGAAAAAGCATATCTTGCATCGTGATCGAAAATTTTTTTGAGAAGTCTGCCAACAAACCATATAATGCTACCGATTATCCACCCCTCTACAATACAAGAGAAGCTTCTTAAGACTCACTCCAGACATTACGATTAAATAGCTCATAATAAGTTTGATGACCCATAAAAATACAGATAGGATAGGAGCGCAGGAGAGACTTAAATAGGAGCTCCATCGAGGCTCAAATAGGAACTCCACAGAGATCCAAATAGGAGCTCCATCGGGGTATAGATAGGCATTCGCCTGAGCTCCACGAGAGCCCTCGCTCGAGGGTCTATCGAGAGCTCAGCCCTTCCCCCTCGCCCCCTCCCCTCCTCTCTAGGCCCTAGTCGAGTGAACCTTCGCGGAGAATAAATGCTTATATTTGACGAGAACAAACCGCCAGCCCAAGAGGGGGCGGCTGCGCTCCAACAAGCAAATAGAAACAAAAAAGACTTAGAATGAAGAAGCAAATGAAACTCGTCCTTATGGCTGGGATCATGATCCTAGGCCTGGGCAGCTCACTACAGGCCTGCACTGGAGGTCAAAAGGACAAGCAGGAAGCCAAGCAAGAGACCAAGCAGGAGGGCTCTGTAGAGTCGATCGACGCCAAGTTCGTCCGTGCCAACATTTGGGACTACAAGGAGGAGCCCACGAAGTTCGTCTTCAAGGGAGATCGCCCCGTGGTGATCGACTTCTATGCCAACTGGTGTGGCCCTTGCCGTACACTCTCGCCCCGCCTCAAGGAGGTAGCAGCACAGTATAAGGGTCAGGTCAAGGTCTACAAAGTCAATGTAGACAATGAGCCCGAGCTTGCACGTGCCTTCGGCGTCTCGGCCCTGCCTACCCTCATCTACGTTCCCCTCAAGGGTACTCCGAGCAACTCCATCGGACTGCTCAGCATCGAGCAGCTCAAGGAGGCCTTCGACAAGATCATCAAGTAGGCCACCAGCCTCCATCATATCACCTCAAACCAAGGGGTCGCAGAACGAAGCTACATGATCTGAGCCTCGGCTGCGACCCCTCTGCATACTAAAGCCTATCCCCTACACGTTACTAGGGCAAGGGGCAGCCCCTCGGCATCACCCCGAAGAAGATTATTCACCCCAAACACCCAACATCTTATGAAAACCCTTCTCCGACCACGAGCCACTGCCCTAGGGCTCATGACCCTCCTCGGGCTCTGCCACACCCCCCAACTCTCTGCCCAGAGCGAGGCCAAGCCCCTAGGCATCATCTACAAGCTCACCACCCGGGGCAACGAGCGTGTCAAGCTCCCCGAGCAGAGTGGTTTCACCATCCTACAGGCTACCCCATCGGAGGCAGTCTTCGCAGACTATGCTCGCTATCAGCTAGACTCCGTAAATGCCTCTAACGAGGCCACAGAGCAGCTCAAGCGAGAGTACTTCGAGCGCACGGGCAAGGCCGAGAAGTACTTCGAGCCCATCATCACGCAGCGTCAGGGCGGCGGCCTTCAGGTGCTCGACGCAGCCTTCCCAGACCTCTTCGTCTATTCCGAGCCTCCCCTCGAGGGCTGGGAGATCGGCACCGAGGAGCGGGTCATCGCAGGCTACACCTGTCAGCGTGCCAGTATCAGCTATGGAGGGCGAGAGTGGACTGTTTGGTTCACCGAAGACCTGCCCCTACCCTATGGTCCATGGAAGCTCAGAGGCCTACCCGGGCTCATCCTCGAGGCCAAGGATGCCGAGGGCCTCTTCCACTTCGAGCTGGCTGCCCTCTACCCCTCAATCGGCTTCGCCATGCACCCTCAGCCCACGGTGAGGCACACTCCTACCCAGCGCAAGGACTTCGTCCAGCGGTTCAACGACATCATGGCTGACCCTCAGAGGCGCATCTCTACGGGTGGCCTCCGCAATCTTACCATCTTCAAGAATCCCGATGGTACGAGCACCATCCTAGCCAACGGAGGTCTTCGCTTCCCACGACATCAGGCAGGCCAATACATCCCCATAGAGTTCTAGAGCTATGAAGACATCCCTACGACTGCTCTGCCTACTCCTCCTCTTCCTGGGGCAGAGCCTACAGGCACAGATCCGAGGCACGATCCGAGACCGTGCCTCGGGCGAGGCTATCGAGGGAGCTGTCGTACAGGCAATCCTCGAGGGCAAGGTACGGGACTATACGATGACCGATGCCCAGGGACGCTTCACCCTCACCAAGGCCCAAGCCCCATGCGAGCTGCGCATTCGCCACATGTCCTACGAGCGGCTCAGCCTACGTGTCGAGGACGGTAAACCCCTCACCCTGACTCTTGCCCCCAAGCAGACCGAGCTCAAATCGCTCATCGTCGAAGTCCCCGTCATCCGCCAGCGGGGAGACACGACGACCTACAACGTCAGCAGCTATGCCACCAAGGGCGATACCTCTATCGAGGACGCCGTCAAGCGCATGCCTGGGGTCAAGGTCGCAGACGATGGCAAGATCAGCTTCATGGGCAAAAACATCGACAAGATGACCATCGATGGACTCAACCTCACAGGCCAGGGCTATGCGCAGGTTACTCGCAGCGTACGACACAAAGACGTTGCCCGAGTGGAGATGCTCGAGCGTCAGCAGGAGGTCCAACACCTCAAGGGTATCGTCGGCGACGACAAGCTCATCATGAATATCGTCCTCAAAGCGTCGGGCCGTAACCGCATCCGAGGCAAGGCTAAGCTCTCCCTCGGGGGTGAGCGTGAGGGGCTCACCTATGCTGGCGACGCCACAGCCATGCGCTTCACTAGAGGGCATCAGATCATCGGCACAGTGGAGCTAGCCCACAGGCAGCAGGAGGTCGATATGCTCAGCGGCCTCGTCTACTCAGAGTCAGCATCGCACCCGAGCAGCATCAGCACCCTCCACCCCAACCGAACCGAGGCCGTGCGTACAGGCCTCTCCGAGCATCTGCACCTCAAGCGAGACTTCTACAAGGCCCGCCTCAACTCCATCCACCGCTTGAGCTCCTCGGCCACCCTGCGCTACGGAGCAGGCCTAGACAACCGAGAGGAGAAGAGCTTGCATGGCTCAGATCTACGCTTCTTCAACCCCAGCGGTAGCGATGCTCTTGTCTCGGAGAGCTCGATCTCGACGAAGGCCAAGCCTCAGTCCTACAGCGTTTGGGCGCATTATCGGGACAATGCATCCAAGTATTTGGTCAATAATAGCTTCAACTACAGCTTCGAGCGCAATAGCTACCGAGAGTCCATCGCTCTCTCACGAGGGCGCAGCCTCATCGAGCAACACCAGCAGCGGGAGCACTCCCTGAGCAATCGGCTGGCCCTGAGTGGTGGCTCGGGCAGTAACCTGTGGGCCTTTGATTTCAACACCGACTTCAACTCCTACCCCGAGCGTAGGCTCATCGTCTCCGACGGGGCACTCTCGCAGAGCATCGACGGTAAGGAGCTCTCGGGCGAGATCAAGGCCAAGTACACTCGTCGGCTCAGCAATCGTTGGCGCATCGACCTACCCCTGAGCTACTATGTTGGCCACACACGCCTGCGCCTCGACACCGAAGTGGCCGGGCAGCCCCACCTGCCCGGCAGCGAATACGAAGGCCTCAGCGCACAGGCAGGGCTAGAGACGAAGCTCGCCTACTTCCACTCCGACAAGGGGCTTAGGCTAGACCTCACCCTCCCACTGCAATGGGATCATGGTCGCTACGGTCTTCCCTCGGGGAACAAGTCCTATGGCTACCTACTCTTCAAGCCACATCTCTACGCCTCGGCAGAGCTCAACTACGCTTGGTCTCTGAACGGTTCGCTCGGGGTGAATGAGTGGCGAGGGTCGCTCCTGGACTACATCTTGCGGCCAGTCTACTCGTCATATCGCTCAGCCCGTGTGGGCAGCGGAGAGGAGCCTCGAGGCAAGATGTATTCGGCCCAAAGCACGCTTAATTACCGCAACGCTCTCAAGGAGATGTACGGCCATGTGTCTCTGAGCTATACCCAGGTACAGAGCAACCTCACCTCAGCGGATGCGCCAGTCTCTGATGGGGCGAACCTCTCCACCCATATCCTCGGAGACAACCGTCAGGAGACGCTGAACCTCAGGCTCAGTGCCTCTAAGTTCTTCCGTCCGATCCACTCTATGGTGAGGCTCGACCTCTCGGGAAGCCACAGCACAGGCGAGCTCTATCGCCACGACAAGCTCAATCGCTTCGCCAACAAGCAGCTCTCCGGAGGGCTCAACCTCTCCCTAACACCCCGTGCATGGATAGAGCTACAGTACAACATCAGAGGCTCACTTACCTGGTTAAGCTATGATGAGGGCAAAGCTCAGAGCCGCATCGCAGGGCTCAGCCAACGAATGAACCTCAAGCTCTCGCCCACAGAGAAGTTACGCTTCGGCCTCAAGGCAGAGCATTTGATGCGTCAGACCGCTGCGGATCAGTACCACCATTTCGTTCCCATTGGGCTGAGTGCTGAGTACAAGCGGGGGAATAACATCCTGCTCGTCGAGGCCGACAACCTGCTCAATCATCGGAGGTATAGCTACAGCTCCTTCAACGGCTTGCAGGAGAGGAGCGTATGGTATCAGCTCCGAGGAGCGATGCTCAGGGCTAGCTACTCCTTCTACTTCTAAGCCGACCCCCTGAGCCCTGGATAGAGCAAAGCTCCTGCCCCAAGATCTCAAGAGAGATCGTTCGGGGCAGGAGCTTTCGCTTTCGCTAGCCACCTATAGGCTACTCGATCTCGCCCTCACTGGGGGTGAAGACAGGTACACTGATATGGAAAAGCACCGACATGAGGCGCAGCAACACAACAGAGAGCGCACAAAGGAACTGGATGACTGGCAGGGATATATCCGTCAGATACATCAGCAGAATGTAGCAGATCCCTCCACACAGACAGGCTAGAGCATAGAAGTCTTTGCGGAAGATGAGCGGCACCTCATTGATGAGGATGTCTCGGATCATCCCTCCAAACGAGCCCGTGATCGTACCCATGACCAGAGCGACCCACCAGGAGAAGCCCGCATCGAAGCTCTTGGCAATCCCCACGACGACGAAGAGGCCGAGGCCCACGGAATCGAAGAAGAAGAGCGTGTGGTTGATCCGCACAATTTGCTTGCGCAGAGCGATCGTGAAGGCCAGGGCTAGGCCCGTGATGATCAGATAGGAAGGCTGTAGCAGCCAAAAGGGGGTAAGGTTGAGCATCAGGTCTCGGGTCGTCCCTCCACCTACAGCAGTAACGAGGCCGACCACATAAGCCCCGAACCAGTCGAAGCCTTTAGCGGCCGCCAGACGGATACCGCTAATGGCAAAGGCGAAGGTACCGAGATAGTCGCACCAGTCTATAAAGGTCGTAACGTTGGTTATATTGCTGATGTCCATAGCGATCTAATCGGATGAAGAGGAGCGAGGGCAAGAGCTCGGAGCATTAATAGGCCTCGGAAGCATTGGGGAATTCTGAGGTCTTGACCGCCTCGACATACGCCTCGACAGCCTGCGAGATAGCCTCACCCACCCGACCGAAGCGCCGGAGGAATTTGGGGCTGAAGCTATCGTCCATGCCGAGCATATCCTGTAGGACTAAGACCTGACCATCGACCTCTGCCCCAGCCCCGATGCCGATGACTGGGGTCGAGACTGAGCGAGCGACCCGCTCGGCTAGACGAGCGGGGATCTTCTCCAAGACCAAGGCACAGCAGCCGAGGCTGTCGAGTCTCTTGGCCTCGTCGAGCAACCTCTCGGCCTCGGCCTCTCCCTTGGCCTGTAGGCCGAAGCCCCCAAGCTGATGCACTGACTGGGGGGTTAGGCCCAAATGGCCGACGACGGGGATGCCTGCCTCGATGATCCCTTGAATGGCGTCATAAACGGCAGAGCCTCCCTCGATCTTGACAGCGTCGGCACCGCTCTCCTTCATGATGCGGATGGCCGATGCGAGGGCAGTCTCTCTGGAGATCTGATAACTCCCGAAGGGCATATCGACCACAACGAAGGCTCTCTGTACGCCTCGCACGACGGAGCTCGCATGGTAGATCATCTGATCGAGGGTAATGGGCAGGGTAGTCGAATGGCCTGCCATCACGTTGGCGGCCGAGTCTCCGACGAGGATCATATCGACACCCGAGGCATCGACCAGTCGAGCCATAGTATAGTCATAGGCCGTGAGCATAGCGATACGCTCAGACTGGGCCTTCATTTCTTTTAGTCTTAGGGTGGTAACCTTTTTGGTTATAGCTTGATGTTTAGACATTGATTGGATGGATATACACAGAGCCCTAAGCCGAGTGTAGAGCTCGGCTTAGGACTTGGATTTATTAGTCAGGGAATTGTACCGCTAGGGGTGGGAGGTTACTCCCACTCGATGGTGCTGGGGGGTTTGGAAGAGATATCGTAAACGACACGGTTAATGCCTCGTACCTTATTAATGATCTCGTTGGAGACCTTGGCTAGGAAGTCGTAGGGCAGGTGAGCCCAGTCCGCCGTCATCGCATCGGTAGAGGTTACGGCCCTCAAGGCAACGGTGTACTCATATGTACGTTCGTCCCCCATGACTCCAACGCTCTTGATGGGTAAGAGGATCGCCCCTGCCTGCCACACCTGATCGTAGAGTCCCCACTCTCTCATGAGGCTCATGTAGATGTCGTCGGCATTTTGGAGGATCTCCACCTTCTCGGCCGTGATCTCGCCGATGATGCGGATACCGAGGCCTGGTCCTGGGAAGGGTTGACGCTTGATCAGATGGGGCTGCATCCCGAGCTCGAGGCCCACACGGCGCACCTCGTCCTTGAAGAGCAGGCGTAGAGGCTCGACGAGCTTGAGGTTCATGCGTTCGGGCAGGCCGCCCACATTGTGGTGGCTCTTGATGACTGTGCCGGTGATGCTGATCGACTCGATCACGTCGGGGTAGATCGTACCCTGACCAAGCCACTTAATGTCCTTGAGCTTCTTGGCCTCGGTGTCGAAGACGTCGATGAAGCCCTTGCCGATGATCTTACGCTTCTGCTCTGGGTCGGTTACCCCCTTGAGGGCGGAGAGGAATTGTTCTCGGGCATTGACTCCGATCACGTTCAGCCCTAGATGTTCGTAGTCGCGTAGGACGTTCTCGAACTCATTCTTGCGCAGCAGACCGTGATCGACGAAGATGCAGGTGAGGTTAGAACCGATTGCCTTATGGAGCAGGACAGCCGTTACAGACGAGTCCACCCCGCCCGAGAGAGCCAGGATCACCTTGTCGTCGCCGAGGGTTGCCTTGAGCGAGGCCACGGTGCTCTCGATGAAGGAGGCGGGCGACCAATTGCCCTTGATGCCCGTTACATCGAGGAAGTTGCTCAGGATGCGCAGACCCTGCTCGCTGTGATAGACCTCGGGGTGGAACTGCACGCCCCAGGTCTCCTCGCCATCGATGCGGAAGGCTGCCGCTGGGACATCCTCCGTGCTAGCAATGATGCGAAAGCCATGGGGAAGCTCCGTAATCGTGTCGCCATGCGACATCCACACCACACCGCCATCGGCCACGCCCTCGAGCAGAGGATCGTGTGCGTGCTTGATGGACAGATGGGCACGACCATACTCACGGCTGTCGCAGGGCTCTACCCTACCCGAGGCCTGATGGACAAGGCTCTGTGCACCGTAGCAGATCCCTAGAAGGGGGCGTTTCCCCCTAAGCAGTGAGAGCTCTGTGCGGAAGGCAGAGGCGTCATATACTGAATAGGGACTACCCGATAGGATAATCCCAGCAATGCCAGTCAAGTCTTGTGGCACCTTGTTGTAAGGCACGATCTCGCAGTAAGTATTCAGCTCTCGCAGGCGGCGGCCAATGAGCTGTGTCGTCTGCGAGCCAAAGTCTAGGATGAGAATTTTCTCTTGCATACTTGCGTGTCGAAATAAGAGTTAAATAACTGCGACAAAGGTACGAAAATCCATCGTTTCTCTCTCAGACCACCCCCACTCTCTGCTCAACGAGGGGGCATAGCTGCTGGAGGGATACCCAGCCCTCTCGAGCTCTCGATAGGGCCTCGACTGAGCCCTAGAGGAGAGGTCAGCTGAGCAGCCCCAGGGGGCGGGCTCGAGACTCAAGTAGGAACTCGACGGAACTCCTATCTGAGCCTCACCCTCGATCCTAATAGGATCTCCATCGAGAGGGTAATAGGATCTTCGAGGGGGGAGAGATCGTCCTAGGCTGTGTGCAAATATATGAGCATCTTTGTACAAGCAGAGGGGCGAGGGAGGAGCAAAAAATATTTTCTCGGGGCTCGATGTAGCTTTTGCCCCAAAGGGGACGTCTAAGGAGTGCCCCCCCTCATCAGAAGGAACGAAGATCGAATGAAGGAAAAAGAATTTGCTCGGCTGGTTCGAGAGCATAAGGCTACGATCTATACGGTCTGCTACATGTTCTCCGACGATGCCGACGAGGTAGCGGATCTCTTCCAGGAGGTGCTGATCCGTCTGTGGAAGGGCCTCGAGGACTTCCGAGGCGACAGCTCGCCCAAGACCTGGATCTACCGCATCAGCCTCAACACCTGCATCTCCGAGACGAGGCGCACCCGACGCCACGAGCATGTAAGCCTCGACATGACGGCCAACCTCTTCGAGGACACAACGATGCCGAGACCCGTCGGATCGTGTTTTGGCTCATCCTCTCCGCCCTGCTGATCCTGCCACCGATGAGGAAGCGCAGACGTCGCTACCAAGACATCCTCAGCCACCTCGAGGAGCTGCGACGCACCCTTCGGATCGAGCGCAGCGAACCCCGAGACTAGGGAGACAGACAAACGAATAGGGAGTAGTAGGCCTCGGGCCTACTACTCCCTATTGTCTACTCGCAAGAGAGGCGAGTGCTTAGAAGGCTGTTACAGTCAAGATCGTTACCAGAAGGGCGAGGATCGCATACAGCTCAGGGAATACGGCCATAACCATCGTTCCCCCGAAGACGTTGTGCCCAGCACTGATGGCCTGGATACCATTGGCACACACCTGAGCCTGGCGGATAGCTGAGTACAGACCTACAACCCCAAGGGCAAGACCTACACCGAGGATCGCCCAAGCAGCAGCAGCGGTGATGCCTCCAGAGGCCAGGAGGGCATCAATCGCACCCTTGGTCATGAAGAAGGCCACGAAGCCATACAGCCCCTGAGAGCTAGGCAGAGCCGAGAGACCAATATACTGACCGAGGGCATCGGGGTTCTTCTTCATAGCCCCAACGGTCGTATTACCGCAGATGGTTACACCGATGCAACTACCGATACCTGTCAGGCCGACCATGAGGGCCACGCCTAGATACGCCAACATTTCATTCATAATGACTTAATTGTTTGATGTTAATTATTTGTATTGCTTAATTTTCCTTGAAAGGGGTGTAGGCCTTGCCTCCACCCTCAAACTCACTGTTCTTGTAGTACTCCACAAAGGTAAGACGAAGCGGATGAACGAACGAACTGATCATCGCCAGGCCAATATTCAGCCCGTGGCCCAGCGTGAGGATGAGCACCATGAGGGGCACCTGGACGAAGATCGGCAGGCCAGCCGTCTGCTCGATGGCCAGCTGGTTGAAGACGCTCCCGAGGATCCCCCCCGTCAGCCCGATGGCAAAGAGGCGGATGTAGGAGAGCGTGTCGCCCAAGAGACCCGAGGCGACATTGTAGGTCGTCCATAGGCCCGAGCCTAGATTGACCAAGGGGTTCTTGCCAGGGGTGTTGTAGAAGAAGACCACTAGGAGCGACAGCCCCACTAGAGCGTAGAGGACGTACTCGACAGCCCTGGGCAGGGCGAGGGAGATCTTGGGCAGAGCCAGCACCAAAGCCCCTCCGATGAGCACCACGAGCCAGGCAATGGGTGCTAGGGCATGTGCCCAGCCTCGCTGTACCTTGGTCTTGTAGGCCGCAACGCCCTTGGCGAAGAGGATCTGGATAAGGCCAATGACCACCGAGATCATCATCATATTGTCCTGACCCATGAAGTAGTCCTCGGCCTTGGCATAGCCGAGCGTTACGCCGAAGAACGTCCCCATCAGCATCCCGATGACAAAAGCCCCACCGCCAAGCCACTGCAAGAGGCTCAGGAGGCTATTGTCCTCTCCCTTGCGCTTGATCTTGAAGATCGTCGCCACGACGAAGAGCAAGAGGCCATAGCCCCCGTCGCCGAAGCAGAGCCCAAAGAAGAGCAGGAAGAAGGGGGCTAAGAGGGCCGTCTGGTCGATCTCGCCATAATTGGGCAGGGAGAACATCTGCGTAATCGACTCGAAGAGCCGAGTGAAGGCATTGTTACGCAGCTTGATCGGCACACGGTCTTCGTCCGTGATCTCCATCTGCTGGTAATAATAGCCCGCAGCGTCGAGACCCTGCTGCATACGAGGGGCATCGACCTCGGGCACCCAACCCTCCAGGAGCATGAGCTTGTCGTCAGCCTCCCGGACGGCCTGTAGGCGTGCCGCCCCGAGGGTATAGCCCGAGGAGAGCAGGCGGTCATAGGCCTGTAGCCTGGCTCGACGTAGGGGGGCAGAGGCTATGAGAGCCTCGGTAGCCTGAGCGAGCTCATGCTCAAGGCTGGCCAGCTCTTCGCGCAGTCGAGAGAGGCTCTTGGTGGGGGCTTTGATGATCTCAGCCTCGGGGGCTGGCTCGTCGCCAGGACGCTCGAGGCGCACGAAGAGAGCCTGAGCTCCGCTGCGGGCAATAGGCAGGGCCTGCCAAGCCTCACGGTACTCCTCGGTGAGGGCCGAGGCACTGATCGCATAGAAGGCCAAGTGATAGCCAGCCTCCGAGAGACGAGCGAGCTGAGCGGGGTCGAAGTCGCCCCAGGGCTCTTGCTCGAGGATCTCCGCCCGCTTGTGCTGCTGAGCCTGTAACAGAGCCTCACGGGCCGCAAAGGCCTCGCTGAGGGCCGTAAGCTCGGCCTCACCCTCGTCTTCCGAGATCGAGGGCAGAGCCTCGAGCTCGGGCATCTCGGCTGCGGGCAAGAGGGTCGTGAGAGCCCGCTCGAGCGAAGCAATCTCGGCTCGACGCTCCATGAGAGCACGCAAGCTCTCAGCCTCCCGAGGGTTATTGCGCTCGGTGATGTGCACTACGCCTAGCGATCTGAGCGCAAGGAGAAACTCTTCGTACTCTTGGTGATAGACCAGGAAGGAGTACTTACTCATCCGCTGTATCATAGCACAACCTCCTCTTCTTGTTTGAGTTTACGTTTCTCGAGGTTGGAGCGCATGATCTTCTGCGAGCTTTTGGAGAGGCTCTCTTCGTCCTCGAGGAAGCGTTTGATCTTTCGTATAGCGTCTTGATAGCCGGGGATTTGCACCTTCTCGAAGAGGTTCACCTTTTGGGTAGTCTTCTTCCGAGCATGCTCGAGGAACTCCATCTTCAACCGTAGGAACTCCGCCTGGATGCCCGTCGTGGCCAAGGTCTTGAGCAGGTCAATCCCCTGGGCGTACCACGAGGGAGCGTTGAAGATGCTGAAGGGCTTAACCTCATAATGGATCTCATCCAGGACGGGCAGGACGACCCCTGCCACCTTGCGTACGGACAGATCCACCCGCTCAACACGGATGAGCTCGGGGTTAAATTCGTCCCATAGGCTCATCATGCTTTGGTAGCCACGAATATCCTCCTCGAGCTTGAGTTCCAATTCCTCGACCTCTCGCTTGGTCTGCTTGACCTGCTGGCGCAGGGCACTCTCCTTGCTCTTGATGGTGGGCAGAGTGCGTACACGCATCTTCAGATGCTTCTCCTGCTGCTGGAGCGAAGTCTTGTTGTACTGAAACTTAATAGCCATTGCTATAGTAATTTATCTAGAAGCCAAAGGAGCTTATTCCTTCGGCCAATAAGTCTCTACGAGCTGATGCTTGAGGTTCACCTCCGAGGGCTTGAAGTGCTTGCCGAAGAGCTTCCAGGCCGTATTGAGCATCTCCTCAGTATCCACATTCACGTCGATGGCCAGGAGCTCACGCGAGTAGTCGTCGGCAAAGCTGAGGGCACGCTCGTCATAGTCCGTCAGGTCGAAGCCGTTCTCCATCTTCGTCTGTGCCCCAGCAGCATCGGAGAAGAGGCGCACAGCAGCATTCATTACCTGTGGGTGATCCTCACGGGTCTTCTTACCGATAACCAGCTGCTTGAGGCGGCTCAGCGAGCGGAAGGGGTCTACAATGACCTTGCCCACATTCGTATCCCGGCGCAGGTAGAGCTGCCCCTCGGTGATGTAGCCCGTATTGTCAGGCACAGCATGCGTGATGTCGCCGCCCGAGAGGGTCGTTACGGCGATGATCGTGATCGATCCACCGTCGGGGAATTGGACAGCCTTCTCATAGATCTTCGCCAGGTCAGAGTACAGCGAGCCAGGCATGGCATCCTTCGAGGGGATCTGATCCATACGGTTCGACACGATGGCCAGGGCGTCGGCATAGTTGGTCATGTCGGTGAGCAGCACCAGCACCTTCTCCTTCTTCTCCACGGAGAAGTATTCGGCGGCAGCCAGGGCCATGTCGGGGATGAGCAGACGCTCGACCGAGGGGTCTTCGGTCGTGTTGATGAAGCTGATGATGCGATCCAGAGCCCCAGCATTGCTGAAGGTATTCTTGAAGAAGAGGTAGTCGTCGTTCGTCATCCCCATCCCTCCGAGGATGATCTTGTCGCTCTTGGCCCTCAGGGCCACCATCGCCATCACCTCGTTGAAGGGCTGGTCAGGGTCTGCGAAGAAGGGGATCTTCTGCCCCGTTACCAGCGTATTGTTCAGGTCAATGCCCGCAATCCCCGTGGCAATGAGCTCCGAGGGCTGCTCACGGCGCACCGGGTTCACCGATGGGCCACCGATCTCGATCTCTCGGCCCGTTACCTCAGGCCCGCCGTCGATCGGCTCTCCATAGGCATTGAAGAAGCGGCCTACGAGCTGATCGCCTACCTTGAGCGAGGGGGCTTTGCCGAGAAAGACTACCTCGGCATTGGTGGCGATCCCCTCCGTACCGCCGAAGACCTGTAGCGTTACCTCATCGCCCATGATGCGCACCACCTGAGCCAGGCGGCCATCGATCGTTGCGAGCTCCTCATTGCCCACACCGCTGGCGTGGAGCATGCAGGTCGCCTTGGTGATATTACTGATCTTGGTATATATCTTCTGAAAAGCTATTGCTGTCATAATCGGATCTATTTAGCACGTTGTTTAACGATCTCGAGCATCTCTCGCTCAGCCTGGTAGAACTCCTCGCTCTCATACTCGGCATAGTTCATTTGCTTGAAGGCATTGATCATTTCCTTGAAGTAACCTGCCACCTCGGCAAAGGACTCGAATGCAAAGTCCGTATTGCACACCCGAATGACGTGCGACACCATGTACTCCTGACGCTCGATCGGACAATTGCAGTCAATGCTATCGAAGGCATCCTGCTGTAGGATCACGAAGTCGATGAGCTCAGCCTTCCAGAAGGTTACGTGGTACTCCAGGGGCACTCCGTCGTCGCCGAGGATGTTGATCTGCTCGGCGATCTCCTTGCCTTGCTGTAGGCGTTGCTTCATCTCCCCGACCTGATCGACCCAGCCAGTACCGATACGTTCGCCGACATACTCCTGAAACTCGGGATATTCGAGGTACTTCGAATAGCTGTCAATAGGGTTCACAGCAGGGTATCTCTTGCGGTCGGCACGCTCCTGCTCGAGGGCATAGAAACAGCGGGCAACCTTCTTCGTATTCTCCGTTACGGGCTCTTTGAGATTTCCCCCTGCGGGCGATACCGTCCCGATGAAGGTAACCGAACCCGTCTGCCCATTATTCAGATACACGAAGCCCGCACGAGCGTAGAAGTTCGCTACAATAGCCGACAAATCCATGGGGAAGGCATCTGGCCCAGGCAGCTCCTCCAGGCGGTTGCTCATCTCACGCAGAGCCTGCGCCCAGCGGCTGGTAGAGTCCGCCATCAGCAGCACCTTGAGGCCCATCGAGCGGTAGTACTCGGCGATCGTCATGGCCGTATAAACCGAAGCTTCACGAGCCGCTACGGGCATGTTGGAGGTATTGGCGATGATGATCGTACGCTCCATCAGCTGGCGGCCCGTGTGGGGGTCGAGCAGCTCGGGGAACTCTTTGAAGATCTCCACCACCTCGTTGGCACGCTCTCCACAAGCTGCAATGATTACGATGTCGGCCTCAGCCTGCTTGCTGATAGCGTGCTGGAGTACCGTCTTACCTGTACCGAAGGGACCAGGGATGAAGCCCGTCCCCCCCTCTACGATAGGGTTCAGGGTATCGATTACCCGCACACCGGTCTCGAGGAGCTTGAAGGGGCGTGGCTTCTCGCGGTAGCACTGTATAGCCTTCTTCACGGGCCACTTCTGCTCCATTGTTACCTCTATATCTCTGCCGTTCTCGTCCGTGAGCACGGCGATGACTTCCTTGACCGTATACGAACCCTCGCCCTTGAGGCTCTTGAGCGTGTAGTACCCTTCGAGTACGAATGGCACCATGATCTTGTGCGGCTGATAGTTCTCATCAACCTCACCGAGCCAGCTACCCGCCGACACTCGGTCGCCTACGCTGGCCAGGGGCTTGAAGGCCCACTGCTTGTCCTCATCCAGCGGATAGGTGTACGAGCCACGCTGGAGGAAGACGCCCTCCATCTTGTCTAGGTCGTTCTGCAGACCGTCATAGTTCTTGGCCAGCATCCCTGGGCCAAGCGTTACCTCGAGCATGTGTCCTTCGAAAGTAACGGGGTCTCCAATGCGCATCCCACGGGTGCTCTCGAAGACCTGTGCATAGGCATTCTTTCCGATTACCTTGATCACCTCACTCATCAGGGGCATCCCCCCGACGGTGATGTAGCAAATTTCGTTTTGTGCTACAGGGCCGTCTACCTCGATGGTTACGAGGTTAGAAACGATCCCTTTAACAATACCTTTTGTTGCCATATATCTATTGTTTATTCTCTTCTAGTAGACTGCTCTACTTCTTCGTACTACGGCGGAATTCATCCAACGAAGCATTACTCTCGCGCTTGAGGCCGTGGACGATGCTGCGGAAACGCTCCTCCCCCTGCCGCTCATCGAGCTTGAGCCAACGCTCTATGATCCCTAAACGGATATAGTAGCTCAGCACATTCTCCATGTCGAATACCTTGACGAAGGTCTCGTCATCGAGCCATCGCCACTTCAGGAGGTCGATCATCCGCTCACGGCGAGTAATGTCTTCCTCCTCGGCGATCTGGATGATCTGTCCGATGTAGGGGAGGCTCTCGCCGAGCTCGAAGTCCTTGGCCCGAGAGGTGCGCAGTTGATCCTCAATAGGCCCTTCGCCCACGACAAATCGCTCTACAGGCCAGCCCAGTCGGCGGCAGGTGTAGACGGCCATCACATTGCGAATAGTCTGATTGAGCCTAAACCAGTCGGTCAGGAAGGACATGCTCGAGGCCGCAGCCTCGGCATAATAGAGCTGCGCCAGGCGATCCTCATGAGAGAGGGGGCTCACAGGAACAACCTCCTCCTCGTCGAGAGGCTTGTAGTAGAGCTCGTGTACGAAGGCCTGCATATAGGCGGGGATCTCTCGCTCTCGTGCAGCCCGAGCCCCCGAGGCTGCGGCCCGAGCGATGTGCCTTAGGGCGACGAGGGGCAGCGAGGTCGGGGGAAGCTCAGCCTCCTCGTCCTCAGTCTGAGGGGTGAGTAGCAGCTCCTGCTCATGCAGGTCGAGGAGCTCCCTATTCTCCTCTTCGAGGCGCAGCCAGTCCAGCAGACGCTTGTCCCGAGAGTTGAGCACCTCCTGCAGCTCGAGGTAGAACTCCTCCTGCGTGTACGGGAGCTTCTGACTCTCTACCGAGAGGGCGGGCAAGCCTGCGACCAAAGCATAGTATTTACCCATACGGTTGATACGTCTAATTGATCTGTGTGTTTCATGCTAGAAGAGCATCTGCGCCAACTGGGGGCGGAGGAAGCTCTTGAATAGCTCGATAAACTCAGCCTCACCGATTTGGATCTTGAAAGCCCCGTCGGCAGGCTTGACTACGAAGTCTGTAGGCTTGCCCGCTACGCTCTTGATCTCGAGTCCTTGCTCGAGCAACCCCTTGGCCGTCGTGGCGAAGTAAGAGCGAAGCTCCTCGGCCTCGGAACTCTCGATCACAACCCCACGGCTCAGGTCGAAGCCCTTGACCAGCTCGAGGATCACCCGCTGCATGAAGGCAGGGTCAGCCATAGCGGCCCGCACATTGGCCGAGCAGATCTCACCCGTCAGGCGATCCAGCAGGGTTGTGCGTACAGACTCGACCATCTGAGCGGCATAGAGCTTGAGCTCGCCCTCTGTATTCTGGCGCAGCTCTTGAGTACGTCTCTCTGCATTGCGAACGATCTCGTCGGCGGCTCTGCGGGCCTCAGCCTCGAGCTCCTCGGCATGAGCCTTCGCCTCGGCCAGGATCTTAGCAGCCTCTTCGTTGCCTCGCTGCACACCCTCGTTGTAGATCTTCTCTGTCAGTTCTTGAATTTTGCTATCCATAATGATGATACTTTGTTATTGTATTCGTGCGTCTATACCTCAAAACAAGTAGACCTGGGACAAAGTTACGAGCCCCTCGCCCCCCGAGGTCTACCCTCCTGGTGAGTATAGGCAAAGATACGAAATAATCCCAGCCGACCATCGGCCTCGGAGCGTATTCGTTCTAGACATTCAGGATATTATTCGGCTTCCTCGATCGGTTCGGCTTCGAGGGGGAGAGGGGTTCGAGGAGTCATCATGGTATGGGGCTCGGGGAGAGCCTCTAGAAGGGGTGCTAGAGAGGCTTAGCGCACGAGGCGAGGCGTGAGGGCGGGGAGCTCCATCCTTAGCCCTAGGCCTACGAGGGTGAAGGGGTAATCCCTCAGCCCCCGCTCGAGATCGGCCGTAAGACTAAGGCTGTGGCTCAGTCTCAAGGCGGCCTCCATCCGCCAGGTGATCGGGCGGTCGCCATGATCGGCTCGATAGCGGGGGTGTCTGTACATCCAGCCCGTATAGCCCGAGAGGTCCGTCCTTATGCTCAGACGAAGCCACTGCATGGAGAGCTGTAGGCCATACATATAGGCGTCATCCTGCCGTCGAGAGCCGGTCTCCCAGCAGAGGAAGCCTAGCTGGGCAGCAGCTCGGAGGCGGAGGGTCTCGCTCACCAGGAGATCCTTGCCCAGCTCTAGGGAGAAGTAGTAGCCTGGCGTGTCGAAGGATCGACGTGTCGAGGCCGTCTTCGAGGAGGCTGTCTTGAGGGTGGTATTGAGGATGATGCTCGGGTGGATACTCCGCTCGCTGAGCAGGCGAATTCGCGCCTGAACATAGTAGTCGCTCGTGGCCCAACCCGATCGCTCCTCGGGCCGCACCCCGAGCTGCTCGCCCCAGGCGTCGCTGATGCAGTAATGCTCTAGAATGCAGCCCCAGGCTCTGACCGAGATGACCTCTCGCAGGAGGGGGATCTCGAGGCTCAGATGCAGGCTCTGACTTTGATCCCTGCGGCTCAAGAGGGACGAGCCCAATCGTGTGGCAATGAGGGTCTCTCGGCCAATCCTCGCCTCCTCTATCGGGGGGACGGGCAGGGCATGCGGGCCGAACCAGCGGGAGGAATAGGGGACGTCCTCCGCCCCCCTCAGAGACAAAACAGAGAGGGCGGCCATGAGAAGGGCTACAAAGAGGAGGCCCCGCCTCAGGATAGAGGAGGGCTGGGCACAGCAGAGGGGGATACGAGCCATAGGGGGGGGAGGGATCGGTCGGGAGAGGGGCGATAGTGACCGAGGGTGTGGTCGGATCTGCATCCTGCCACACCCCCGTCCATGTATGAATCTCGGAGAGAATAAGCCGCTAGAGTAGGCCGTAACGCTTGAAGACCTTGTGCAGCTTGTCGATAGCCGTATCGAGCTGCTCATAGGTATGCGTAGACATCAGTGAGAAGCGGATGAGCGTATCCTCGGGGGCTACGGCAGGCGAGACTACGGGGTTGATGAAGACCCCCTCGTCGAAGATGTCGGCCGTGATCTTAAAAGTTAGTTCGTTATTACGCACATAGAGCGGGATAATGGGCGTAGAGGTATTGCCGATCTCGAAGCCTAGGCTACGAAAACGCTCGAGACAATAGTCTGTCTTCTCCCTAAGGGCCGCAACACGCTCGGGCTCTGTGAGCATGATCTCCAGCGAGGCAGCCGCAGCGGCCGTTGCGGCAGGCGTTGCACTGGCACTGAAGATATACGAGCGAGCATGGTGGCGGATGTAGTTGATCAAGGTCGAGTCCCCAGCGATGAAGCCCCCGATGGAGGCGAAGGACTTACTGAAGGTACCCATGATCAGATCGACCTCGTCGGTGAGTCCGTAGTAGTTGCAGACCCCTCGGCCGTGATCTCCAATGACCCCGATACCATGGGCCTCGTCTACCATGACAGCTGCGTCATATTTCTTAGCCAGGCGGACGATCTCGGGCAGATTGCAGATGTCGCCCTCCATGCTGAAGACCCCATCGACCACGATCAGCTTAATCTTGTCAGGCTCACACTGCTGCAGTCGCTTCTCCAAGGACTGCATATCATTGTGTTTGAACTTCAAGTCTTTGCCCAAGGCTAAACGCATTCCCTCGATGAGCGAGGCATGGTTCAGAGCATCCCAAATAATGTAGTCGTGTCGGCCTGTCAGGCAGGATACAACACCGAGATTGACCTGAAAACCAGTGGAGAAGATCACGGCCTCCTCCTTGCCCATAAACTCGGCTAGTCTCTTCTCTAGATCTAGATGCGAGTCCAGCGTCCCATTGAGGAAGCGGCTGCCAGCACAGCCAGTACCATACTTCTCGGTGGCGGCAATAGCTGCGGCCTTGACCTTGGGGTGGTTGGTCAGTCCAAGATAGGAATTAGAGCCGAACATCAGCACCTTACGCCCGTCTATGACGACCTCCGTGTCTTGCTCGCTCTCTATCTTGCGAAAGTAGGGATAGATGTTGGCCGCCTGAGCCTTCTGAGGCTCTGTGTATTGGGCCAACTTAGCTTGTAGTAACTTCATAATCTACTCTATTGATGCCTCTCGAGCAGAGCCATTCCCAGGGAAGGACTGGTACAAAACCTCTGCCAGCCTCCCAAAGCAAGCTGTACAACTCCACCAACCAAGCGACGACCATACCCTCACTAGGGCAATGATATAAACTTGGGCAGGCATAGAGGGGGAGAACCCACAGAGCTCGAACACTCCCCAGGCTTTGGGGAGAGGCAATTATGGGGGCAAAAATACACATTTTCGCCTATATTCTGCAATTCCTATCAGATACTGATCAAGTGCAGGTTCAAGTATCAAGTGCAAATTTACTTTATAGCAGCGAAGAATACTTTTGCTGGGGATTTGAAACCCAACTTTTCTCTAGGCC
>NZ_JRAO01000002.1 GCF_000768875.1 Porphyromonas sp. COT-239 OH1446 | reverse complement strand
ACGCATCCCGAGAGGGATGCGACTTATATAGGTATATCGCTCCTGCTATGGCGGTGGGTTTCAATTCACGCATCCCGAGAGGGATGCGACTATCAACGAAATCCGTAGGCTTAATGGGACTAAGGTTTCAATTCACGCATCCCGAGAGGGATGCGACGATATTCTTGGATTTTTCCGCTACGTAGCCCCCGAGGTTTCAATTCACGCATCCCGAGAGGGATGCGACACTCCTCGAGGTGAGCCCCCGAGGTGAGCATACGGTTTCAATTCACGCATCCCGAGAGGGATGCGACTACCTTTGGGGTGTAATCAATCAGCAAGTGATCTAGGTTTCAATTCACGCATCCCGAGAGGGATGCGACAGTATAGGCACAAAAGTATAGAATTTATGCGAACTGTAGAGGGGTAAAATGCGAATAATCAAATACGTCAAAGATCTCTCTTACGAACTAGTCCTACAAAAATAGCCAAAGTGCTGAGAATAAGCACTTGCGAGATCTCCAGGGTTTTGCTGTGCACTTGAGGTTCGCAGAGCCTTAGACCTAGCCCCTGGGGATAGCCTATTGAGATTGAAGTAGGTTCAAGAAACTCTAGATGATTAGCTCTCCCTCTATCTCAAATGAGGTTACTTTCCCAAAGCAGAATATCTGCCTCTTGTAATTATTCCCTAGGTGGTATATCCGCAGGCTATCTAACTCTTTATCAATGACGGAGAGTAACTGGTGCTGTAAGGAGACAAACTGAGCTGGCTCTACGAGGCATTCAAAGACAGAATTCTGCACCCTTTGGCCATAATTTTGACATATGCGTGCGACCTGCCTCAGTCGTTTCGCTCCAGATGGGCTGGAAGTACAGACATCATAGGTAATAAGCAGATACATAACACTATTGAATGAGAAATACAGGATACTCGTCTAGATCCCCTCTCAAATGTCGTGCCAGCAGCTGAGCCTGCACATAGGGGATCAAGCCTACAGGTATTTTTTCTCTGAGGAAAGGATGGGTCAGTTCGTCTCTCTTGCGTTGCTGCCATAACTTGATTAGAGCCTTACGGGTATCTTCTTTAAGCAGTATGCCATTCTCTCCTTGGGTCAGAAAGTCCTTGGAGCTAATTTGTCGCTTATTGATGACAGATAGTACAAAGCGATCGACAATATAGGCCCTCAGCTCCTCCATCATGTCTAAGGCAAGGCCAGCCCTGCCAGGTCGATCTACATGTAAGAACCCTACAAAAGGGTCTAGACCAACACTCTCCAGTGCAGCACGTACATCGTGAGCGAGTAAGGTATAGAAGAAAGATAAGAGGGCATTGACCATATCCTTGGGTGGCCTCTTGTGCCTTCCAGAGAAGGGAAAGTCTGCGTTGAGGATGAGGTGATTAAAAACGGAGAAATATAACTTTGCGGCATTCCCCTCTATCCCCATGACAGTCATTCGATCTGCCACATTGGCCAGTTTCTTTTGCTCTTCCTTGAGCTGAAGAATGATCTCCTTGATTTGCTTCTCCACACCCTCCTCGGGTTGATGGTCTCGGCAAAAGCGAGCTAGTACGGCCCTATGGTTGGCGATCTTTCCTGCAATAAAAACGGAGGCAAGATGGGCAGAACATACATTATCGTCTGCGAGACGATATTGGGTTCTACGCAGTAATACATTTCCTTTGATCCCTCCCTCTAAGCTCCCAATATACCGGCCAGTAGGGGATAGGAAAGTTAGCTTAATCCCATTCTGCACGCATAGGTGCATGGCCCCTGGTGATGCTCCCATACGGGAGAAAGAAATTACCCCCTCGATATTGTGGATGGGCAAGCGCATAGCCTCATCTTGTTCGATACGCACGATGAGGTTCTCTCCATTTTTGCTCAGATATGCGTTGGGACTGAGGATGTATAGGGTATTGAGTAGACGTCTCATGGATTAAACAAGTTGTTTCGTAGCAGATATTCAGAGGCGGAGCCGAATTGATTGGCTCGAGGAAGGCATTGGTTTACTAGTGAGCAGGAGCGACACTTAGACGAGTAGACGGCTGCAATAGGACGTTTACTTTCGTATGCCCGATGCATCTGCTCTGTTATATCAAAAAGCTCTAGCCTCAAGGCTTCGTCAAGCAATACCGCCTCTCGGTGCTTTATTTCCCCATAGAATAAGTAACCTCGTGGGATATGAATGCCGTAAGTCTCCTCAAGGCAGATAGCCTGGGCGCACAATTGGAGGCGGTCTGCATTGTGCCGCTTAGGTTTCCCTCTTTTGTATTCGACTGGGGTCGCATCCCAGCGGCCAGGATACTGAGGGTGTACGAAGGCTGGGCCTATGGGGTCCGATGCGGGGACTAGCTCCACCGCATCGGAGAACCCATAAAGACCTAGTTGATAGGAAGCCAAGGGTACAGATCGGAGTGTGATAACGTCTCCTCGGCGTTCACTCTGCTCAGGTTCGTGTACTTTGCTGTGTAGTAGAGCTCCTTCGACAGTGAGGTGATTATCCTCCCACATTTGTTCCATGCACATCAGATACCATTGTCTAGGACAGAAGGTATAATGTTGTATGTCGGAGAGGAATAGCAACTCATCCTCTGTATATCTCTTGGTTTCCATAGAGTACTATCTAAGCTATATGAGCTCCAGGATCTCTACGCCTTGGGGTAGTCCTTCCCTGTCAATCTTGATGATGTAGTCGTCGAACGAGCGGGGAGCTTGGTCTGGGGCTTTTCGCTCGACTTTGATCAGGTCGAAGAGCTTGTGTGCAGGGGCGTTGCCGAGTTTGCTTTGATGCTTGAATACGATCAACTTACGTGCAGCCATCAGGCCTCGTGCTGCGGAGCGATCCACGTCGAACATATTTTGGAGAGCCCTCCAAAATAGCTCTAAATCTTGCTCTGAGAACTTGGTGTCCTTTGCCAAAGCAGCTGATATGAAGCCCTGTGTGCGATAGAGACCGTAGGGAATGGTTGCTTTGCGGCCCATAGTCCGATTATCTCCGCTTTGATCCTTCGCCTCTTTTTCAGTGGCAACGGCCATACGAGTGATAGTATGCTCGCTGGAGAATACTTGATCTATGGAGCGAGCAAAGGTCAATTGGATTGCCCCTCGTACCTGTCCAGCATTTTTCCCTTTCTCTCCTGTTGACATTACTGCTCCGAAGGTGCGCACATCGTAGTAATGGGCACACATACGTGCTCGGGCATCCTCAATACTTTTGCCTCCAGCCGCATCGTATTCGGCAGCGATGGTTTGGTTCAGTATCGCCTTCTCTCGAATGAAGATCTTGTAGAACTCTCTATCTTCTGGGGCGAGCTCCTCGCGGACTAGTTCGATATAGTTGCGAACCTTGCGCTTGAGGCATACATCCGTAACCAATCCCTGGCCTGTCTCGAAGTCTAGGCGTGGTAGGTTGCCGGCATCGGGATCTCCGTTGGGGTTGCCATCCTGCACATCGAAGAAGTAGAGGAAGTCGTAGCGGTTGCTAATGATAGGTGATTCCATAAGGGTAAAGTTTATTAAGTGAGATAATAATGATTACGATTTAGTTGGCTGTCTCTAACATTTCTTGCTCTTGAAGGTCTCCTTTCTCATTCTTGAGCGAAGTATTACGCTGATGGTAATAGCCTGCGGCAAATATGCTCTGTTCATCAGGGTTAAGATACTTGGGGAAGCGAGCTGTGCCCCCTGGCAAAAGGCTATAAATCTGCTCTATCTCCTTGCGGAATAGATATGCAAGCCCAGGCTTTTCCTTGTCGATCTTGGAGAGGTGATGTACGCTGAGTTGGGTCAATCGGCCAAAGATAATGCCAGGGGTACTCGATGCCGTGCGATAATACCTGTCGGTGATGGTCGCATTGGCTTGTTTGATAGCTGCTTTCTGAATGCCCTCTAGGACAGCAAAAAGTCTTCCAGCCAAATAGGCAGGCTCTGCGTTGGTCTTGTCTAGTGCCATGGTGATACGTTCGTAGTTGTATTTGCGGTTGATATATGCTTTGAGGATGGCAGCCCTTAGCTCTGACACAGGGCTGGAGGTGCTGTGGTCATGCAGGATGCGCTCTAGGCAAGCGAGTTGTAATGCCTCGGGGTAGGGACGTCCCTTGACAATACTCTCGACTATGCCTTGGATCATGAGAGCAGACCACTTGTCTGACTTGTTGGATGAAGACACGGCCTTCATGACTGTGTATAAGGATCGTAGACGTGGATGTTCGTTGTCTACAAGGCCTCCGAATCGGACAATATTCATGTCCTCGAGATGCTTCAGCGTGTTGGAGACGATCTCTTGGACGCTACCTTGCTGCCAAAGCTTGACCGATATTCTTTTTGCATTTGGGGTAAGCCCCAGGATATAGAACTGATCTTGGCTCTTCCGGTCGATATGAGCCCCCTTATTCCCACGTATGCTCTTCAGGGCACTGAGTACCTTGTGAGCCTCTAGCTCTGGGTCTGGTCCTTGGGGCTTAGAGCTGGCCTTCCTACGTGGACGCTTAGGGGTATCCTCGTCGTCCTCCTCATCGTCTGCATCGTTTCGGCTTGTTTCTATGCCGTTGAAGGTGGCCTTTTTGTAGCATTCGAGTAGGCTGTCTTGGTGCAGTGTACTCCAAAACACAAAGGTCGTATCTCCAATACGATAATTTGTATTGCTATCAGCCAGGAGGAGGTGGTTGAGGGCTGTCGATATGGCGTCGGAGGAGGCCACAGAGATGGGGGCATTGAGGCCTTGCTCTTTGCCGTAAGAGTCGTATCCGGAGCCTTTCTGAAAGCTGATGAGATTGGCCCCTGGTTGGGCTCCAAAGAGCGAGACTCCACCATGTAATCGGGCTATAGGGGCTCTCTCTCCTGTTACGAGGCAGCGGCCTATAGGATCACTATTGGAGCTTGTGGATGATGGGCCTCCTACATAGCTGGCAATATCTAGATGAGAGGCGATCAAACGATTGAGATCGTTCTCTGTGCTCAGTCTGAAGCTGATATTCGCCCCCACCTTTTTGCTTATTGCCTCTATGGCCTCTTGCGGTAGGGCTAGATGCTGCCCCTTGTCGTAGAATAGTTGGATGGCTCTGAACTCTTTATTCTCGGGGAAGGTCTCGCAAAGCTCTTTTAGCTCCCGTTTGAACGCCTCATGCTGCTTGGGTGCCATCTCGACCTTGTTCGCATCCTGCTCTGTCGGGGTACCCAACACATAGCCTGAGTGATCCCAAAGGACTTGGGAGGTCTCATAGCTCTTAGATCCACTTCTGCCCTTGGTCTTGGCCACTAGGTATCTGCGTCCTAGTTTGTTCTCTCCCTTGTCCCTAGTGTCTACGAAGTCTACGTATTCACCCTCTGGGCTGATGACGATGATGAAGGGAAGGCTCTTCCACTCCATCCCGAATGGGGCGACCTTGCCTAAGGCATTCATCGCCTGGTAATATTCGTTGAGAGCTTGTAGTATCATCGGAGTATCTCTTGGCTGTCTTTAGATGGTACCATAATGACCCCATGCTCCATGGTTGCATGGAAGAAGAGGGCAGGGGGACAAGACTTATTCGCCTCGAAGTCCATGTCGAAGAGCATGATCCCGAGGTCTCTACTCTCCTCGATCCCAAGCCCCTCTGGAGCGTTGGGGACGAGCTCAAAGGAGCAGGAGAACTCTCTACACCCTAGATAAGGTTGAGTATGACACTGGCCCATAGAGGCTCTGCGCTCGAATATCTCTTGATACTTGCGAGGGATCTCAGCCTCGGGGTGCTCTGCCCCCACCTGCTGCTCTAGAGGCCGTTGCTCTAGCGGGATGAACTCCATCTCGGCGAAGATCCGATAGGCCACGTCCTGGAGGAGGTAGGCAGTGCGCTGCTGTCGGTTGCCTTCTATGAGGATTTGTTTGGAGTCCTTCCCCATGGTCTTGCCGACCTCATTGCGTCGGATCGAGCATTTCTTGATCGGATGAAGCACCTCGATGCGTCGGACGTGCCATTGTATGGCTGGTTTCCAAAAGATGGCTTGGAAGATGTTACGAGCTGCCGAGGGGGTGATGACGTCGTAAGAGACCCGCTCGACCTTGAGCTCTGGTCGAGTGAAGCAGGCGAAGTCTCCTCGGATCTCTAGACAATAAGTTTTTCTGTCCATAGATATTGATTTATTTGTGTTTGTGTCCTTTGTTTCTAGTTTATTTCTCCCAATAGTTCTATATGTGGGGCTATACGGCAAGTAGCCCATCTATGAATGGATTGTCTGTTTTAGTCCCCAGGGCGAGGTCGTAGCCCTCTGGTGTGAGTAGATAGATGGCCCTCTCAGAGCGATGGTCAATGACCACCCGCTCGAGACGTCCTGCCTGGCAGAGTGTCTCGAAGTCCTTCTCATAGACCCCCACTCTGTACCGCTGTAGCAGTCGCAGGGCGGAGCGATCTAGGGGACGCTTCCCGCATTTGATCTGGCCGAGGAGATTAGCCCCCTCCTTCTTGTATGGTGTAAATATATCTATTTTATTTCTTTCGTCTATCATCATAAACTCCTGGCTAGCTTGCTCAAAATCAAATCGCCAGCTCTCACTATTGCAACTATGCCAAAGGAGGTTCTCGATGCCTTTGATGTCGAACTGAGACACTGCGGTGTAGAAGATCTTGTAGTAGGAGGATATGATCTCGGGCGAGGTTAGGTCTTGATCCCCTGCCCACGTTCTCAGGAGCTGCCTACATGCCTGCTGTGCATCGTGGAGCTCTCCCATAGCCCTCGAACCCTCTGTGAGGGTGAAGCAGATCATTCGCCCTCGCTCCAGGCCTCGCCCCTCTCGGTTACATCTGCCCCCTGCCTGGACGATCGAGTCTAGCCCTGCGAACGCTCGGTAGACAACAGGTAGGTCAATATCGACCCCTGCCTCGATGAGCTGTGTGCTGACGATGATCGTAGGCTCGCCCTGAGCTAGGCGATCCTTGATGCTGGTGATCTGATCCTGGATGTGTGCCGAGCACATCATGCGAGAGAGATGGATGACCCTATCTGGGGGAAGCCCTATCCCCATGAGACTCCGGTAGAGGCAAGCGGCTTCCCTACGAGTGTTCACGATGCAGAGGGCAGAGGGATGCTGAGCGAGGGCCTCGGCAAGCCCCTCCATACTATACTGTACTGGCTCAATTTGGTAGTCCACTCGATCGAAGGGGGCGAAGTGCTCCCGATCGTATGGGATGATGGGCTGCACCTTCTCCTCAAGGGCGAAGAAGTTCTTTTTGTGCGCATATTCGCTGCCGACGACCTCGTCGAAGTTGGGTAGGGTAGCTGAGCAAAAGAGTGTTTGCGTCCCGAAGGAGTAGTAGAGGCTATTGAGTGCTCTGAGCATAGGGTGCAGGAAGCCTGTGGGGAAGATCTGTACCTCATCGAATACCAAGGTCGCTTGGCAGATATGGTGTAGCTTACGGCATCGAGAGGTCTTGTGGGCGAAGAGGGACTCGAAGAACTGTACGTTGGTCGTGATGATGATCGGTGCATCCCAGTTCTCGGCGAGGATCCTAGTCCTATCTAGTCGCTCATCGATCTCTGCATCACGCTCGAATCTGATGTCGGAGTGGTGCTCGAGGATATTATGCTCGCCGAATATCTCCCTAAACGTTTGTGCCGTCTGTGTGATGATCGAGGTATAGGGGATGACGTAGATGATGCGGGGCGACTGGTGTTGTATGGCATGCTCCAGGGCCCAGGCCATGGAGGATAGGGTCTTGCCCCCACCAGTAGGTAAGAGGAGGCTGTAGAAGCCCTTGTTACACTGCCTCCCGTGCTCTCGGCAGGCATCCAAGAAGAGCTTCCGCTTCTGATTGATCGAGCTTGTGGCCTGAAAGCGATCGGTATGCTGTCTGAGGAGCTCTCGGAGCTCTGTCATAGTGCTGTACTGCCTTGAGATCTCGAGGCGCAGATGCCGTCGCTCCCTATCCATGAAAGCCTCTGTATCGAGGAAGTCCGCATCCGTGAGACAGGAGAATAGTATCCGCACAAATAGCTGTCTGTCCTCGCTATCCATCTTGCCGAGATGCCTCTCGATCTTGTGGCCATGTTCCTCTGCCCAATGCTCTAGCAGAGTGCTAACCTGTCGATCGTGCTCTAGTGTGTCGTGTAGCCTCATTAGAGTTTCTCCGTCCTCTAGCACTTGATCGAGGTCTTTGTATCCTCTGAGGCCTCTGTGATGCCCATCAATGCAGTAGGCTAGGGCTTGAGCAGTCATGGGGTATAGATCCGCAAGACCTCTGAAGCACAGCAGAGCCCCAGCGGCACTATGAGGAGCTTTGGGGGCTCTCTCCCCCTCGAGGGCCACGGCTCTGAGGTATCGTTGGAAGCTTGGCTGGGCCTTCCCTGCATCATGGAGGCGACCCACTAGCCATCCTAGAGGAGTAAGTCGAGGGCTATAGCTCTCGGAGATAAATCGTGCGCATAGCGTTGCTACGGCCTCTGCATGGTCGCTCATCGACTGCTCTCGCTTGTCGTCGCTGATGTGGGCTAGGTGATCTTTGGTGCTCATTTTGCTTAGTTGTTAATGGCTTTAGCAAGCCTTGTCCATGTCTCTCTCAACGAAGATACGGCCAGAATCACATAATGTCCAAAGAACTACTCGTTCGTATTTATAGGTCGCGCCTTTGCCTTCCTTATACAGGAGCTCTATTATGTAGGTTTTCGTTGCCATTTCTTATCCTCGGGATTAATCTAGCTGGGTTCAAACTTACTTTTTCCCCCCTCTATCCTTTTGCTTGCAAATGTAATCATTTTTTTTATTCATGTGATAGGGGATAATTTTGCTGCTGGATCGAAGAGACGATAGCTTGGGGCTCATCGTCGTAATCTTCATTTCTTTACGCATTTCTGTTGTATCTTTGTGTACCCGTTTGTCAGATCGGGGTGAGTTGAAACATGTGTTAGGGCATCTCTATGGCCTCAATCGTATAACCCCACGGGCTAATACCAGCCCGTGGGGTTAGTTTTTGTAGGAGGGTTTGCGAGATTTTGCTCCCTCTGCGAGCGAAAGGGGATGGATAACCTCGTCGAATCCTCGAAAGCCGCTCCGCTTCGCCCCTGTTGGGAGCTCTGTTGCGATCTTACTTAGACCTCGATAGAGAGCCTACTTGAGTCTCGATGGCGATCCTACTTAGACCTCGATGGAGCTCCTACTTGAGTCTCGGTTGCGATCCTATTTGGGTCTCGATGGAGGGCTTACTTAGATCTCGGTCGAGAGGCTATCGAGAGCTCTTAGCTCGTTGTCTCGGGGGCTCTAGAGGGGGGGCTCCTGGGATTATCCCGATGGTTTGTGTGGAGCTTCAAGGGATAGTGGCTTCACGATCGAATAATATTATCTGTACCTTTGCTATCCATTGCTATTCGAATTACCCTTCAATTACTGTATGGTACGTAAATTACTCTTTGCCTCCTTCCTCGCCCTTGTGGGCAGCACAACCCTCGACGCACAGCAGAGCGCAGAGGTGCGCCAGCAAGTTTTGATCGAAACCAATAGAGGGAAGTTCGTCGTCGAACTATACAACGAGACTCCCAAGCATCGAGACAACTTCCTCGCCCAGGTACGTGCTGGGGCCTATGAGGATGTAATCTTCCACCGCATCATCAAGGACTTCATGATCCAAGGTGGCAACCTAGAGGCTAAGTCGAGCCTTAAGTCCGACGAAGAGCTCCCTGTAGACTCTACGGCTGGCATAGTCATGGCAGAGCTGATGCCCGAGCGTTTCATTCACCTACGTGGCTCACTCGCAGCAGCTCGACTGCCAGATGATGTAAACCCTGAGAAGGAGTCTTCGGCCACTCAGTTCTACATCGTTACGGGGAAGTTCTACACAGAGTTTGACATGAAGGAGATCATGGCCAAGGGAGGATACCAATACAGCCCCGAGCAGGTGAAGCAATACATGCTCCAAGGGGGGACGCCTCACCTGGATGGCAACTACACAGTCTTCGGCCGTCTCGTGGACGGGTGGAGCGTGGTGGACAAGATCCAACGCTTCCAAACGAACGAAGAGGATCGTCCGCTCAAGTCTATCTTCATCCGTCGTATGCGGGTGCTGGAGGGCAAGGAGCGCAAGAAGCTCTAGTCCTCGGCCGGGATGACCTCGAGCAAGCCTTATCGGGAGCTGCTTCACACGGGCCTGCCCATTGTCCTGGGGCAGGTGGGAACGATATTTGTCAGCTTTGCCGACAATATCATGGTTGGCCATCACAGCACCCACGAGCTAGCGGCGGCTTCCTTTGTCAATAATATCTTCGCCCTGGTCTTCATCTTCGGGATGGGCTTTGCCTATGGGCTTACCCCGTTGGTAACCCATGCCTATACCCGAGAGCGTTATGCGAGGGCAGGGCATCTCATGCTGCACAGCCTCCTGCTCAATGTGCTCGTAGCCCTCGTTGTGTCTCTCCTCATGCTCGCCCTCTACCTGAACCTAGAGCATACCGATCTGCCGAGCGAGCTCATCCCGATTGCTAAGCCCTACTACCTGCTGCAGCTACTCTCCTTCGTCCTTTTTATGCTCTTCAATGCCTTCAAGCAATTCTTCGATGGCTCGGGGCGTACGGACGTCGGGATGTGGGTTGTATTGGCCTCCAATGGGCTCAATATCTTTGGTAATTGGCTCTTCATCTTTGGTCATTGGGGGCTACCCGAGTGGGGGTTGTGGGGGGCAGGTCTCTCTACAGTCTTGGCGCGGCTCTTTACCCTCCTGGCCTTTGTATATTTCTTTGGGCGTGTAGCGCACTTTCGCCTTGCTTTCCCCCGTCCTATTCGCTGGAGGCTTCGTCGGCTCTACCTTCGCAGCCTCGTACACATGGGGATGCCCATCGGGTTATATGCTGGAGTCGAGGCAGGGGCCTTCACTATTGCCTTGCTCTTTGTTACGAAGCTCGGAGTTATCCCTCTAGCCGTGCATCAGATACTGTGCGTCGTTACGACCATTGGCTACTTCGTTTACTATGGCCTAGGTGCAGCCACGACGATCCTGGTGAGTCGCTCGAGGGCTCGGGGTGATCTAGTCGGTGCACGCTTGGCCGTTAGGGTCGGGATTGAGGTCTCCTTCGGTGTGGCACTCAATGCCATGCTCCTGATGTGGCTGGGTAGGCATCAGATTGGCTATATCTTTGGGAGCGATCCTGCCCTGGCAGAGATGGTGGCCGTTGGCCTTATCCCCGTTATCCTCTATCAGATTGGAGATGCTCTGCAAGTCATCTATGCCAATGCCCTAAGGGGGATGCAGGACGTGCTCTTCCTGGCTATTGCTGCTACGGCTGTACACATGGGGTTAGAGCCATTGCTCAACTATGTCTTCGGCTTCCGACTGGGGCTGACAGACCCAGCCCTGCAGCTAACGGCTATTTGGAGTGCTTATCCGATAGGCTTACTGACTCTAGGACTATTACTTCGCTATCGGTTTCGCAAGATTACTTTCATCAAATAACTGACACATTATGGCAGGTAAGAAGTGGTACGTCGTCTGGTCAGGCCTCGAGCCTGGAGTCTATGACAGTTGGGAGGAGTGTCGCCAACAGATCGAAGGGGTCAAGGGGGCTCGTTACAAGGCCTTCCCCTCTCGTTCGCAGGCTATGCAGGCCTTCGAGGACGGAGCGGAGGGCTTCTATCGTAGACACTACGGGAGTCAAGAGGAGGCTGCTCCTATGTCCGGCAAGCCAATCTTTGCAGCCCTAGCTGTCGATGCCGCCTGTAGTGGCAATCCAGGGGTAATGGAGTATAGAGCCGTTAGGGTAGACACGCATCAGGAGATCTTCCACGTAGGCCCTCTGCCAGAGGGTACGAACAATATTGGAGAGTTCCTCGCTATCGTCCATGCCCTGGCCCTGCTCAAGCAGCGCAATATGGAGCATTTGCCGATCTATTCGGACAGCGTTACCGCCATCTCTTGGGTACGTAACAAGCGTTGCAAGACCTTGCTGCAGCGCACGCCTAAGTCCGCCCCTGTGCTCGACCTCGTGCTTAGAGCGGAGAAATGGTTGCATGAGCATACCTATAGAAATCCGATCTACAAATGGGATACGCCGAACTGGGGCGAGATCCCAGCCGACTTTGGCCGTAAGGGTTAGCCATGCGATCATGATACCCAAGCTTTGGATCTTCAACCCTGGACACGAAGAGGCTCTACGCATCCCTCTCAGTCAGCGTTATACTCCCAAGAGGGAGGTATGCCGGATGATGAGCGAGCTTGCCCCTCTGATGCAAGTCTTTGCTGAGGAGGGGGATTTCGTTTGGCAGCCCGAGCAGGATGGCTCTTGGGGTAGGTTGCTCGATCACTCCTTGGCCGAGGTCTTATCCCCCGAGGTTCTCCCCGAGGCTCTAGAGCTAAGCCCTTGGGCCCTCGAGCTCCATCTACTGCGTGTGATCACCCAACAGCTACAGGAGGCTTATCCATCTCTCCGTCTCATCCAGCCTCAGATCTCAGAGGCCTATCTGAGCCTCTCCCACCGACGAAGTGCCGAGGGACTACTGCGGCAGCTTGTAGAGCATTCGTTAGCCCCTCAGTATCTCCAGCCTCGATGGATCGAGGGCGATCGTCCCGAGCACGAGATCGAGGCCGAGATCGAGTATTGGGCTAGGGCCTATCAGCAGCAATATCTAGGCCTCCAGGCTCTCTTTGCCAAGCGTCCCTTCAGCTCTTCGGGTCGAGGAGTACAGCCCATCCCTCTACCTCTAGGGGCTGATCGGGTGCGTGCCCTCGCTGCAGGCTGTCGCCGTAGTGGTTCTCTGAGCCTCGAGCCGATGCTACAGGTGCTGGACAATTGGGCTCTCGAGTACTGGAGCGATGGTCTAGGACAAGTGTCTCTGCTTGGTCTCTCTCATTTCGAGACCCATGAGGCTAGTGGAGCCTATCGAGGGAATATCCTCGCAGGTGAAGCACAGCTGAGGGAGGAGCTCGAGCAGCTCGTCGGTGCAGAGGTACTCGCCGCTGTAGTGGAGCAGCACTGTCGCTTCCTCTCCCATTCGCTAGGCTCGGGCTATCGGGGTTATATCGGTGTAGACCTCTTTGTCTACTCAGCTCCTTGGGACGAAAGGCCTAGGCTGCACCCCTGTGTAGAGATCAATCTGCGTACAACTATGGGGGTATTGGCTCATCAATTGTATCAGCGTTACATTCACCCCTCTAAGCGAGGGTATTACAGACTGCTCTACTTAAGCGATCGAGAGGCCATGGCAGAGCAGGTTCGCCGCTCAGGCCTGCCGCCTCTCTTCGATGCAGAGGGGAGACTCTATGGGGGGCATTGGGGCTTGACCCCCTTGCCCGAGGGTGGTGGCTTCTATGCTTATGTGGAGATAGAGCCATAAGTCAATAAGCCTCGAGCGAACAAGCGTTCGCCCGAGGCCTATTGATTTGTAGAAGGGTATCGAGTGCTTAGTCTTCGATAGCTGCGATACCGGGGAGCTTCTTGCCCTCGATCGCCTCCAGTAGAGCACCGCCACCAGTAGACACATAGCTAACCTTGTCAGCGAAGCCAAACTTATTGACAGCTGCAACGCTATCTCCACCGCCAACGAGGGAGAATGCCCCTGCTGCAGTAGCCTCGGCAATAGCTTCGGCCACGGCACGAGTACCTTCGGAGAAATTATCCATCTCAAACACCCCTGTAGGGCCATTCCAAAGGATTGTCTTCGAAGCCTTGATCACCTCGGCGTAAGTCTTGATGCTCTCAGGGCCGATGTCCATACCGATCCAGCCAGTGGGGATGTTGTCGTTCTGAGCATAGTCTGTCTTGGCATCGTTGGCAAAGGCATCTGCGATCTTCGAGTCAGAGCTCAGTACGAGGTTTACTCCGTTGGCCTTAGCCTTGGCTACGATCTCACGAGCTAGGTCGAGCTTATCCTCTTCGCAGAGTGAGTTGCCGATGTTGCCTCCCTCTGCCTTGAAGAAGGTGTAGGTCATTGCGCCTGTGAGGATGAGGTTATCTACCTTGCCCAGTAGGTTCTCGATGATGTCGATCTTGCTAGAGACCTTTGAGCCCCCCATGATAGCCGTGAAGGGACGATTGATGTCCTGCATCACCTTAGCCACAGCATTCACTTCCTTGCCCATGAGGTAACCGAACATCTTGTTGTCCTTGTCGAAGTATGCTGCGATAAGAGCCGTAGAGGCATGGGCGCGGTGAGCTGTACCGAAGGCGTCGTTTACATAGCAGTCGGCTAGGCTAGCAAGCTTCTTGGTGAACTCCTTCTGACTCTCCTTAACAGCCTTCTTAGCGGCAGCCTTCTCCTCGTCTGAGGCATCTTCGGCTAGGCCTCTTGGCTTACCTTCCTCTTCGGCATAGAAGCGGAGATTCTCGAGCAGGAGAGCTTCGCCTGGCTTCAGGGCAGCAGCCTTCTCGACAGCCTCTGCACCAACGCAGTCATTTGCGAACTGCACCTCTACACCCAGGCACTCAGACACGTGAGCAAGGATGTGGCGCAGGGAGAACTTATCCTCAACCTTCTTGGGTCGGCCGAGGTGTGAGCCAATGATGACAGAGCCACCGTCGGCGAGAATCTTCTTGAGTGTAGGTAGGGCGGCACGTATGCGGGTGTCGTCAGTGATGTTGAAGTCGGCGTCGAGGGGGACGTTGAAGTCTACTCGAACGAAAGCCTTCTTACCTGAGAAATTGAACTGTTCGATAGTCATTTCTTTCGTTGTTTTAGTTATGATGGATAATCTCTTTACGTTCGCACGCAAAGATAGTGCTTTATACGTTTAGAGCCTATATCGTTTGGTGAGGTCTTCGAAGGCATCGATGCGTCGATCTCTGAAGAAGGGCCACCAGCGACGAACTCGCTCGCTCCGCTCGAGGTCAATCTCTATGATACGGAGCCCTTCCTCCTGACCCAGCTCGGCCAGTAGCTCACCCTGTGGCCCGGCCACGAAGCTACGCCCCCAGAAGAGAATGCCTCGGGTCTGCCCTGTCGGGTCTGCCTCGTGTCCTACACGATTGACCGCAATGACTGGCAGCCCATTGGCTACGGCATGCCCACGTTGTACGAGCTGCCAAGCGTCGCTCTGCCTCGTCTGCTCGTGGGCATGATCGCTGCTCTCCCAGCCGATCGCTGTGGGGTAAATGAGTAGCTCAGCCCCCTTCATAGCCATGAGGCGTGCAGCCTCGGGATACCACTGATCCCAGCAGACCAAGACCCCTAAGCGACCCACAGAGGTGTCGATGGGCTCGAAGCCAAGATCGCCTGGAGTGAAGTAGAACTTCTCGTAGTAGGCGGGGTCATCAGGGATGTGCATCTTGCGGTATTTACCTGCAATGCTTCCATCTCGTTCGAGGACGACAGCTGTGTTGTGATATAGACCTGGAGCCCTTCGCTCGAAGAGTGAGAGTACGAGCACAATGCCTAGCTCTCGGGCTAGGGAACCAAACTCATCCGTACTAGGCCCAGGTATGGGCTCTGCCTGGTCGAAGATGTCTACGTTCTCCTCTTGGCAAAAGTACAACCCGTTGTGAAGCTCTTGCAGGACGACGAGCTCTGCCCCCTCGAGGGCAAGCGTGCGGATGCTGCTCTTGAGCCGATCTATGTTGTGGCGCAGGTCTGAGCTATTGGCCTGCTGAATAATACCTACTTTCATTGTGATTATTTATTAGGGTTAATAAATCCCTGCGGCAGCTGCATCGTAGCGCAGTGCAGGCTGCCATGTTGGCGGATCAGTGTGCGGCAGTCTACGCCTACGACCTCGAGCCCCGGTAGGGCCTCTCTGAGTCGAGATAGGGCTACCTCATCCGAGCTCTGGGCATAGGTGGGTACGAGCAGCCCTCCATTGACGAAGAGGAAGTTGGCGTAGGTGGCTGGCAGTCGATGCCCATCCTCCTCATGGATAGCACTGGGTAGGGGAAGGGGAATGAGCCTGTAGGGCTTGCCCTCGGGTGTAGTCAGTTGTTCGAGCTCCTGCTCCATGCGCTTGAGGCGATGATAGTGCTCATCCTCGGTATCATCGCAGCACACGTAGGCTATGGTCTCTGTATCGACGAAGCGAGCGAGCGTGTCGATGTGCCCATCGGTATCGTCCCCCTCTAAGTCACCATGGCGCAGCATGAGCAGACGATCCGCACCCAGTGTCTCACGGAGCATAGCCTTGAGCTCCTCTTCATCGAAGCCTGGGTTGCGATTGGGCTCGAAGATGCAGCTCTCTGTCGTGAGGATTGTCCCCTCTCCATCACTCTCTACGCCTCCACCCTCGAGGACGAGCAAGAGGTTGTTGAGTCGCTGAATATCGGAGGCAAAGTACCTACCCACATACAAGGCTCGATTGACCAGGTTGTCCGCATCTGCGGCGAACTTCATTCCCCAGCCGTTGAAGGTGAAGTCTGCTATAGCCTTGAGCTCCTCCTCCTCTGTCTTGAGGCGGAAGGAGAGAGGCCCGTAGTCCCTCACCCAGGTGTCATTGGTGGGAAGCTCGATGAAGCGTAGCTGGTGAGCAAAGGCCTCTTCGCCGAAGAACTGCTGTATGCGCTCAACCTCTGGGGTAAGGATGATCAGATCCTCAAAGCGCAGGATAGCCCTTGCGAGCTCTCTGTAGCAAGCGTCTGCCTCGTCGAGGATATGTGCCCAATCGGTCTCGGCATGCGGCCAAGAGATGATAACGGCATCCTGAGCCTCCCACTCGGGGATGAGTCTGATTTGAATGTCCATAGAGTATATATCTGAATGATATGCTGAATACTGAGTTAATTGCGAGTGCAAAGATAACCAATAATGGCGCAGCCTCCTCTTGAGCTCTATGTACCGTCTTGTGATCGTCTCTCTTGTCGTGGTCTCTTGTCTGAGGAGAAGCTCGTTGATGAGTCCCTGAAGCTCCCTCATCTCGCCCCCTTCGAGAGCTCTGCTTCTCTCCCGATAGGCTCTCGACCGAGGCTCAAATAGGATCTCCATCGAGGTCTAAGTAGGATCTCAGCCGAGACTCAAGTAGGCTCTCGAGTAAGGTCTAACATAGGATCTCTGTTGAGGTATGAATAGGAGAACGGATGGGACGATCTCAAGATTGCTCCCGTTTTGAGGACACTCCGTTTTGGGAATGCGTTCGCTCGACGTCGTAGAGGGTACAGAGCAACCGTGTCAAAATCTAACCCATTGATTATCAGTAGCTATTTCTTCCTGCAAAGTAGAGGTTGGGAGAAATCAGGATCAAAATTTAATCTGATAATCAGCATGTTAAGAAGATAGCGGAGATTTGATGCGGTTGCCCTGGGGTGGGCAGGGGAATAGCTGAAGTTTTCTCGTTACCTTTGTAGTCCAAGGTTTCTGACGATGAAGATAAGAAGACAGCATTCGCCTCGAGTACTCTTTACGCATAGAGAGATGGACTCGATCACGCTCCACCTAGCCCAATACCTCGCCTCCAAGGCGCATTGGGAGGTCTATGTTACGGCCGAATGCAAGCCCAGTCAAAAGGTAGAGTCCTCACCCTGGCAAGAGGGAGGTATCACCTATCTACCTCTATCGCCTATTACCTCCAAATGCTCTTGGCCCGCTATCTGTCAGCTGCGCCGCTATGACAGTTGCTACTGCTTCGATCTGATCTACTCGGTGGGGAGCTCTGGCCTCTCCAATGCCCTATTGGCCACCCTCGGTCGCCGAGGCAAACATATCGGCTATAGGGGGACGGGGGCACGAGTGCGTCGGTGGGATCCGACCTATTACCTCGGCGTCCTCAACCCCAGGGTTACGCATTTGATCTGTGAGACGGAGCATATTCGCTCCTACATGGAGCACTTCATACCCCCGAGTAAGCTCTCTGTACATACTAAACCCTTTGCCCTCGAATGGACCCAGGAGGCTGCTCGAGAGCCCCTACACCCCAAGGCCGATCGACCTATAAGTCTTAGGCTCGTCTCTGTGGCCAATACCCTAGGTCGGCCCTATAAGGGGCTGACAACCCTCGTCGAGGCGATCAACCTCATCGCAGACCCATCGCTCAGCCTTGTCCTCGTAGGGGACTATTCCGGGGCAGACTATGCCCTAGCGATGAGAGGGCCAGTACCCGAATGCTTCCACTTCGTCGGCCCATCGAGCGAGGCTATGCGTTACATCGCCGGAGCTGAGGTCTACGTCCTCCCCTCATACCGAGATGCCTCCCCGAGAGTCCTTCGGGAGGCCATGGCTCTCGGTCTGCCTACCATCGTGAGCAATATCCCGGGCAGTCGAGACCTGATCGTCCCCGGATACACAGGCTTATTGGCAGAGCCTCGTGATCCCACAGACCTCGCCCGACAAATCTGTTGGATGCAGGAGCACCCCGAGGAGCGCCGCCTCATGGGCGAGCGGTCTCGAGAGCATCTCGAGCAGCACTATGCCCTAGAGCCATACCTGCAAGGGCTTCATCAGCTCTTCGCCTCCATCCTCGGGGTGGAGCTTGACGAGAGCTCTCCGAGCATTCTATCCTCGAGCGTCTCACCTTAATCCCCAACCACTATGTCCCTAGTGCACAAGATCACGAAGTTGATCCCCACGAGGCTATGGCTAGACCTACGCCAATGGCCCATCATCAGAAGGTATCAGACCCTCTCCCGCTATTGGCAGAGGCAGATACAGGCCTATATCCAAGGGCAGATCCCACACTACGAGCTACAGCCCAAGCAGGATCTGGCTGGACGCAAGGTCATTTGGCAATATTGGGGGCAGGGAGTCGATGAGGCCGATCTACCCGAGATCGTACGCCTCTGCTTTGCCTCTGTCGATCGTCATCGAGGGGAGTATGAGATCATTCGCCTCTCGGACGCAATGATTGGTGATTACATTGATCTGCCTGAGTTTGTATATCAGCGGATGAGGGAGCAGGGAGGCTACAACCGTACGATCTTCTCAGACCTACTCCGCACGGCCCTCCTGGCAACCTACGGAGGGGTATGGCTTGATGCGACGATCTTACTTACCCGTCCCTTCGACGAGCTGTACAGCCAGAGCGAGTTCTTCATGTTCCAACGCTCAGAGGACGAGCCCGACAAGCTCTATTGGCGAGCGAGCTATTACCCCTACTGGGGGTGGGATCGGAGATTCTCGGTTAGGTGTCTCAATAGTGTGATCTTCTCTAAGCCTCAGAGCAAGATGCTCAGCACGCTATTGGATTTGCTCCTCCATTATTGGAAGACCCAAAGTAGAGTACTGGATTATTTCATCTATCAGATCCTTTTCAATGAATTGCTGCATAGTGGTATCACAGGGGAGAATTGCCCGATCGTGAGCGACGTCCTCCCCCACGTGATCCATACCAAGGTCAATGGTGGGGACTATCGAGCGATGGGCTATGCCGAGGCGATCGATCGCTGTGGCATCCACAAGATGACCTACTTCGGTCCCGAGGCACAGAGACGCCTCGAGGAGGTATTGACCCAGGCAGGGGTGATGCCTTAGAGCTCATAGACTAACCCGATTGAATAGACTTGATGAACCCTCGTATATTCCTTTTAGACGCTTATGCCCTCATATTTAGGGCCTATTATGCCTTCATCCGTAACCCTCGAAGGGATTCGCAGGGTAGAGATACCAGTGCGATCTTCGGCTTTGCTTTGATGCTCGAGGAGATCCTCGAGCGAGAACATCCGGAGATGATCGGGGTTGTCTTTGACCCTCCAGGAGGTACATTCCGCCACAAAGAGTACCCTGAATACAAGGCTCATCGGGAGGAGACGCCCGAGGGTATTCGCCTTGCCGTCCCCTATATCAAGAGGCTACTCGAGGCCTATCGTATCCCCAGTATCGAGGTCGAGGGCTTCGAGGCGGACGATGTTATCGGGACGCTTGCCCAGCAGGCTGAGCGTGAGGGCTATGAGGTACTCATGGTAACCCCCGACAAGGATTATGCCCAGCTCGTTACCCCTAGGGTGCGGATGTATCGCCCAGCTCAGGGTGGGGGCTATGAGCTTTGGGGTGAGGAGGAGGTCTGCCAGCGTTTTGGACTCAAGTCTCCCGCACAGGTGATCGATTACCTTGCCCTCGTCGGAGACACGGCGGACAATATCCCTGGCTGCAAGGGGATAGGGCCCAAGACCGCCGAGAAGCTCCTGGCCGAATACTCTGACCTAGAGGGCGTCCTATCCTCGGCAGATCAGATCAAGGGAGCTACGGGGGCGAAGATACAAGCGGGGGCTGATACTGCCCGCCTATCTCGCTATCTAGCGACCATCTGCACCACTGTCCCTATCGAGCTCGATGTAGATCTACTGCGCAGCAAAAGCCCCGATACCCAGGCTACCGAGGAGCTGTTTGGCGAGCTAGAGTTTCGCTCGCTGCTCCCTCGTGTCCTCTCTAGAGCTTCGGAGGCTGTGCCCTCTCAGCCTAAAGAGGCTGCCTCAGTAGGGCTAGCAAAGCCTCGAGAAGAGGCCGAGATACCGACCAATGACCTCTTTGCTCTAGAGCTCTTTGCCCCTCTATCCTCTTCGGAGACGACCGAGCCCGAGAGACTCTCTTTCGAGATCAACTACCTCAACAGCCGAGAGGATATAGAGGCCTTCGTCTGTAAGGCTCGAGAGCAGGGGCACTTCGCTTGGGACACAGAGACGACGGATAGAGACCCCCTTAGAGCCGAGCTCGTGGCCATGACCTTTGCCCTAGACGATGCCTCTGCCTATTACCTCGGAGTGCCTGCCGACAGAGAGGAGGCCCTGAGCCTTCTCGAGCCTCTGCGCCCCCTGCTTGAGGATCATACCCTCCTCAAGATCGGGCAAAACATCAAGTATGACCTACAGGTCATGGCCAGCTATGGGATCGAGGTCGAGCTCCCCCTCTTCGACACGATGGTAGCTCATTACCTCCTAGCCCCTGAGCTCAGGCATGGGCTCGATGAGCTCTCGGAGAGATACCTGGGGCATATCCCCATGAGCTTTGAGCAGATGATCGCCCCGCAGAGCAAGTCGAGCTTCGACCTCAGAGCGGTAGAAGCAGAGCGTTTGGCCTACTATGCGACCGAGGATGCCCACTTGACCTATCGCCTCTATACACTCTTTGCCCCGAAGGTCGAGGAGCGACAGATGGGAGAGCTATTCGACAAGATCGAGATGCCGCTCATCCCTGTGCTCGCCTCCATGGAGCGAGAGGGGGTACGCCTCGACGTAGCCGTGCTGAGGGAGAAATCTATGGAGCTGGGGCAGGCCCTAGAGACTCTAGAGGAGGAGATCTACCTCTTGGCGGGACATCCCTTCAATATCAATAGCTCTAGGCAGGTGGGCCAAGTCCTCTTCGACGAGCTACAGGTCGGAGGGGCTCGGACGAAAAAGACTAAGACTGGCAACTATACAACCTCCGTCGATGTGTTGGAGAAGCTGAGGGATCGGCATCCCATCGTGCAGAAGATATTGGATTACAGAGGGCTCAAGAAGCTCCTGAGCACCTACATCGACAGTCTGCCAGAACTGCTCTATGGCGATGGCAAGTTGCACTCGAGCTTCAATCAGACGGTTGCCTCCACAGGCCGCCTCTCAAGCAGTAATCCGAATATTCAGAACATCCCTATACGCACGGAGCAGGGTCGCTCTATCCGAGAGGCTTTCGTCCCCGATTCGGAGAAGTGTGTCTTCGTTAGTGCGGACTATTCGCAGATAGAGCTGCGCCTGATGGCACACATGAGTGCCGATCCGGCCCTCCTGGAGGCCTTTGCCCAAGGGGAGGATATTCACCGGGCTACAGCCTCCAAGATCTACGGAGTGCCCTTAGAGGAGGTTACGAGCGATATGCGCCGTAGGGCCAAGACGGCAAACTTCGGGATCATCTATGGCATCAGTGCCTTTGGGCTCAGTGAGCGGCTATCTATCCCCAGAGGCGAGGCTAAGGAGCTTATCGACGGCTACTTCGCCTCTTACCCAGGGGTTGCTGAGTATATGGAGCGGACTAAGGCCGAGGCCAAGGCTCAGGGCTATGTCTCGACCCTCCTCGGTCGCAGAAGCTATGTCCGAGATATTAATAGTGCCAATGCTGTAGTCCGAGGCTATGCAGAGCGTAACGCCATCAATGCCCCCCTCCAAGGGACGGCAGCCGACATCATCAAGATCGCCATGGTGCGCCTATACCAGGAGATCAAGCGACGTAAGCTGCGCAGCCGGATGATCCTGCAGGTGCATGACGAACTGAACTTCAACGTCTACAGGGATGAGCTCGACGAGTTGCTCCCCCTAATCAAAGAGACGATGGAGGGGGTGCTCCCGAGCTTAAGCATTCGCCTAGAGGTCGAGCTCGGTGTAGGAGATAATTGGCTCGCAGCACACTAAGTATTGTATTCTAGATCAAATCAAAGGCTTATGTTAGTCAAATTGTATGCAGATGCCCCTAATTACAAAGAGGTGTCGAGCGTTGTACAAGCCCTAAGAGATGGGGCTGTGATCATCTATCCGACCGTAACGGGATATGCCTATTGCTGCGATGCCCTACAGCCTCGAGCCGTAGAGGCAATCTGTGCACTCAAAGACATTGACCCTCGCAAGAAGTCGCTCTCGATCATGTTCGCAGGCTTGAGCGAAGTCTCGGAGTATTGTAAAATGAACGATAGGGTATTTAAGTTCATCAAGGAGCACAGCGGTAACTACACCTTTATCCTCCCGCCTGCAGGCAGCCTGCCCAAGCTCTTCAAGCATCGCAAGGAGGTCGGTGTACGTCTAGCCCTGCATCCCGTAGGGAGACTCTTGCTCGAGGAGCTGGGCAACCCCCTAATCACCAGCTCTCTGCCTATAGACGAGGAGGAGCCCGAATATGCCACAGACCCCGAGCTGGTCTACGAACGCTTTGGACGGCAGGTCGCTCTCGTGGTCGATGGCGGGATGGTCCACGGGGGGGCTTCGACGATCGTAGATTGTACGGTCGAGCCCTTTGAGATCTTGCGCTTGGGCGGTGGACGTATTGATGCCGAGGAGTTTATCCCCGAGGTCTAATGTGGGCAATGGTTATTCTTAGAGAAGGATCGAGATGACACTACACTATATCTTCGTCGGATTCTTCGTCGTTGCACTGCTTATGGCGTTGGGAGAGTTGCTCTTAACTGGTAGCTTTGCCTCTTTTGATGCGATCGTACAGTCGAGCTTTGCGCAGGCGAAGAATGGCTTTGAGATCTCCCTCTACCTAACAGGGATGCTCTGCTTGTGGCTGGGCCTACTCAAGGTCGCTGAGCGCAGTGGACTGGTCTCCTCGATGGCAAGACGCTCCACACCTGTGCTCTCGGCCCTCTTCCCCTCTCTACCCAAAGATCACCCAGCCCTGGGGAATATCTTCATGAACATCTCGGCGAATATGCTCGGGCTAGACAATGCTGCTACCCCTCTAGGGCTTAAGGCTATGCAAGAGCTACAGGGGCTCAATCAGGACAAGTCTTCGCCCTCGGATGCTATGCTCATGTTCCTCGCCCTCAATGCCAGTGGTCTGACCATCATCCCGACTTCCATCATCGCCTATCGGATGCAGGTAGGGGCAGCCAATCCTGCAGACATCTTCCTTCCAATCCTCATGGCTACTACGGCCTCTACGCTGGTGGCAGTCCTTTTGGTTGCCCTGAGGCAGGGTATTAACCTCCTACAGCGTCCTCTGTTACTCACCTTTGGGGCTATCTTGGGCTCTTTTGGCCTTATCCTATGGGCTGCGAAGGTCTTGCCTGCAGAGACCTTCGGTAGTGTTAGCACGGGTGTTGCTTCAATGATCCTCTTATCCATGATGACCACTTTCTTGATTATTGGGGCGAGGCGGGGGCTCAATGTATATGACACCTTTGTCGAGGGGGCTAAAGAGGGCTTCTCGACGGCGGTTACGATCATCCCCTATTTGGTGGCTATGCTGGTTGGGATCGGGGTGTTTCGAGCCTCTGGGGGCATCGAGCTCATCGAGAGGACCCTACGCTGGCTTGTGGCAGCCTTGGGCTGGGATACCAGCTTTGTCGAGGCTCTACCGACCATACTCATGAAGCCCCTCAGCGGTAGTGGGGCGAGGGGGTTGATGGTTGATGCGATGCAGACCCATGGGGCGGATAGCTTCGTCGGTCGTCTGTGCTGTACAGTGCAGGGGGCTAGCGACACGACTTTTTACGTGATTGCCCTCTATCTAGGCTCTGTAGGCATACGGCGCAGTTCTTATGTGGTTGGATATTCGCTCTTGGCGGATCTTGCAGGGGCAATTACGGCCATTCTAGTTACTTATTTATTCTTCACTTAATACTATGATTCATTTCTATACGGACGAGGCCGTGCCTATGCCACGCTTGCGTCGGCGCATTGTCCGCTTTTGGCTCGAAGAGGTGGCTCGCTCCTATGGGCGAGAGGTGGGGGAGCTGTCGTACCAGTTCTGCAATGACGAGCGTATTCTAGAGGTCAATAGGGAGTTCCTACAGCACGATTATTACACAGATATTATCACCTTCGACGACAGTCATGGCTCGGTGGTCTCGGGGGACCTGCTCATCAGTCTAGACACTGTGCGGAGCAATGCTCAGATGCTCGGAGTACCCTATGCCGAGGAGCTTCATCGTGTCCTCGTGCATGGCCTGCTACATCTGTGTGGGTTGGGGGATAAGACGAAGACCGAGGCTCAGATCATGCGTCAGGCCGAAGACAAAGCCCTCGAGGTACTTGGCTGTATGACCGGTGAGGGAAAAAGGCTATTCGTTTAGGCCCAGTTCGCAACAAAGCCTACGGCTCCGTTTGTTATGCTTATAACGATTGGTAAAAACAAACGGATTACGTCAATGAATAATTTCCCTATAATAGAGATTGATCAGCAATCGGGCTTTTGCTTCGGGGTGATCAATGCTATCAAGCATGCTGAGCGAGAGCTAGCCTCGGACAATAAGGAGCTGTATTGCCTAGGCGACATCGTCCACAACAACCTAGAAGTAGAGCGTCTAGAGGCTAAAGGAATGAAGACCATCGACTACGAAGGCCTCAAGAAGCTTCGTGGCAAGCGCGTTCTCTTCCGAGCCCATGGCGAACCTCCTCAGGTCTACCAGTGGGCACGAGAGCGTGGCATAGAGCTTGTTGATGCCACTTGTCCAGTGGTTACAACCCTTCAGCGCAAGGTCTACAAGAAGCATAGTGAGCTGAAGGAACTTGGAGGGCAAATTGTTATTTATGGCAAAAAGGGGCACGCCGAGGTCAATGGCTTGATCGGACAAACAGAGGGGAAGGCCATCGTAGTGCAGTCAGACGAGGATATAGAGCAGATAGACTTCTCTAGGCCTGTGGCACTTTTCTCTCAGACGACGCAGTCGCTATCGGGCTTCCATCACTTGATCCAGGAGCTGCAGGGGCGTATGCACGAGGGGGTACCTTTCGAATATCAAGACTCTATCTGCCGTCAGGTCTCGAATCGAATGCCTCATGTCAAAGAGTTTGCCCTACAGCACGAGCTCATCATCTTCGTCGCTGGGGCTAAGAGCTCCAATGGTAAGGTGCTCTATCAGCATTGCCTGGAGGGTAATCCTCGTAGCATCTTCGTCTCCTCTGCCAGCGAACTAACCCTAGAGATGCTAGAGCCCATGCCCAAGAGCATCGGGATCTGTGGAGCAACCTCTACCCCTATGTGGCAGATGCAGGAGGTCGAGAGCCGCATTCAAGAGTTGCTGGAGATGCCCACCGAGTGATCTCTAGATGATACCAAGACAATGGAGAGCATCGACCTTCTAGAGCAATACATCCTCGAGCACACTAGTCCCGAGGGAGAGCTACGCCATGAGATTTATCGGGCGGCACATTTACACCTCTTGAGGGCTCGGATGCTCTCGGGGCATCTACAGGGCAATCTGTTGCGCATGCTGTGTCGCCTTGCTAAGGCCCAGAGGGTGCTAGAGATCGGCACTTTCACAGGCTATGCTGCCCATTGCCTGGCCGAAGGGCTTGGTGAGGATGGGGAGGTACACAGCCTGGAGAGTGATGACGAGATGGAGGACTTCATCCGAAGCTATATCGCTCGAGCTCCGTATGGCCACAAGATGAAGCTCCACATTGGAGACGCCATGGAGCTGTTGCCTAGTCTTGTGCAGCAGTATCGCTTCGACCTAGTGTACATAGATGCGAACAAGCGTCAGTACCCAGACTACTACCGAATGATCATCGATCACCTGCCCCTAGGAGCATTGATCTTGGCCGACAATACGCTTTGGGATGGCAAGGTGATCCAACTGCTTAATCCCTCGGATGCACAGACTAGAGGGATCCTTGAGTTCAATGACCTGATACAGTCTGACCCTAGAGTAGACAATCTAATCCTACCCATGAGAGACGGCCTCAGCCTTATTCAAAAAATATCCCATTAGCCCTGGAGGCTTACCTAACTTTATGAAATCAATACGACTTATAGCCAGCTTGGCTTCTATTGTGCTCCTAACTTACCCGCTACAAGCTGAGGAGACTAAGACATCTACCCATTTCTCGCCCAAGAAAGAGCTTGATAAGAAGCTCTCTACAGGGAGTGTCCGAGGGCGTATCCTAGACGCAGAGACCCATGAACCAGTAGAGTTTGCCACCATACAGGTTGAGGGGACTCAGCTCTTCGCCACGGCCGATGAGGAGGGGAACTTTATAGTCAAGAATGTCCCTGCCGGCTTCTTTCATCTGATCGTCTCGATGGTTGGCTACGAGCGTACTCGTTCTGTAGAACTGCATGTTCAAGGTCACCAAACTACCTTCGTAGACATTGAGCTCCCGCCTATGAGTGTTACGCTGCGAGAGCTCATTATTCGTCCCAATCTTAGTCTTCGCCCTATCGAGAGCCCCCTGTCGGTACGTTCGATAGGTGTTCAGCAGATCGAGAAGAGTGCCGGTGCGAATAGAGATATCTCTAAGCTGATGCAGACGCTCCCAGGTGTCGGGGCAACTGACCCGAACCGCAATGATCTTATTGTTCGAGGGGGAGGGCCTTCGGAGAACGTCTTCTACCTAGATGGCATTGAGATCCCAGTCATCAACCATTTCTCCACTCAGGGGGCATCTGGTGGAGTTGTAGGGATTTTGAACCCCGACTTTGTCCAAAGAATTAATTTCTACAGTGGTGCATTCCCCGCCAATAGATCTGGGGGCTTGAGCTCAGTCATGGAGATTATCCAGCGGGATGGTAGCCAGGATAGACTGCACACAAAGGTAACGATTGGGGCATCCGATGCAGCCCTAACCTTGGATGGCCCTCTAGGCAAGAAGTCTACCTTCATCGTCTCGGCGCGTCAGTCCTATCTACAGCTCCTCTTCAAGGCTATCGGACTGCCGTTTCTGCCAACTTACAACGATTTCCAAATGAAGTACAAGTATAAAGTCGGAGCAAAGGATGAGTTAAGTATCATTGGTCTAGGCTCTATCGACCAAATGAGGCTTAATACCTCCCTCGAGGAAGGGGGCACTGAGAGCCAGCGATATCTACTGGGCTACTTGCCTGTGCTCTCGCAGTGGAGCTATGCTATTGGTGCTGTGTACAAGCACTTTGGTCAGGGACATATCGACACCTGGGTTCTGAGCCGTAATATGCTCCGAAATGGAAGCTACAAGCACCGTAATAATGACGAGATGCTGCCCAGGACGCTCGATTATCTGTCCGACGAGGTGGAGAGCAAGCTCCGCTTTGAGCGTGTCTATACGACCTTGCCTTTTAAGCTTACGCTAGGGGCTGGCCTTCAGTATGCCCAGTACACGAACTCCACTAGACGTCTTGCCTTTGTGAACAGTCAAGAGGAGCAATTAGAGTATGATAGCTCACTGTCGATGCTCTCCTATCAGGCCTTCTCTCAAGCCTCAGACGAATATTTTGATGGACGTCTCAAGGCCTCTCTTGGGGTTAATCTCATGGGTAATACCCTCACTCGAACCATGGCAAACCCACTGCCTCAGCTCTCGGCTCGCCTCTCCGCCTCGTGGGCCGTTAGCGAAGATTTTGATATTAACGCCAATATGGGCCGCTATGCTATGCGCCCTGCCTATACCACCCTAGGCTATAAGGATGCTTCGGGGAAGTATGTTAATCAAGGAGAAGACACTCGCTATATCCTCTCGGATCAGGTTGTTTTAGGGGGAGAATACCGTAGGGGCAAGCACTTGAGCTTTAGTCTTGAGGGGTTTTATAAGCATTATAGCAATTATCCAGTATCTTTGAGGGACGGTGTCAGTCTAGCTAGCCGCATGATCGCCTATGGTCAGGTGGGGGACGAGGCTACCCGCTCTGTCGGAAGGGGACGAGCCTACGGCCTCGAGTTGGTGGCACAGCTCACTGACTGGCGGGGAATCAATTTGGGGCTGATCTATACGAGGTTCAAGAGCGAATTTACGGGTCTAGATGGCCGCTTCATCCCCTCCTCTTGGGATACTCGTCAGCAGCTCAATCTCAATGCCTCCTACGCTGCTCCCGATGGGTGGCACTTTGCGGCTCGCTGGCGTTACCTGGGCGGAGCTCCCTACACACCTATAGATCGGGAGCTCTCGACGGACAAGAGAGCCTGGGCGGCACGTAATCAGGCCTATCTCGACTATAAGAGATACAATGCTGAGCGTCTCGACGATGCCCATCAGTTGGATGTCCGGGTAGACAAGGAGTTCTACTTCGACCGCTGGATGCTCAATCTATATATTGACGTTCAGAACGTGTATAATGCCCAGGCCAAGATGCCTCCCGTCTATACCAACCGGGATCATCAAGGACGCATTATGGATGACCCTAAAGACCCGCAGCACAAGCAATTGCTACGGGAGCTCTCTCCCTCCTCGGGGATTATTCTGCCTACGCTAGGGATTATGGTGAAGTTCTAGGCTGGGCAGCTATTCCTCTTGGTTGATTATTTGGTAGTTAATAAATTTTGCCGTTCATCCTAATTTCAAAACGCTTATGAAACCATTACATCGCCTTCTCTGCTGCCTTTTGGCACTCCCTCTAGCCTCTTGTGCTACGAAGCAGTCTCGCCCCGAGGTTGAGCCTAAGCCCCACCGCTGGGCCTTGGCTTGGTCTGATGAATTTGATCGAGAGGATATTTTCGCCACAGGTGTGTGGACGAAGATCCCTCGTGGCCACAGTGATTGGAACAATACGATGAGCCCCCACGAGAGCCTCTATGACCTACAGCAGGGTAAGCTGATCCTGCGTGGCCGTCGCAACGATGTCAATGTCGCCGATAGCGCAGAGTATCTGACTGGTGGCGTCTATACCAAGGGGAAGAAGAGCTTCGACCTTGGTCGCATCGAGATCCGCTGCAAGCTCCAAGGAGCTAAGGGGGCTTGGCCTGCCATTTGGATGCTGCCGAACAATGCTCCATGGCCCAAGGGTGGAGAGATTGACATCATGGAGCGGCTCAATTTCGATAGCTTTGCCTATCAGACTGTACATTCGTACTACACGGTCAAGCTCGGCCAGAAAACCAATCCCAAGTACTACACGACAGCACCGATTGACCCCGAAGGGTACAATACCTATGCTGTGGAGGTGCTGCCCAATGAGCTACGCTTCTTTATCAATGACCGCTTCTCCTTTGCCTATCCTCGTCTACCAGAGAAGGAGGCCGATGGTCAGTTCCCCTTTGGTAAAGACTATTATCTGCTCATAGATATGCAGTTGGGTGGTAAATGGGTTGGTAAGGTAGAGGGTCTCAGAGAGCCCATCGAGATGCACATTGATTGGGTACGCTACTATACCCCTGAGGCGAAGGCTCCCTCGTTTTGGGAGTAGCTCGCTCTTGAGGACTAGGAACGAAAGCTGAGGGCGCAGAGAGCAATGAGTATCCATTGCTCTCTGCGCCCTCAGCACATTTTGACCTCTCCTCCTTTTTTCGCCTCCTACCTCCCTGTCCCTTGCAGCCAATGTGTGTGGAGCTCGAGGATCTGGTCGGCCTTGTCCTCGAGGGGTAGGAGGGCATCCACATAGTGTATCCTGTGCCCTCTGCGCTCCATCCCCCGAAACCAAGTCATCTGTCTCTTGGCGAACTGATGAATGGCTGTTTCGAGCCCTTGAAACATTTCTTCATAGGAGATCTGCCCGATGACATACTGTGTGAGCCATTTGTACTCCAAACCATAATAGATGAGATCCTCGGCAGAGACCCCAGAGGCCAGTAGGCCCTCGACCTCGGTGATCATCCCGTCGTCGAGCCGAGAGCGCAGTCGCTGGCTGATACGAGCCCTACGGGTCTCCCGATCTAGATCCAGGCAGATGATGAGGCTCTCGATGGGGGCGAACTCGGTTTGCTCTACCCCCTCAGCTCTCTGCTGACGGATATGCTCTGCGATCTCGATGGCTCGGATGGCCCGCTGGGTACTATCGACATCCGTCTTGTTGTGCAGAGGCCCGTAGGCCTCTAGACGATGGCGTAGCTCTTCGAGGCTAAGGCCCGAGAGGTCTCTACGCAGAGGCTCATTGGGCGGCACGTCAGGTAGGTGATAGCCCCTCAGGACTGCCTCTACATACATCCCCGTTCCCCCGCAGAGGATAGGTGTTGTGATGTCCCTAAGCCTTAGATCGGCATACACACGGTGAAAGTCGTGCTGATAGGCATATAGACTATAGCGAGCCCCTGCAGGCATAATATCAATCAGGTGGTAGGGGATCGAGATCCCCTCCACCTGATATTCGGATAAGTCCTTGCCTGTGCCGAGATCCATGCCTCGATAGACCTGGCGAGAGTCGGCACTGATGACCTCCGAGCCCAACCTATATGCCAGCCGTGTAGCGACAGCGGTCTTGCCCGAGGCCGTCGGCCCTACGATCGTGATCATTCGCCTTAACCTCTATCCTTGAGGATGACATCGTGTGCTCCCCCCTCGACGATCGAGGTGCTAGAGACTAGGGTGATCTTGGCCTTCTCCTTGAGCTCGGCTAGGGTGATAGCTCCACAGCTGCACATGGTGGCCTTCATCTTGCCGAGGGTAACGGCCAAGTTGTCCTTGAGCTTACCAGCGTAGGGGACGTAGCTGTCCACACCCTCCTCAAATTTGAGGTTCTCAGCACCTCCGCTGTCGTAGCGTTGCCAGTTCTGAGCTCTGTTCGAACCTTCGCCCCAGTATTCTTTGACGATATTGTTCCCGATCTTGAGCTTGCGTGTGGGAGACTCATCGAAGCGGGCAAAGTAGCGACCCATCATGAGGAAGTCCGCCCCCATGGCAATAGCTAGGGTCATGTGATAGTCGTGCACGAGACCGCCATCGCTACAGATGGGGACGTAGATGCCCGTCTCGGCGAAGTATTCGTCTCGAGCCTTGGCTACCTCGATCACAGCAGTGGCTTGGCCTCGGCCGATCCCCTTCTGCTCACGAGTGATGCAGATGGAGCCACCGCCGATACCTACCTTGATAAAGTCTGCGCCAGCCTCTGCGAGGTAGCGGAAGCCCTCGGCATCGACGATGTTACCAGCCCCGACCATTACCTTGTCGCCATAGGTGCTGCGAATCCACTGCAGCGTGTCGTACTGCCACTCGGAGTATCCGTCGGAGGAGTCGATGCAGAGCACATCCACACCAGCCTCCACGAGGGCGGGGACACGCTCCTTGTAGTCTCGAGTATTGATCCCGGCTCCGACGAGCAGCTCTTTGGTCTCCTTGCTAGAGAGCTCGATTGGATTGTCCTTGTGGGCGTCATAGTCCTTGCGGAAGACCAGGTAAACGAGATGATTCGTCTCGTCGATGATGGGCAGAGTATTGAGCTTGTGCTCCCAGATGATATTGTTTGCTTCCTTGAGAGTGATCCCGAGGCGGCCAACCTTGAGCTTGTCGAAGGGGGTCATGAATTCCTCCGCTTTCATGTCTATGGGGTCTGTGCCCAGTCTGTAGTCTCGGCTGGTGATGATCCCCAGTAGGCGGCCATTGCTCGATCCGTCATGGGTAACGCCGATGGTTGAGTGTCCCGAAGCTCTTTTAACCTCAAGAACCTCTGCCAGGGTTGCATCTGGACGTACATTAGCATCGCTGGTAACGAAGCCTGCCTTGAACTTCTTCACACGGCGTACCATCTCTGCCTGCTCGGTGATGGGTTGTGAACCGAAGATGAAAGAGAGCCCCCCGTTGCGTGCCAATTCGATGGCCAGTGTATCGTTAGAGACAGACTGCATGATGGCAGAGACGAAAGGGATGTTGAGGCGGATGCGTGCCTGCTCGCCCCGACGATATCGTACTAGTGGGGTGGCTAAATTAACGTTTTGGGGTGTACAGGCTCTGGTCGTGAGCCCTGGGATGAGTAGGTATTCCCCGAAGGTGCGAGAAACTTCATTGACAAAGACTGCCATAACAACTTGATCGATTTAAGTATGAGACTGAAATTTCCCGCCAAAGGTAATCAATTTGCCCCAATGCACCAAATCAATTTTAGCCTTATTCTTGGATGCCTCATTCCCTGTCTACCATCTCCTCTCGACCTCAATGCCCCCCTCTGCCTACAGTTGGACCTGCCCCTTATGTTGTATGGTATTCCCCCCTCGAGCGAACCTCCTCTAGAGCCTTTATCGAAGCACTATTTACACCTTCATTGAGCTGCTATTTATACCTCTATTGCGATCCTATTTGAGTCTCACCTGTGATCCTACTTAGACCTCAATCGAGTTCCTACTTGAGCCTCCGTTGCGATCCTATCTATACCTCGATGGATCTGCTAAGTTATCTCTCTATAGATCTGATAACTTACAAGATTTTTTGTCGCAACTTATTGGACGCAGACCGCTAACTTACAAGATTTTGCACTACTACTTATGTGTTTATTGACTTCTCACTGGATGCCCTTTTGTGCTTCCTATAAGGCCTAGATGGAGGGCCTGCTTGACCCGCATCCGAGCTCCTCTCTATAGCTTCGATCGAGCTTCTGCCTGGGTGGAGAATAGAGTCTGACGGTCCTTGGGTGCATGTCAAGGGAGCGCATGGCTCGAGAGACAAATTGGCGTATCTTTGCAGGGCAGTCGCACAGTGAACAATTACCTACATTATATTGACGTATGATTTCTATTGATGCCCTCACCGTAGAGATGGGAGGCAGTGCTTTATTTTCTGATATATCCTTCGTGATCAACCCCAAGGATCGTATTGCCCTGATGGGGAAGAACGGTGCCGGTAAGTCTACCCTGCTCAAAATCCTCGCTGGAGTGAGAGAGCCCTCTCGAGGCAAGGTGAGCATCCCCCGAGATGTCGTGGTGGCCTACCTGCCACAGCACTTACTGACCGAGGATGGCCGTACGGTGTTTGAAGAGACCGAGCAGGCCTTCGCTCACCTTCACCAAATGGAGGCCCGCATGGCAGAGCTGAACCATCAGCTCGAAACCCGTACAGACTATGATAGTGATGAGTATATGGCTATCATCGAGGAGGTATCGGCCCTGGGGGAGAAGTTTTACGCGATTGAGGAGATCAACTATGATAAGGCTATCGAGCAGACACTCATAGGCCTAGGCTTCAAGCGAAGCGACTTTACTCGGCAGACCTCGGAGTTTAGCGGTGGATGGCGTATGCGTATCGAGCTGGCCAAGCTCCTCCTGCGTAAGCCCGATATTCTCCTATTAGACGAGCCCACGAACCACCTCGACATTGAGTCTATTCAGTGGCTTGAGGACTTCCTCGTAGACAATAATCAGACTGTCGTGGTCATCAGCCACGACCGAGCCTTCGTCGATCGTATTACTACCCGAACCATCGAGATCACCCGAGGGCGCATCTACGACTACAAGGTGAACTATACCGAGTATCAGCGTCTCAGGGCAGAGCGACGTGAGCAGCAGCAGAAGGCATACGAAGAGCAGCAGAAGTTCATTGCAGAGACTACGGACTTCATCGAGCGGTTCAAGGGAACTTATTCCAAGACTAACCAGGTGCAGAGCCGAGTGCGCATGCTGGAGAAGCTAGAGCTCGTCGAGGTGGACGAGATTGACACCTCTGCCATTCGCCTGCGCTTCCCTCCAGCCCCACGCTCGGGGAGCTATCCCGTAACGATGAGCGATGTGGGTAAGAGTTTCGGCGACAAGCGTATCTTCTCTCACGTCAATCTGACGATCGAGCGAGGGGATAAGATCGCTTTCGTTGGCAAGAATGGCGAGGGGAAGAGTACTCTCGTGCGTTGTATCATGAAGGAGCTGGAGCATGAGGGTGAATTGACCCTCGGGCACAATGTCAAGGTTGGTTATTTCGCCCAGAATGAGGCTGCCGCCATCGATGAGAACCTCACCGTCTTCCAGACTATTGATGATGTAGCCGAGGGAGAGATCCGTACCAAGATCAAGGACTTGCTCGGGGCATTTATGTTCGGCGGAGAGGCCTCGGCCAAGAAGGTGAAGGTCCTCAGTGGAGGTGAGCGTACTCGTCTGGCCCTGCTCAAGCTACTCCTCGAACCCTACAACCTGCTCATCCTCGACGAGCCTACCAACCACCTCGATATGAAGACAAAAGAAGTCCTCAAGGATGCCCTCATGAACTACGACGGGACTCTGATCCTCGTCTCACACGACCGAGACTTCCTCGATGGTTTGGTGGGCAAGGTCTATGAGTTCGGCGGTGGTCGAGTGATTGAGCACCTCGAGGGCATCTACGAATTTATGCAGCGCAAGAAGCTGGAGAATCTCAAAGAACTGGAGAAATAATGGCAGAAACACTTACCCTTACGGCTCGGGACAAGGCAGGACGCTATGCCGAGCTCATGCCTCAACTCGATGCCCTCATCCATGGCGAGGACAACCTCGTGGCTACATTGGCCAATGTGTCCTCGGCTCTACGTATGGCCTTCGGCTTCTTTTGGGTCGGCTTCTACCTGGTGGACGAGGCGACTGAGACCCTCATTTTAGGCCCCTTCCAGGGAGATATTGCCTGTGCCCGCATCCCAAGGGGGAGGGGAGTCTGCGGCCACAGTTGGGCCGAGGCCCGCACGATCATTGTGCCCAATGTCGATGCCTTCCCAGGGCATATCGCTTGTAGCTCGGCAAGTCGTAGCGAGATCGTCGTCCCCATCCTTCGAGAGGGACAGGTGCTCGGTGTGATTGATGTGGATAGCGATTTGCTCGACGAGTTCGACGAGATTGACGCTCAATACCTAGAGCGTCTGAGCAAGTTACTGGCAGAGAAGTTTTAGTTCATTAACAATCAAATACTACAGACGATGAAGACCCGCCTCCTATCGCTCGTCCTAGTCCTGATGAGCAGCCTCTGGAGCCTATCGGCCCAGCAAATGAAACCCGCGCCAATCTCTCCATGGAGCATAGACCTCGAGCTCGCCTCTCGCTACATCTGGCGAGGATTGGAGTATGGCGATGCTGCGACCTTCTTTCCCAAGATCGCCTACACGCATGGTAATCTCCAGGTTTATGCCCTCGGCAGTACAGGTATCGATGGCAGCTACAAGGAGGCCAATCTCGGTCTAAGGTATCGTCTCAGTCGATTTACTTTCGCGCTTGTCGATTCTTATTCTCCCACTCATTGGGGCAAGAAGGATACTTACCTTGATCTCAAACCCCAGTCCACCCGCCATGCCCTCGATATGCGTGTGCTCTATGAGCCGGAGAGCTTGCCGTTATCCTTCTTTGGCTCATGCTTCTTCTACGGTAATGATCGGCTCGAGGATGGGCGGCAGGCTTACTCGACCTACTTTGAGCTGAGTTACTACAAGAGCTTCTCCCCTGAGCAGCATCTCTCGCTCAGCCTCGGGGCAACCCCCTTCAAGAGCTTCTATACAGATTACCGCTCAGGGGCTGCATGGGTCAATCTAACCCTACAATATCGGGTCGATTTCAAGCTCGGCTCATTGGCCCTGCCGATGAGCGTCTCCTATACGCTTAACCCTCAGAGGGAGAAAAGTTATGTCTACCTCTCCATCACCCTACGCAGCTAGGAGAGACGGCCAAGATTGCGTATCTTTGTGCCACTGCAAGATGCTCCTCGAGAGCAAATCTACTGTGGGTCAAGGCTCACTCCGTTTACAACCCGAACAAACGCTTAATTTTGAATGATGATTAGCTTCTTCCAAAATCTCTGCGGTTCTATCTTCGCCGTAGAGTCATCCGAGAGCTTTTCCGTTGAGGATCTCAGTCGCCTCACTTGGCTCTTTGGTGGGGCTCAGTATCAAGATGCTCCCCAGATGGCAGGTTACTTCGTTGGCCCTCGTCGGGAGATCATTACTCCCTGGAGCACCAATGCCGTTGAGATCACTCAAAACATGAATATCAAGGGCATTCTTCGCATCGAAGAGTTCTTTCCAGTCAGCGGTCTAGATGCCCAGTATGACCCTATGCTCCAGGCCCTTTATGAGGGTTTGGATCAGGAGGTCTTCAGCATCAACGTGCAGCCCGAGCCTATTCGATACATAGAGGATATTCGAGCCTACAACGAGGCCGAGGGCTTAGCCTTGAGCGACGAAGAGATCTCTTACCTAGAGGGTGTGTCGCAGCGTATCGGCCGACCTCTGACCGATAGCGAGCTCTTCGGCTTCTCTCAGGTGAACTCGGAGCACTGCCGACACAAGATCTTTGGCGGTACCTTCGTCATCGACGGCGAGGAGCGTGAGAGTTCGCTCTTTGCGATGATCAAGGCTACTAGTGCGGCCAACCCTGGCAAGCTGGTCTCGGCCTACAAGGACAATGTTGCCTTCGTGGCAGGCCCTCGTATAGAGCTCTTCTCGCCTGCCTCTGCAGATAAACCTGATTACTTCCAGACTAAAGAGGTCGATAGCGTACTGAGCTTGAAGGCCGAGACTCATAACTTCCCCACTACCGTAGAGCCCTTCAACGGAGCTTCGACAGGCACAGGAGGGGAGATCCGAGATCGTATGGCTGGCGGACGAGCCAGCATCCCCCTGGCAGGTACGGCCGTATATATGACCTCTTACCCTCGCCCCCAAGGCCCTCGTGCTTGGGAGGGATATATGCCCGAGCGCAAGTGGATTTATCAGACACCTCAACAGATTTTGACCAAGGCCTCCAATGGAGCTAGCGATTTCGGAAATAAATTCGGACAGCCACTCATCTGTGGCTCAGTCTTGACCTTCGAGCATCAGGAGGAGCCCTCTGCCCCTCGCTACGGCTTTGACAAGGTCATCATGCTCGCCGGAGGAGTCGGCTATGCTCAGTCGAGCAATGCCCTCAAGGGAGAGCCCAAACCTGGGGAGAAGGTCGTTCTGATGGGTGGAGACAACTATCGCATCGGTATGGGTGGCGGGGCTGTTAGCTCGGTCAATACTGGCCAGTTCGCTGGCAAGATCGAGCTCAATGCCGTCCAACGTGCCAACCCCGAGATGCAGAAGCGTGTGCAGAATGTGATCCGCGCCCTCGCCGAGGCAGAGGACAACCCCATCGTCTCGATACATGATCATGGGGCTGGAGGTCATCTCAATTGTCTCTCTGAGCTTGTAGAGGCAACAGGTGGGCATATAGCGATGGATCGTTTGCCCGTCGGAGATCCAACCCTCTCGGCTCGTGAGATCATTGGTAATGAAAGCCAGGAGCGAATGGGATTACTCGTTCCAGAGGATGCCATAGAGGCTATCACTCGCATTGCTGAGCGTGAGCGTGCTCCGATGTATGTTGTCGGGGAGACCACCGACGACATGCACCTGACCTTCGAGCGAGACAATGGCGAGAAGCCTATCGACCTTGCCCTAGGGGATATGTTTGGCTCTGCCCCTCGTACTATTATGGAGGACAAGCGTGTGGAGCGCACCTATGCCATGCCTGAGTACTCCCCCGCCAAGCTCGAGGAGTACATCGACCAGGTACTACAGATGGAGGCCGTGGCTTGTAAGGATTGGCTGACGAACAAGGTCGATCGCTCAGTAACGGGGCGTGTAGCTCGTCAGCAGTGCCAGGGGGAGCTCCAGCTACCTCTGAGCGATTGTGGTGTGATGGCCCTAGACTTTAGAGGTCGTGCGGGGATCGCCACCTCGATCGGTCATGCTCCGCAGGTGGCCCTAGCAGACCCTGTAGCTGGCTCGCAGATGGCTATCGCAGAGGCATTGACCAATATTGTCTTCGCCCCTTTGACCGATGGTCTATCGGGCGTCTCGCTCAGTGCCAACTGGATGTGGCCCTGCCGCAACGAGGGTGAGGATGCTCGCCTCTACGATGCCGTGGAGGCAGCCAGTGAGCTAGCCATCTCCCTCGGGATCAATATCCCCACGGGTAAGGATTCGCTCTCAATGACGCAGAAGTACCCCGAGGGTGAGCCCAGCGTCTTAAGCCCTGGTACGGTGATCATTAGTGCTGCCGCCGAGGTCTCAGATGTGAGGAGGGTTGTCTCTCCTGTACTCTTGCCCGATTCGGATACATCACTCTACTACATTGACTTTAGCTTCGCTCCTCTTGCTCTTGGGGGCTCGGCTCTCTCACAGAGCCTAGGACGGGTAGGGGGTGAAGTCCCCTATATCGGTGAGCACGAATACTTCCGTGAGGCCTTCGAGACTGTGCAGCAGCTGATCAAGGCCGACCTTGTCCTGTCTGGGCATGACATCTCGGCAGGGGGGATGATCACCACACTGCTGGAGATGTGCTTTGCCAATAGTCGAGGTGGTCTCAAGGTGCAGCTAGATGCTCTGCCCGAGAAGGATCTAGTCAAGCTCCTCTTTGCTGAGAACCCTGGGGTGGTCATCCAGGTGAGGGATCGTGCTCGTGTCGAGGCGATGCTGCGTGATGCTAGCCTAGGCTTCGTGGAGATCGCCCGCCCCATATCGGAGCGCAACCTCGAGATCCACAAGGCTGGCCTAAAGCACAAGCTTGATATTGATGCCAAGCGAGACCTTTGGTATCGCTCCTCCTACGAGATGGACAGGCATCAGAGTGGGGAGAAGCTCGCTGCCGAACGCTTCGAGCACTACAAGAGCCAGCCCGTGCGCTACACCTTCCCCAAGGGTTTTTCGGGCAATCTCCAGGCTCTAGGTCTTGATCCCGACCGTAAGCAACCCAGCGGAGTGAGGGCTGCTATCCTCAGAGATAAGGGGACGAATGGTGAGCGGGAGATGGCCTACACGCTCTTCTTGGCTGGCTTTGATGTCAAGGATGTACACCTGACCGACCTTGTTAGTGGGCGAGAGACCCTCGACGATGTACAGCTGATCGTCTACTGTGGAGGTTTCTCCAATAGTGATGTGCTGGGCTCTGCTAAGGGTTGGGCCGCAGGCATCCTCTACAACGAGCAGGCTAAGGCAACACTCGATCGCTTCTATGCTCGTCCTGATACCCTAAGCCTCGGGATCTGTAATGGCTGTCAGTTGATGGCTGAGCTCGAACTGCTCTACCCTGAGCATGAGCTCAAGCATAAGATGCTGCACAACGACTCGAACAAGTTTGAGAGTGGTTTCGTCTCTCTTGAGATCCTAGAGAATAAGTCCATCATGCTGGGCAATTTGGCTGGTTGTCGCATCGGGACATGGATCGCCCATGGTGAGGGTAAGTTTAGCCTCCCTTATGATGAGAGCCAGTATGAGGTTGCCGTACGCTATGCCTATGATGCCTATCCAGCGAACCCGAATGGTTCGCCTGGGGCGATCGCAGGACTGTGCAGCCGAGATGGCCGCCATTTGGCGATGATGCCTCACCCCGAGCGTTCGATCTTCCCCTGGCAGTGTGGTTATTATCCTGTCGAGCATAGAGCCGAGCATGAGGTAAGCCCCTGGATGTTGGCCTTCCGTAATGCCTACGAATGGATTGTCGCTCAGAGGGCTCACTAGCCTCTAGCTCCATCTGATGTACATCGTCTGCGCCCCAGTGTCTCTTAGGATGCTGGGGCGCAGACTTATTGGGCTGTTCTATAGGTTGTTGGGATAGACGCCACTGCGTTGCCCTGCCCTCCTCGCATCCATATAGGAGAAGGCTTCGACTGCTCTAGAACTCTCGGTTGCCTCTCAGATGAAGCCCTCTCGGGAGCTCAGCTGCGCTCCTATCTATACCTCGCTTGAGGCCCTACTTATATGCCTCGATGGAGACCTGTCGTGTACTGAAAAAAGTTGACAGTGGGTGGAGCCCAATTCCTATTGATTATGCCCGCAGCATCTAGCGATTTTGAACGCC
>NZ_JRAO01000019.1 GCF_000768875.1 Porphyromonas sp. COT-239 OH1446 | reverse complement strand
CCTATCAAACACTCCAGAAGAAGCCTTCTCTAAACCTAGAACACATTGATAGTCAAGACCTAGTTGCCTAAGCTTATACCGAACTCACGTCTACTTAGATCTCAACAGAGAGGGTGTCGAATGCTCAACGAAGGAGTCAGTACCCCCGCATCTAAGCTCCACTCGGGAGCTCAGGAGGACGACCGATGGCAATCGAGGCGCAGGCTAGCCTCCTCTCGTCTAGAGGCCGAGCTCGGCCTCTAGGGCCAATTTGTCCCTAGATGTCGATCGAGCGACACTCTCTTAGTACCTTTGCCCCACAAGAGAATGAATATAACTGGACATGACCCTAACATCATTGATATGAGTACAACAGCCTCTCTGTACCTCATCCCCGTTCCTCTGGCAGAGATCGAGCATGGACTCTGCCTGCCCGAGTATAATGCGGCCATTGTACGCAGGACGAAGCACTTCGTTGTGGAGAACGTCCGCTCGGCTCGTCGCTTCATCAAAGCAGTAGACCGAGCGATCGACATCGACCAGCTACACTTCTATGAGCTCAACAAGCATACCAGTGCAGCCGACCTCGTCAGCTACATCACCCCCCTACTATCAGGAGAGGATATGGGCCTTGTCAGCGAAGCTGGCTGTCCTGCTGTGGCAGACCCAGGTAGCGACCTGGTTGCCCTGGCCCACAAACGAGGCATTCGTGTCGAGCCCCTTGTCGGGCCAAGCTCTATCCTGCTCTCGCTCATGGCCTCGGGCTTCAACGGTCAGGGCTTCAGCTTCAAAGGCTACCTCCCCATTGACGATCGGGCTCGCATCCAAGCTCTCAAAGATCTAGAGCAGCGGGCCACACAACAGCGAGAGACGCAGATCTTCATCGAGACCCCCTACCGCAACGACCGTATGCTGGAGGAAATCCTCAAGCACTGTCGCCCCACAACCCGCCTCTGCATTGCCTGCGAACTGACTTCGCCCTCCTCTTGGATCGAGACTAAGACCCTTGCCCAGTGGGCCAAGGCCAAGCCTACGATCGGCAAGCGTCCGACCATCTTCCTCATTGGCCAATGATCTTCCTATGACCTCAGTTGCATTACCTGAAGCCTTCTGTGCGCAGATGATAGATCTGCTCGGCTCAGACGAGGCACAAGAGCTCTTCACAGCCCTTGAGCAGCCCTCCCCTGTCTCTATTCGCCTAAACAGGCGCAAGCATACCCCCCAAATGCTCGAGGCGGGGCAGCCCATAGCTTGGTCTCCACTGGGACGATACCTTACGGAGCGTCCGAGCTTCGTCGGCGACCCTCTTTGGCACTCAGGAGCATACTACGTCCAGGAGGCCTCGTCGATGATCTTGAGCCTCATCGCTCCGCTCATGCCCCAGCGTAGCCTCAATGCTCTAGATCTCTGCGCTGCCCCTGGGGGCAAGAGCACCCTATTGCTAGATCTACTTCCCGAGGCGAGCCTCCTGGTGAGCAACGAGGTGGTGCGTACCAGGGCACACATCCTACAGGAGAATCTGCTCAAGTGGGGCCATCCCTCAACAATCGTAACCCATGTGATGCCCGAGGCTCTAGGGAGGCTCACCTCAGCCTTTGACCTCATCCTCGTCGATGCACCCTGCTCAGGAGAGGGGATGTTTCGTAAGGATCATGAAGCTAGAAGCGAATGGAGCCCAGAGGCTGTCCTACACTGTGCCTCTCGGCAGCGCAGCATCCTGAACGACATTTGGCCCTCCCTCGCCCCTGGAGGGCTAATGATCTACAGCACCTGCACGATGAACCTGGAGGAGAACGAGCACATGCTACACTACATCACCTCCACCCTGGGTGGCGAAGCCCTCTCCCTGCTACAGCTCCCGGAGGGGATAGAACCCTCTCCCTACAGCCAAGAGCCGTGCTACCGGATGATGCCCCATAGAGTATCGGGCGAAGGGCTCTTCATGGCCATCATCCGAAAGGGCGAGGGGGGCAAAGTCTCGGATGGGCTCTCGAATACTAAGCGACGCCGCCCAAGGGGCAAGGCCTCGGCTAAGGGGGGGCGAGAGGGGCAGGCTCTAACAACTATGAGTGCTATTCATTCATGGCTACAGAGAGGGGCGGATAGGCACTGGGGACAGAGCCGTGAGGGAGAACTCTTTGCCCTCGAGGAGGCTCACTGGCCTATGCTCGAGAGACTTGAGGCTGAGGGGATCCACCCCCTCACCAGCGGCATCCCAGTGGCCATCCTCAAGGGGCGAGACCTTATCCCACATCCTGCCCTAGCGCATAGCACAGAGCTTGCCCCCAAGGCCTTCGAAGAGGTCGAACTCACACGTCTAGGGGCTATCCGCTACCTCGCTGGCGAGGCCATTACACTCCCCCTTGACCTTCCCGTCGGCTGGTATATCGTCTGCTACGAGGGTAATAGGCTGGGCTTCGTTAAGCACCTAGGTCGGCGAAGCAACAACCATTACCCTGCCCCCTGGCGCATTCGTCAGCCTCAGCCTCTATACCAGAGGCTAGGGGCTATGCCCGATATCCTAGAGCCCTAACGATGAAGATATATGAGTAGACCCTTTCGGCTCAAGCACTTCGAGATCGTCCAGGACTATGCTGCGATGAAGATCGGCACGGATGCCCTCTGCCTAGGGGTTTGGTGCGCCCGCTATGCTGATAGAGGGGCTCGGAGGGTGCTCGACCTCGGCACGGGTACGGGTATCCTCGCCCTTATGCTCGCCCAGGCTCTCCCTGAGGCTAAGGTCTCGGCCATAGAGATCGACCTCGAGGCCCTGAGAGACTGTCGAGGCAACTTCGAGCGTAGCCCCTATACCACGCGACTTCATCTCTATGAGGGCAATGCCCTTAGCCTCCTAACCGATGGCCCTAGCTATGATCTCATCATCAGCAATCCGCCCTACTTCGCCCCGACGACCTTTGCCCCCAACGAGCACCGAGCTAGAGCTCGAACGGAGCAGACTGAAGGATTGACCCTCGAGCGACTCATACAGCTCTCCGCCCGTCTACTCTCACCCGATGGAGAGCTCTGCCTCATCACCCCTACAGATCGAGAGACAGATCTCAGGGCTTATGCCGCCGAAAACCTCCTCTATCCACACCTGCTCTGCGAACTATCGCATCAGGGTGGGCAGCCCATTCGGCTCATCAGCCTTTGGCGTCGAGTACTCAGCTCCTCTCACTACAGACCTACGGGACGCATGCACCTCTCCCTCTATCAAGCGAACGGTCTCTACAGCACTGCCTTCGTAGATCTAGCCTCTGAATACCTCCTCGAGGAGCTACTCGGTCAAGCAAAAAAAGAGTAACTTTGGCCTCCTGGATGCTCTCCCGCAATAGCCATCTCATTCATACATATATTATCGTACACTAGGAACAGATTATTTATGGGTCGAATTATTGCCATAGCCAATCAAAAGGGAGGAGTGGGCAAAACCACTACCACGATCAACCTGGCGGCCTCACTTGCCTCTCTCGAGTACAAGGTGCTGGTCGTCGATACCGATCCTCAGGCGAATGCCTCGTCGGGGCTAGGTGTAGAGGTCTCTGAGCTAAGGCATACGATCTATGAATGCCTCTGCTCGGCACTCTCCGCTAGCGAGGCCATCCTGCCCACCCGTGTTGAGGGATTGGACATCATCCCCTCGCATATAGACCTCGCAGGGGCAGACCTAGAGCTGCTGGAGCAGACTGGCCGAGAGATGATCCTCTCTACAGTCCTTGCCCCCATTGCTGACCACTACGACTATATCCTCATAGACTGCTCTCCATCGCTCGGGCTGATTACAGTCAATTCGCTCGTGGCAGCCCACTCGGTCATCATCCCCGTGCAGTGTGAGTATTTTGCCCTAGAGGGCATCAGCAAGCTGCTCAACACAATAAAGATCGTCCGCAATCGTTTGAACAAGCAGCTGGAGATAGAAGGCTTCCTCATGACCATGTACGATAGCCGTACTCGCCTCAACAATCAAATTTACGAGGAGGTCAAGAAGCACTTCAAAGGCTTGGTCTTTGAAACGGTCATTCAACGCAATGTTAAGCTCGGCGAGGCCCCTAGCTTCGGCTTGCCTGCCCTGCTCTATGATGCAGAGAGCCGTGGAGCTATCAATCACCTACAGCTTGCCAAGGAGCTGGCGAATAAACATCAGTCCTAATCATATTAGAGCTCAATGTCTAAGCATAAACAAAAATTCTCCCTCGGTAGAGGTTTAGATGCCTTGTTAGGTGGTGAAGAGGCCAACTTAGCTGGTACGACACTATCCATCGGCGAGATTGCCCTCACACAAATCCGCCCCAATGCGTCCCAGCCCCGCAGAGAGTTTGACCCAGAGAGACTGGAGGAGCTGGCGGCTTCGATCCGCTCGCTTGGCCTCGTCCAGCCTGTTACTCTACAGGCCGTGGGAGCACAGGAGTATATGATCATCTCTGGTGAGCGTCGATGGAGAGCTGCCCAGCTAGCCGGGCTCGAGACGATACCAGCCTATGTGCGCAGCGTCCCCCAAGAACAGGTCATCGAGATGGCTCTAGTGGAGAACATCCAGCGAGAGGATCTCAACCCCATAGAGATTGCCCTAAGCTATCAACAGATCCTCGAGGGCCAGGAGGGTCTCACCCATGCAGCCCTAGCAGAGCGTATTGGCAAGACCCGTACGACGGTTACGAACTATCTGCGCCTATTGCGCTTGCCTGCCGAGGTGCAGCTGGGCCTTACGCAGAGGCAACTAGAGATGGGGCATGCCCGTGCCCTGCTTCAGGTCGAGGATGCTGAACGGCAACTAGAGCTCTATCAGATGATCGTGCAAGACCGCCTCTCCGTGCGTGAGGTCGAGGAGCTGGCCAAGGCTCTACAACACCCAAGTGTTGAGGAGGTAGAGCAGCCTACACCCAAGCCCACTAGAGCTGCAAACTCTCAGGTATTTCGCTCGCTAGAGCTACAGCTAAGCAAGGTATTCCGCTCTAAGGTCTCCTTGAACTGCAACACCAAAGGTAAGGGTAAGCTGACCATCCCCTTCGCCAGCGAAGAGGAGCTGGAGCGCATCATTGCCCTACTGGACAAACTCCAATACGACTAGCCCCAACGATGAGAGCTCTGTGGTTATCCTTCGTCCTCCTAGCCTCTACCCTAGCCCTCGAGGCTCAGAGTAGAGATGCAAGCTCGCCCCCTGCCCTTGGGGACTATACTTACCCGAGTTTTGAGCAGCGAGGGCGGTTAGCCACAAAGCACTTACAACCCAATAGTGCCTCTACAGCTGCATGGATTCCTAAGTCTCGCAATGCCCTCCTGTGGGCTCTCCTGCCTGGAGGAGGACAGATCTATAACCGCAAGTACTGGAAGCTCCCTCTCGTCTGGGGTGCGATCGCTTCGAGCTTCTATGCCGTGCAGTGGAATCAGCACATGTACGACGACTATCATGCGGCCTATCGAGACCTCTCGAGCAGCGATCCTGCGACCAATACAGCATGGCTCTCTTTCGCCCCTCCAGGTACGAAGCCAGAGGATCATGCCCAGTATAGTCATCTCAAGTCTACGCTCAAGCGAGGCAATGACTTCTACCGCAGATATCGAGACATCAGCATCGTGGCCACGGTGCTCGTCTATGGGCTCTCGATCCTAGATGCCTATGTAGATGCAGAGCTGGCGACCTTCGACATCTCCCCTAACCTAAGTCTCAGGGTGCACCCCAGCCTCACCTTACCCTCACCGGGCATCCCCTCGTACCAGGTAGGGTTAGGCTGCTCACTATCCTTCTGACACACCATTGACAACTATGTTGATATGAACTTCTTGCGTAGTTTATTTATCCCACTACTCATCCTCTCGACACTCGGCTCTCTCTCGGCTCAGTCCGTAGAGCAGGAGGTTGGGACTGCAATAGAGGCTGATAGCCTCATTAGAGATACCGATGCAGGGGAGGGTGTCCTCCATACGCCAGAGGATCTCCTCCCCCTCGAACCTCGACTGGAGATCGACCGCTCACGAGATCAAGAGCTTGAACAGCTCCTACAACGCTGGTTCGATGGCTATACCCTACACGGCACTCATTACCAGGCGACTAAGCCAGATAGTCTCCTCGATCGCAGAGAGATCCCCAACGTCCACGATAGTGTTTATATCGCGATGCTTGAGGCTCTGCCTTCAGCCATGCGTATGAGCTATAACTCCCTCGTAAGGGAGGGGATAGAGCTCTACCTCTTTCGCAGGCAAGATCTGCTGCGCTCTATGCTCAGTGTGGCGGATCTGTACTTTCCTCAGATGGAGCTCTTACTCGATCGGGCTGGCCTGCCACTAGAGTTGAAGTATCTAACCATTGTCGAGTCGGCCCTGAATCCTCGGGCCGTTTCGCCTGTCGGTGCACGGGGTCTTTGGCAGTTCATGCTGCCTACGGGCAAGATCTATGGTCTGACGATCAACAGCCTTGTTGATGAGCGTATGGATCTAGAGAAGAGCACAGAGGCCGCCTGTCGTATGCTCAAGGATCTCCACACGATGTACGATGACTGGTGGCTCGCCATAGCAGCCTACAATTGTGGCCCTGGCAATGTCAATCGAGCCATCAAACGAGCTGGAGGGGGGGATCAACCCAAGAGCTTTTGGGAGATCTACCGCTTCTTACCCGCTCAGACGAGACGTTATGTACCCCTCTTTATCGGGGCTTACTTCTCCATGTACTACCACAAGCAATATGGCATAGAGCCTAGGGAGTTGGGACAAGCTCTAGCGACCGACCAGTATTTGATTCAGGAGGCAACGACCTTTGACCGACTGGCTGAGCTAACGGGCGTTGATCGGGAGGTCATTGCCGCATTCAATCCTCAGTTTAAACGAGGCATCATCCCTGGCAATACTCGCTCCTACCCCATTCGCCTTCCGATCCAGGGCATCCTTAACCTTGAGGCTAAAGATAAGCCTATCCGCTCGGATCAGCTATCCATATCGCTTGAAGCCCCAAACCTCGCGGCAGACAAGGCTGGCAAGGGTAAAAAAGGCAAAAAGGGGACTAAGGGCACGAAGGGTACAACCTATCGAGTACGCTCAGGCGACACGCTCAGCAGCATTGCCCGCAATCATCACACTACGGTCAAGAAGATCAAGCAGCTCAATGGGCTTAGGAGCGATCGCCTCAAAATCGGCAAGACACTACGTGTAGACTAAACGATGGGTAAGGCCCTTGGCTTCTGATCCGAGCCCCCTAAGATCATCTCCATGTGGGAGGTCTTGGGGGGCTCTCTTGCAAATAAAGGTTTTGCCCAAAGCTTGCATAGACCAAGGAAAGCACTTACCTTTGCCCCGCACTCCCAAGGATTAGTCCCAGGGGGAGCAAGGACAAATACAACCATTCATCTTGGGGGTGCCTAAGGCATAGGAGCTACGGCTCTAGAAATGCAACGGCTGAGATTATACCCGTAACCTGATCCAGGTAATGCTGGCGTAGGGAAAGGCGAAACGAAGGATCGATACGATCTGCCATGTATTGATGCACACAAGCATCTCCAAGAGCAACTGAGACAAGGCAAGGAGATGCAAATCACACTCAATCAACAACCTCGCACCATCGTCCCTGGGATGACGCTCCTAGAGCTCATGCAGGGGGAGGGGCTAGCCTCGGGACATGTCGCCGTGGCTATCAATCGTCGTATCATCGCCCGAGATCTATGGGCAGAGACCGAGCTACGGGAGGGCGATACCCTACTGATAGTCGGGGCGATCAAGGGAGGGTAATCCTATCCAAAGCAATGCACCAAGAACATTCACATACCTATCACAAAACTTTATGAGAGCAAAAGACCAAACCCAAGACCTACAGATCTCCTCGGGAGCTTTGCCTGGCAGTAAAAAGATTTATGTGCCAGGGGTTATCCACCCACACCTGCGTGTGGCCATGAGACGCATAGATCTCTCTCCAACGATTGATGAACATGGGGTTGAGCACCTCAACGAGAGCGTAGTCGTCTACGACACCTCTGGCCCATACACAGATCCAGAATACGAGGTCGATGTACAGAGAGGGCTACCGAAGCTGAGAGAGCAGTGGATCGAGCAGCGAGGCGATACACAGCGTCTAGAGCAGCTCAGCTCCGAATATGGGCGCAGCCGCCGTGCAGACAGCCGTCTAGATGAACTCAGATTTGCCCACATACAGGATCATCCTCGAGTGGCCAAGGGCGAATGCGTCTCGCAGCTCTACTACGCACGCCAGGGGATCATCACCCCAGAGATGGAGTACGCAGCGATAAGGGAAAATCAGCTTTGCGACCAAATCCGAGAGCAATATCGACGAGAGCGAGGCGAGAGCTTCGAGGCTCATCTACCCGAGAGCATTACACCCGAGTTCGTTCGCTCGGAGATCGCTGCTGGGCGAGCTATCCTACCCGCCAACATCAACCATCCTGAGAGCGAACCGATGGTCATCGGGCGTAACTTCCTGGTCAAGATCAACGCCAACCTCGGCAACTCCGCCATCACCTCATCGATCCAAGAGGAGGTAGAGAAGGCCGTCTGGGCTACACGCTGGGGGGCTGACACCATCATGGATCTAAGCACTGGGCGCAACATCCATGAGACACGAGAGTGGATCATCCGCAACTCCCCCGTCCCCGTAGGTACAGTTCCCCTATATCAGGCCCTGGAGAAGGTCGGGGGCAAGACCGAGGATCTCAATTGGGAGATCTATCGAGATACCCTCATCGAGCAGGCCGAGCAGGGCGTAGACTACTTCACCATACATGCTGGGCTCAGATGGCATCACATTCCTCTGACGATGAATAGGCTTACGGGCATCGTCTCTCGTGGTGGAGCGATCATGGCTAGCTGGTGTACGATGCACAAGCGTGAGAGCTTCCTCTACGAACATTTCGAGGAGATCTGCGAGATCTTGGCTCGCTACGATGTCGCCATATCTATCGGCGATGGGCTACGCCCTGGCTGTCTAGCGGATGCCAACGACGAGGCACAGTTCGCAGAGCTGCGTACCCTGGGCGAGCTGGCCCACATCGCCGACAAGCATCACGTGCAGGTTATCATCGAGGGCCCAGGGCACGTCCCCATGCACAAGATCCGAGAGAATATGGAGCTGCAGTTGGAGTGGTGCAATGAAGCCCCCTTCTACACCCTAGGCCCTCTCGTTACGGATATTGCCCCAGGCTACGACCACATCACCTCTGCCATCGGGGCAGCCATGATCGGCTGGTATGGTACGAGCATGCTGTGCTACGTTACCCGCAAGGAGCATTTAGGTCTGCCCAATCGAGATGATGTCAAGGAGGGCGTGATCACCTACAAGCTCGCTGCCCATGCAGCAGACCTAGCCAAGGGACACCCTGCGGCATACTTCAGAGACTGGGCCATGAGCAAGGCTAGGTATGAGTTCAGATGGCTTGATCAGTTCCACCTAGCCCTAGACAGCGAGACAGCCCTCAAGTATCACGATGAGACGCTCCCGAGCGAGGGGCACAAGAAGGCTCACTTCTGCTCGATGTGCGGTGAACACTTCTGCTCGATGCGTACCAGCCGTAACCTACACAAGAAGGTTAAAGTCTTCGAAGAGGCCTAAGCCTCCGAAGGCGGAGAGCCTATAGATCGCAAAGATGAGGATCAATAGGGGTTCTGTTGAGCTCTCTCCAAGACAGCCCATGAGCTCCTATTTGAATCTCGATCGAGATCCTACTTAGACCTCCATGGTGATCCTACTTGGACTTCGATGGCGATCCTACTTGGGTCTCTACAGGGCATTCATCGAGGCCTCTCTTGCACATCTCTCCAAGGCCCGACTGAACGACCATCAGAGAGCCGAGAGATAGACTCAACCCTAGAGTAAGTACTTAATCTATGTTGATAGCGATCACACCCGAGCGACTGAGTGCCAAGCATCTCTCGGGGTATAACAAGCTCTTGGCACTGGGGCTGAGGGTGCTACACCTACGCCTGCCAGGGGGATCTCGAAGCGAATATGAGGAGGCGATCCTGGCTATAGAGCCTCGGTATCGCTCCCGCATCATGATCTCAGACCACTACGACCTAGTCCCCAAGGCTGGCCTCCGAGGCATACACCTAAGCCGGGCCAAAGTCGCCCAATGGGATGATCAGTGGAGGATCTATGGCTGCCTCAGTGTCTCGGCCCATAGTCTCGAAGAGCTAGAGGGGCTGCCCTTCACCCTGAGCTATGCGCTCGTTGGGCCAGTCTTCCCCAGTCAGTCCAAGAGTGGCTATGCCCCTCATGAGGATTGGCTGGACAAGTGTGAACATCTACGCTCCCTCCCCTACCCACTGGTCGCCCTCTCGGGGATCACCCCCGAGAGGTTGCGGCTTTGCCTCAGAAAGGGCTTTGCTGCTGGGGCTACGCTGGGCTACTTGGCCGAAGATCCTGAGCGGATGGTCGAGCGATGGCAAGAGTTTGACCGTCCCTGCATCCTCAGCATCGCAGGGCACGACCCCTGCACTGGTGCAGGGATCACAGCCGATTGCCTCACGATCGAGGCGGCGGGTGGTAGAGCTCTAAGCCTGGTGAGCAGCCTAACCAGCCAGCACGAGGAGCACTTCGCAGCCCTCCACCCCATCTCCCTCGAAGAGACACTCTACAGCCTAGAGGTACTCCTCGAGCGATATACCCCTCTCTCGGCCAAAATAGGCATGACGTCGAGTCTTGGCGAGGCCATATCCATTGCCCGCCGACTGCGTACAGCAGGTGTACGGCACATCATTTGGGATCCAATCCTCAAGGCAAGCCGAGGTAATGCTCCGCTGCATGCTACACTCGAGGCTAAGCAGATCGAGGAGATGCTCCGACTGGTTTCGCTCACTACGCCCAACCTCCCCGAGGCTCAATGCCTGTGGGGTGATGAACTGAGCCCAGAGCTCTTGAGTGAGCTTGCCAATAGGTATCGGAGCTCTATTCTCCTCAAGGGGGGGCATACCGAGGAGGCAGGGCCAGGCCATCCGCTCCTCTGTCGAGACCTTCTCTTCGAGCCTGGGAAGCCCTCAAAAGAGCTCGTAGTAAGCCGCTCGAAATGGGACAAGCACGGTACAGGATGCAAGCTCTCTAGCCTCATAGCCACCCACCTGGCTCAGCTAGAACCCCTCGATCGTGCCTGTCGAATGGCTCAGCTAGAGGTTGATCGCTATATTAGGTCAAGCCCCTCACTCTACGGCCTGCATCTAGGGCAAGAACCCAGAGAGCACATCCTCGAGCACCTCAGGCATTGCCGCCTCATGTACATCACCGACAGCTCAGAACTCGAGGAGCTGCTCTCAAAGGCCCAAGCGGCTCTCGAGGGAGGGGTTCGCTGGATACAACTGCGGATGAAGGGCCATAGCTATGATGAGCGTCTCTCTGCAGCCCTAGCTCTCAAGACCCTTATGCAGTCCTACTCAGGATCGATCCTCATCATCAACGACGATGTCGAGGTCGCTCTCGCAGCAGATGCCGACGGGGTACACCTCGGTCTCTCGGACTGCTCTCCCCTAGAGGCCCGAGAGCGACTCGGGTCGGGGCGTATCATTGGCGGGACATGTAACAGCATCGAGGATCTGCATCAGCGAGCCCTAGAGGGAGTGGACTACGTCGGCCTTGGCCCGTATCGCATGACTAGAACGAAGCAACGCCTCGCTCCGATCCTAGGCGACGAGGGGCTCGAGGACTTAGTCCGCTGCTCAAGGGGGCTACCCCATCCTCTCCCTCTTTGGGCTATAGGGGGCATCGAGCCCAGCGATATAGCCCAACTCTCACGTCTCGGGCTGCAAGGCATTGCCCTCTCGGGGGCGATCAATCACGCCCACGACCTCAAGCAAGCGAGCCAAGAGCTGCTACAAGAGCTTGATAAGCACTTCGGCTCTTAGGGCACATCAACTGTTTACTACTCCAACACTATCATCATCATGCAACCACTCATCATCGCTGGAGAGACCTTCGGCTCTCGCCTATTCCTCGGCACGGGGAAGTTCTCCAGCAACGAACAAATGCGACAGGCCCTACTGGCCAGTCGAAGCGAACTCGTAACCGTGGCCCTCAGACGAATAGAATGCTCCTCAGATCATGACGAACTGCTCGAGGCCCTCAGAGCTCCCTCCGTACGCCTCATGCCCAATACCTCAGGGGCACACACTGCCGACGAAGCGATCTTCGCCGCTCGACTGGCTTACGAAGCCTTTGGCTCTCGATTTATCAAGGTTGAGATACATCCCGACCCTAAGTACCTCCTCCCTGACCCTCTAGAGACCCTTCGAGCTACGGAGGTACTGGCCCGAGAGGGCTTTCACGTCATGCCCTATGTGCAGGCAGATCCCATCCTATGCCGTCATTTGGAGGACGCAGGGGCAGCCTCCGTCATGCCACTGGGAGCACCGATCGGGAGCAACAAGGGGCTCTGCACCCGAGAGCTCCTCTCGATCATCATCGAGCAGAGCCGAGTGCCAGTGGTCGTGGATGCAGGGCTCGGAGCTCCCTCTCATGCAGCAGAAGCCATGGAGATGGGCGCAGATGCCGTCCTGGTCAATACGGCCATTGCCTCGGCCAGTAACCCCGTAGCTATGGCTAGAGCCTTCGCTCTAGCGGTAGAGGCTGGCCGAGAGGCCTACGAGGCAGGACTTGCCGCCCGTGGGCAATACGGCCTCTCGACTTCACCCCTAGATAACTACTTCAAGGAATAGAGACATCATGGCATTCTACGACGAATTACAACGCTACGACTGGGATGAGGTCGGATGCATGATCGCCTCTACAAATGAGGAACAAGTGCAGAGGGCCTTAGCCAAAGAACGCTGTACTCTAGACGACTTCGCTGCCCTGATCTCTCCAGCGGCAGCCCCCTATCTACGACAGATGGCCACCAAAGCCGAGCTCTTAACCACCAAACGCTATGGACGCACCATACAGCTCTACGTTCCGCTCTATGTGTCCAATTATTGCTCCAATCACTGCGTTTACTGCGGCTTTAACTGCCACAATCCGATCAAACGTATCAAGCTCGATGAGAAACAGATCTTGGAGGAGATCGAGGTACTCAAAGATTGGGGCTTTCGCCACCTACTACTCGTCTCGGGCGAAGCTCCACACCAGGCGGGTGTAGACTATTACGCAGAGGTCATTCGCCTGCTGCGCCCCCACTTCGCTCAGATCAGCCTCGAAGTACAACCTCTACAAATTGAAGAGTATGCTTGTCTCGTAGACTCAGGCCTGAGCTACGTCTGTGTCTATCAAGAGACCTACAACGAACAGACCTACCCCAGCTTCCACCCCCGAGGGGCAAAAGCCAACTTTCGCTATCGTCTCACGACCCCCGAGCGTTGTGCCGAGGCAGGTGTGCGCAAGGTCGGCATCGGAGCTCTGCTCGGCCTACAAGACTGGAGGATAGATAGCTTCTTCACTGCCCTGCACCTACGCTACCTCGAGCAGCACCACTGGCGCAGCAAGTATTCGATCTCTCTGCCTCGCCTTAGGCCACAGGTCGGTGGTTTCGAGCCCGAGACCCCTATAACGGACCGAGAGATGGCACAGCTGATCTGTGCCTATCGCCTCTTCGACCCCGAGGTAGATATTTCTCTATCTACTCGAGAGTCCGCTCCATTCAGAGACATGGCCATGCACCTCGGTGTAACGAGCATGAGTGCAGCCTCGAGCACCGAACCAGGGGGCTATGCCCACCCGCAGGAGGAACTGGAGCAATTCACTATCAACGATGATCGCAGTGTGCAGGAGATCTGCACCGCAATACTGGCCGCAGGCTACGAGACTGTATGGAAAGACTGGGACACATGGATGTAGTGGGGCTTAGCCCGTTAGAGGAGGAGCGTTATGCCCGACAACTGCTCCTGCCCGAGCTGGGGGTTGAGGGACAACTACGCCTCAAGGCGGCCTCGTCCCTAGTCGTCGGGGCTGGGGGGCTAGGTAGCCCGCTACTCTATTACCTCGTGGGCTCAGGGATAGGACGTGTAGGGATCGTCGATGATGATCGTCTCAGCCTGAGTAACCTCCCCCGACAGATCCTCTACACAACGGAGCAGGTAGGCAGGGGGAAGGCTCAGCTAGCAGCCCAGCACCTCAAGCGATGCAACCCGCATAGCCAGATAGAGGTCTACGAAAAGCGATTTGCCCGAGACAATGCCGAGCAGATCGCCCAAGGGTACGACCTCGTGATCGACGCCTGCGACAATCTAACCACTCGCTGTCTCATGGACGAGGTTACTGAGCATCTCGGCATCCCATATCTGTATGGGGCAGTCGAGGGCTTTAGGGGGCAATGCAGCCTCTTCGCCCCAGGGCAGGATGTTCGCTATCGGGATCTCTTCGCCTTACGGATAAAGGCCGAGACAGACATGCCTCTCGGGATTATCGCTCCTGTAGCAGGGTTCATAGCCTCACTCATGGCAACGGAGGCCATCAAGAAGCTCTCGGGCCTCGACTGCGCTATAGAGGGTAAGCTCCTGATGGTGAATACCCACCCCCTCATCGAGCTCACAACCCTTGACCTCTGACTGCCATACGAGAAATAAGACAAGGAATAGATCGGGGACATAGAAACAGATCTGATTGAGCCACAGTTAGAGCCTACCCGACAATCACGACGCAGAGGGGTGAATAACTCCCCTTTGTGTAACTAAGTGCCATCAATGTACGAAAATGGAATATCGATAATTCGTACCTTTGCAGCACTTTCATTTACAACTAAAGATAGATTGATGAATAAAGCATTCAAACGAACTCTGATTACCTCTGCCCTGCCCTATGCCAATGGCCCTGTGCATATTGGACACCTAGCAGGCGTTTACGTCCCCGCAGACATCTATACCCGTTACCTTCGTCTCAAGGGCGAGCAAGTGATCCATATCGGCGGCAGTGATGAGCATGGTGTACCCATTGCGATCAAAGCACAACGTGAGGGCGTTAGCCCCCAGGATGTAGTCGATCGCTATCACGCCATCATCAAGCAATCCTTTGCCGACTTTGGTATTAGCTTCGACATCTATAGCCGCACAACTAGCGATACCCATCGAGAGATGGCTAGCGAGTTCTTCCGTAAGCTCTACGACAAGGGTGAGTTCATCGAGCAAACTTCGATGCAGTATTACGACGAGCAAGCAAGACAATTCCTTGCCGACCGCTACATCCTAGGTACTTGCCCTCACTGCTCGAGCGATCGCGCCTATGGCGACCAATGTGAGAGCTGTGGGACTTCACTGGCTGCCACGGATCTGAAGTCGCCTCGCTCTGCTCTAAGTGGCGCAACCCCTATACTCAAAGAGACGAAGCATTGGTACCTCCCCCTCAACAAGCATGAGGATGCCCTAAGAGAGTGGATCCTGGAGGAGCACACCGAGTGGAAGAGCAATGTCTATGGCCAGTGCAAGAGCTGGCTCGACCTAGGTCTACAGCCTCGAGCTGTAAGTCGAGATCTCGATTGGGGCATCCCTGTCCCTGTCGAGGGGGCAGAGGGTAAGGTACTCTATGTTTGGTTCGATGCGCCCATCGGTTATATCTCCAATACCAAGGAGCTCCTGCCCGATAGCTGGGAGGAGTGGTGGCGTAGCGAAGACACTCGCCTGGTGCACTTCATAGGCAAGGACAACATCGTCTTTCACTGTATCGTCTTCCCTGCCATGCTGAGGGCCGAGGGTTCGTTCATCCTGCCCGACAATGTCCCAGCCAATGAGTTCCTCAACCTTGAGGGGGATAAGATCTCAACCAGTCGAGGCTGGGCTGTTTGGCTGCACGAGTATCTAGAGGACTTCCCTGGCAAGCAGGATGTCCTACGCTATGTGCTGACAGCTAATGCCCCCGAAACCAAAGACAATGACTTCACCTGGCAAGACTTCCAGGCACGAAACAATAACGAGCTGGTAGCTATCTATGGCAACTTCGTCAATCGAGCACTAGTGCTCACACACAAGTATTTTGAGGGCAAAGTACCTGCCCGAGGGGCTCTTACAGATTACGATCGTGAGACCATCGCAGAGATGCTAGAGGTCAAGGGCGAGATCGAGCGAGCTCTCGACGGCTTCCACTTCCGTGAGGCCCTACGCCAAGCCATGTCTCTAGCCCGTTTGGGGAATAAATACTTGGCTGATACAGAGCCTTGGAAGCTAGCCAAGACCGACATGGAGCGTGTGGCGACAATCCTCAATATTGCCCTACAGATTACGGCCAATCTCAGCCTCGCCTTTGCCCCATTCCTGCCCTTTAGCTCCGAAAGATTGCTCTCGATGCTCTCCCTAGAGCCTCTAGCTTGGGATAGTCTCGGGAGCCTCGAGCAGCTCAGCGTTGGTCATCAGCTTGGGGGTGTAGAGCTCCTCTTCGAGAAGATCGAGGATGAGGCTATTGAGGCTCAGCTCAATAAGCTACGTAAGATCCGCCAGGAGCAGGAGGCAGCAGCACGTGTGGCTGGACCCGTTGCTCCCGAGATCTCTTTTGACGACTTCGTCAAGCTAGACCTGCGTGTCGGCACTGTACTCGAATGCTCCAAAGTACCCAAGGCGGACAAGCTCCTACAGTTCCGCATCGACGATGGCCTGGGCGGACGCACCATCATCTCTGGCATCGCACAGCACTACAAGCCAGAGGATCTCGTAGGTAAGCAGGTCTGCTTCATCGCAAACCTACCCCCTCGTAAGCTCAAGGGAGTAGAGAGCCAGGGGATGATCCTCTCTAGCATGGATGCAGACGGCTCTCTACGTCTCGTGATGCCCGAGGGGGCCGTTGCCCCAGGTAGTAAGATTTCTTAGCAACTACAAATATGATGAACAAATCGCTTCGCTTCCTGAGCCTGCTTCTCCTGCCAGCCCTATTGATCCTAGGGGCTTGTCAGCGTGAGCAGACATTAGAGCTACGCATCATCCATACAACGGATGTGCACGCCAATCTATTCCCTTACGACCACATCCAGCAAACACCTGGCACAGGCAGCCTGGCCCGTCTGTCGAGCATGATGCGCCAGGTTCGTCAAGAGACCCCCGAGGCCCTACTCCTCGATGGTGGAGACCTGCTACAGGGTGAGCCCGTAGCCTACTACTACAACTACATCGATAGTACCTCGCCTCATATCGTAGCATCGGCAATGAACTTCCTCGACTACGATGCGGCCACCATTGGCAATCACGACATCGAGCCTGGGCATGCGGTTTATGATCGTTGGGTAGAGCAATGCAAGTTCCCCATCCTGGGGGCTAATGCTGTCTCGGAGGACACAGGTGCTCCCTACTTCGTACCCTATAAGGTCTTTGAGCGGGGTGGAGCACGCATTGCCGTCCTCGGACTTACTACTCCTGCTATCCCACAGTGGTTGCCTAAGCACCTTTGGCGAGGCATGCGCTTCGAGGATATTATTGCTTCGGCCCAGCAATGGGTCCCTCGTATCTTGAAAGAGGAGCAGCCCGATATGCTTGTGGCCCTCATCCACTCGGGGTATGAAAATACAAATGACGATTACCTCGAGAATGCAGGCAGTGCCTTGGCTCAGACAGTCGAGGGGATAGACCTCATCCTCATGGGGCATGACCATCGCCGAAGCCTCGAGTGGATCCCAAGCCCCTCGGGCGACTCGGTACTCTTGATCAACCCTGCGAACCACCTCGACTATGCTTCGGATGTGCGGATCACCCTTCGCAAGCGAGCTGGGAAGGTCATAGAGAAGAAGATCGATGCAAGCTTTGCGGACGTTAATGCTTTCGAGCCAGACCCCGAATATGTGAAGGAGTTCGCTGCCGCCGAAGAGCGTACGAGGGACTTCCTGGGCAAGCGTATCGGTCTATTGGAGCAGGCCGTACGTGCCGATGAAGCTATCTTCGGGCCCAGCAGCTACATGAGCGTCGTACACGAGATGCAGCTACATACGGTCGAGGCCGAGATCTCCTTTGCCGCTCCTCTCTCTCTTGGGGCAAAGCTGTCCGCTGGAGAGGTATTTGTCCGAGATCTATTCAAGTTCTGCCCCTACAGCAACCACCTCTATGCAATGGAACTGACTGGGGCTGAGATCAAGGGATACCTGGAGCATTCGTACGGCTTGTGGGTCTCTCAGATGAAGGGGGCTGAGGATCACCTCATTCTGATGCGTCCCGATGCCAAGCCTGGGGATCGCTACAAAACTCTGCACCCAACCTACAACTTCAGTGCTGCTCATGGGATAGACTATCGGGTAGATGTGAGCAAGCCCAAGGGCAGTCGCATCACGATCCTACAGCTATCAAACGGAGAGCCCTTCGACCTAAATCGTCGCTACCGAGTGGCTATCAACTCCTACCGAGCTGGGGGAGCTGGGGGGATGCTCACCACAGGAGCAGGCATTGCCAAGGAAGATCTACCTGCTCGCATCCTCTCCTCTAGTGATCACGACCAATTCTTTAGTCTAATGCGTTTCTTCGAGATCAAGAGCAGGGTAAACCCCGAACGACCTAAGAACTGGAGCTTCCTGCCTGCAGCATGGGTGCACGAAGCGATTAAGCGAGACAAAGCCTTCCTATTCCCCTAATAGCTACTGTAGAGTAAGGACTTGAAGAGCTGCCCAATGCTTTGGTTACTAATCATCGTCCTAGCCCTTTTGACCCTCGGGCTTCTTCTCCATCGAGGAGAGCCTAGAGGGTCAAAGCCTTTTCTCGAATCCATCACTTCGGTGTCAAGCAGCACTCCCACTATCGAGATCGATATAGATCATTCGCAGGAGCTATGCCCCGAGCCCGATCCTTTGAAGGCCGCTCATTGGCTTGTCCTGGACACCGAGGGAGTGCATTCGATCGATTGTTCGACGGATGAGGGGATTTCTCCACCCATTGCCCTATCCTGGCAATTGCTCTCCGAGGGGGGAGATTGCATTCTCGAGCGAAGCTTTGTCCTAGATCAATCAGGTCTCTCCCCCGATGACCTTGCAACGCAGATACATGGTATCACTACCGAGCAGATGTCCCGAGGAGTCCAACCCGAACTTGTCTACGAAGCCCTCAAAAAGGATCTGAGCCAGGCCCGAAGGCTCGTAGCGCACAACCTGCGTTATCATTTGTCCTCCATTGTAGAAGATCTACAGCGGAAAGACCTGCCTTGGAACTGGCTCTATGCGATCGAACCTCTGTGTACGATGGAGCTAGGCAAGCAGATGAAGTTCAAGGTGGGCTACCTTGGCACTCCTCTCTATCCCGAACTGTCGGAGCTGTATGGCTATCTACGTTATGGTAGGCTCGGTATTGGAGTACGATTCAAGAGCAAGACGATTAGAGATGTCCGCCTGCTTTCGGGATGTATTCGCCTGCTGATAGGCTCTTGCTATATGCCTCGAAAGGCCGAAGATAGTGTTGAACAATCAAAATGAGACGATGCCCCAAGCACCATCCTATCGGCATGCTACTTATCGAACGAATTTGCCCGCGCAAGGAGAATAATTTCCGTACGTACGGAAATATATTTTCGTACGTGCAAAAATATTTTTTCGTACGTACGAAAATTTCTCGTCGTATATACACCATCCGTAAAGCTCTCGAGGCAAAGCTTCTAACCAAGCATCCTCAACCTCTGAAGCAGGGCTAGAGCATTGCCGCTATATTCAACTTAGAAGTGCAAATTTTGGCAGTGGGATACAGGCTTTAACCCCCTAAACACCTAGAGGGGGTTGCAGGGGGAAACCT
>NZ_JRAO01000018.1 GCF_000768875.1 Porphyromonas sp. COT-239 OH1446 | reverse complement strand
AGGCCTAGAGAAAAGTTGGGTTTCAAATCCCCAGCAAAAGTATTCTTCGCTGCTATAAAGTAAATTTGCACTTGATACTTGAACCTGCAGTCGAAAAACAGTACCTTCCTACCTTGACAGCATTGGTCTGTTTTTTGTAAGTTTGCAGTTTGAAAACTATATTGCTTACATATAATTCAAGGACAGACTATGAATATAGCTATCGTAGGGGTAAGCGGGGCCGTGGGACAAGAGTTTCTCAAGGTACTCAGCGAACGCCCTATCAAGATAGATCGCCTAGAGCTCTTCGCCTCGGCTCGTTCGGCAGGTAAGAGTATCACCTTCAGAGGTAAAGAATACACCGTCCGAGAGCTTCGTCATGGAGACGACTTCAAAGATATTGATGTAGCTTTCGTCTCTGCTGGAGGGGATGTCTCCCTCGAATATGCCGAGACTATTACTCGCCATGGGGCTGTGATGATCGATAACTCTAGTGCCTTCCGAATGCAAGAGGATGTGCCTCTAGTTGTCCCCGAGGTCAATGCCTCTGATGCTCTCGTACGTCCTCGAGGGATCATTGCCAATCCCAACTGCACAACGATCCAGATGGTTGTAGCCCTCAACGTTATCGAGCAACTCTCGCACATTACCCGAGTGCACGTGGCTACCTATCAGGCGGCCAGTGGCGCAGGAGCAGAGGGTATGGAGGAGCTAGACCGACAAGTTGTCCAGATCGCCCGAGGAGAAGAGCCTTCGGTAGAGAAGTTCGCCTATCAGCTTGCCTATAACCTTATTCCTCAAATTGATGTCTTCACCGATGGAGATTACACCAAGGAGGAGCTTAAGATGTATTACGAGACCCGTAAGATCATGCATAGCGACATCGCTGTAAGTGCGACCTGCGTACGAGTGCCCGTTACCCGAGCACATTCGGAGAGCATTTGGCTCGAGACAGAGAGGGAGCTGAGCCTAGAGGAGGTGCGAGAAGCCTTCCGTGCAGCCCATGGCCTCGTCCTACAGGATGTGCCTGCCGAGCAGACCTACCCCATGCCGCTCTATGTAGCCGAGAAAGACCCTGTATACATCGGTCGCCTACGCCGAGACCTAAGCAACCCTAGGGGGTTAGCCTTTTGGTGTGTAGCGGATCAGATTAAGAAGGGGGCGGCCCTAAATGCCGTACAAATCGCAGAGTATCTTATCGCTCAAGGAGCATTTAACAAGAAAGCTTAGAGATCATGAAGGTATTTCAAGAGATTGCTGAGCTACAATCTTTCATCGCTCAGCAGAGGGCCGCTGGCAAACGTATTGGCTTCGTCCCCACGATGGGGGCTTTGCACAGCGGGCACATCAGCCTTGTCCAAGAGGCTCTACGACAGTGTGAGGTCTGTGTTGTCAGTGTCTTTGTCAATCCTACTCAATTCAATGACCCCAAGGATCTACAGACCTATCCTCGTACACTCGAGGCAGATATAGAGAAGCTGGAGGCTGCTGGGGCGACGGCCCTCTTCTCTCCAACAGTAGAGACCATCTATCCTGAGCCTGACAATAGAGACTTCGCCGTTGGTCGAGTAGCCGAGGTGATGGAGGGGGCTCATCGTCCAGGGCACTTCCGAGGTGTGATGCAGGTAGTTAGCCGCCTCTTTGACATTGTTCGTCCAGATAAGGCATTCTTTGGGGAGAAGGACTTCCAGCAGATCGCCGTCATCCGAGCCATGGTCGAGCTCCTATCGCTCCCTGTGGAGATCGTCGATTGCCCCATCGTCCGAGAGGAGGATGGCCTGGCTCTGAGCAGCCGCAACGTTCGCCTCTCGGCTCAGGAGCGCAGCTTCGCCCCCGAGATCTATAGAGTGCTCAGTAAGAGTCGAGAGCTTCAGGGCTCGTACAGTCCTAGGCAGTTGGAGCAGTGGGTTGTAGATCAGATCAATGCCACCCCTACACTCCGAGTAGAATACTTCGAGATCGTTGATGCGCGATCGCTAGAGCGTATAGAGCACTGGGGTGATAGCCCTCACCCACATGGCTGCATTACAGTCTTCTGCGGTCAGGTGCGTTTGATAGACAATATCGCTTACTCATCATCAATATAGTCGTGAAGACGATCAGTAAGATAGCACTAAGCAGCCTGCTCCTAGCCTCTATAGGGGTGGGCTGTCGTGCCAAAAAGGATTTAGTCGCATCCCCTCCTGAGGTTGTCTCTGTGGTAGAGCCCCCAAGCATGGCCTTTGCTGCGCAAGAGCCGCTCTCTCTACCAGCCCTCCCTGCCTCTGCAACTTGGAGCCCCCCCATGGGCGACAGCATCCGTCAAGAGATGCGTGCCGTGTGGCTAACAACTGCTTATGGGCTCGACTGGCCGAGGACCAAAGCCGATGACGAGAATGGTTTACGGCGTCAGCAGCAGGATCTCATTCGCATCCTCGATCGCTTGGCGGCAGATGGCTACAATACAGTTTTTTTGCAAGTAAGACAATCCGGGACAGTGCTTTATCCGAGCAATATGGAGCCTTTCGCCCGTTTCTTCACCAGCTCGGGCCAACCTCCGGCCTATGATCCTCTGAGCTTTGCGGTCAAGGCCTGTCGGGCTAGAGGCCTGGCTATCCATGCCTGGCTGGTTACTTACCCTTTGGCCTCTCCAAAGAATGCCCCACATCCGCTCCTCCAGCGTCATCCAGCCTGGGGGCTCAAGCACAAAAATGCTACTCATCTCGACCCCGGAGAGCCTGGTGTGAGACAATATATCGCCTCTCTAGCGAGGGAATTGGCAGCAGGTTATGACCTCGATGGTCTACATTTCGATTACTTCCGCTATCCCGAGGATGCAGTCCGCTTTCCCGACCAACGTTCGTACCGGCTCTATGGGGCTGGGATGGATCGAGAGCAATGGAGACGAAGCAACCTCACCCGTCAGCTTGAGGAGATCAACCAGGCGGTACACTCGATCAAGCCCTATATGCAGATCAGTGTTGCCCCTCTGGGGAAGCTACGCAAGCTTCCCATGCTAGATAGGAGTCATGGATGGACGGCCTTCGAGTCGGTGTATCAAGACCCAATAACCTGGGCCAAGAAGGGCCTTGTGGACTTCCTCGTGCCCATGATGTATTACCGAGACCATCTGTACACGCCTTTCTTGCAGGACTGGAGTCAGTCCGTAGGCCGCTACGTGCCTGTGGTAGCCGGTCTAGCTCCCTATCGCATCGTACAGGATAGGTGGCAGGCACAGACCATTATAGATCAGATGGAGCAAGAACGAATGATGGGCTCTGGCGGCATTTGCTTCTTTAGAGAAGAGCATGTAGGGGATAAATATCCAGCCATGCGTCAGCAGATCCGTCAATTCTTTCATCGCACAGCACTGCCTCTTGCGTTGCCCCGAGGTCTAGAGCACAGAGCCCAAGCCCCTAAGCTTCTTCGTTTAGTCCTAGAGCCCAACGGGGAGCGCACTGTCGTTTGGATGCACGACCGTGATGCCCACGAGCCCCCTGTAACCTATCGTCTCTGGGCTACACTAATCAAGGGCAATGGGGAGCGTCGTGGAGTGCTCCTTGCACAGGGTGTTCGTGAGCCTCACTATAGGCTTAGGGGTGAGCAGTTCTCTGGCTATGAACGTGTGGAGATAGGTGTCGAGGCAGTTAATAGCTATGGAGTCAGCACCCCGATCGACCAAGCCCTTGTGATCACGATGGGATAGGAGGTGTTCCTCTACATCTGTTGAGTCTCCCTCTATATTCCCTCAGTCGAAAGGGCCATCCCCACAACACCTACGATACAATGCTGATACAGATCAGTCTAGAGCAGATGCGCTTCTATGCCTATCACGGAGTGCTGGAGCAGGAGCGTCGGGTGGGCAATCACTTCGAGGTCTCGCTCACAGTCGAGGCCTCTGTGGCGCAGAGCCTCTCTTCAGATGCCCTAGAGGATACAATCAACTATGCCCTCCTGCACCAGGTAGTGGCCGAAGAGATGGCCGTGCCCTCGGAGCTCCTCGAGCATGTCGTCGGTCGTATGGCTCGTCGCCTGTTTGATGAGTTTGCTATGATCGAAGGCCTAGACCTTAGGCTAAGCAAGTGCAATCCTCCCTTCGGGGGGGATGTGCAGCGGGCGACGGTTCGCCTGCAATGCGCTCGTGGGGAGCTGACCTCTACTTGAGGCCCTTGACCCGAGCGGGGTTCTGCTTGACGAAGTCGGCCCAGTTTTTCGTTGCCCCTGCTGAGGGTTGCATCATGGGCGAGGAAGTCAAAAAGTGGTGGCATAATGCCACAGCAAGGGCATCGGTTGCGTCAAGCTCTTTGGGAGTTTCGGGCAGCTTGAGGTAGCGTTGGAGCATACCCGCCACCTGCTCTTTGGAGGCATGACCATTCCCCGTAATAGCCTGTTTGACACGCATAGGGACGTATTCGGTGATCGGAATATCGTACTTGAGGGCTGCGGCCATGGCCACCCCCTGAGCTCGTCCCAGCTTGAGCATGCTCTGCACATTCTTGCCAAAGAAAGGGGCCTCGATGGCTAGCTCGTCGGGACAGAATTCCTCGATCAACCCCGAAACCCTATCGTAGATACGTCTGAGACGTAGGTAGTGATCCTCAAACTTATTGAGCGAGATCACGCCGAGGGCAAGGACGCTGACCTTACTCCCCTGTACTCGAAGTAGACCATACCCCATCTGGAGCGTCCCTGGGTCTATTCCGAGGATGATACGTTCGTTATCCTTATTCATCAATCTAATCTTGCGCTGAGCCCTCGACCCTCTCTTCGGCCTACAGCTCGACCTCCTCCATCGTTGTTGAGAAGCCTATTACTCGCTCGCCAAAGTGGCGTACTAAAGCAGCATTACTATCCACAGCGATCTCTGTCATGAAGCTCATGAGACTCATCTGATCGTCAACTCGAAAATGTAGGGCAAAGCTCACTGCATCGCTCTCTCCCTCGTGTGTTTGGATGCGATGTAGCCTGATGTCGCTCAATATATCACTACCTCTGAGCGCAGGGAGGTAGAGCTCCCTCATAAAGTCAAGAAACTCTTGTACAGTCTGTTCTGTCATCATAAAGGTGGTATTGTGTAACAGTGCCATTGTTGAGAGAATATATTTTGAGATATTTTCGAGCAAAGATAATACTAGAATCAAAAATATTACTTACCTTTGCATCGCAATCGAGAACGGGGTATTAGCTCATCTGGCTAGAGCGCGACACTGGCAGTGTCGAGGTGAGCGGTTCGAGTCCGCTATACTCCACTGGATCATCTAGGTAGAGGAATGATCTGCAAAATAAAGGATCGAGGGTGTGCATGCGCCCTCGATCCTTTTGCTTTTGTATGCTTTCAGGATCTCCGAGCCTATCGCAGCGGACGGGCAATACCCCCACTAGGCGTAAGCGTCTCGAGAGCATAGATTGGCTGAATATTTGGGGTGGAGAAGAAGGCTGCCTACAGCCCCGGAGGAAATCCTCATAGTAGATAGAGGCGAAATGAAGCGGATACCGTAGAGGTGAAAATGATCTAAATAGGATCTCCACCGAGATCCTATCTGAGTCTCAGGTGAGATCCTATCTGAGTCTCGAGTGAGAGCCTACTTGGGCCTCCACGGAGGTGCTCCCGAGAGCTTATCGGATTGAATCTCGAGAGCTCATTTACGAAGCCTGTAAGATCTCCGAAGAAATCGATAGATGCAGGCATTCAAGCTGATAGATAGACCTTGGGCTCGTAGAGCCTCCACAATACGCCGAAAACTCACAAAAAAGAAGCGAGTATCTGCCTGTTTTGGCAAATAAAAACGTAACTTAGCCTGCAAATAAACAAACTATCCCTTTTGTAAATATCAAATAGGAGGAATAATTGACCATGAGCTATCTCAAATTTGATAGACGAATGATGTCTAATCTGGATGAAGCCCTCCAAAGGGAATACATCCGTACTAATAGAATGGGCGCTTACTGCTGCTCAAGCATTGTAGGGTGCAATACCCGCAAGTACCATGGTGTGCTGGTCGTCCCTATTCCCGAGCTGAGCCCTAATAATCATGTCCTACTCTCATCCCTCGATCTGACGATCGTACAGCATGGAGTTCCTTTCAATATAGGGGTGCATGAGTATCGGGATGGCTCGTTCTCTCCCAAGGGGCACAAGTACATTCGAGAGTACAATATAGACATTGCTTCGTCTACGACCTATCGTGTCGGTGGGGTTGTCCTGCGCCGAGAGTTTTTCTTCTGCCACTATGAGCACCGGGTGATCATCAAGTTCACTCTCCTAGAGGCCCATAGCGAGACCACGCTAAGGCTCTCGCCCCTCTTGGCCTTTAGAGATGTGAAGATGCTTACCCACCGCAATGATCACATCAACTCTGAGGTGCGACCCTGCCAACAGGGCATCAGCATGTGCCTCTACAAAGGTTATCCAGAGCTCTACATGCAGCTCTCGCAACCTAGCGACTTCGTACATGAGGCCTACTGGAACGAGCAGGTAGCCTACTTCAAGGAGCGTGAGCGAGGGTATGAATTCACCGAAGATCTCTATGTGCCTGGTTACTTCGAGGTGAAGATCGAGAAGGGCAAGCCCCTCTACTTCTCAGCAGGGCTCAGCGAGACCGATCCCTTGAGGCTCGAACAGGCCTTCGATGCAGAGGTCGATGTGCGCATCCCCAGGCAAGACTTCCGCTCGTGTCTGCTCAATGCAGCTCAGCAATTCTACTATCGCCCCAACCCGACCGATGGTTACCTACTGGCAGGCTACCCTTGGTTCGGCGTCCGAGCGAGAGACCTCTTCGTAGCCCTGCCTGGCTGCTCCATCTACTCTGAGGCTCCCGAGCGGTTCTATCGAATCATGGACACCATGATCCCGGTCTTTGAGCGATATATGTCTCAGGTCTCTGTCGATCCACTAGTAACCCACCTGACCGACCCCGATGTAGGGCTGTGGGCTCTATGGAGCATCCAGCAGTATGCCCTACATACGGGCCTAGAGGATGCTCGAGCTCGCTATGGCTCATTCGTCGGCAAGGTTATTGCCTACTATCAGCGCAATATTCACCCCAGTGTGCGCATTGATGAGACGGGGCTACTCTATACCTATAGCCACGATGATAAGCCACTTAGCTGGATGGATGCCAAGGCTCCCGACGGCCGAGCGATCATCCCCCGAACGGGCTACCTCGTAGAGCTCAATGCTCTGTGGTATAATGCTCTGTGCTTCTATTCGGAGCTGATGCCTGCATACAAAACCCTGGAGCTAGAGGAGCTGTGCGAGCGAGTGGAGCGCAACTTCTGTGCGACTTTTGTCAATGAGCACGGCTACCTCTATGATAGTGTGTGCTATGGAGGGGTCAAGGACTGGAGCGTGCGTCCGAATATGATCTTTGCCGTATCGCTCCCCTACTCTCCGCTCCCACGACCTGTGCAGCGCTCGGTTATCGAATTCGTAACCAGAGAGCTGCGTACCCCAAAGGGGTTGCGCTCCCTCAGCCCGAAGAGCTTCGGCTACGAGGCGCACTGCTCGGGGACCCATGCAGAGCGAGAGCGAGCCTATTACAATGGTTCTGTTTGGCCCTGGTTGCTCGGGCCTTACCTCGAGGCTTATATCCGCCTCTATGGCCGCGCAGCGATCTCCTTCGCCGAGCGAACCCTCGTGGGGATGGAGGAGGAGGTCAAGGAACATGGCCTCGGTACGATCTCGGAGCTCTTCGACGGTAATCCGCCCTACAAGAGTCGTGGAGCCATCTCCCTGGCCATGAATGTGGGTGAGATCCTCCGATCGCTCAAGCTCTTAGAGATCGCCAAGACGAAGTATAACAATACAAACCCTATCATTAGATACGAATGAAAGCATTGATGTTTGGTTGGGAGTTTCCACCACATATCTTAGGCGGCCTCGGGACTGCTAGCTATGGTCTAACTAAGGGCATGGCTCAGCAGCCTGATATGGAGACCACCTTCGTTATCCCCCGTCCCAGTGGAGACGAGGATCAGAGCTTCCTCCGAATTATAGGCGCAGGCGATACTCCTATCGTCTATCGTGATGTCCCTTATGAACATGTGCAGCATCGCTTACAAGGCAAGATGGCTCCCGAGACCTACTACCACCTGCGAGAGCATATCTATGCGGACTTCAGCTCCAAGCATACCAACGACCTCGGCTGCATCGAGTTCTCAGGCCGATATCCAGACAACCTGCTCGAGGAGATCAACAACTACTCGATTGTGGCAGGGGTCATTGCTCGGGCCGAGCCTTTTGATATTATCCATTCGCACGACTGGCTCACTTACCCTGCGGGCATACATGCCAAGAAAATCACAGGCAAGCCTCTAGTCGTGCATGTGCACGCCACCGACTTCGACCGCAGCCGAGGCAATGTTAACCCAGTGGTTTTCGGCATCGAGATGGATGGGCTTAACCATGCAGACCATATCATCACGGTGAGCGACCTAACCCGCCGAACTGTGATCGAGAAATACCACCAAGACCCTAGCAAGGTAACCACAGTACACAACGCCGTTACACCGCTCGAGCCCTCGATCCTCTCCATCCCCGACCAGCGAGGGGTCAAGGAAGATAAGATCATTACCTTCCTCGGGCGCATCACGATGCAGAAGGGCTGTGAATACTTCGTCGAGGCAGCTGCTCGGGTGCTCGAGCGCACGAATAAGGTTCGCTTCATCATGGCGGGCAGCGGGGACATGATGGATGCTATGATCCGTCTAGCTGCCAAGTACAATATCTCTGACCGCTTCCACTTCACAGGCTTTATGAAGGGACGACAGGTGTACGAAGTCTTCAAGTCCAGCGATGTCTACGTCATGCCCTCAGTCTCAGAGCCCTTCGGGATCTCTCCCCTCGAGGCGATGCAGTGTGGCGTCCCCTCGATCATCTCGCATCAATCAGGTTGTGCCGAGATCCTCAACTATGCTGTCAAGGTAGACTACTGGGATGTGGAGGCCATGGCCGACGCTATGTATGCCCTCATTAGCTATCCTGAGATGCACGAGTTCCTCAAGGTCGAGGGGCTACGTGAGGTAAATGCCCTGACATGGGAAGATGCAGGGCTCAAGGTTCGTAACATATACAATAGACTCATTAGATAACGCTACGTTATGAAAAAGATTTGTTTGTGCTTTCAGATACATCAGCCCTATAGGCTACGTCGCTACCGCTTCTTCGATATAGGCAATGAGCATCACTATAGCGATGATATTCAGAATGCTGAGATCTTCTCTCGCATAGCCGAAACCAGCTACTTACCCGCCAATAGGATGCTGCTAGAGATGCTCCGCGAGCACCCCGAGCTGCGCATCAGCTACTGTATCTCGGGGTTGGCCATAGAGCAGATGGAGGGCTACGGGCAGCAGCTCATCGAGAGCTTCAGAGAACTAGTGGCCACTGGGCGTGTAGAGCTCCTGGCCGAGACCTATGCCCACTCGCTGACCTCCCTCTATGACCCAGTTGAGTTTCGCTCTCAGGTTAGGATGCAGCAGCGTAAGCTCCGAGAGCTCTTCGGCATGCAGCCTTCAAGAGTGCTGTGCAATACAGAGCTCATCTACACGGACGAGATCTCCGCTGAGGCTAGGGCTCTAGGTTTCGAGGCTGTACTGACCGAGGGAGCTAAGCATGTCCTAGGCTGGAAGAGCCCTAACTACATCTACAGCTCGTCCACAGAGCCCAGCATCAAGCTCCTACTACGCAACCCATCCCTCTCCGAGCTCATATCCAGAGACTTCTCTCGCTACGATGCCCCCGAATATCCTATCACAGCGGACAAATTGGCTGGCCGTGTGCGCTGGTTGCCTGAGGGAGAGGACTTCACCATCCTCTACATGAACTACGAGGTCTTGGGGAGTATGCACCGAGCCGAGAGCGGCATCTTCGATTTCTTCAGAGCCCTACCATCAATTGCCAAGCGAGAGGGTGTTGGCTTCGCCACTCCGAGCGAGCTACTTGATCTGCATAAGAGCGTGGGAGAGCTCTCTGTCCCTTATCCCATATCCAGTTCAGGAGAGGAGAAGAGTACGAACGAATGGACAGGCAACATCCTACAGCAAGGAGCTATGGAGAAGCTTCGTGAGTGGGGGGAACGTGTACGTACCGTTCAGGATCAGACAATCCTACAGGACTGGCTATATCTACAAAGCTCTGACCACTTCTACTATATGAATACGGTCAATTGGGGGGGCGGAGGCTTTAGCCCCTATAGCTCACCCTACGATGCCTTCAACAACTACATGAATGTCCTGAGTGACTTCGATGTACGAGTAGAGAAAGAGGCCCCTCGGTCGATCGATGTAGAGGAGCTCAACTCCTATCAGCAGACGATCAAAAATCAGAACCTGCGCATCCAAGAGCTCGAGCAAAGACTCGCCCAGCTCTCAGACAAGCAGTAGTCTGAGGGCTTGCCCTACCGTCGAACCCATTTGTACTCCCTTGGCCCGAGCACTAGTCTCGACCGAGGGAGTGCTTTTGAGCCAAACATTCATCCTCAGATGAGGGTTATTCAGATAAATCATTAACTACAGACTTTATGAAGCAATTATCAGATATAGGGCTGATCGGCCTGGCTGTTATGGGAGAGAACCTCGCCCTGAATATGGAGCGCAATGGCTTCTTTGTCTCGGTATACAACCGGGCAGAGGGGGCAGAGGCCGAGGTAGTAGAGCGGTTCATGCAGGGGCGTGGGGCTGGCAAGCGTTTCGCTGGCTTCACGGATCTGAGCAAGTTTGTCGCCTCCATTGAGAGGCCTCGCCGCATCATGATGATGATCCGGGCTGGCAAGCCCGTAGACCTTGTGATCGAAGGCCTTCTGCCTTACCTAGAGGCTGGAGACATCGTCATCGATGGGGGGAACTCAAACTGGGAGGATAGTGAGCGACGAGAGGCCTACCTCCGTGAGCGAGGCATCTACTTCGTCGGTGCTGGCATCTCGGGCGGGGAAGAGGGAGCTCTGAATGGCCCCTCGATCATGCCTGGAGGGGCTGTAGAGGCTTGGGAGCGCATCGCTCCCATCTTCACCCGCATTGCCGCCAAAGCAGAGGATGGCACCCCCTGCTGCTCATGGGTGGGGGCAGGAGGCTCTGGACACTTCGTTAAGATGGTGCACAATGGTATTGAATATGGGGATATGCAGCTTATCGCAGAGGCCTATTGGCAGATGAAGCATATCCTCGGGATGGACAATGAGGCGATGGCCGAGGCCTTCGGCAGGTGGAATGAGGGTAAGCTATCTAGCTACCTCGTAGAGATCTCTTCGCAGATCCTACGCCATCGGGATGCCGCTACAGGAGGCTATCTGATCGACCATATCCTAGACACTGCAGGGCAGAAGGGGACGGGTAAGTGGAGCGTCATCAATTCGCTTGAGTATGGAGCTCCGCTCAATCTGATTGCCTCGGCAGTCTACGAGCGCAGCCTCTCGGCCGCTAAGGAGCTCCGCCTAAGGGCCAGTGCCCACTTCGCCTTAGATCACCACGCCTCAGCAGCCAATGGGTTGCCAGAGATAACCCTCGAAGCTCTACATGACTGCCTCTATGCTTCCAAGCTCGTCTCCTATGCTCAGGGATTCGTGCTCATGCAGCAGGCCTCTCGAGAGCGAGGTTGGGGGCTTGACTTGGCCTCTATCGCCCGCCTCTGGCGTGCTGGCTGCATCATTCGTTCTCGTTTCTTGAGCGAGATCTCTAGAGCCTATGAAGAGACCACTCAGCTCGAGCATCTGTTGCTGGACGATTACTTCTCAGAGGAGATCAAGCAGGCTCTCCCCGCCTGGAGGCTCTGTGTCGCTCAAGCAACGCTGAGAGCTTATCCAACGCCAGCTTTCTCCTCGGCCTTGAATTACTTCCACTCTCTCGTCAGTGGGCAGCTACCTGCCAATATGCTCCAGGCACAGAGAGACTACTTCGGGGCACACACCTTCGAGCGGACGGATGCGCCCCGTAGTACGTTCTTCCACGAGAATTGGACAGGCTTTGGAGGCAATACCTCCTCGACAACCTACAGCGTCTAGCCTCCGCCTCTCCTCGACTCGAAGGATCAATCCCACAATACACAACAAGAAGGAGATGGCTAGGCAAAGCCCCCCTCTCCGTCTAGCTGATAGATGTTGCCTAACGAGTGAGGTTGCCTGGATGAGGAAAAAGCCTTACCTTTGCGGCCGAAGGGAGATACAGACGACCCTTCTATGATATGGGGCCTCGTAGTTCAACGGATAGAACAAGAATTTCCTAAATTTTAGATAGCAGTTCGATTCTGCTCGGGGCTACTTATAAATGAAGAGAAGGCTGCGGTATCAACCTGGGTTGATACCGCAGCCCTCTTCTTTCGAAGGTTTTAGAATGATGACTATATCGCAGATTTTTACGATATTTGCAGCGAATTAAGCCAAAGACTTTGTAGTCTCAGGCTGAGAGCCTAACAAAATAGTTTTTCAAAATAGAAATAAGACGATGACAAAAAGTCCATTACAGGCAGCACGTGGGCAATATAGCCCTAAACTCCCCCTAGCCCTTCAGGGCGCAGTAAAGGTAGTCCTTGGTGAGAAGACGCAGAGCGTTAGCGACCAAGAGGCTGTTCAGGAGCTCTTCCCCCATACTTATGGCCTTCCCAAGCTTACCTTCGAAGCAACAACAGAAGAGGTTCAGGGCAAGCCAGTCAATGTAGGCGTTATCCTCTCTGGTGGTCAAGCTCCTGGTGGGCACAATGTGATCGCTGGTATCTTCGACGGGATCAAGGCGATCCATGCCGAGAGCCGTCTTTATGGCTTCTTGATGGGCCCTGATGGTCTTGTCCAGCACAACTACAAGGAACTAACCGCTGACATCATCGACCAGTATCGCAACACCGGCGGCTTCGACATCATTGGCTCTGGACGTACCAAGCTCGAAGAAGTGGAGCAGTACAACAAGGGCCTTGAGGTCCTCAAGCAACTCAATATCTCTGCTCTCGTTATCATCGGTGGCGACGACTCCAATACCAATGCTGCAGTCCTAGCCGAGTACTATAAGAGTATCAACGCACCTGTGCAGGTTATCGGTTGTCCTAAGACAATCGATGGCGACCTCAAGAACGAGCAGATCGAAACTTCATTCGGCTTTGATACAGCAACTAAGGTCTATGGAGAGGTTATTGGCAATATCCAGCGCGACTGTAACTCAGCACGCAAATACTGGCACTTCATCAAGCTGATGGGTCGCTCAGCTTCTCATATAGCCCTTGAATGTGCTCTGCAGGTGCAGCCCAATATCGCTATCATCTCCGAAGAGGTAGAGGCTAAGGGAATGTCTCTAGATGATGTAGTAACTTATATTGCGAGCATTGTTGCCAAGCGTTCGGCCAAGGGTGAGCACTTCGGGACAGTCCTCATCCCCGAGGGTCTGATCGAGTTTATTCCTGCGATGAAGAAGCTGATCGCAGAACTCAATGACTTCCTTGCTCATCACGAAGAGGACTTCCGTGCCGTAGCTGCAGACGAGCAGCGCAACTACATCATCTCTCACCTGAGCAAGGACAACTCTGAACTTTATGCTAGCCTCCCAGCTACGGTTGCCCGTCAGCTGACACTAGACAGAGACCCACACGGCAACGTACAAGTTTCGCTCATTGAGACCGAAAAGCTCCTGGCAGAAATGGTAGGTACTAAGCTCGCTCAGTGGAAGTCAGAGGGTAAGTTTGCAGGCAAGTTCTCTGCCCTAACCCACTTCTTCGGTTACGAAGGTCGCTGTGCTATGCCATCGAACTTCGATGCAGACTACTGCTATGCCCTCGGTCGCACGGCTTCTTGCTTGATCAACTCGGGTGTTACGGGCTATATGAGCTCTGTTCAGAACCTTACTGCTCCTGCTTCAGAATGGATCGCTGGAGGTATCCCAACCACGATGATGATGAATATGGAACGTCGTCATGGGATGATGAAGCCTGTTATTCAGAAGGCTCTCGTACGCCTCGAGGGCAATCCCTTCCGCTACTTTGTTGGCCAGCGTGATGAGTGGGCTGAGAATACCTGCTATGTCTATCCAGGCCCTATCCAATACTTTGGTACACCAGAGCTGTGCGACCAGCCTACACTGACTCTCAAGCTCGAGCAGTCTAAGTGGTAACTGTCAAATAAATATCAAGGCCTCTCGAGTAGCTGCTCGGGAGGCCTTGATCTTTTCTAGTCCACCTCGACTCCGAGGCAAGTAATAGGGGCTATGCCGACGATTGCGGCATAGCCCCTATTACTTGCCGAGCTCTTAGTAAGTACGCAGCATCGTACGGAGCTTACGATCCTTAATGTCAAGGCTAGGATAGCCTCCATTCATAGCCTTCTCCCATGTACCATAGTTAGGGTTAGGCAGTACAATAAATCGCTTGCCAAACTCTTGCCTCATACGCTGGCTAGCCTCATCTCGGATGGCCTCGTCTGCACTATCAAAGATATGGTCGAAGTCTCCAAGATTATCCCCGAGGTACATCACGACATCATAGTTATCCAGGACAAACTGCCTGCGAGCAGTCTTGTCCGAAGTCGAGGCACGCAAGAGCAACTGAGCATCCTCTACCTGAGGGAAGCCTAAACGACGCAGGTTGAGTAGCGTTCCCTCTCGATTAACCTCGTTGCGATTAGAGACGTAGAAGATCTTCACCCCTCGTTTATCTGCATGAGCAAAGAACTCCCTAGCCCCAGCGAGAGGTAGGGCTTCGGCACGATCGCACCAGGCGTTCCACGAAGTATCGGTATAGTCCTGACCTCGAAGGGCTTGATGTACAGCATTGGGGCTGTTGTCCACGATAGTCTCATCTATATCTGTGATGATTGCTAGAGGCTTTGCCCCTGGACTATGCGAGGCTAAGTGGGCATCTAGTCGCTCTGTAGCGATGTTGAAGGCTTGATGGCAGAGGGCCTTGTACTCTGCCGAGCGTTGGATCCAGGCAGAGGTAAAGAGTTTGCCACCGAGGGTTGCGCTGCTCTGACGAACGATCACCTTGCGTCCGACTTCTGAGTCCTTACCATTCACGTGTACGAAGCAGCCACTACTTAGGAGCACTAGAGCTGAGAAGGCTGCACATTTGGTCATGATTACTTTCATATAAAATCTGTTTTGACTATTGTTTTTGTTCGTTCTTTTGGTGTCTGAGATAGCATCGGCGGCAGAGTGGGCTGTAGGACTGCATCTCTCCGAGCATGACCTGCTGATCGCCCTCGACCAAGCGATAGGAGTAGTTGGCTAGGCGTCCACACTCCATACAGATGGCGTGGATCTTGTCCACCGAGTCGGCAATGGCACAGAGGGCAGCCATTGGGCCGAAGGGCTGACGCTTGAAGTCCATATCCAGCCCTGCAATGATCACCCGTACCCCTTGGTCAGCCAATTGCTGAACCACCTCGATAAGCCCTGGGTCAAAGAACTGTGCCTCATCGACCCCAACGACATCGACCTCTGAGGCCATCAGCAGGATCGTCGCCGAGCTGTCTACGGGCGTAGAGGCAATGCTATTACGGTCGTGCGAGATCACCTGCTGATCGTCATAGCGGGTATCTATCGAGGGTTTGAAGATCTCTACTCGCTGATTGGCGATCTTCGCTCTACGGAGTCGACGCATAAGCTCCTCCGTCTTGCCGCTAAACATCGAGCCACAGATGACCTCTATGCTGCCCCGAGAGGCAGCTCCACAGTTCTCTATGAGGGCGTGTTCCATAAGATAGGATAGGTAGTTTATAGCAGATTAGACTTCGTTGTAATGGGCTGTGAGGATGCGGCCCTGACCATCGGCTTCGAGGGAGAGCTCGACCAGTACAGTATCGCTGGGGAGTATAGGCTCGAGGAGCTTGGGCCACTCGATGAGGCATAGAGCTCCACTCTCGAGATAGTCCTCCACACCAAGCGATAGGGCATCATCGAGACGCTCTAGACGATAGCAGTCGAAGTGATAGATAAGCTCGCCCGAGGGCTCTGCTCGATATTCGTTGATGATGGAGAAGGTAGGACTATTGATAACGTCCTGTACTCCTAGGGCCAAGCAGAGGGCCTTGATGAAGGTTGTCTTGCCCGTACCCATGGGGGCTTCGAAAGCAAATACATCTCCATAGGGCAAGACCTCCTCAACGAATTGGAGGGCTACCTCGGGCAAGGCCTCGAGGCTGGGGATGTGATACACTCTAGTCTGTTTCATTACTTAGGCTGCATAGTGATGAGCGGAACAAGCATCTCCTCAAGAGATACCCCTCCGTGCTGGAAGGTGTCCTTGTAGTACTGCACGTAGTAGTTGTAGTTGTTCGGATATGCGAAGAAGTTGTCCCCTATGCTGAAGACATACTTGTCTGATAGATTGGACTGTGGTAACCCTACTCGAGCGGGATTGGCAAGCTCAAAGACTGTCTTAGGGTCGTAGGTAAGCGACTTGCCGAGCTTGTAGCGGAGATTGGTGTTGGTGTTTCGGTCTCCAATGATTTTCACAGGGGTCTTGACTCTTATTGTGCCATGGTCTGTCGTGAGGACAACCTTATAACCGAGTTCCGAAATGCGCTTGAAGAGGTTGTAGGTAGTCGAATGGCGGAACCAACTCTTCGTCAATGAGCGATAGGCCGCCTCACTATTGGCTAATTCACGGATCATCTTGCTCTCTGTACGGGCATGGGAGAGCATATCCACGAAGTTGAGGACGATGACATTGAGAGGGAACTGCTTGAGGCTATTCAGCTGCCCCAGTAGTCGCTCTCCGTACTTAGCCTCATAAACTTTGTTGTAAGAGAAAGTATAGGGCTTGCGGTAACGCTGCAGCAGGGTGCGGATCATCGGCTCTTCATTGAGGTTCTTCCCCTCCTCGCTCTCCTCATCGACCCAAAGGTCGGGGAACATCTGAGCAATGTCCAGGGGCATCAGCCCCGAGAAGATCGCATTGCGAGCATACTGTGTAGCCGTGGGCAAGATGGAGAGATACATATCCTCCTCGAAGGTGTAGAACTCACTCAGCAGCCCCTTGACTGAGGCCCATTGATCCCAGCGGAAGTTATCGATCAGGATAAAGAAGACCCGTTCACCTGCGTCGAGCAAGGGGAAGACCTTGGTCCTGAAGAGGTCGGGGCTCATCACAGGCTTGGTCTCTGGCTTGGCGAGCCAATCCTCGTAATTGCGGGTGATGAAGCGGGAGAAGAGGCGTCCAGCCTCGGACTTCTGCATATCGAGCAGCTCGCTCATCTGCTGGTCTCCGTCCTCGAGCTCGAGCTCCCAGTAGACGAGACGCTTGTAGAGCTCCTTCCACTCCTCGAGAGAGAGCCTATCACTCATCATAGTACCTAGGCGAGCGAACTCCTGACGATAATTCATCATCGTCGCCTCGCTGATAATGCTGCTTTGGTGCAGGTTCTTCTTCAGCGAGAGGAGCAGCTGGTTCGGATTGACTGGTTTGATGAGGTAGTCGGCGATCTTGCCCCCGATGGCTTGGTTCATCAGCTCCTCCTCCTCGCTCTTGGTTACCATGACGATGGGAACGAAGGGCTTGATCTCCTTCAGTCGCTGCAGGGTATCGAGGCCCGTGAGGCCAGGCATGTGCTCATCGAGGAAGATGAGGTCGAAGCTCTCCTGCTGTACAGCATCTATGGCATCAGCCCCACTGAGCACGGGCTTGACGTAGTATCCCTTGCTCTCCAAGAAGAGGATATGAGGCTTGAGCAGATCAATCTCGTCGTCTGCCCAAAGGATGTTATAGGTCTTATTTGTTGGCATAGTGATCTATATCTTTTGTTGCTAGTCTCCTAGAGATAACGTAGAGAGTAGCTCTTTATTGAGTTGGAAGTCCTCGCCGAGAGCCCCTAGGGCAGCGAGGGCGAAATGCTCGTTCCAAAGCAAATGGCAGCGAAGAGACTGCGGCTGCCCCTCCTGGAGGGATACGAGACGGCAACGACGCTGCTCGAGGAGCTCATCGAGGGGGGTAGCCAACTCGAAGGAGAGAAGCGAGCCACTTGGCGGATTGACCAGCTTGAAGGCGGCCTCCTTGGACGACCACAAGAGATGACGCAGGAGGTGTGCCTCAGGGTGAGCCGAGACCTCCTGCTCCTCCCTAGGGGTGAGATAGCGGGCCGAGACTCGCTCGACTTGATTGCCCAAACGCTCTATATCGACACCGACATCGCCCTGAGGGGAGAGGAGGACTACAGCCCCCCCCTCGGTATGGCTGATGCTGATCCCGAGGCTGGGGCACTCTGTCAGATATGGAGCTCCACACGCTCTGTAGGAGAGTCCCCCACCCCTCTGCTCGCCCAGCAACCCCAGCAAGAGGCTATCGACTGCACGACGCTCGGCCTGGAGGCGTCGATCTCCTGGACGATAAGATACAGACGAGACTGCGATCTGAGGCGCCGTGTGCTCTAGGCTCATCATTGCTCGAGGACAGGAAGCATGCTAGGCCTCTGCCGCAAAAGAGGGCGGAGGGATAATCAAAATCTCTATGATCCGATACCGCTCGATCTGAGTAACCTTAAATCGCCAGCCCTCGGCCTCAGCCATATCGTTGAGCTTGGGGAGGTCTTGCTTGATCTCCATGAAGAGGCCTCCGAGAGTATCGACCTGCTCCTCTGACTTGCCGAAAGTGCCTGGGGCGAGCTCTAGGTGGCGCAGCACATCATTGAGGGGGGTCTTGGCCTCGAAGAGGTAGCTCCCATCGGCGAGCTTCTTATAGGGCAGAGCCTCCTCGTCGTACTCGTCCGAGATCTCGCCGACGATCTCCTCGAGAATATCCTCTAGGGTAACGAGGCCACTTGTCCCCCCGTATTCGTCCACCACGATAGACATGTGGATCTTATTGTGGCGAAACTCCTCGAGTAGGTCATCCAGCCGCTTGTTTTCGGGGACGAAGTAGGCCTTGCGGATGAGGTGCTCCCAGCGAAAGTCCGCCCCCTTGTCCTTGTGTGGGATCAGATCCTTGACATAGAGGATGCCTCGGATATTGTCCTCGGACTCCTCATAGACTGGTATACGAGAGTAACCGCTCTCGAGGATGAAGGAGAGCACTCGGTCAAAGGGCCAAGAGATCTCGACATCGACCATATCAATACGTGGCACCATGATCTCACTGGCGGTCTTGCTGTAGAAGTTGATGATCTCCTCCATCATAGCCTTGTCCTCAGGCTTGTGGTCGGTCAGTAGATCTACCGCCTGGCTGAGGTCATCGACAGAGATACCATACTTCTTCTTGTGCATCCGCTTGGTAACAAGGGCCGTCGAACGCACGAGGAAGCTCGACATGGGGCGGAGGAGGCGGTGCACCACTTCCATACGAGGGGCGGAGAAGCGACAGAAAGCCAACGGGGCACGCTGCGCATACACCTTGGGGATGATCTCGCCAAAGAGCAGGAGCAGCATCGTAAGCACTACCGTCTGGATCATGAAGCCAACTATGGGATAGAGGGAGAAGTCGAAGATCAGCCCAAAGGCATAGCTCGTCAGGATCACGATGGCGACATTCACTAGATTGTTGCCGATGAGGATGGTCGCCAGGAGATGCTCGGGGCTCTTGAGCAGGTTGTAGAGACGCTCATCGGCAGGGCACTCCTGCCGCTTAACCTCCTCAATATCCGCAGCTCCTAGGGAGAAGAAGGCCACCTCGGACGAAGACATGAACGCCGAGAGGACGAGTAGCCCCAGGCTAACGGAGAGGGTGATCCACGCAGCCCAAGGGATGGGACCATTGACAACCTCGCTCAGTATGATACTATCCATTTGATGATGATTGCAGGGCTCTTCAGTTGCCCTATTGCCCAACAAAGATAATCATTCCCTGCGCTTGCCCATCCTCATAAGCTCTGCGAAGTGCTCTCCTCTTGGCTCATCATGGCACTTAGGTGCACTTAGGGATCGTAGGGGAAGCTCTCTCAAGCGATCCTCTCCTCTATGGTCTCTCCCCATCTCTCCTCCAATACCCTACCCCCTCCCGAGGAGCTTCCCATTGCCCTAAGAGTCAGCATAAGGTATTTACCTCCAAAATTCTCGAGTCTAAGGCAACTATAGTATGGATATTTTCGTAACTTGCTCTTTACAAGCGTGTCCCTCTCGGGGTACGTGAATTGAAACATTGTAAGCGTGTCGGCAGGCAAGGAGCGCACAGTGTCGCATCCCTCTCGGGATGCGTGAATTGAAACTCACCCTAATGCGTAGCGAGGGTATCAAGGTTAAGTCGCATCCCTCTCGGGATGCGTGAATTGAAACGCTCTACGCTCTGCCTCGTCCGCCTTGTGCTGCGCGTCGCCCCCCTCTCCGGGTGCGTGAATTGAAACCCGCTTGGCGCAAGTGGTTCGGCGGACATGTTGATGTCGCATCCCTCTCGGAGTGCGTGAATTGAAACCTTGTGTATCTCGAGAAACACCTCTACCTTTGCATTCAAATCACGCTCGGGATGTGTGAATTGAAACAAAAAGGCAGCAATTGCCCCCAACGATACGTACAGAAGCGGACTACCCCCTCGCTGAGGTAGGGCTTCGGATATAAATGGTTACAACGATGAATATTAAGAGACTAAAATCATATCTGCTCGGACTGCTCACCCTCGTGATGCTCCTGGGTAGTGGCGCAGCCTATGCCCAGGAGGCGGCACGAGTATCGCCTCGCTCTATCTTCGAGGCCCTCGAGGCCAGTGGCCCTAACCTCGGCAAGATCACGATCCATCAGAGCGAAGAGGTTCGCCGCCTGGTGGGCAATGCCTCCAGCCGCTACAACCGCATCCTCAGCAAGGAGGGCAATACAGCCCTCGTGTGGGGCTACCGCATCCAGTTCTTCAACGGCAATCAGTCCAACTCGAGAGCGATCGTTCAGGCTCGAGAGCAGGAGATCAAGCTCTCTGAGACCCATCACAACACCTATATTATCTTCAACGCCCCCTTTTGGAGACTACTTGTGGGCGACTTTGCCACCATGGGCGAGGCGAGGCAGGCACGAGCTCGACTGCTCAAGATCTTGCCCGACTGGGCTCGGGAGAGCTACATCGTCCGAGACAAAGTGCGCATCATCAATTACAATTCTACTCTAGAGGAGGGAATAGAAACATTATGAATCAAGACAAGCAACAGCCCTCAGTGCAACTTGAGCTACAGGAGCACTACGGGCAGATCCTCTCGCTGCTGGGCGAAGACCCTCAGCGAGAAGGGCTACTCAAGACCCCTGAGCGAGTAGCCAAAGCATTACAATTCCTTACCAGCGGATACCAGCAAGACCCCGAGGCCATCCTGCGTGGGGCTATGTTTCGGGAGGATTACCGCCAGATGGTCATCGTCAAGGATATCGACTTCTTCTCGATGTGCGAGCATCACATGCTCCCCTTCTTTGGCAAGGCTCATATTGGCTACATCCCGAACGGCTATATTACGGGGCTGAGCAAGCTGCCTCGTGTAGTCGATGTATTTGCCCGCCGCCTCCAGGTGCAGGAGCGGCTCACCACTCAGATCAAGAGCTGCATCCAGAAGACACTCAACCCCCTAGGGGTCATCGTCGTGATCGAGGCCCAGCACATGTGCATGCAGATGCGAGGGGTGGAGAAACAGAACTCTCTGACCACCACGAGCGACTTCACAGGGGCTTTCTCCGAGGCGAAGACCAGGGAGGAGTTCATGCAGCTCATCGGGCATAGCCGCAGATAGGCCTAGGGCCCCGACCATACAGCCGAGTAGCATGGAGTGCATCGAAATCAGAGTTTCGAGCACCTAGGGGCTGCTCGGCTTCTTCATGCTCGGAAACTCCCCCAACCGAATGCAATACCTAGAGCAAACGATCGACTACCTCGGGCAAGAGGTTCGCCTCAAGATCCATCTAGAGATCAAGAAGGGACAAATAGCCACCCCACTCCACTGTGCCGTACTCGAGACCAGGCTAGGGCTCGTCGGCGTGGCCTCAAGCACCAGGGGACTCTGCCGATGCTCGTTCGTGAGCGATCGAGAGAGCTTCGCCCGAGAGCTCGCCGAGCATGCCCCGACGGCAGAGCTGCGCTTCGTCTCTCCAGGGCAATTCGCCCCCCTCATCGACCTCCTCAACGGGCAGGCGAGTAGCCCCATCGAGCTCAGCCTCCACCTCATCGGGACGGCCTTCGCCTGTAGGGTTTGGCTAGAGCTGATCAGCATCCCCACAGCGGAGGTACGTACCTATGCCGGGGTTGCAGCTGCGATCGGGCAGCCTAGAGCCACGAGGGCCGTAGGTAGTGCCGTCGGGCGCAACCCCATCGTCCCCCTCATCCCCTGCCACAGGGTCATCCGCTCGGATGGTCAGATAGGGGGCTACAGCGGCTTAGGTGGCCGAGAGCGCAAGGCTTCGCTTCTGGCTCTAGAGCGTTCGCAGGATAAATAATCGACGAGGTCTCGGAGCACCACTAGGGAGATCCCCATAGGATAGAGGGTGAGGAAGCAGTGGCCCCTCAGCAGAGAACTTAGACGAGATCGTCCTAGAGATCCAAGTAGGATCTCGACTGAGGTCTAGATAGGCGCGAAGGTGAGACTCAGATAGGAGCGCAGTGGAGATCCTATCTAGGTCTCGGGGCTGGTCTCAGTCTGCTCTGCACAGCAGCCCCTGGAGCAGTCCTAGGTCAAGCGCATAGTTTTTATATCTTTGCGATACGAATATCTTACTCACTTGTTCAGTTTATAATTCAATCAATGTCTCAGATACACAAGCAACCGAACTTCTTCGTTAGGGTCTATCGCTTCTATGCCAATGGCTTTCGTACACTCACTCCTATGAGCAAAACACTGTGGCTCATCATTGGGCTGAAGATCTTCATCATGTTCGCCATCCTCAAGGTCTTCTTCTTTCCCAACCACCTCAGGCAAGAGGCAGACAAGCAGAATGTAACCAACTCTCAGTGGGTGCAGCAGGATCTGATAGACCGAGGAGCAAGCTCCCCCACAAACGACTAACCAAAACAAATTATTCATCCAATAACAACTATTACTATGCACCTAGAGTCCTTAATTGACTGGTCAAGAGCTCAGTTTGCCCTCACGGCAATGTTTCACTGGCTCTTCGTACCGCTCACCCTCGGGCTGGGGATCATCATGTCCCTGGTGGAGACCCAGTACTACCGCACAGGCGAGGAGTTCTGGAAGAAATCAGCCAAGTTTTGGCAGAAACTATTCGGGATTAACTTCGCCATCGGTGTGGCGACGGGGATTATCCTAGAGTTCCAGTTCGGAACTAACTGGTCCAACTATAGCTGGTTCGTCGGTGACATCTTTGGTGCTCCGCTGGCTATCGAGGGTATCTTGGCCTTCTTCATGGAGTCTACCTTCATCGCTGTGATGTTCTTCGGCTGGGGTAAGGTGAGCAAACGCTTCCACCTGGCCTCCACTTGGCTCACCATCATCGGAGCAACGATCTCTGCAGTGTGGATCCTCGTGGCTAATGCCTGGATGCAGAACCCCGTTGGGATGACCTTCAACCCCGAGACGATGCGCAGTGAGATGTCGGACTTCTTCGCAGTAGCCCTATCCTCAACAGCGATCATCAAGTTCTTCCACACGGTTGTATCCTCTTGGAGCTTGGGAGCACTCTTTGCAGCAGGGGTATGCGCCTTCTATGCCCTCAAGCAGAAGAACATGGAGTTTGTACAGCGCAACTTCAAGATCATTGCTCCATTCGGCCTAATAGCTGCGATCCTCACGGCTACTACAGGGCATTCGTCTGCGGTCGATGTTGCAGAAAACCAGCCTATGAAACTCGCAGCCATGGAGGCTCTCTACGACACGAAGCAGAGCGAGAGCGGGGCTTACTCTTGCGCTGACGGTGAGGGGATCGGTCTGAGTGCCTTCGGCATCCTCAACCCCAGCAAATCTCGCCCAGATGACGGTGTAGATCCCTACCTGCTGAACATCGAGATCCCTCGTGGCCTCTCCTTCCTAACCGCCAGCGAAGGCAATGCTTATGTCCCAGGCATCAACAACATCCTCCGAGGCGACTACATCCTCAAGGATGGCACGAAGGCGATCTCCGTAGAGGAAAAGATGGCCCGAGGCAAGATGGCCATCAATGCCCTCAAGAACTTTAGTCTGGCCAAGCAAGAGAAGAACGAAGAACTCGCAGCCCAGCATCGAGCTACGCTCGAGGAGCACTTCCCCTACTTCGGCTATGGCTACTTCGACAGCCACTACGAGGCTGTGCCCAATGTGGCTATAGTCTACTACTCTTTCCGCATCATGGTCAGCCTCGGGGGGCTATTCATCCTCCTATTCGCCCTATTGAGCTGGTTCTCTCTACGTCAGAGGGGGGGGGAGCTGCTCCGTAAACGCTGGCTACTCTGGGCGAGTGTCCTCTGCACACCACTGGCTTGGGTAGCTAGCCAATCAGGCTGGATTGTGGCCGAGCTCGGCAGACAGCCCTGGACCATCCAGGATCTACTACCCGTGCGTGCTGCTGTCTCTAAGATCGAGGCCTCGTCGGTGATGATCACCTGCATCCTCTTCTTTGTCCTCTTCTCGATCATGCTCGTAGCTGAACTCAACATCATGCGCAAGGCCATCAAGAGCGGGCCCGATGCACACTAACCCTCCTCATCAACCCTAAATAACTTACATCACTATGAGTTACGCTTTTCTACAAGAATATTGGTGGTTCTTGGTGTCCGTACTCGGGGCTCTGCTCGTATTTCTACTCTTTGTCCAGGGGGGGCAATCGCTCTTCTTTAGCCTGGGCAAAGATCAGATCGACCGTAAGCTCTTGGTCAACTCCGTTGGACGCAAGTGGGAGTTCACCTTCACTACCCTCGTGGTCTTCGGGGGGGCATTCTTCGCCTCCTTCCCTCTATTCTACTCTACGAGCTTCGGCGGGGCCTATTGGGTGTGGATGCTCATCCTCGTGTGCTTTGTCATCCAGGCCGTCTCGTACGAGTACCAAAACAAGCATGGGAATATCTGGGGGAGCAAGGCCTATCAGATCGGTCTCTTCATCAATGGGCTTCTCGCCCCCATCCTCTTGGGGGCAGCGGTGTCTACCTTCTTTACGGGGTCAAACTTCACGGTCAATAAGGGAGCTATTGCAGATCTCTCTGGGGCTAGTCAGGTCATCTCGGCTTGGGTACCCTACCAGGGTATCCAGCTGCATGGTCTCGAGGCTGTCCTAAACCCTTGGAATGTGGTCTTTGGGCTTGCGGTATTCTTCCTCAGCCGCACGACAGCTCTGCTCTACTTCATCAACAATATCTCCGATGACAAGGTCGAGGGGGCCTCTCGCAAGCGTCTAGCCTGGAATGCAGCAGCTTTCCTCGCTCTTTTTCTTGCCTATCTAGGCTTCCTCCTGACCAAGGAGGGCTTTGCAGTTAATCCAGAGACTGGCGAGATCTTCATGCAGGCCTACAAGTACTTCAACAACCTCATCGAGATGCCTCTCGTGCTGGTGCTCTTCCTCGTGGGTGTAGTCCTCGTCCTCGTGGGCATACTACTGACTATTCTCAAGCCTGGCTTCAAGAAGGGGATTTGGTACGAGGGGGTTGGCGTGGTGCTCACAGCCCTAGCCCTCTTCCTCATCGCTGGGTGGAACAATACGGCCTTCTACCCCTCACTCGGGGAGAACCTCCAGCACTCACTAACCATCCGCAACAGCTCGTCCAGCGAGTTCACCCTCAAGGCGATGAGCATCGTCTCGCTGCTTATCCCCTTCGTGCTGGCCTATATGGTCTACGCTTGGCGTGCCCTTGACCTGCACAAGCTGACCCGCCGCGAGGTACAGGATCCTAGCGGACACAATTACTAGAGCTTCTAGACCTCTACTCCGTCTATGGATAAGGTAAGGGATGGCCCGATTGGGCCATCCCTTGCTTATTTGATATAGAGTAGTACAAGCCACCTGAGGCTTTCCCCTACCTACTCCCAAATGAAAAACTCCTCTGGGGCATTGACCAGGTAGAGCCGCTCCGTGGCTCGTGTGATCGAGGTATAGAGCCAGCGCAGCATCGACTGATCCATCGGCAGGAGCTTCATAAGGCCTAGATCTATGAAAACACAACGCCACTGTCCTCCCTGTGCCTTGTGTGCCGTTACGGCATAGCCATACTTCACCTCTAGAGCACCCCAGTAGGGGTCTCGACGAATGCTTCGCCTTCGCTCCGTAATAGACGCTATATGCTCATAGTCTAAAGCGATCTGCTCGAAGAGCTCCGACCGCTGGGCATAGCTTCGCTGTGGCTGCTCATCGCTGAGGCCAGAGAGCAGGATGCGAGCCTCTATCTCCCGATCTCGCTCGGGCAGTCTCAGCGTAGCATCGACAAAGCTGAGGCCATACATATCGTGGTACTTACGCAGGTGCACAATCTCGGCCTGCTCGCCGTTGGCGATGAAGTCTGAGCGATCTCTCCGCTCTGCATAGTGATAGTTGTTTCGGGCGACAATGAGCCTATCGCCACGCTCGAGAGCCTCCTCAAAGTCCAAGACTTGGGCCCTAATACCGAGGTTGAAGCTCAAGGCCCTCTTATTCGACGGAGTAACGACGAGGCACTCCTGCATCCCATAGCGTCTATAGGCAGAGTCTAGCTCATCGACTAGATCACAGCTAGAGACGAGTGATACCTGCCTCCGATCGAGCTGTCGCAGGTCGAGAGAGAGAGGGATAGGAGCATCACTAGGCTCATCGGCATAGGCCTGTAGCAGGGTTCGCAGATGAGTCGCTAGGCTCAGGATGGGCGATCCTTCCTCTTGGCGGACGACTTCTGTTAGTTCACATTCGTAGACCTTGAGGCCATACTTCGTCTGAAGGATCTCCGTATTCAGGGCATCGCTGAGCTCACACCCCACGGGAGGCAGCTGGGCAGCATCGCCCACGAGGACTACTCGAGTCCCCTCAGCCTGCCAAGCAAACGAGAGCAGGTCATCCAGCAAATCGCCCGAGCCAAAGGGAGACACCTCTCCCGTTGCCCCAGAGATCATCGAGGCCTCATCGACAATGATGAGGCTGTCAGCCTGGGTACTCGTCTCGAGACGGTAGCTGCCCCCTCGCTCGATCAGCTCACTAGCAGAGCGATAGATGCGTCGGTGTATCGTACTGGCCGACCGGCCCGTTGCCTGAGAGAGTTGCTTAGCTGCTCGGCCTGTCGTGGCCAAAAGCTCTAGGGGCATACTCGCCTCGGAGGCTGCCTCTGCGAGCAACCTCAGCAAGAAGGTCTTCCCCGTACCCGCATAGCCCCTAAGGACGAAGATGCTGTAGGGATGAGGGTCTTGAACGAAAGATGCCAATTGCTCGAGACAAGCCCTCTGCCCCGAAGTAAGTCCGTCAGGCTGGTTGTCCAAGAGATTAGCGGCACAGGTATATGATTTCATTCGACAATTATTGTATCTTTGCAAGGGTGAAATTAGTCTTTTCCCATAATAGTCTGTACATTTGAGGCCAATAAGCTCGAATTAACTTAATAACTATAGTATAGGATGAACAAAGTATTCATTGCCTTAGTAGCCATTGTGGCAGGTCTACTGGCTTACCTTACGTACGAAAGTGTTGCCACTCCCGTGAGATTTGACAAAGTGCAGATAGAGCGTGAGAAAGAGCTACAGAAGAAGCTCAAGAAGATCGCCAACTATCAAGATGCCTACGAGGACGTTTACGACCGCTTCGCCTCTCGTGAAGAGCTCACGGAGTTCCTGACTAGCGGAAAGCTCTACTACGTTAAGGCCGAGGGAGTGTATACCGACGAAATGCGTGAGAAGGGCCTCTCGGAGCAGGAAGCAGCCCAAAAGGGCCTCATCGTGCGCGACACTACTTGGGTGTCAGCCAAGGATTCTCTGCTCAAGGATGGTACAGACGTCGCTACACTCTTCAACGTACTCAACACCAACAACAAAATTAGTGTCGTAGCAGCTTATATCGAGCAGGTAGCAGGTCAGGATACTATCCAGGTGCCTGTATTCGAAGCGACCATCCCATTCGAAGCATACCTAGCAGACCAGGATCAGAAGCGTCTCGAGCTCAAGAAAGCAGAGCGTAAGAAGAAAGCGAACAGCTACGCAGGTCTTCGCATCGGTTCTCTCAAGGAGGTGAAGATGACTGGTAACTGGGAGTAATGTCGCAACTGCATAGCTCCGAGGCCATCATGCCATCGGCCCTCGAGGTTGAGCAATACTCTATGTCCATCCGACTTGCGTCGGATGGACTTGTTTTTGCCCTATCCCCTCTCCAGAAGGGCAGCCATTTGCCGACCCATCGAGAGGTCGTCCGAGTCGAGGCATCCGGGGATCTTTGGCGGCAGGAGCTTAGGGACGCAATCCTCCAACGTCCCCTCTTGCTACAGAGCTACCCCAAGATCCTTGTTTATTATGAGCCTAGTGCTGGAGTGCTCGTCCCTCAAGAGCTCTATGACGAGGGAGAAGCTGAGATTTGGCTGAGGAATATACTCACTCACCCCTGTGGGAGAGCTGACCAAGAGGCTTCGCTCTACGCCCTCTCTTATCCCTGGAAACAAGAAGGCAAGGTATTCGTACACTACTGGGATGAGGAGGTCTACCACTTCCTACAGCGCACGCTGCACAGCCCTAGCTTTGCCCCTTACTTTGCCCAACTCATAGATCGACGCAAGGCTCTCTCGAGGAGGGACGGTAGGGCCGAGCTGTGTGTCTTCGTCCGAAGGCGTGGCTTCGACTGCATCCTCGTTAGAGAGGAGGAGCAAGTCTTTTACAACAGCTTCGTCTTCGTAAGCCCCTTCGATGAGAAGAGCAAGGTGGGCGAGCTCCTCTACTATATCTTCGCCCTGTGGCAAGACCTCGGGCTCGATGCTGGGCGAGATAGCCTATGCCTCGTCGAGGCTGGCCTAGGGGAGAGCAATCGTCCTCTACCCTCTTGGAGATCTGAACTCAGGATCGAGCTTGGACGACGCCTCAGTTCAATGACCATATTAACTCACTCGGCACTCCCTTAACATATACTGGAGAGCACCTCGGACATTAGCCAACTAGCACTTATATAGAAATAATGAGAATTATCGGAGGCAAGCACAAGCGTCGTCTCTTCGACGTGCCAAAGAGCTTCAATGCTCGCCCAACTACAGACTTCGCCAAGGAAAACTTATTCAACGTCCTCGCCCACTACCTAGACTGGGAGGAGGTCGTAGCCCTAGACCTCTTTGCTGGTACAGGCAGTATCTCGGCTGAGATGCTCTCTAGAGGCTGCGCTCGTGTCGTCGCTGTCGAACAACGCCGAGAGCATGCCACCTTCATTCGCTCGGTAATAGAAAAACTCGGAGAGGGAGATAGGGCAAAAGTCCTACAGACTGATGTCCTGCGCTACCTGCGCATGCCTGGAGTGGCAGAGTTCGACTTCATCTTCGCTGACCCACCCTACAAGCTCGATCAGCTAGCCGATCTACCCGAGCTCATTCTCTCGTCGGGCAGGCTACGCCCTGGAGGGCTATTGGTACTCGAACACCCGGGTAACTATAGCTTTGAGGAGCACCCTCTATTCGTGGAGCATCGCAGCTATGGGTCGGTGAACTTCAGCTTTTTCGCCAAGGGATCGCCACAGGAGACAACAAGGAGATCCATCTAAAGTATCAGAGGGACTCTAGAAGAGAATAGATAAATACTGTCTAGAGATGGAGAGACCAAATAGAGGTAGGGTTAATAGCTCCTATTACAGGGTGATATTCTATGGTTTGTCCCCTCTCTATACTAGAAAAATATAGCTACCTTTGTAGCTCACATTAGTTAAACAACTAAACGAGAAAAAAGATAATGAGAACCAATCTAAGTTCACTCATCAAGCTCTCGGAAGTACCTGTTAGGTATTATCGACCAGCAAACGCTATCGAAGAGGCTGTACTGACCCGCTTCGAGAAAATCCCCACCACTATTGGAGAACATGACTTCGAGGCAGCTCAAGCCCTCGCCCACCAAATCGCAGAGGAAATCAAGGCTGCCCAAGACGCAGGCCACAAGTACCTACTGGGTCTCTCTGGCGGTGAATCGCCCGTAGCTGTCTACAAGGCCTTGATCGAGCTCCACAAGAGAGAGGGATTAAGCTTCGTCAACGTCGTGGCTGTCCTAGGCTATGAATACTATCCTCTCTCTGCCAATGCAGCTGTAGGCTGTCTAGCCAAGGTGAAGAACGAGTTCCTTGACCACATCGACATTAAGCCCGAGCATATCCTCGTTCCCCCTGCCACATGCTCTGTAGAGGCAGTGTCGGCCGAATGTGCAGCTTTCGAACGGAAAATCGCTGAGTTTGGTGGCATCGACCACTTCATCCTGGGCATCAGCTCTTCATCTGCCATTGGCTTTAACCCTCCTGGTACCACACCTAACACCTACACTCGTCTTGTGGCCCTAGATGCTACGGCCCGCAAGGAGGCAGCCAAGTCTATGTTCCACCACGTGGATGCAGTGCCTCGCAACGCTATCAGCGTGGGCCTAGGCACAATCCTAGCAGCGAAGAAGGCCTCACTAGTAGCCTGGGGTGATGTTAAGGCCAAGCAGATCGCCCTAGCCGTAGAGGGTCGCATGACAGACGCCATCCCAGCCTCTATTCTGCAGAATCACCCACATGCTCGGGTTTACCTAGATCTCGGGGCTGCCTCTCTGCTCACCCGTATCAACCATCCCTGGCTCGTTACGACCTGTGAGTGGAACAACAAGCTCATCCGCCGCGCTATCGTATGGCTCTGCGAGGTAACCGGCCTACCCATCCTCAAGCTCACTAATAAGCACTATACCGACAATGGTCTCGGTGAGCTGATCACAGAGTTTGGCTCTGCCTATGCTGTGAATATCAAAGTATTTAATGACATCCAACACACCATCACTGGATGGCCTGGAGGTAAGCCCAACGCAGACGATAGCAACCGTCCTGAGCGGGCAAACCCCTATCCTAAGCGAGTAATTGTCTTCAGCCCACACCCCGACGATGATGTGATCTCTATGGGTGGCACTTACCACCGCCTGGTGGAGCAGGGACATGACGTACATGTTGCCTATCAGACCTCGGGTAATATCGCAGTAGGGGACGAAGAGGTGATTCGCTACGCCCTCTTCCTCAGAGATATTGCCAAGAAGTATGGCGTAGAGAATGACCCTATCCTACAGAAGGCGGAAGAGATCCGAGAGTTCTTACAGCACCATAAAAATGAAAATGATCCAGAGCGCGAGGATGTTCGCTTCTTCAAGGGAACGATCCGTCGCGAAGAGGCTCGTACAGGTAGCTACTATGTAGGTCTACCTGATGATCACATCCACTTCCTAGACCTCCCCTTCTACGAAACTGGTACAGTCAAGAAGAGCGATCTCAGCGAGGTAGACATCAAGATCGTGAAGGAGTTCATCGAGAGCATCAAGCCTCATGAGATCTTCGTAGCCGGAGACCTAGCTGACCCTCATGGTACGCACAAGGTTTGCCTAGATGCTATCCTCGGGGCTATTGACACCTTCAAGGATGAGCCTTGGTATGCTGAGGACTGCCGTGTATGGATGTATCGTGGAGCTTGGGCTGAGTGGGAGATCGAGCACATCGAGATGGCTGTGCCCATGAGCCCAGAGGAGCTTCGCTTCAAGCGCAATAGCATCCTCAAGCATCAGAGCCAGATGGAGGCAGCTCCATTCCTCGGCGACGACGAGCGTCTCTTCTGGCAGCGTTCGGAGGATCGCAACAAGGGTCTTGCCGAGCTCTACGCTAGCCTTGGGCTAGCCAGTTACGAGGCGATCGAAGCCTTCGTACAGTACCGCACGGTACGCTAGAGAGCTTAGAGCATCAATAGCCTATCACTCATTAGCCCCACTCGGCCTTCTAGGAGGGTATCGAGTGGGGCTAATTGTTATTCAAAAACACACAACTATTTGTCTGTCAAGACAGAGGCCTGGGGGGGCTCTCGGGCGGGGGATTCAGAGCGAATGCTCCAGAGCTGAGAAGAGCTCCTCGGGAGTGATCCGTAGCCGCTCCATCTCAGTCTTGAGCTCGGGGATTGTCTCCTCGAAGAAGGTCTTACGCCGCTGAGCCAATATCTGCTCTCGAGCCCCTTCGGAGACAAAGTAACCCATGCCTCGCTGGGTATAGATGAGTTCCTGACGTTGCAGACGCTCGTAAGATCGGGAGATGGTGTTCGGATTGACCTCCATCTGCTCAGCGAGCTCCCGCACTGAGGGGATGCGCCCCTCGGCTATGAAGTCCCCCACAAGGATGCGGTCGCACACCCAGTCGGCGATCTGTACAAAGCCCATGGTGAGATGGTTGGTTTTCATTTGACTTGCAACTTTTTGAAACGATAGTAGATAGCAATGCTGAGGCCTATGACTAGGAGGGAGAAGAAGATGTTGTACATCCAGGCAAATTCGATCGGAGTAAGCCCTATACCCACCTCGTATGCAGGCCCACCTAATAGCTGAACGAGTAGCACAGGAATACCTACGAAGATCACTGCCGAAGTCATCAATAGGGCTGAGAGGACTCGGCGAAAATGTATGGCGGAGAAGGCATAGGCTAGGAAAATCGACAGTGGCATCAAAAAGGCAAGGATAGTACCTCGCTCGATCTCCCCGCCCTCCAGGGGCTTGGTAAACTCGGCAACGAAGTAGTTCCCCCCAAAAATTTGCGACCAAAGACTACCCTGCTGCAATGCCTGATGATTGAGCTCGAGAGCGATCGCCCCTATCGCGGCCAGGGCTACAAGGATAGCCAGGACAAGGACGACAAAGCTCTGCAAGGCTAGCGAGAGGAGCTTCTCCCCGATGGTTGCAGGCAGGAGCGTATAGGCCCCAGGCGTATGATGGCGTGTCTGTCGGTTGATCCCAACGATGTTGGAGAGGGTTGCAAGGATAGTAGCTAAGGCCAAAAAGATAGAGACCATGATGTAAGGCTCAGGGCCATAACCCAAGAGGTAATGATCCTGCCAATGGCGATAAGACCACTCACCGAAGAGCACGTCTACATGAGCGATAAACCACAAGAGGAAGAAGAGCAAGCCCAAGCTGATCAGGAGCGGACGGCGATAGACAGTCCAGCTCAGGCGGAGCAAGAGCCAAACTCGAGAGAGACTAAAGGTATTGTGGGGAGTCATAATCATATTCATTGATAGATGGATAACTAAATCTGAGTGGATTTACTTCACTTCTAGTGCTGCGAGCATGCGAGAGCGTTCGGCGACCATGGCATTGAAGAAGAGCTCCATGCTGAAGTTCCCCTCGGCCTCGTCATCTCTACGAGCAAAGACCCCGAGCTCGCCCATGATGCTGGGCTCGACGTACAGAGCCTCGAAACGGCTCTGTGGGGTCGTAGAGGCAAAGCTCAGATGACGTAGGATATGATCGATCGAGTAGTTTGCGATAATGCGATTGCCGTCGAGTAGAAGTAGGTGGTCAATGAGCTGCTCCAAATCTCTAACCTGATGGGTACTGATGATGATCATCTGCTCGGGGCTGGTGTAGCGAGCGACGACACGGCGAAAGATCGACTTGGACGGGATGTCAAGGCCATTGGTAGGCTCGTCCATCAGGAGCAGGGGGACACGCAGCGAGAGAGCCAGGGCGATGGCAGCCTTCTTCTTCTGCCCGAGGGAGATCTTGCCCAGATTCATCCCCCAATTGATGTCGAACTCCCCCATCAAACTATCGGCGATACGCTGATCGTAGGTTGGGTAGAAGGGGGCATAGCAGTCGAAGTACTCACGGATGCTGATCGAGGGCATCTGCACCTCCTCGGGCAGGTAATAGAGCTCTCTGAGCAGGCCTACAGGTCGCTCCTTGGGGTTCTTGCCGAGCACCTCGATCGAGCCCGAGGAGGCAAGCAACTGCCCAGAGATGAGTTTCATGAGGGTACTCTTACCCTCCCCATTACGCCCCAGGAGACCAACGACGCTACCCATAGGTAGCTCGAAGCCGATCTCCGAGAAGAGCTGCTTTCGGCGGCTATAGCCGAAGTTCACTTTGTCTAGCTTGATCATTTCTTTATATGAGTTAATTGACAAAATCAAATAGCGTACTAGTCGAGTAGTACACCGCAAAGGTAAGCACAAATTCGGAATAAACAATACCTCTGCCCTATTCATTCGCTATATCTCATCTTACGAGGGAAGGGAGTACATCGGAGGCAAAGATTTATAAGAGTAGGAGGAAGGATATAATCATATAGTAATCAAGAATTTATATCGAAAAAGATAGGTTTATGGGCTCTACTTGAAGGCCCAGAGAGGCAGGGGATATAGGCCCAGGCGAAAGAGCAATAGAAATCTAAGTAGGATCTCAATGGAGACATAAATAGGATCGACATCGAGGTATAAGTAGGAGCTCGATCGAGGTACAGATAGGATCGCCATCGAGGTATAAGTAAGAGATCAATCGAGCCCTACTAGAGCATACCATCACCTCCCCCGATAGAAACTTCCCCAATACCTCGGTAACCTCCATGCTTCGCTCGAAGCATAACAGAGCAGAGATCCCGAGACGAGCAAAGCCAAAGCATAATTTATTACCTTTGTGGGGCATTAGTAAATATGATTATATAATTAAGGAGAACTTCTACATATATGGCTACCAGCGAAGAGCTACAGGCAACCCCCAAGCGCAGCCTCAACTTCATCGAACAGATCGTTGAGAAAGATCTCAAGGAAGGTAAAAACGACGGCAGACTACAAACCCGATTCCCACCCGAACCCAACGGATACCTACACATCGGACATGCCAAGGCCATCTGCATGGACTTCGGCATCGCAGAGCGATATGGCGGTATCTGCAACCTACGCTTCGACGACACGAACCCAGTCAAGGAGGATGTGGAGTATGTAGAGGCCATCCGTGAAGACATCGAGTGGCTGGGCTTCAAGTGGAACGAGATCTATTACGCCTCAGACTACTTCGACGAGCTGTATACCTTCGCCGAGCGTCTCATCCTCGAGGGCCATGCCTATGTGGACGAGCAGACAGCCGAGCAGATCGCTCAGCAGAAGGGGACGCCCACCGTCCCCGGGATGCATAGCCCCTACAGAGACCGTCCAGCTCAGGAGAGCCTAGACCTATTCCGCCGCATGAATGCAGGCGAATTCGACGAGGGAGCTATGACCCTACGTGCCAAGATCGACATGGCCTCGTCCAATATGCACTTCCGAGACCCCATCATCTACCGCATCATCAAGCACCCACATCACCGTACAGGGCGCACCTGGAGCGTATATCCGATGTACGACTTTGCCCATGGTCAGAGTGATTACTTCGAGGGGGTAACCCACTCGATCTGTACGCTTGAGTTTGAGGTACACCGCCCACTATACGACTACTTTATCGACCTACTCAAGGACGAGCGGTCATATCGACCCAGGCAGTTTGAGTTCAACCGCCTCAACCTCACCTATACGATGATGAGCAAGCGCAAGCTGCTACAACTGGTCAAGGATGGGCTCGTCCAGGGTTGGGACGACCCCCGCATGCCTACGATCTGTGGATATCGCCGCCGTGGCTATACACCCGAATCGATCCGTAGCTTCATCGACAAGATCGGCTACACCAAATACGATGGTATCATCGATGTAGCCCTCCTCGAGCATGCTGTGCGTGAGGATCTCAATCAGCACGCTACCCGTGCCTCGGCTGTGCTTGACCCCATCAAGCTGGTTATCACCAACTACCCTGAGGACAAGGTCGAGCAGATGGAGTTCGTCAACAATCCCGAAGATCCAACCTCTGGCTCGCACAGCATCACCTTCGCTAGAGAACTCTTCGTCGAGCGTGATGACTTCATGGAGGATGCCCCCAAGAAGTACTACCGCATGACCCCAGGCCAGGAGGTTCGCCTCAAGAGTGCCTACATCGTCAAATGTACTGGCTGTAAGAAGGATGAGCAGGGCAACATCGTCGAGGTATATGCCGAGTACGACCCCAACACCCTCTCTGGGATGCCCGAGAGCAACCGCAAGGTCAAGGGGACAATCCACTGGGTATCATGCCACGACAGCGTAGAGGCCGAGGTACGACTCTATGATCGTCTCTTCACCGACGAGAACCCCTCCGAGATACAGGGCAAGGAGCTCCATGAGCTCATCAACCCCGAGTCGCTCGTCGTGCGTCAGCACTGCCGCATCGAGCGTTTCCTCGCCTCGGCACAGGTGGGTGAGAGATTCCAGTTCCAGCGTATCGGCTACTTCTGCGTAGACAGAGAGAGCACGAGAGAGCGATTGGTGTTTAACCGTACCGTTTCGCTCAAGGATAACTGGAAGAAGATTAATCAATAATCTCTCCTTGATGTAATGGAATCACTAGAGTTTATACAGGAGATCCTACGCCACCTGGACTACTTTTGGGTAACGGTTCTGATGGCTATCGAGAGCTCGTTTATCCCCTTCCCTTCAGAGATAGTCATTCCCCCAGCAGCCTGGCGTGCAGCTAATGGCGAACTCAACGTCCTGCTCGTTGTCCTCTTCGCCACAATAGGCTGCAACATAGGGGCTTTGGTCAATTATTACCTAGCCAAGTACCTCGGTCGCCCAGTGGTCTATCGCTTTGCCGAGAGCCGAGTGGGTCGCTTGTGCCTGCTGAGCCGAGAGAAAGTAGAGCGGGCCGAGGCCTACTTCCAAAAGAATGGGGCGATCTCGACCCTCGTGGGGCGATTGATCCCTGGCATCCGTCAGCTCATCTCCATCCCTGCAGGGATGGCGGGAATGCCCCTAGGGCCCTTCCTTCTCTACACAACCATCGGAGCGGGGGCATGGAATGTCGTCTTGGCAGCCTTAGGCTACTTCCTCGGAGCTAACCAGGAGCTTCTGATCGCCTACAGCAAGACCATTGGCCTCTCTATCGCTGGCATAGTTGTGGTAATACTCATCGGCCTATACTTCGTCAAGAGGCGCAGGACTTCTCTACAGAAGTAGGGCCCGCATAGAGCATCTGACAGATCGCCCATGAGAGATGGGGCTGCGACGAAATGACCATTTCGCCGTAGCCCCATTAACCGAAGTATAGAGATCTCTTGCCAAGATCCTTATAGATCTACAGCACAACCCTCTAGCCTACCCCACTAAGGAGCATCTACCCAGCAATTGTCTTGAGAGATCAGGAGGCAGTCCACATTGGCACGATATTTGATGTTGTGTTTGCAGTATTTACATTATGACTCGAGGGTATTATCCCTTAACAATAGATGAACAACAAAGATATTTTACAAATAATAGATCAGGTCGAGGAGGCCAACGGGATCTTCCCCGTAGTGGCCGATTGTCCTATAGACGTAGACTTCAGCCTCAGTGGAGAGGAAGAGCTGAGCACACAGGGGGAGATCCCCATCCTCGCCCTACGCAATATGGTGCTCTTCCCAGGCCTCGCTATGCCCATCCTTATCGGGCGAGAGCAGTCAGTCAAACTCATTCGACACATCGAGCGCACACAGGGCCTCTTCGGCACTGTGGCTCAGCGAGACAACGGAGTTGAGTACCCTAAACGTGAGGATCTCTTCGACGTCGGGGTCATGGCCGAGCTGCTACGTGTGATCGAGCTCCCCGATGGGCAGATCACTGTTATCGTACAGGGACGGCAGAGATTTGACCTCGGCGATATCAATACAGAGGGCGAATTCCTACGTGGGACAATTGCCCTGAGACCTGAAGTCCTGCCCAAGCGCAATCGGGCTGAGGACAAGGTGCTCCTCTCGACCATCAAGGACAATACGCTGAGCCTCCTACAGCACAATATGCGCAACATGCCTAACGAATTCGTAGGTGCGCTCAAGGGTAATAAGAACCCAATCTATATCGTCAGCTTTGCTGCCAGTAACCTAGCCCTAGATCTAGAAAAGAAGCAAGCATTGCTAGAGATCGACTCGCTGCGAGAGCGAGCACTCAAGGTACTTACGGCCCAAAATACCGAGCTACAAATCGCTCAACTCAAGGAGAACTTACAAAGTCGCACTCGAGAGGAGATGGACAGGCAGCAGAAGGAGTACTTCCTCCAGCAACAGATCCGTACGATACAGGAAGAACTCGGTGGCAACCCCTCAGAGATCGAGATCACTGAGCTGAGAGAGGAGGCTCGCAAAAAGAAGTGGAGCCTAGAGGTTCAGACAACTTTCGAGAAGGAGGTAGGCAAGGCTGAGCGGATGCATCCTCAGAGCCCTGAGTACGGCATTCAGATGCAGTACCTGCGCACAGTGCTCTCATTGCCCTGGGGCGAGTATAGTCAGGACAACTTCAACCTAAAGAACGCCCAGCGCATCCTCAATAGTCATCACTACGGCCTCGAGAAGGTCAAGGAGCGCATCCTCGAACACCTAGCCGTCCTCAAGCTCAAGGGCGATCTCAAATCCCCCATCATCTGTCTCTATGGCCCTCCAGGAGTTGGTAAGACCTCTCTAGGCAAGAGCATCGCCGAGAGCCTCGGGCGCAAGTACGTCCGCATCTCGCTCGGTGGGGTGCACGACGAAGCTGAGATCCGAGGCCATCGACGTACCTATATCGGCGCAATGAGCGGGCGTATCATCCAGGGTCTTCAGAAGGCTGGGACTTCTAACCCAGTCTTTGTCCTGGACGAGATTGACAAGGTCTCCAGCGATTACAAGGGAGACCCCTCCTCTGCCCTGCTAGAAGTCCTCGACCCAGAGCAGAATACAGCCTTCCACGACAACTATCTCGACATTGACTACGACCTGAGCAAGGTACTCTTCATCGCTACGGCCAACAACATCTCCAACATCTCTCAGCCTCTGCGAGACCGCATGGAGATGATCGAGGTCTCGGGGTATATTACCCAAGAGAAAGTACAGATTGCCAAGCGACACCTCATCCCAGAGGCGATCGAGGCACACGGATTGCGTTACAAGACCGTTACATTCAGCAACAAAGGCATAGAACACGTCATCGAACATTACACCCGAGAGAGCGGGGTGCGAGGACTGAATAAGCAAATCGCTAAGATTCTGCGCAAGATAGCCTTCATCGAGGCCTCTGGCGACTATGCCCCTAGGGATATTACCCCCAAGCAGGTCGAGGAGTATCTGGGCAAACCTCCCTATTCCCGAGACAAGTATCAGGGCAATGACCACCCAGGCGTTGTTGTGGGTCTTGCTTGGACGAGTGTAGGGGGCGAGATCCTCTTCGTAGAGAGCAGCCTACACAAGGGACAGGAGGGTAAGCTCATCCTCACAGGTAGCCTCGGTGATGTGATGAAAGAGTCTGCCGTTCTGGCCTTAAGCTATATTCGCACTCATGCCGAAGAGTTTGGCATCCAACCCGAGGCATTCAAGGAGCGAGAGGTGCACATCCACGTGCCCGAGGGAGCAGTGCCCAAGGATGGCCCCAGCGCAGGGATTACCATCGTGACCTCACTCGTCTCTACCCTTACTCGACGTAAGGTGCGAGCCAATCTAGCCATGACGGGCGAGATCACCCTTAGAGGCAAGGTATTGCCTGTCGGAGGGATCAAGGAGAAGATCCTTGCAGCCAAACGATCAGGCATTACAGACATCATCCTCTGCAGCGAGAATCGCAAGGATATTGAAGAGATCGGAGCAACCTATATCAAGGGCCTCACCTTCCACTATGTAGACGAGATCAGCCAAGTGCTAGCCATTGCCTTGACTGACGAAGTCGTTGGCTAACATCTACACAGCTAGAGAGCTATGAGCAAATCAGACACCCAGGCACAAGTACAGACCGTCGTGGCCCAGTGCCGAGAGCTATTCGTACGCAAGCTCCATGACTATGGCCCCTCGTGGCGGATCATGAGAGCCTCGTCCTTGACAGATCAAATCTACATCAAGGCTGGACGTATTCGGACGCTCCAGCAGGTCGGGGAGCGATGTGTGGATGAGGGGATAGAGCCCGAGTTCGTCGGGATCATCAACTATGGTCTCGTGGCCATGATACAGCTCGAGCGCGGAGCAGTAGACCACCCCGACATTAGCTGCGAAGTGGCTCTAGAGTGCTATGACAGACAACTGGAGCGCACCCTAGAGCTGATGAGAGCCAAAAATCATGACTATGGAGAGGCTTGGCGACAGATGCGCTTGAGCTCTCTCGTAGACCTCATCTTGACCAAGATCTATCGTACAAAGCAGATCGAAGACCTAGGTGGAGAAACGCTTGCCTCTGAGGGGATCGAGGCCAACTACATGGACATGGTCAATTATGCCATCTTTGCCTTAGTCAAGCTACAACAATGAAGTCTTACTCTCGCTATGTATTGGAGGTTGCCCGGGTAATACTCGGTGGGGTCTTCGTAGCCTCAGGACTACTCAAGGCCATAGATCCTATAGGGGTATCTCTCAAGCTGGGCGAGTATGTAAGAGCCTTCGGCCTAGGCTTCTTGGCCGAGTACGAAACGGGAATGGCTTGGCTAGCCTATGGAGTGTGTGCTATTGAGTTCCTGCTGGGTTCTTTCCTACTAATGGGCATTTATCGCAGGCTCTGCTCTAGACTGATCTTCTTGACCATGCTGCTGATGACTCTGCTAACGGTCTACACCTTGGTAACCGGAGCGATTACAGACTGTGGATGCTTCGGAGATGCCATTAGGCTCTCCAACACAGAGACAGTAATCAAAAACCTTCTGCTCCTACCTCTCTCTTACTGGGTTATGCGTCATGCCCGAGGTATTCACTACCTCTACACTCGGCGAGAGCGATGGATACCTATGGTTCTAGCAGTCTTTGGTATTACGACTTTCATCCATGCGAATGTAAAGTACCTACCGATCATTGACCTACGCCCCTACCCTAGAGGGCTAGATCTAGCTCAAGCCATTGCGATGGAGCAATCTGAGCGACAGACCCGACTGCTCGAGGCCAGCCGCTACATCTATGAGCGGAACGGGGAGCAAGGGAGCTTCTCTCCCGACAGCCTACCCGATAGCTCATGGAGCTTCGTCAAGGTAGAGAGCCTTGCCCCCACAGAACTGGAGTCATCACGCTACAGTCTCGACCTGCTGGGGGCGGATGGGGAGAACCTCACAGAGAACATTCTGAGCGATAGCATGGGGGCAATCCTCCTCCTCTCGGCCAATCTTGAACGTGCCGACCAAGGGCACATCGACCAAATCAACGAGCTCTACAGACAGAGCCGAAGCCTAGGCTATAATTTCTATGGTGTCTCAGATGGCTCTAAGTCTGCTATGGAGTGGTGGCAATATCAGACCGGAGCTAGCTATCCGTTCCTAACAGCGGATGCGACGACCATCAAGACGATCGGCAGAGGCAATCCGACACTACTGCTCTTGCGCTCGGGTAAGATAGTAGACAAGATCTCCACGGCCAACCTACCCGAAACGGAGCAAATCACGACCTACCTGCATAGTCGTATGCAGGAGGGTAAGACAACCCACCCTACCTACTGGCGCATGGCACTGCTCGGGCTGTGGGCAGCACTACTGCTACACGGGGCTCTGCGACTGCTACTAAGGTACATCATGGTACTCTCCCAACTAGTCAGAAGAGGAAGAGAGACAAATTCAACTAATCATCATTCATAAAAGTAAACGACAAATGAGAAAGAACATTGTAGCAGGGAACTGGAAGATGAATAAAACCCTCTGTGAAGGGAAGAGCTTCATCGAAGAACTGAAGTCCACCCTATCGGGCAAGCAGCTCCGCTGCGAAGTCATCATTGGTGCTCCTTTCATTCACCTGGCAAGCATTGCCGAACTAGCCACTGATAGCCCCATCGGCATCGCTGCTGAGAACTGTGCCGACAAGGCTGAGGGAGCTTACACGGGCGAAGTATCTGCCGCTATGGTGGCCTCTACTGGGGCTAGCTATGTGATCCTAGGACATTCCGAGCGAAGAGCCTACTATGGTGAGACGGATCAGATCCTGACAGAGAAGGTGAAGCTAGCCTTAGCCAATGGCCTGACACCTATCTTCTGCATCGGTGAAGTGAAGGAGGAGCGTGAGGCTGGCAAGCACTTCGAGGTTGTAGAGCAGCAGATCGCTCAAGCACTCTTCTCGCTCTCAGCAGAGGATTTTGGCAAGATCGTGCTGGCCTACGAACCTGTTTGGGCTATCGGTACAGGTCTGACCGCTACCTCCGATCAGGCTCAGGAGATTCATGCGCACATCCGCAGCTTCATAGCCAACAAGTATGGGGCTCAGATCGCAGAGGACTGCACGATCCTCTATGGTGGCAGCTGCAATGCAGGTAATGCTCAGGAGCTCTTCTCTCGTCCAGACGTTGATGGCGGACTGATCGGCGGGGCTTCTCTGTCTGTTGAGAAGTTCCTTCCCATCATCGAGGCTTTCTAAGTCTCTCAACGGAGAGCAAAACTATCCGAGAGGGGTTGTGGTGAGGCTGAGGCCTCTCCGCAACCCTTTTCCTTTTGCAAGAACCTCCAGCATGCAGGCAACAAAGTCTCTATTCCTTTTGCTACCTTTGCTTAAAGAAATAGTTACGTACATTATGGTTATAGCATATTGCCTTCAGGCACTGCACCGCAGAGGTGGCATCGAGCGAGTAATATCGAGCAAGGCAAACTACTGGGTGCAGCATGGGCATACGGTACACATCATCACGACTGATCAGAGAGGGGCGAGGCCAGCCTTTGATCTAGACGATCGGGTTCAGCTACATGACCTTGCGCTCAACTATGAGCTGGACAATGCTCTCGGACGGTGGCGTCGTCTGCGGGCTCTACGTATCAAGAGAGGCGAGCATAAGCGCAAACTCGAGGCCCTACTCGCCGAGATCAAGCCCGACATTACGGTATCGACCTTCTTCCAAGATGCACCACTATTGCCATCTCTTCGAGATGGCAGCCTCAAGGTGCTAGAACTCCATAGCTCTAAGTATACACGAATACTAATGTACCCCAAAAATAGATGGTTGTATCGTCTTTGGGGAGTCTTACGGGTGTGGGCAGAAGAGCTACTTTCTCGCCGCTACGATCGTTTTGTCATCTTAACTCAAGAAGAGTTAAAACTATGGAAGCGTAATAAGAACGTAATAGTCATCCCTAACGCCTGCCCCTTTGCACCTAAAAAGATTGCCGATATTTCTTCTAAAAGAGCCATTGCTGTAGGACGATTTGAATATCAGAAAAATTTCTCTTCACTCATAGATCTATGGGCTCTAGTTGCGAAACAATTTCCTGATTGGGAGCTAGTTATTATGGGGGATGGGCCATTAAGACAAGAGCTTCAAGATAAAATCAATAGACTAGGACTAGAGCAGCAGATCATCCTTGGAGGTATTAGCCACTACATCGAAAGGGAGTATTGTAAGTCATCTATCTACGTAATGAGTTCTCATTACGAGGGTCTACCAATGGTACTCATTGAAGCACAGGCTATTGGACTACCTGTTGTTTCCTATGCGTGTCCAAGTGGTCCAAGAGATATCGTCCGCCACGGGCAATCTGGCTATCTGATTGAGCCGGGGAATGAACAGGCCTTCGCTGAAGCACTAGCGAAACTCATGGGTGATGAAGCTATTCGTCAAAAGATGTCTGCCGAAGCTATTCGCTCCTCCGAACGATACCAAATAGAGCCCATTATGGCACAATGGGAAGAGCTATTCGGCCAGTTACTCCACACGAAACATTGAGCCGATGAAGCGAACGATTGTCATTTCGGCCGTAAACCTGCGCAAAGGGGGGACGTTGACCATCCTCAGACAATGCCTTTCATTCCTGTCCTCCGAGGTCAATAGGCAAGGCTGGCGCATCATCGCCCTGGTACATCGGCGTGATCTAGCAGACTATCCCCATATAGAGTATATCGAACTACCCTGGGCCATCGATGGGTGGGCTAAGCGTCTGTGGTGCGAATACATGACCATGCACCGCATATCGAAAGAGCTCGAATCGATCGACCTATGGCTCTCTCTACATGATACGACACCGAGGGTTCGGGCTGCCCGTCAAGCGGTTTACTGTCAGACCTCTTTTCCCTTCCTCAAGTGGCATTGGGGGGACTTCCGCTTTGATCCCAAGATCCCACTCTTTGCCCTATTCACCAGGTTCGCCTATCAAATAGGTATCAGGCGCAATCGCTATTTGATTGTCCAGCAAGAGTGGCTGCGTAGAGGCTTCAGCAAGATGTTTGGCATCACAGCCGAACGCTTCATCGTTGCCCCCCCACCCCGCAACGCACAGCTACCAGCGAGCCTCTCCAGCTTGAGCAGAGGCGAGGAGGATGTACCCTACCGCTTCTTCTTTGCCTCTACACCCGATACCCATAAGGGTTTCGAGACCTTAGCCGAGGCCACACGACTGCTGGAGAGGCGAGTGGGCTGTGGGGCTTTTGAGACCATCATGACGATCCGGGGGGATGAGAATAAGTATGCTCAGTACATCAAGGCTCGATGGGGTGAAGTACGCTCCCTACACTTTGCAGGACTCATGGATCGAGATCGATTGTATGCTCACTATGCCTCGACTGACTGCTTCGTTTTCCCCTCTCGGGTGGAGACCTGGGGATTGCCGATCACAGAGTTTCTCGAGACCTGCCACACCTTGGGGGTAAGCAAGCCCGTGCTCTTGGCAGATCTACCCTATGCGCACGAGACCTCTGCTGGAGGCGAACGAGTGGCCTTCTTCCCCGTGGAGGATGCCGCTAAGCTAGCCGATCTGATGGAGCAGGCACTATGCGGTAAGCTCGCAACCCAATCAATTACCAGGGAAGAAGTATCTGCTCCGTACGCACAAGATTGGTCTGCCCTCTTCGAGATTCTACTAGGCGAAGTCAACACCTAGAGATCATATCGTAAAAGGATCTAGATAGGATCGCGGGCGAGCGGCCAATAAGAACTCCGTAGAGACATAAAATAGAGTCGCAGTGGAGATATAGATAGGATCTCACTCGAGGATCAGATAGGACTTCACTCGAACTCCTACTTAGATCTCATCATCGATCCTACTTGAATTCCTAGAGGGAGACCAGTGGCGTTAGATCTGATAAATGCTCAAGATGCTGTGGAGGTAGAGCTTAGAGAGATTTACTACCTTTGCTTAGATCCTCAGCCGCCCCGACGTCTCTCTGAGGTCTGTAATGGTGCATAGATTTACCTCGACAACAAAGAATGAATAAACAAACCCGCCTATCGGCCATACTGCGCAATCTACGCCTCAGATTTATCAAGGGCTTCCGCTTCCTCACGCTCGATATGTGGCGCATCAGCCATGATGAGCTCTCGGGGTCTAAAGCTATTGGCATCTCTGCCATCAAGGCTTTTTCGATGAGCGTAAATAGCTTCTTCCAAACGAACCTCTACAGCAAGGCCTCATCGCTCACCTATAGTACCATCCTATCCCTAGTCCCCATGCTAGCCGTCATTGTCGGCATTGCCAAGGGCTTTGGGCTACAGCATGTAGTACGCAATGGGCTCAACAAGGCTCTTCCTGGGCATGAGGAGGAGCTACAGCGAGGCTTCGAATATGTGGAGAATTATCTAAACCAAGTTCAGGGGGGGCTCTTCGTCGGCTTGGGTCTCCTGATCCTGCTCTACACCGTGCTGATGCTCGTCGTGGACATTGAGGATACCTTCAACGATATTTGGCAGGCTCCACACCGACGCTCCTGGGGGCGTAGGATCATCAATTACCTCGGAATATTCGTCCTTATCCCTGTGCTGATGATCCTTTCCAGTGGGGTAACGATCTTCATGACAACGATCAAGAATACCTACCTCAGCGACCTCATGATTATTGGCCCGCTGACGGCACAGCTCTTCAAATTTCTCCCCTATGCACTCTCGATCATACTCTTCTTCGGGTTATACAAATTCATGCCGAATGTACGAGTGCGCTTCATGCCTGCATTGATCGCAGGGGTGATCGCAGGATCGGCCTTTCAGATCTTCCAAGCCCTCTACATCAGCGGGGTACTATGGATCTCTCGATACAATGCGATCTATGGGAGCTTTGCGGCCTTTCCCCTACTGCTCCTCTGGCTACAGCTCTCCTGGGTGATTACCCTATTCGGAGCACAACTGAGCCACTCAATACAGAATGTAGGCAACTTCTACTTCGAGGCTGCCAGCGACAATGCCTCTAGGCGTTACCAAGACTTCGTCACTCTGATCATCCTCAGCCGCATGACCAAGCACTTCGCCGACCCCTACCTCCCACCCTACGATGCGGCACGTCTCTCGAGCGAATGCAAGATCCCTGCCCGCATGCTGGGACGCTCACTTACACTGCTGCGTAGGCTAGGCCTCATCGTCGAAGTGCGCCTCTCCAGCGACCCTGAGGGGGTCTATTATCAGCCAGCCTTTGACCCCGAACTCTTGACTGTAGGCTACGTCCTCGACCTGATCGATCGACATGGGGTGGAGGACTTTAAGATAGACAGGAACGAACGCTTCTCAGCCGAATGGGAGGCTATGCTCAGAGCCCGATCAGCATGCCTGGCGAATACTCAAAGTGAAAAGATCCGAGACCTGTAAAGGCCTCGGATCTCTCATTCAAAGGAAGGGTGTCAGTAGATTAGCAAACCAACCGACGAACTTACGCCATAGGCTTCTCCGCTCCCAATAGTCATCATCCAGTGGGATGCAATGCTCTTTGTCCCGATCAAAGAGCGAGTCGAGCTCCGCAGTAAAGCCCCGATCGAAGATAAAGGCATTCGTCTCATAGTCATAGCGCAGGCTACGACTGTTGAGATTAGCAGACCCTACTGTTGAGAAGCGATCGTCCACGGTCATGATTTTGGAATGATGAAAGCCTCCCTGATAGAGTAATACCTTAGCTCCATGCCGGGATAGCTTACGCAACTTATGCAACATCGCATCCGGGGTGAAGGGGATGTCAGACTTCTCAGGCACCATGATCTCGATCTGAATACCGCGCTTAAGCGAAGAGCGAATAGCTCGCCAAATCGAGGTCGTTGGGACGAAGTAAGGGTTGATGATCCGAACCCTATCGTCCGAGACCTGTATCGAGGCCGCATAGGCCCTCTTAATAGCCTCTGGGCTGATATTCGGCTCTCGATCGACAATAGCCACAGCGATGGCAGAGTCCGCAGGGGGCGGATTGGGGCTACCGATATAGTAGCCATAGCCCGAAATGTCTCGCCCAGTCTCCCCTCGCCACATATCAATAAAGACCTGCTGCAGATCCAGCACTGCATCCCCCTCGATCCGCATGTGAATATCCCTCCACGGGCCGATCTTAGGTAGGCCATTGATGTAATAGTCTGCGACATTCATCCCCCCGACATAGCCGATATAGCCATCAATCACCACGATCTTACGATGGTCGCGGCTCTTAGCATGATTGATATAGGGGAAGCGGATGGGGTCAAACTTGACAATATCTATTCCCAAATCTCTAAGCTCGAGGAGGTCTCGACGCTTGAGGGGGCGATTATTCGACCAGTTGCCAAAGTCATCAAAGAGGATGCGTATCTCCACCCCTTGCTCTGCCTTCTCGGCGAGCAAGGTAAAGAGAGCATGCGAGATGGAGTCATTTCTAAAGTTGAAGTACTCCATGTGAATATGATGCTGTGCCTGACGAATATGGTCGAAGAGATCGTCGAACTTCTCCTGCCCACTGGTCAATAGGCGCACACGATTGCTCCGACGGATAGGCGAACCCTCCTCTATAAGCAAATGCTTGACCAGCGAATCACTCGTGGCATCGAAAGCCTCCCGAGGCAAAGAGAAGAGGCTATCACGCAGTGGCATGTTGCCCCATAGGCTCTGAGGGAGGGCCGAGGCAAGAAAAACAAGCATCAGAACAAGCAACCTAGGCCTGGATCTCGATCCGATGAGGCATATCGGGCTGGATTGTTCGTTCATCTAATGCTCGTAAGCTCTCGGCTGAGCCATAGGAAATCTATAGGGGACAAGTTATTGCTCAAGGCTAGAGAGATACCAACGGTGTAGCTGCTCGATCCCCTCGTCCAACCCTACACTATGCCTCCAGCCCATGCGATGCAGGCGGCTAGGATCAGTTAACTTCAGCATCGTACCGTCTGGCTTCGTAACATCGAAGGAGATCTTCCCCTTATAGCCAACGACATAGGCGATCAAATGAGCCAGCTCACTGATGCTAATATCCTCTCCAGTACCAACATTAATGTGGCAGTTGCGCACAGGGCCTGTCTCAGGGATGAGGTCAGAGAAGTTCACCTGCTGCATGAGAAACACACAGGCACGGGCCATATCCTCACTCCAAAGGAACTCCCTGCGAGGCCGCCCACTGCCCCAAAGGATTAGTTCACTAGCCTTGATGCCATAGTGCTCGTCTAGTACTTGGGCAATAGCCTCATTGCTCTCTTCGCTCAGAGCCCCTAGCTGAAGGAGGGGTCTCACCTCAAGGTCTCGACGGATGAATGCCCAGTCCGACTCGGACAAAGCCCTTGCCAGCAACATTTTGCGTAGCATTGCGGGCAAGACATGACTGCGCTCAAGGTCGAAGTTATCCCCCGGGCCATACAGATTCGTAGGCATGGCAGCGATGAAGTTCGTACCATACTGCAAATTCATACTCTCGCAGAGTTTGAGTCCTGCGATCTTCGCAATAGCATAGGGTTCGTTTGTGTATTCGAGGGGGGAAGTCAAGAGACAATCTTCGCTCATGGGTTGAGGAGCCTCTTTGGGATAAATGCAGGTACTACCCAAGAAGAGGAGCTTCTTGACCCCTGTACGGAGACTTTCTCCGATCACATGCTGCTGGATAGCAAGATTATCGAGTAGGAAGTCTGCCCGATAGGTATTGTTTGCCATAATCCCTCCGACCTTGGCAGCTGCGAGGAAGACATACTCGGGCCTCTCCTCTTCGAAAAAGGCTCGTGTGGCCACAGCATCCGTTAAGTCTAGCTCGGCGTGGGTTCGAACTACTAGATTGGTGTACCCCTGCCCTTGAAGGGCTCTGAGGATGGCACTACCGACGAGGCCTCGATGGCCTGCAACATAAATCTTGGCACTACGTTCCATGAACTTCGTATAAAAAAGTAGTTGTAGATCTAACCATTTTTAGTGGGCTTTATGGTATATCTGTCCACTAAATCTGTTGTATTCATATTAACTCCACTTCCGCCTTAACGGACAATTGCGGCAAGCTTGTCATGAAGATTCTCCATGTAAGCATAGATAACATCTGCTGCTTGCTCCTTAAAGGGAGGAATTTCGGCCACAGCTCTGTATGCGGAGGGAGACTCCCAAAGCTCTCGAACCGTGTCCATCCAGTCCATTCGACCATCATCCCAGTATCGAATAAAGGCTCCTTGATTAACGATATCCGGTTCTATCTCTTCTGTTCCTCCTCCAAAGTATATCGGGATACAACCTGATGCAAAAGAATCAAATAGTTTCTCTGTAATATAGCCGGGAGTAGAGGAGTTCTCAGGACAAACATTGAACTTGAAGAGCTTCAGATACTCCCTTTTGTCATTTGCATACAGATCATGCAATTCATTCGTATTATTCTGAAACCTTCCAGGGCAAGTAACTGAGGCAATGGGCATAAGTACATCATACAGCTTCTGACGTATCCCAGTCTTATCATGGCTAGCCACAAGGCAAGCAAAGCGATCTCGGCTGGCATTAAGCCTCGTGGAGGGGTCATTGATCCTCTCGATCGTCTCTTTAATCTTTTGATAATCAGCGGTGGGATCAATGAGAAAAGCTATCCACAGAGGGAAACGCATATAGTTGACACGGCTATCTTCAACCTCATAGTCAAAACCAAGAACGAGATCATAAACGGGGAAGGTCTTCTTAAACGCCCTTCCAATACTATGAATGGAATTATCTGCCAAGTTTTCTCCAGTAAAAAAGACCTTTTTACCGGGAATGATTCTGGGGAGTAATGGATTCCCGAATACAGAAAAGAAATTCAATCGATGCCGCTCCTTCGCCAGGCCTCGATGCTCAACAAAGTGATTGAACCAGTTATTGTTGTAATCACACGGCCAAAAGTTATAGTACTTACTGTTCGGACACTGACGGTACATTTGTACCTCATTGATACAATAGTTCAAAATGTTTCTAACTCTTTCTACGGCATTCATTATTCTTCCAATATGTTTGTATCAACAGATTAATATTCCCAAGCAAAATATAGAGACAGAGCCTAAATATCACTTTCTACCTGCTCCTGGGCCTCGGAGGGTAATGGATCACTGGAGAAGATCACACTCGTCGCCCCAAGGGTGAAGACGTCGCCCGTCTCGAGGTTGCACCACTCACGAGGAGCGAGCAACCTCCCAGCGACGAAAGTCCCAACACGGCTGTCATCATCCGAGAGCGCGAAGCTCAGCCCCCCACCCTTGCGCTGCATGACCTTGATTATGGCATGATGACGATCCATACTAGGATCACCCGTAATGATGGGGATATCGGTCTGAGTATCCTTGTTGCGTCGCCCTATCCTATTTAGTCCAAGATAAAGAGGGAAGAGCTGCTTGTAACCAAATACATTCTCCAGGACGACAATGTGGCCTAGGCTCTCGCCTGTAGATGCTTGCCTACCCTGCTCCTGAGGCTCAGAGGATGCTGACCTCAGACGAATGCGCAGCTGATGTCCACAGCTCGGGCAGACAATAGCGGCTCGATCACTTTGGCTCTCACGGATCTCCCTGAGACGTGCATGAGAAAGGATAATCACCCCATCGCACTTGGGACAGAAGATCTTCTTCATCTACTTCGCCGAACTTGTAGCGGTTTGCACACTAGGGCTTAGGATAGAGCTGTAGCGAGCTGCATCTCTGAGCACCTCCTTAGCTTCTTGAACGACCTTGTCGGTAAGCAATTCTCTCTCAATGACTCCACGGCGATAGTAGTAGCGTCCGACAATGCTACTCTCCAGGAAGCTCTCGATATGCGGACGAAGGCTCTCGAGATCGTGCTTGAGGTCTGGCTTGAGAGCCTCTCGAAGCTGCTGCATGAGCTGCGCATGCTTGGTGTAGTAGCCCTCGATCTTGGAGATCTCCTCGAGGGTGCTGAGACTCTTGGCGGTTTGACGATCGTAATCGAACTTCTTCTCGATGAGCATTCGACCGAAGTCTGCATAGTCCTCATCGCTGAGCTGGAACTGTGTGGGCGAAGCAATGCTCTTATGACGCAGCGTGTAAGCCGTGATCCAGTCGAAAGCATCGGGGTTAATACCCAGGTAAAGCATCATCGTAGGAAGGGAGTCTCGAGAGACTTGAATATCGGGCAAGATGCCTCCCGCATCGCGCACAGGTCGCCCTGCTTCGGTGTAGAAGGTATGGGTCAAGCTATCGGGCAAGACGGCATCACGCTGCCCATCCCGCACCTTCTTGTAGTCAATGCGCTGGATGCAGCGGCCACTAGGGATGTAGTACTTGGCCGTGGTCAGCTTGAGCACTCCATTGTGAGGCAGCTGCATGGTGGTCTGCACAAGACCCTTGCCGAAGCTCTTCTGCCCGATAATAACCGCCCGATCTAGATCCTGTAGTGCACCGCTGACGATCTCGGCCGACGAAGCCGTCTCCGAATCGATAAGGACAGCTAGGGGAAGCCTGGGGGCAATGGGGCTGGTCATCGTCTTGAGGGTAATGTCCTGCTTGAGATCCGCACGCTGCTTGGTCATCACCACGGCCTTACCCTTGGGGACGAAGAGGTTTACAACCTTCACGGCCTCATCGAGCAGTCCTCCGACATTACCTCTCAGATCCAGGACGAGCCCCCTGAGGTTGGGCTCTTGCATGAGCTTGTCGAGAGCTTTCTTGAGTTCTATGGTGGCAGTATTTGGGAAAGAGTTGAGGGCGATATAGCCCAGGTCTTGATCGATCATTCCGTAATACGACACAGGATTGATCCTAATCTTACGACGCTTGAAAGAGACCTTACGAGGCTTCTTCTCTCCCATGCGCTGCACGAGGATCGTTAGCATGCTCCCAGGCTCTCCCTTGAGATCTTTAGTTACGGCCTCGCTGCTCGAGCGGCGATGGTCATGTCCATTGACCTCGAGGATCACATCCCCAGCCTTGAGCCCAGCCTCGGCGGCAGGCATTCCCTCCATGGGGTCGTTGATGATAACAGTGCTATCGGGGCGTTGGGAAATGATAGCCCCGATCCCTCCGTACTCGCCCGTGGTAATCAAGCGTAGACGTTCGGAGTCCTCCTCCGAGAAGTACTCTGTATAGGGGTCTAGGCTATGCAGCATAGCATTGATACCAATCTTGCTGATCTTCTCGATATTGACGCTATCGACGAAGTACCTATTGAGCAATGCCATTGATGAGCCCATGACGTCGAGAGCCTTGGTATAGCTTTTCTTGTTACTGCTGGCATTCTGCCCATGCATGGGCAGGCTACAGCCAAGGGATAGGGCAATCAGGACGCCTAGGGATAGTTTCTTGATCATTCGCTGACGATACATATAGCTTGTAGTTCTCCTTAGTTTCAATGTACCGCAAAGGTAAAGAGAATGCTTGACACTTCCGGCCTATGTGTATCCATGAGACACATCCGAAGATGTAGATAGGGACACTGACGAGGTTGCAGATAGGGCCTCGATGGAGATCTAAGTAAGATCGACGTAGAGATCTAAGTAGGACTTGAATCGAGGTGTAAGTAGGATCGTGGTGGAGCTCCTATTTGGGTCTCACTTACGATCCTATCTAAGCCTACACCGAGGTATAAATAGGATCGAAATGGAGCTTCTCCTAACGCCTCCCTCGAGCCCCTATCAGGATGGCTATCCATGCACAGTGGAGCCCTCGTTCGTCCTCACTCTTCGGTCGTGTCAGAGGCTTCGATAGGGAGCGTAGCAAGACTCTGAACCCAGCAATGAGCAGAACCATCCGAGGGACAATACTAATGCAGACTTGCGGGTCTCAGAGAGAAGCATTACCTTTGCACAGATTTTCCTAAGTAGGGTATGCGTATTAAGTGAGAAGATCGAGAAATCTGATCCACCTTACGGGACTAATTTCAATTAGTAATATTCAAATGTACGTTATCGTAGAAATTCAAGGACAGCAGTTCAAGGTTGAGCAGGGCCGTCGCTTGTTCGTGCACCACATCGCTGGTGCAGAGAGTGGTTCAGTAGTTGAGTTCGACAAGGTACTCCTTGCAGACAAGGATGGCCTCGTAACTGTAGGTGCTCCTGTCGTAGAGGGTGCTAAGGTTGTGTGCGAAGTCCTCTCTCCACTAGTTAAAGGAGACAAGGTACTCGTCTTCCACAAGAAGAGAAGAAAGGGCTACCGTAAGCTCAACGGCCATCGCCAGCAGTTCACGGAGATCCTCGTAAAGGAAGTTGTCGCTTAATTCATTAACCCCTTAAACTAGAACAAAGAAATGGCTCATAAAAAAGGTGTCGGTAGTTCCAAGAACGGACGCGAATCAGAAAGCAAGCGCCTGGGGGTAAAGCTCTATGGCGGTCAGACAGCTAAGGCTGGTAACATCATCGTGCGTCAGCGTGGTACGCAGCATCATCCTGGTGCTGGTGTAGGTATCGGCAAGGATCACACGCTCTATGCCTTGATCGATGGTAAGGTTGTCTTCACACGCAAGAAGGACAACCGATCGTATGTGTCTGTACAGGCAGAGGCTTAATCTCTACTGCACGACGAGTAGATCACATCTTTAGATTTAGATTAGAACTCACGAGAGAGGTTGCCTCTGAGGGTCGTAGGACCTTTGGGGCAACCTCTCTCTTTATGGATCATACACCACTCTATGCTTACACTCAAGCAGATTAAGGATAACCGGGCAGAGGTCATACTCAAGCTTGCTAAAAAGGGCTTCAAAGCCGACGATATCATAGACGAAGTCCTGCGACTGGACGAGGCTCGGCGTCAGAGCCAAACAGAGCTCGACAGCCTGCTCGCTGAGCAAAATCAGTGTGCCCGAGAGATTGGGGCTCTGATGAAGGCCGGACAAAAGGACGAAGCAGAAGCCAAGAAGGCTCAGGTCGCCTCGATGAAGGCCCGAAGTAAAGAGGTCGAGGAGGCCAAGGAGGCCTATGAGAGAGAACTCAGAAACCTGCTCCTACAGATCCCCAACTTACCCAATGACATTGTCCCCGAAGGCAAATCAGCCGCAGACAATCTCGAAGTGCGCTCAGGTGGACGGATGCCTGAGCTCGGAACTACAGCCAAGCCTCACTGGGATTTGGCCAAGGAATACGACCTCATTGACTTCGAGCTCGGAGTGAAGATTTCAGGCGCAGGCTTCCCCGTCTACAAGGGTTATGGAGCACGTCTGCAGCGAGCCCTGATCAACTTCTTCCTCGATCAAGCTCGAGAGGCTGGCTTCGTGGAGGTACAGCCCCCCTATGTGGTCAATGAAGACTCGGGCTATGGCACAGGCCAGCTCCCAGACAAGGAGGGGCAGATGTACCATATCGGTCTCGATGGGCTGTATCTCATCCCCACAGCGGAGGTTCCTGTAACGAATATCTACCGAGACGTCATCCTCTCCGAGGCAGAGCTACCTATTAAGAATACGGCCTACTCGGCTTGCTTCCGCCGTGAGGCAGGCTCATATGGCAAGGATGTACGAGGCCTCAATCGTCTGCACCAGTTCGACAAGGTCGAGATCGTCTGCATTGACAAGCCCGAGCGCAGCTACGAACGTCTCGACGAGATGGTCGCCTACGTGCAGACGCTTGTAGACAAGCTCGAGCTCCCCTGGCGCATCCTGCGTCTCTGTGGGGGGGATATGAGCTTCACCAGTGCACTCACCTATGACTTTGAAGTCTATTCTGCGGCTCAGCAGCGTTGGCTCGAGGTGAGCTCGGTATCGAACTTCGAGAGCTATCAGGCCAATCGTCTCAAGTGTCGCTATCGTGATGCTCAGACGGGGGTTCAACTCGTACACACTCTCAATGGCAGTGCATTAGCCTTGCCCCGCATCGTTGCAGCCCTCCTAGAGAACCACCAGAGCCCAGAGGGTATTCACATCCCCAAGGCCCTTGTGCCCTATACGGGCTTTGACCTCATCCCTGCTCCTTAGCAGCTATTGATCACACTCTGAAGTAAAAACGACATGATGAAAAAAGCTATGATCGCCATGGCCTTCGCAGGCTTAGCCCTTGTGGGCCTAAGCAGCTGCGAGTCGGGCCCCGAAAAGGCTACTCGTAAGTTCTACGAATACCTCTCTACGGGTCAGATCGAGGAGGCAGAGGATTATTGTACCGAGCGCACAGAGCGTCTGCTCGAGATGGCTGCAGCCCTAGGGTCATCGAAGGAGCTGAATCCAAACTTCAAGTTCAAGCTCGTCGAAGAGAGAATAGAGGGCCGAGAGGCATGGGTAAAGTTTACTGACATTGCAGGCAAGGGGCAGAACGACACGACCGAGGTGTACCTCATCAAAGTCGATGACGACTGGAAGGTAGACATAGCCTCCGACAAGTAGCCCTCCATCTCATTTAGGTTTGATTATGGATACGAGTGCTTTGCTCCGTAGTGGTGCAGGGTACTCGTATCTGTATTTGAGACTCTTCCGCCCAGTCGAGAGCCTACTCTCTCGATGATGTACCCCTCGAGCTTGGGGCTCGAGAGATCAAGGATTTGAAGAGATAAGGCGAAATGCTTACATTTGTTTATTATGATACAGACAGACAAGTTATACGAAATATTTTGCCAACACCCCGAGATCGTAACTGATAGTAGACAGATACTCCCTGGGTGCCTCTTCTTTGCCCTCAAGGGGGCTCGGTTCGATGGTAATCAGTATGCCCTCGAGGCCCTCGAGTCTGGGGCTGCCTATGCTGTGATCGATGATGCCCGCTTGCCCAATGATCCTCGCCTCCTCCTCGTGGAGGATGTCCTCGGAGCAATGCAGGCCTTGGCTCGGGAGCACCGTCGTAGAATGGGTATCCCCGTGATTGCCATCACAGGGACGAACGGCAAGACAACGACCAAAGAGCTCGCTGCTGCCGTCCTCTCTACGACCTATCGGCTGCTCTATACCCAGGGCAACCTCAACAATCATATCGGCGTGCCCCTGACCCTGCTGCGCCTGAGGCAAGAGCACCAACTTGCTCTCGTCGAGATGGGTGCGAGCAAGCCTGGCGACATCGCAGAGCTCTGTGCCATCGCCGAGCCCAACTATGGCATCATTACCAATATTGGCCAAGCACACCTCGAGGGCTTCGGCTCGCTCGAGGGCGTCCTTAGGACGAAGGGTGAGCTCTATGACTGGCTACGCAACCACGAGGGGAAGGCGATCCGCAATGCTGACGATCCACTACTCCGAGACATCGCCGACGGCATCCCCTCGGTACTCTATGGTCAGGGCTCAGAGGCCCTCATCAGGGGGGAGCTCTTATCCCAGGAGGCGGGGAAGCTATTCTTCGAGCTCCAGTGGTCTGCCGAGGTCATCGGCATCGAGGGGCAGAGACAGGCAACACAGCTCGTTGGGGCGTACAATATGGGCAATGTGTTGGCCGCCGTCGCCCTAGGCCTCTTCCTCGATGTCCCTAGCGAAGAGATTGTCCGCTCGATCGCAGCCTACAGCCCCAGTAACAGTCGCTCTCAGCTGATGCACACCCCTCTAGATAACCTCGTCATTGCCGACGCCTACAATGCCAATCCGAGCAGCATGCACCACGCACTGGAGAACTTCTTCGCCATCGAGAGCCCTCGCCCTCGACTGCTTATCCTGGGCGATATGAATGAGCTCGGAACTCAGGCACACGAGGCGCACCAAATCCTTTATGAGGAGATACAGAGACTGGCTCAAGAGGGCGATCAACTCTGGCTCTGCGGCCCGATATGGGCAGGGATGGGGCTGACAGAGCGCACCTTCGCCTCAGCCGTCGAGCTCGAGCATTATCTCAGTAAAGGGAACGTACCTCACGGACATCTGATCCTAGTCAAGGGATCGAATGGCATCAGACTCAACAACATCCTCCCCAAGCTATAGTGCATGAATAAGATCGGTCAAGAGCAGCGTCTCGAGCAGACAACCAACCTCTCCGCCTCTCAGATCCAGGCTATCAAGATGCTGGAACTCACGGGTCTTGAGCTCGAGGGACGCATCGAGCAGGAACTCGAGGAGAACCCTGCCCTCGAAGAGAACCCCGAGGGGGAACGCCTCGGAGAAGATGAGGAGGCCAAGGGGCAGGAAGGCCTCGACGGACAAGACTGGGAGTTGGGCGAATATGCCAGCGAAGACGACATCCCCGCTTACAAGCTTCAGGAGATCCAGGAGCGTCAGAGCCGCCGGGAGGAGATCCCCTTCGCCGCCTCTGCCCCCTCGCTCGATGAACTGCTGATGGAGCAGCTCTCGATGACCCGCCTCAGCGAACGAGAGCGAGAGCTAGCCCGATACATCATCGGCAACATCAATGCTGATGGCTACCTTGACCGCTCGATCGAGCAGTTGCAGGACGATCTGCTCTTCAAGGTCGGCCTCGACACTTCTGAGGCCGAGCTAGAGACAATGATCGCTCGAATCAAGACCCTCGACCCTGCTGGCGTGGGGGCTAAGGATCTGAGGGAATGCCTTATCCTCCAGCTCGAACGCAAAGGCGAGGGTGAGGGCGACTCAGAGACGCACCTTGCCCTCGAGCTGCTGCGGCATCACTATGAGGACTTTGTCAATAAACGCTTCGACCAGCTTCGGGAAGCTCTAGGCGTAGATGCTGAGCAGCTAGCCGCACTCTACAGCCTCATCTCCCGCCTCAACCCCAAACCTGGCAACATTGCCTCGGACGAGGGCGAGGATCGATTGGCCCATTATATCCCAGACTTTATCGTGGGCGAGCGGGATGGCGAGCTGCAGCTGACCCTCGTCGGAGAGCGAGAGATCCCCCTCCTGCGTCTGAGCCCCATGTACGTGGAGATGATCGAACAGGAGCGTCAGGAGGGCTCTCGGAACAAGGGTGCTCGAGAGGCCATGAGCTTCCTCAGGCACAAGATCGATAGGGCGCGCTGGTTCATAGATGCCGTGGCCCAGCGTCAGCACACGCTACGCACGACGATGCAGGCTATTATGGTGCATCAGAGGGAGTTCTTCCTCTCGGGTGAAGTACTCGACCTCCGCCCCATGATCTTAAAGGATATTGCCCAAGCCACAGGCCTAGACATCAGCACCATCTCTCGGGTGAGCAATAGCAAATCCGTGCAGACGGACTTTGGGGTGTATCCGCTGAAGTTCTTCTTCAACGAGGGGATCACCTCCGAGGGGGGCGATGAGGTCTCGACCCGACGGATCAAGGAGGCCCTAAGGCGAATCATCGAGACAGAGGACAAGGCCTCGCCCTATTCGGATGCTCAACTGGTGGAGGTCTTAGCCCGTGAGGGCTATCCCTTGGCACGCCGTACGGTGGCCAAATATCGAGAGCAGCTACGCCTACCCGTGGCTCGCCTGCGCAAGCAACTCTAGGGGCGGAAGAGGCCTCCAAAAGGCCCTCTTAGAGGCTTCGCATAAATCACTAGAAACCAATCGGATAACGAATGGCCCGCAGAGGGCCAAATTTTCTTGCGGAAGAAAAAATTTTCTTGCGGAAGAAAATATTTTTTCTTGCGGAAGAAAATAAATTTTCGTGCGCACGAAAATTTATTTCTCTGCGCACACAAATTTGGAGGACTGCCCGGAAGGGCAATTTTCCGTCCGCAAACAAATTTAGAGGACTGCCCGGAAGGGCAATTTTCCGTCCGCAAACAAATTTAGAGGACTGCCCGGAAGGGCAAATTTCCGTCCGCAAACAAATTTAGAGGACTGCCCGGAAGGGCAATTTTCCGTCCGCACACAAATTTGGAGGACTGCCCGAAGGAGTCCATTCGAGCCTCCCTCCACCCTTCGCATGAGACGGGAGTAAGAGGGGAAATTCACCCGCAGACAACCCTGGGAGACGAGGTAGTTTTCGTATATTTGCGGACATATAAGGATCACAAACAAAAACTATTTTCAGATGGCTACACCTACCTTCCGTTATCAAAAGCCTTTCCCCGTGGGAGAGGACAAGACCGAGTATTATCTGCTGACAAAGGATTATGTTTCAGTAGAGCAATTTGGCGAGCATGAGATGCTGCGCATTGAGCCCGAAGCCCTGCGCCTCTTGAGCCGTACGGCCTTTCACGATGTGTCGTTTTACCTGCGCCCTGAGCACCAGGAGCAGGTCGCTAAGATCCTGCATGATCCCGAGGCCAGCGACAATGACAAGTTCGTCGCTCTGACCTTCCTGCGCAATGCCGAGGTGGCCGCCAAGGGGCAGCTCCCCTTCTGCCAAGATACTGGTACCGCGATCATCATGGGTAAGAAGGGGCAGCAAGTCTTCACCGGAGGCCACGACGAGGAGCACCTCTCACACGGGGTGTACGATGCCTACACAGAGAATAACCTACGCTATTCGCAGAACGTCCCCCTAGACATGTACCGAGAGGTCAATACGGGCTGTAATTTGCCCGCACAGATTGATCTACTCGCAGTCGATGGGATGGAGTATAACTTCCTCTGCATTGCCAAGGGAGGAGGCTCAGCCAACAAGACCTATCTCTATCAGGAGACCAAGGCACTGCTCAATCCTGAGAGCCTAGTCAAGTTCCTCGTCGAGAAGATGAGTTCGCTCGGCACAGCCGCTTGTCCTCCCTACCATATTGCCTTCGTTATCGGGGGGACTTCGGCCGAGACAAACCTCAAGACCGTCAAGCTCGCCTCTGCCAAGTACTATGATAACCTGCCCACCGAGGGCAATGAGGGCGGACAGGCCTTCCGAGACATCGCCCTCGAAGAGCAGGTACTCGCCGAGGCTCATCGTCTGGGGCTTGGAGCCCAATTCGGCGGGAAGTACTTTGCCCACGATGTGCGTATCATCCGCCTCCCTCGCCACGGAGCATCCTGCCCCGTAGGGATGGGTGTCAGCTGCTCAGCCGACCGCAATATCAAGGCCAAGATCAACCGAGATGGCATTTGGATCGAGAAGCTCGAGACCAACCCCGCACGCCTCATCCCCGAAGAGCTTCGTCAAAAGGGTGAGGGCAATGTGGTGAAGATCGACCTCAACCGTCCCATGAGCGAGATCCTTGCCGAGTTGAGCAAGTACCCTGTCTCCACTCGCCTCTCGCTCAGTGGTACAATCATCGTCGGGCGAGACATAGCACACGCCAAGCTCAAGGAACGGATCGACCGAGGTGAGGGCCTGCCACAGTATATCAAGGATCACCCCATCTACTACGCAGGGCCTGCCAAGACCCCCAAGGGAATGCCTAGCGGATCATTCGGCCCCACGACGGCTGGGCGTATGGATAGCTATGTAGACCTCTTCCAGAGCCACGGCGGTAGCATGCTCATGATCGCCAAGGGAAACCGCAGCCGACAGGTAACTGATGCCTGCCACAAGTACGGAGGCTTCTACCTCGGCAGCGTCGGAGGGCCAGCAGCCATCCTTGCCCAGGATAGCATCAAGAAGGTCGAATGCCTCGAATATCCAGAGCTCGGCATGGAGGCCATTTGGAAGATCGAGGTTGTAGACTTCCCCGCTTTCATCCTGGTCGATGACAAGGGCAATGACTTCTTCGAACAGATCAAAAGCAAGTGCAGCTCCTGCGGACTGGGCAAATAGACAACATCCCTGAGTGATAAGGGGACAAATACACAAGATAAGAGGCGGCGTCCTCGTAAGTTTATCTTATCTTTGTCCATCATACACTACATTAACTGTTACTAACCACCTAATTAAACATTGTTATGGGAAACAGAGCAGAATTGGATTGGTCTTCGCTGACCTTTGGCTACGTCCCTACGGACTACAACATTAGATGCTACTGGCGCAATGGGGCCTGGGGCGAGCTGGAGGTATCTTCGTCGGATATGCTGACGATCCCGATGGCAGCGACCTGCCTGCATTACGGACAGGAGTCTTTCGAAGGGCTCAAAGCCTTCGAGGGCAAAGACGGCAAGGTGCGCATCTTCCGCCCAGAGGAGAACGCTGCCCGTATGCAGCACACCAGCCGAGGTATTATGATGCCTGAGATGCCGACAGACCTCTTCCTAGAGGCTATCGAGCGTGTCGTCCGCCTCAACCGTCGCTTTGTCCCCCCTTATGGTTCGGGAGCATCGCTCTATCTTCGTCCACTGATGATCGGGCTCGGCCAGCAGGTCGGTGTCAAGCCTGCCACTGAGTACATGTTCATGGTCTTCGTTACACCCGTAGGGCCTTACTTCAAGGAGGGTTTCCGCCCTACCCCTATGGCCATCATGCGAGGCTATGACCGTGCCGCCCCTCTAGGAACAGGAACTTACAAGGTCGGCGGGAACTATGCCGCTAGCCTCTATTCAGGACACCTGGCCCACAGCAAGGGATATTCGGCTGTGATCTACCTCGATGCCAAGCACAAGGAGTTCATTGACGAATGCGGCCCAGCCAACTTCTTCGGGATCAAGGACAATACCTACATCACCCCCGAAAGCACTTCGATCCTGCCCTCCATCACGAACAAGAGTCTCATGCAGATCGCCCAAGATATGGGTCTAAAGGTGGAGCGTCGCCCTATCCACGTAGAGGAGCTAGCTACCTTCAGTGAGGCTGGTGCTTGCGGTACAGCTGCTGTTATTAGCCCTATTGCACGCATCGACGACCTCGACGAGGGCACAAGCTACGTCTATAGCACAGACGGCAAAGCGGGTGAAATCAGTGAGCGTATGTACAATAAACTACGTGCCATCCAGTATGGAGATGAGCCTGATACACACGGCTGGGTTCGTGTCTACGACTTCTAAACGAAGTGCATAGATCGGCCTCTGAAGGCCAGTACCTGTAAAGGAAATCTAGCGGTGGATACAGCGATGGTTGTATCCACCGTTTGTTTTTGCCCCTCCGCAGTCGAATATCCCTATGGATAAGTAGCGAATATAACAATTATACCTATATGTGGGGATCGAGGGGATGAGGTCGAACCTCTATCTTTGCTTCGAACAAACGAAACACCTATTAATTAGTTATGAAAAAGTTCGGTATTTTCTACGGTTCATCAACCGGTTCAACCTCTGAGCTCGCTCAGCGTATCGCCAAGGCAGTGGGTGCCGAGGCAGAAGTCCATGACGTAGCTAGTGCTGATGCCTCTATGGCAGCAGACTACGAAGTACTCCTGCTCGGTAGCTCTACTTGGGGTATCGGAGAGCTACAGGATGACTTTGACGGCTTCCTGCCCAAGCTCGCAACCCAAAATCTAGCAGGCAAGGCTGTAGCCCTCTTCGGCTGTGGCGATGCTGATAGCTACCCAGACTCTTTCTGTGAAGCCTTGGCCCTGATCAAGGAGGGGCTTGCTGGTACAGGCTGCCGCTTCGTCGGAGCTTATACCCCAGAGGGTTATAGCTATGATTGCACACGTAGCGAAGAGGATGGCAAGCTCATCGGCCTCTGCGCAGACGAGATCAATCAGTCCGATATGACAGACGAGCGTATCGACATTTGGCTCGCTGCTATCAAGGCTGAGCTCTAAGGCAGAAGGTATACTTTCCTCACCCTAAGCCAAGGTAGAGAAACAATCACCCCCGACTAGATGATCTAGTCGGGGGTGATGTCGTATGCAAGCAGCTCCCAGAGCTGACTACTTGCTGGGCTGAGGAGCGTAGACCTCAAAAGGGGGACGATAGGGTATGCCCGAGCGCAAGAGCTCATCCAATACCAAAGGCAGTCGATGCACGAATGATGCCCAGTCTCTACGAGGCAGAGTCGTCCAGCCAATCTCCGCCAGAGCAAGGGCACGAGGATAGGTCATATAAAACACCCTATTCATGTCCTTAATAGCCTCTCCCCAAAGTGTTCCCATAACTCCCAAAACGTGGCCATCGCCAGAGGCATAGAGGTTGTTCTTCAAGTCCCAGGTATAGGCTCGCTCAAGTGTTGTGATTGGCATTCCCCAATTATTAAACTCGGGCAGATCTCCTCGAAACTGAGGATAATCGAAGTAAGCTGCCTCGCCCGGGGCTAGGATGATCTTGTGCCCCGAAGCCCTAGTCAAATCGAGGCACTTGGGTGTCAGCCCCATGCGCCAAGTGATCAACTCGACATCCTTAGGGTAATCGAAAAGATACTCCTTGGCAGGCATACGGATATTATCCAACTCACACCACAGCATTGGTCTCAGACCATACTTACGAGCAGAGCTCAATACCCGCTCGAAAAAGTAGCTCATCAGAGCTCGAGGCCCATCATAGCCCAACTTCTTCTGTAGCTCCTGATGCTCAGGACTTACGGCCCAGTTACGTTCAATGGCTGATTCGTCTCCACCGAGATGTATGCGCGTACCTCTAGGGAAGATCTCTGAGAGCTCCCTCAAGACATCGTCCAATACCTTAAAAGTCGCCTCACTTACAGCCGAAAGCATTACATTATCTGTCTTACCTAGGACAAAGTCTGTCTCCCGAGCAATATCGCAGCGCAGCTCTGGCTTAGCGAGGAGCAACGCAGCCGTATGACCGGGGACATCGACCTCGGGGATAATCTCTATCCCTCGCTGTGCGGCATAAGCGACCAATTCCTTAAGGTCATTGGCAGTATAGAAGCCATTATCCGTAATGCTTTCATGAGAACTACGCCTAGCCCCAATTCTCGTGAGATCTGGGTGAGAAGCGATCTCAACCCGCCAGCCCTGATCGTCGGTCAAATGAAGTTGAAGCGTATTGAACTTGTAGCGAGCCATACGATCGAGAAATCGCTTTACTTGAGCTACTGGGAGAAAGTTACGGGCAGGGTCAAGCATCAAGGCACGCATCCTATAGCGAGGCTGGTCATCAATCTCCAACCCAGGCAATACAAACCTCCCTCCAAAGCGAGGACGATGGCTATGCAGCAACTGCATTAAGGTCATTACTCCATAGAGAGCTCCTCGTTCGTGGCCAGCACGCACACTTAGACCAGTCTTCGATATGGAGAGTCTATAGGCCTCCTCGTCTGAAACCTGAGGGTCTATCAAGAGTGATATATGCCCAGGAGCTTTGCTAAGCTTACTTGTGGGACTAAGGCTCAGCTCCTGACGCAGATATTGATGCAGATATTCAGAAGCGAAACCGAGGCGAGCATCGTTGTAGTGTAGGCGGAGCTTTGCAGGCAAGCGATAGCGAGTCCCTGTCTTTTGGATCATTCGAGGCTGTGGAATAAGCCCATAAGCATCCATGGACTCCTGTGCCCTTAGCCCCCAAAGGGGACATAAAAGCAGGAAGAGAAGTGATAGACGCTTGATTATATTCTTTTCCATAATATATAGGGTTACTTGTATCGAGTCCATCGCCATAGCTCCCTAAGGCTAGGCTTCTTACCATACATCAAGATCCCAATACGATAGATCTTCGCACTGATGAAGGTAATCCCCACAAAGCTCAGATATAGGATCAAGATGCTCAAGGCCTGTTGCCACAAAGATACGTCATAGGGCAGTCGTACCATCATCACAATAGGTGAAGTGAAGGGGATCAACGAAGCCCAAAAGGCTAAGTTCCCCTCGGGATTGTTCATACAAGCCATACCAATGTAGAAGGATACCATGATGATCAATGTAACGGGCAACATCAACTGTCCGGCATCTTCATCGCTGGAGACAGACGAGGCAAGTGCCGCCAGAATTGAGGCATAGAGCAGAAAGCCACCCAAGAAGAGAAGAACGAAGAGTACGATGATCTCAACGAAGTTAATTCCTTGGACAATCCCAAAGAGCTCATAGACCATATGCATGCTCTGCATACCAATATCCGACTGACTGGCCTCTAGGAGTAGCTCTGGGCTGTACAGTTGCCCGATCAAAAGGAATTGTGCTGCAATATAAAGGCTAAAGGTGAGCACACACCATATTGCTATCTGTGTTAGCCCGAGGAGGCCTACACCCAGGATTTTACCCATCATGAGATCAAAGGGACGTACAGAAGAGACCATAATCTCCATGATACGACTCTTTTTCTCCTCCAAAACGCTCTGTAAGATCATCGTACCATAAGTAAGGATGAACATGTAGCTCATCAGAGCAAGGACAAGACCAAGGATAGAGGCAAAATCACTCGAGCTAGCCGTCTCTGCCCCACTCTCATTCCATTTATAGGTTGCCAGGGAGATATTCACCTTGCTGTCTCGTATGATCTCTGGGAGATTAGGGATGTCATACGAGGCCATTTTCTGCTCCGATAGATGCTTCGACAGAGTGGCATTGACATAAGCCTCGAGCCCTGGGGGCAATTGTCGGAAAGCATAGAGACCAATAGCTTTAGGATCCTGGAGTAGATCTTGGCGGATCTCTAGCACAGCTGTAATCTCCTGTTCCTCCCCGAGGGCTTTGTATTCCTCAGCAGTCTTGTCAGCATCGACGAAGCGATACTGCTCATTACTCTCAAGCAGAGAAGCATACTGACCCGTGCGATCAATAACAGCCACAATTTGCTGATCACTATCGCTATCGATCTGCATCAATAGTACTGGTAGAAAGGATATGAGGATGAAAAACAAAGGAGCAAGCAGGGTAATGATGATAAAGCTACGCTTGCGAAGCCTCGAGAGATATTCTCGGGCAATGATGATACTAATCTTACTCTCCATGGTAACCGTTTTCTTGGACTGTTTGGATGAATATCTCGTGCATACTGGGGACTTCTTCGTAGAAGCTAAGCAACTCCACCCCATGGGGCATCTGAGAGATTAGCTCCCAGTTAGTTAGGCTCTGTGGCTTGTGCAGGCGTAGTACAGAGCCGCCTCGCTCCTCCCTATATTCCACGACATCAAACTCTCTGAGGGACTCCTCTGAGAGGTTCTGCTCAAAGCGCATTGAGAGGATACCCGAAGCATACTGACGGCGGATAGAGTCCACTTGGCCACTCAACACGACCCTAGAACGATTAATCAAGGCAATATCATCGCAGATCTCCTCGACAGACTGCATGTTATGCGTGGAGAAGATAATCGTATGCCCAGCATCTCTCAACTCTAAGATCTCTCTCTTGAGCAAATCGGCATTAACAGGGTCAAAGCCACTAAAGGGCTCGTCGAAGATAAGCAACTCGGGCTTATGAATGACAGTGCAGACAAATTGGACCTTCTGCTGCATCCCCTTGGAGAGCTCCTCGACCTTCTTGTCCCACCAAGGCATGATATCAAATTTGTCGAACCACTGCTTCAGCTGCTTGCGAGCCTCAGACTTCTCAACGCCCTTGAGACGAGCCAGGTAAATAGCATGCTCACCAACCTTCATCTTACGATATAGGCCTCTCTCCTCTGGTAGATAGCCAATACGGTTAATATCACTCTGCTGCATAGGCTTCCCATCGATCAAGATTTGCCCTTGATCTGGAGCAGTAATGCGGTTAATGATGCGGATCAAAGAGGTTTTACCCGCCCCATTGGGGCCAAGCAGACCGAACACTCTGCCCCTCTCGACCTCAATGCTCACGTCATCGAGGGCCGTATGAGCAGCATAGTGCTTGTACACGTTCTTTGCTTCTAAAAACATAGGTTTATAGGTGAATGATAATACGAATCTATTTAGATTGGAGACATGAGATGCCCAAAGGGGGGGATTTCCCTCAAAGGCTCATAAGTCATTTGTTCATAGTCGATATGATAGACTAAATGCTCTAGCCCATTACTCAAGATAAGGTAAGGGACTAGGAGGGTATAGTTGTAGCGGATAGCCTGCTGCAGCACTCGCTCACTAAGAGCTACCTCAGGAGCTTTATATTCGACCAAGACGAGAGGTCGAAGGTTACGATTATAGATGACAGTATCGCAACGTTTGCTTCGCTGTGCCACACGGATCGAGACCTCGTTCATCATGAGCTCTGGGGGATACCTTAGGTGATCGATAAGATAATGAACGAAATGCTGCCGCACCCACTCTTCGGGGGTAAGGCGTACAGTCCGCCTGCGCAGGCAGTCATATATGTAGGGCTTACCAGCCTGTTGAGACACTTGTGCGGCGTAAGGGGGGAGATTTAGCCTAATCATCTTATCTTTGCGACATCTGTCTACGAAGATACATATTTCTATATTAGTTGCCCATGCTCTCCTATGATGATATAGTTCGAAGCCTCAAACGCAAACAACCCAAGCGCATCTATATGCTTTGGGGAGAAGAGCCTCTGTTCATCGATCGCCTAGCAGAGTTATTTGCGACTCAACTCATTCCAGAGGATGAAAGAGACTTCAATCAGACCATCCTCTATGGCAATGACACGCAGATCGGAGACGTTCTGACGGAGGCTATGCGCTTCCCCATGCTCGGGGAGCGTCATCTAGTACTCGTGCGAGAGGCCCAGCAAATCAAGGATCTAGAGCGTCTCTCAGGCTACATCCCTCGCCTACCTGAAACGACCTGCCTCGTACTCTGCTACAAGAAGAAGATAGACAAGCGTAAGGCCCTCTACAAGGCTCTAGAGGAGGCCGAAGCTCTCTACGAAAGTGCTAAGATCTACGACTCCAAAGTCCCGGACTTCATCATCAAGTCATTTGCTGCCGAGGGAATGTCTATCGATCAGCGTACAGCCTACATCATGGCCGACCATACTGGCAATGACCTAGAGAAGATCCTCGGAGAGATCCAGAAGCTATCCATAGCCCTAGGCCCTGGCAGGCATATCGTAACAACTGAGCATATAGAGGAATACATTGGGCTGAGTAAGGAATACAACAATTTTGAGCTCCTAAGGGCTATCATCGAGAGAGATGCTGCTCGAGCCTACAAGATAGCCCTATACTTCTCCGCCAACGAGAGGAATTATCCCGTGCAGATGACCCTAGCCGTTCTCTACAACTTCTTCTCAGCTCTCATGGGAGTCTACTACATGCCCCAAGCCAGTGATAAGGCTATTGCGGAGGCCTTGCGTGTATCCACCTATGCAGCCCGAGACTATATCGTTGCCAGTCGAGTGTATAGCTCTATGGCTACCTTCAATATTATCCGACAAATACGTCTGAGCGATGCTGCCTCCAAGGGGGTCGATGCCTCTATCTCTGATGGAGAGATCCTCAAGGAGCTTGTCTCTTATATCCTAGCCCAATAACTATCTCAACACCAAAAGCATTCATCCTATAAAATAACCTATATGAAGTACATTCGCTGCCTATTCGCTGTAGCATTATTCATTCTAAGCCCGAGTCTCATGGCCGAAGGGAAGAACCCGAAGCCTTTTGTAATCCCCGAGCTCACCTCCTGGACAGGAGGAGATGGGCACTTTACCCCCACTGGTCGCATTGTTTTAGGGTCTAGAGATAAGGCTCTGTTCTCTGTAGCCAAGAGCCTGATAGAAGACTATCGCCTCATGTTTGGCCGTGAGCTCAAGATCTCCTACGGCAAGGCTCGCCAGGGAGACCTAGCCCTCTCTCTTCTGAAAGACAAGACTCTTGGGGAGGAAGGCTATCGCCTGGACATCGCCCAGTCGGCTAAGCTCACAGCTGCCACTCCTAGGGGGCTATACTGGGGGACACGGACACTACTTCAGCTCTCTGAGCAAGACCCCGAGCGCAAGCTACCCCAGGGGAGTACGATCGACATCCCTCGCTATGCTCTCAGGGGGCTACTGATGGATGTAGGTCGCAAATACATCCCGATAGACTATTTGAATAACCTCGTCAAGGTCATGGCCTACTACAAGATGAATACATTGCAGGTGCACCTCAATGACAATGGTTTCAAGCAGTACTTCGACCATGACTGGAGCAAAACGTCATCGGCCTTTAGGCTAGAGAGTGAGACCTTCCCGGATCTAGCTATAGCAGGGGCATCCTACTCTAAGAAAGAGTTCATTGACTTCCAAATTAAGGCCGAAAGCCAATTCGTTGAGATCATCCCAGAGATCGACGTCCCAGCTCACTCGTTAGCCTTCTCACGTATCAAACCTGAGATTGGGAGCAAGGAGTATGGGATCGATCACCTAGACCTATTCAATCCTGGCACTTACGAGTTTGTGGATGCCCTCTTCAAGGAGTATCTATCGGGTAAGAATCCAGTATTCCGAGGTAAGCGGGTCAATATTGGCACGGACGAATATAGCAATGCCAAGGAGGAGGTACGAGAGAAATTCCGTTACTTCACCGATCGCTATATCAAGTATGTACAGGGCTTTGGCAAGCAGGCCTGCCTGTGGGGAGCACTCACCCATGCCTATGGTAAGACACCCGTGGCGAGCAAAGATGTTGTCATGATGTGCTGGTACAATGGATATGCAGACCCTAAGGCGATGAAGGAGGCTGGCTATCAAATCGTCAGCATCCCCGATGGCTATACCTATATCGTCCCAGCAGCAGGCTATTACTACGATTATCTGAATACGGAGTATCTGCATAAGTCCTGGACCCCAGCACAAATAGGTAACCAAAAGTTCGAGGACGGGGACCCATCTCTATTGGGAGGGATGTTTGCCGTGTGGAATGACCACTATGGCAATGGGATCTCGGTCAAGGACATTCACCATCGGGTCATGCCCGCCATGCAGATAATGGCTCTGAAGACCTGGACAGCTCACGACACTAGTATCCCCTATGCTGAGTATAATGAGAAGAGGCTGAACTTAAGCGAAGCTCCTGGAGTGAATGAGCTCGGACGTATTGGTCGAGGCAAACAGCTTGTCTACGAACGCTCTGAGCTTAGGGCTGGAGATACCCTCCCCTATATGGAGATAGGTTACGACTATACCATCAGCTTCGACCTCGAGGCCGCCGAAGAGGCTAAGGGGACTATACTGCTTCGCTCTCCGCACGCCACGGTCTATCTAGCTGATCCTAAAAGCGGAGCTATAGGATTTGAGCGAGATGGTTACCTCAATACTTTCTCTGTCCGCCTACCCAAAGCTGGGGAAAAGATCAACATTAGCATACAGGGGACGAATAGGGAGACTTCGATCTTCGTCAATGGCAAGCTCCGCCAACGTCTCAGCCCCGAAACAGTCTATGTACTCGAAGAGAAAAATAAGCTCGACGTCCAGCACAATGCTCCAGATCCCTTCACCCCAACAGTTTATAGAGGAGGGGCGAAGATGCACTATCAGCGCACTCTTGTCTTCCCCCTAAAGGAAGCAGGAGGGTTCGAGAGCCGCATCACAAACTTCAAGGTATATAACTACCTCGTCGCTATGCCCTAGCCGCTAGAGAGGATAATGAACTGCTCGCCCCCAGTCAGTACTCATACTGACTGGGGGCGAGCTCTTTGCTGGCCTACCGATCGACCAGGCTAGAGGTCATCAAGCCTTGCTGAGGTAAAGCAAAGCCTCTGGGCCTAGATTGAAGATTAGATCGAAGATACTCAACGCTTGGACGAAGCCCCACCGCTCGGCAAATGGCTGATAATAACCCTCGAAGGAGATGTCCTCAGACTGCTGTATAGACTTAGGACTAAGCCTATAGCGATAGTCTTGGGAGGACTGCTTCTCAGGTGGGAGGAAGCTCTGCGTAGGCTCTAGGCTCAGCTCCAAGTCAATGAGCCTCGAGAGGCAATGTAGGAGCTCCCAGTTGAAGTCCCAAAGGTAGGTATAGCGTCCCTGCTCGTAGAATGGGCGAATATCATCCCAGTAGTACTCAAAGTAGGGACTACGACCATAAGAGGCCATCAATGCTCCCCGATGTAGATGTCGCCAAGCCCCATGATCGGAGATTCGTATATCTCTGATCATGGGGCTAGCCTTATGCTCGACAGGGATCGTTAGAGCCTGAAGCCCGTTCGGGCCAGTGATATGGCAGCGACTGCGGTAGCTCTGCTTGACGAAGTGCTCCTGTGCCTCGAGATAAGCGACTTGCCCCTGGGTTCTATAGAGACGAATCATGTACTCTATCGGCGGGGCATAGGCTGTCGAGAGCAGCAAAGCCTCCGAGAGATCTAGCTTAGTCTGCATCGACGGCTCTAAACATTCTTCCCCAACGAATACCGCTTAGAAATCCTTGCTCATCGTTGCGAGAGAAGAAGATGAAGAGGGGTCGGCCGACAATATGATCCTCGGGGACAAAGCCCCAGTAGCGACTATCGGCAGAGTTGTGCCTATTGTCTCCGAGCATGAAGTAATAGTCCATAGCAAAGGTATAGCTACGCTGCTCTACACCATCGACGAGGAAACGCCCCTCGGGCGTCGTCTCGAGGCGATGCCCTTCATAGGCCTCTATGCAGCGGCGATAGAGGGCTAGATTATGTTCGTTGAGCTCGATAGTCAGCCCAGCCTTGGGAATGAGAAGAGGCCCATAGTTGTCCCCCGTCCAGGCAAAGTCCTTAGAGAGAGGGTAGCACACCCCTCGGTCTCGACTGCGCTCAACGACGATATTACGCACATAGGGCTCACGGGTGAGCTGCTCCCTCATCGCTTGGGTCAGGGGCAATTCGTAGATGCGCCCCATCGAGAGCGTACTGTCAATGGGTGTCAAGCCGAGCTCGAGCTCCAGAGCCTCCGCTTCTTTTTGAGAATGGATCTGCATCGAGATCTCGTTCACGTCTCTATAGTTGATTTTGAGTGCATCAAGGACTTCTTTCGAGAGCGTACGTCCATCGGTCTGTAGCAGATAATTGAGCTGCATCTTCGAGGGGTTGCCTATTGTCTTGCCATCGATAAGGACTTGATTGTCTCGGATCTCGATACGCTCTCCAGGCAGGCCTACACACCTCTTAATATAGTGAGCTCGCTTATCCACTGGCCGGTAAATGATCTCGCCGAAGGTAGCCCGATCTCGATGCACGGCCTCCCTGCCGTACTGAGCGCACAAAGTATAATAATCGGGGATGGAGACAGAGAGGGCGACTGTATCTCCAGCGGGGAAGTTGAAGACAACAAGATCATTGCGCTCGATCTGACGAAGTCCCTTGAGCCTGCGATAGGGGCAGGAAGGCTTGTCGAGATAGGCCTTCATCCCGAGGAAGCTCTCGTGCACTAGAGGCATAGCCACAGGGGTCATAGGCATTCGAGGGCCATAGCTGAGCTTCTCGACTACGAGGTAGTCTCCGACGAGCATCGTCTTCTCGAGAGAGGAGCTTGGAATGCCGAAATTTTGGAAGAGGAAGGTCTGCAGCACAGACACCAGCACGACAATGAAAATCAAATCCCCGACCCAGGTAGCCAGGAAGCGCACGATCGGATTGGAGCTATTACGCCCCCAACCCCAGGGGATGAGGCGCAGGAAGTAATAGTCAAATGCCAAGGGAAGAGCCAAGAGCCACCACAGACTAGCCCAGAGAGCTAGCACAAGGATGAGGATCATGAGCAGAATGCCCCAAAGATAACGGCGCAGGCGGTGTCGGGTGCTCTCGCCTGTAGGACGATAGAGTTTCATAGAGCTAGATCTATAGATTGGGTGAAGCTAACATTTGACGCATGCTCAGCGGGCCACGCCGCCCTCGAGTGAACTCGGCCGCCAAGACCGCCCCAAGGGCAAAACCCTCGCGACCGAAGGCCTCATGGCGCAGCGTGATCACATCCACCTCGGAGCGATACTCTACGCTGTGAACGCCTGCCACCTCGCCCTCTCGATGGGCATAGATCGGGAGCAGATTGTCCGCTAGAGGTGTAGCCTCGTCCGCCAAGTGCCAACCGAGGAGCTCAGGACGCTCCGAGAGGATGCCCTCGGCCAAGGTAATGGCTGTGCCGCTGGGGGCATCGAGCTTGTGCACGTGGTGCGTCTCCTCGAGCGAGACACGATACTCTGGGGCTGCCGAGCGCATGAGGGCGGCCATACGACGATTCATCTCGTCCATGAGGTAGACCCCAATACTGAAGTTCGAGGCCCAAAAGAAAGCTGCCTCGAGCTCCTCGGCCCAAGCCTGCAACTGCCGTACGCCCTCAGTCCAGCCCGTCGTACCCGAGACGACCGAGAGGCCGAACTCGAGACACCGCCGACAATGCTCATAGGCAGCACTAGGCTGGGTAAATTCGATCGCTACGTCGGCCTGCTGCATCAGCTCGGGCGTGAGCTCCAGGCCAGTAGTCTTATCCACACGAGCGACGATCTCATGCCCCCGCTCCTGGGCAATGCGCTCGATCATGTGCCCCATACGGCCGTAGCCGATGAGTAGGATCTTGAGCTTATGCGTTACGTTCTCTTCCATACTTCTTCTAAGCAAAATTCCCATTCGGGAGGTGAGGCGAGCTCTCCCCTGCCCTCCTAAAAACGGAGGACAGGGGAGAAAGCTCAGGGAGAGCAAAGGTAGTGTTATTTGCTGACAGCCTTGCTATTTGAAGCTCCACTTCAGAGCCAACGTAGGGGCACAGATCCATTGCGGAGCATCAATATTGCGCGAGATGCGTAGCTCTGTACCCAGACTTAGGTTGAAGTCTCGGGCGAAGCCCTTGAGGCGATTCAGATTGACCCACAGCTGGGGTTGGCTCATGAGCTTGAAGTTTGTCCCCCAACCCATTCTGTCGTCCTGCTCTGTCCACAGGCTGATAAAGCCCGAGGCCGTCAGCAATCCGCTAGGACTATTGTAACGCCAAACGGGGCATAGCTCGACATTGTGAGGCTTGCCGTGCCCCTTGATATACTTGTAGAGGAGCGAGAGGCTGAGCATCAGCCTCCTGTCCGAGCTGAGGTAGGTGTAGGTCCCTCCTGTCATGAAAGCATCCTTGATAGAAATAGCCCTCGAGGATAATGCGGGAGAGGGAGCATGAGGAGCAACAAAGCGCAAGCCCCCATCGTAACGCACATGCCAAGAGAAGGGCGAACGCCAAAAGCGTAGATTACGCATGAATTTCCAATTCGCTGCTACAGCCCCCTGATCGAGCCAACTCATATCGACAAAATAGAAGGTGTCTCCCCAGCGATCTAGGCTCTGCTGCTCTAGCGTTGCGGTCATCCTAGGGCGGGAGGCCTGCACCTCGGGATGGGTATAGCGACCGAGGTCATAATGTAGCTGAATGTTCTGCGCCGAGGTTGGCAAGGCTTGAGCTCCAAGCACAAGAGAGAGGACAATCGATGCCCTCCGTACGAAATGAATGGTTTTGGTCATAAGTATATAATATATATAAGGTAGCGACAGTGCCACCTTGTTGTGCAAAGATAGTGATTATAGGCCATCCCCTCCCCTCTTGAGAGCTATGCCTAGGGGCGGAGGGGGGCTCAAAAAGGGCCTCTAATTTTCTTGCGGAAGAAAATATTTTTTCTTGCGGAAGAAAATAAATTTTCGTGCGCACGAAAATTTATTTCTCTGCGCACACAAATTTGAGGGACTGCCTGAAGAGATAATTTTTCGTCCGCAAACAAACTTAGAGGACTGCCCAAGGAGCGGCTCGAGCCTCCCTCCACAAAGAGATCGGGGTCTCGGTGCTGTGGCACCGAGACCCCGATCATCTCTATCAACTTGACTAAGGGAATTAATTTGCTGAAATCACATCAAACTCTGCCCCAGAAGCGAAGTCATTACCCGCATGAGAGCTCAGGGCCTTGAAGCGCACATAGCGAGCTGAAATCACTGAGAACTCGACACGCTTGAGATCTTTATTGCGATCGAAACTACCCTTGTGTACTTCAGTCCAGGTCTTGCCATCGGTGCTTACTTCGATGACATAGTCCTTGATACGACCATTTTCACCATCCTGGCGAGGCAGATAGGTGAAGCCCTTAATAGGTTGCTCCTCCTGCATATCGAAGTCGATCCAGTGTGGGTACTGAGCCACAGTTACAGAGTAGACAGAGTGCCAAAAAGTAGCAGGATCTTGGTCGATCAGGTTACTCGCCCCCTCGCCATAGTGGATCTCCTCGCTACTTACATAGGATATGTTCAGGGGTACGGTCTCTATCTTGCCGTACTTGATATAGCTCTTGATGTGAGGAGTGTGCATAGACCAAGCCACGACCTCTCCATCACTGCGCAGCTGGATGGGTGTCGTATAGGTCTGATCCTTACCGCCATCAATGGTATACTTGATCTCAGAGCCTACAGGATGCGAGAGCGTAAGCATACCACGATGGTCGCGATCGATGAGCACAGGCAGCTCCATCGCTAGAGAAGATACCTGAGTGAGCTCCTGCTCACGAGCCTTGTCGTAGGGGCGGATGATGAAGCTGAAACGTTGGGGCTTGGCGAAGCTACGACAATGATCTAGAGGGCCTCCCTGACCACAGCTAGCTCCACCGAGACCATTCACACTGGCATCCAAGTGCAGATGCGTGTCGCCCATCTCTGGTAGCTGGTGTGGATGTGGAGCCATCATGAGCTCCATCTGACTCCAGGGTAGAGCAGAGGTGCTCATCCGATCTCCAGCCACGACCAGGAGTCCACGACCAGCATCGTTGGAGAGGGCTGCCCAGCGAACATCCTCACGGTTGCCCATCGTCTGAGGCTTGGGGAAGTTCACAAATTGTTCGGCCACAGTGCTGCGATGCACTTCTACAAACTGACTGCTCTTACGGTCGGAGTAGTTATTGATGGGTCCACGACCGTAGTAGCTGTAGTAGCTATAGTGCTTGGGAACGACAAGTTCGTAGCCAAGCCTTGCTAAAGCTAACTTAGGCTTGTTGCTCACGAGCGTTGTATTGAGCTCGATCGAACCATCGGGGTAGATGCTCCATACGAGCTCGCTATTGACCTTGAAGTCCTCCATCCCAAAGGGTTTGTCCGTCTCTTCGTCTACCTTGTAGCGACCCGACGCCCTATGATCGTATAGGTTTGCCCCTTGAGGTGCTTGGCTCTCTACGTTGAAGTGCAGCACGATCATTCCATCTCGGTGCTTGTAGGCAGAGGACTTGAGGACTCTGTGCTGTAGGTTGTGCAGGCCATTCTTGCCCCATGCACCTCTGACCCAAATATCGTTGTCGCAGGGTGCACGGAAGAGGTGGAGCTTAGGCCCATTGCCCGCTGTAATCACCTCGTCCGAGCCATACTTAAGGCTGTGGATAGTCCCCAGGGCGTTGTCGAAGACAGCGGTGAAGCCATTACCCTCGATCGTAGTGTAGGGCTGCTCCTTTGCCTTCTTCTTGCCCTTGGGGGTAGGGAGGTCGGACGTCAGCTTGCCCGTCTGTCCCTGGGCAATAGAGGGCTTAGTGATGGGCTTGCGCAGGAGGAGTTGCTCATCTGCCTGTACATAGCCAGCCCTGGCCCAGGGCATATCTTGGGCGAGGATATACTCTAGCTTGAGGAAGTATTCACCACTAGGGTCTTCGGCCATCTTAACTTCATAGGGGATCGTGATCTCGGCACGCTGGCGAGCTTCTAGACGAGGAAGTTCAGCGAAAGCCTCACGGACTTTGTGGCCATTGCGCAGGATGCTCCAGCGTAGACGATAGTCGGAGAGGTCGGTGTAGTAGTTCTTGTTGTGTACACGGATCTTCGCAGCCCCGCCCTCTGCCGAGACGAGCTCTGTGCCGATATACTGATACACCTTCTTCACCTCATAGTACTGAGGCTTGGGGCTTAGATCTGCGAAAACGATACCATTCATCACGAACATCCCGTCGTTGGGGGTATCGCCGAAGTCGCCACCATAGGCGAGGTATCGCTTGCCCTCGGGGGTGTAGTTGTAGAGGGCTTGATCGACCCAGTCCCAGATAGCTCCGCCACAGATGAAGTTGGTAGACTCAATAGCCTTCCAGTAGTCCTCGAGCCCCCCGACAGCATTACCCATAGAGTGGGCGTACTCGGAGATATGGAAGGGGTACTTTGCCTTCGTCTTGCCGCTTGCTAGCTCGAAAGTGCCAGGGATACTTGGGTACTGGTTCGAGCCCATATCGACGATGTCGTTGTTGCGCTCGTACTGGATAGGGCGGCTCGTATCGACGGCCTTGGTAGCCTGGTAAGACTTCACGAAGTTGATCCCAGGGCCTGCCTCGTTCCCCAAAGACCAGATGACAATGCTGGGGTGATTGATGGTGGCATACACCATCTCGAGCATGCGGTTCGTATGGGCAGTCTCAAACTCAGGCACATGCGAGAGCGATGCCTTGCCATAGTGATACTGGTGCGACTCGATGTTGGCCTCATCCTCGAGGTAAATCCCATACTTGTCGCAGAGGTAATAGAAGTAGGGATCGGTCGGATAGTGCGAGTTGCGCACGTGGTTGATGTTGGCCCGCTTCATAATCATGACCTCCTGCTCCATCTGCTCTCGGGTAATCGCATGACCACGAGCGGGATTGGTCTCGTGGCGGTTCACACCCTTGAGCTTGACTGTCTTGCCGTTGATGTAGTAGTAACGCCCCGAGAGGCCGAACTCATCCTCCTCGGCCTTTGTCTCCTTGATCTCAACCTTGCGGAAGCCCGTGTAGGTCGATACCGTCTCGAGCACACGTCCCTTGCGATCCTTGAGCTCGGCTACCACGAGATAGCGATAGGGGCTCTCGGCTGACCAAAGCTGGGGCTTGGAGAGCATGAGCTCAGCCTTGAGGATGGTGCGCTCACCCGAGGCGAGCTTCTTGAGCCGAGCGGTCTGTGCCGTAGCTCCCGAGATAAGGATGGGCTGATCCGAGTAGAGGGGCAGCGAATAGAGAGAGTAGTCTATTCGTAGATCCTTGGCAGACCTCTTGGAGAGGTTGCGTAGCTCTGCCGAGAGAGCTAAACTGCCCTCACGATACTGGGCGTCTAGGTCGGGGATAATCTGTAGGTCTCGGATCTGCACCTGAGGCTTGGAGGTGAGGTAGACTGAGCGATAGATACCTGGCAGTCTAAACATATCCTGTGCCTCGAGGAAGGAGCCGTCGCTGCTGCGATAGACCTCGACAGCCACCACGTTCGCCCCTGGACGCAGATAGGAGGTGATGTCGAAGCTGGCCAGATTGCGTGAATTCTTGGAGAAACCAACATACTGGCCATTGATCCAAAGGTAGAAGAAGGAGTCCACCCCATCGAAGTTGATATAGACCGCACGCCCGTCCCAGTCGCTGGGGATCTCAAAGGTGCGGCGGTATGAACCCACTTCGTTGCGATGCTTGTAGGTAGTCCAGTTCTGTGGAGGGGTACGCATCACCCCGCCACGCCAGTCATCGACCTTCACCTCATGCTTGAAGATCACAGGCTGATTGACATAGATCGGCGTACCGTACTTCTGCTGACCATTCTTTTGGATGCCGTAGACATTCCAGTTCATCGGTACCTCTACGGTGTCCCAAGACGAGGCGTTGTAGTCGGTGGCGTAGAAGTCTTTCGGACGCTCGTCGGGATGCCCAACCCAATGAAACTGCCAAGCCCCATCGAGCGAACGATAGTACTCGCTGTGCTCAGGCAGGACACGCACTGCCGAGGACGTGGAGGCAAAGGAGAAGAAGTAGGCATGGGGCTGTTCCTTGCCATGCGCATACTGCTCGGGGGCTTGCCATTCAGAGCCATTCGGCGCACTCTGCTGACCATAGCCGAAGCCCTTGAGTGTGGGGACGGGAGTATTGGCCAAAGCGGAGAGCGTCATCGTAGCACAGAGGGCTAGCAAAGAGATCTTGCTCATGTTGTGTTTGGTAAATTATTGATAAATGATCTTTGAATAATTGCGACGCAGCATTCCCCTCAGCTTAGGGGCAAATCTGAGCAAAGATAATCTTTTTGAGTAAGCTGTCAAGATGAGCTAAACGAGCCTCTGCGCAACCTACAGAGGTGAGCTGTCAGAGAGGTGAGGACAGAGGCTCTCCTGCTAGCATCTCCGATCTACCCGTAGCCCCTCGGCAGAGCCCTCGACAGATATACGAATGAGCTCTAAGATAGGACCTCGATAGAGGCCTCGATCGAGATGTAGTGGAGACCCAAGTAGAGGCTCGGTAAAGGTATAAATAGGATCGCCACAGAGGTATAAGTAGGACTTCGACCGAGGTATAAGTAGGGCCTCAATCGAGGCATAGATAGGAGCTTGATGGAGTGCGATAGGTAGGAGGGCCATCGGAGGAGAATGTTTACCTTTGCGGACGTATGATAGACGAAGATTTTATTTACGACAAGATAGACACCCCGACCTTCAGGCTCATAGGAGCTTGCGCTGACGAACTTGGTATCGAAGCCTATGTCGTCGGAGGATTCGTACGAGACCTCATCCTTCATCGCCCCAGCAAAGACATAGACGTGGTCTCTGTCGGCAAAGGGATCGATCTCGCCCAAGCCGTGGCAAAGCGTCTGGGACGCAAGGCCCATCTGTCAGTCTTTGCCCGCTTCGGCACGGCACAGGTCAAGCATGGCGACCTAGAGATCGAGTTCGTTGGAGCTCGACGAGAGAGCTATAGCCGAGACAGCCGCAAGCCGGTGGTCGAAGATGGGACGCTCGAGGAGGATCAGCAGCGTCGAGACTTCACGATCAATGCCCTGGCCATCTGCCTGAATGCAGATCGCTTCGGTGAACTCATCGATCCCTTCGATGGGCTTGGGGACATGGAAGGGCTTACGATCCGCACACCACTCGATCCGGATATCACCTTCAGCGACGACCCGCTGCGTATGATGCGCGCCATTCGCTTCACCTCACAGCTCGGCTTCTTCATTGATCCCGACACCTTCTCAGCCATCGCACGCAATGCCAAACGTATAGAGATTGTTTCGGCCGAGCGTATTATCGTCGAGCTCAACAAGATATTGATGAGCCCCCGCCCTTCAATTGGCTTAGAACTCTTCGAGCAGACAGGCCTCATGCAGGAGGTCTTCCCCGAGCTCCTCGAGCTCAAAGGGGCTGAGACCAAAGACGGGGTCGGGCACAAGGATAACCTAACCCACACCTACAAGGTCGTGGACAACCTGGCCAAAGTCCTATGGGCTAGAGGCCTCAAGGACGAAGACCTCTGGCTCCTGTGGGCTGCTCTGCTGCACGACATTGGTAAGCCTAGAACAAAGCGATTTGACCGCAAGATCGGCTGGACCTTCCACAACCATAACTATGTGGGAGCGAAGATGCTTCCCAAGATCTTCCGCCGCCTACGCCTTCCCCTAGACAACAAGCTCAAGTACGTGCAGAAGCTGGTCGATCTGCACATGCGCCCCGCCACACTTGTGGACGAAGGCGTTACAGACTCGGCCGTACGCAGACTACTCTTCGAGGCAGGGGACGATATTGACGATCTAATGCTCCTCGTCGAGGCTGACATCACGAGCAAGAACCCCGCACGAGTACGCAAATACCTCGACAACTATGTCGTGGTCAGACGCAAGCTCAAGGACATTGAGGAGAAGGATCGCATCCGAAACTTCCAACCCCCTGTCGATGGAGCTCTGATCATGCAGGCCTTCTCTCTCTCGCCATGCAAGGAAATCGGTATCATCAAGGACGCCATCAAGGATGCCATCCTCGAGGGGACTATCCCCAACGAATATGCCCCTGCCCATGCCTATATGCTCGAGGTGGGAGCTTCACTCGGTCTGTCGCCAAAGAAATGACACGAAACCTCGAGCGAACTAAAGGTGGGGCGTGTATCCCAGATGTTGCGTATCTTTGAGGCACAGCCCTAAGCTTAGGGCATACTAGGGCAATTATCATTATCATCATAACAGCATCGCTATGGATACTACATTTACCCCTACGATCATCGGTGTGGCTGGTGGCTCGGCCTCGGGCAAGTCCACTCTAGTCCGCAAACTACAGGAAGCCTTCGCCGAGGAGCAGGTAACCACCCTCTGCCACGACTTCTACTACAAGGCCCACAACGACCTGAGTCTGAGCGAGCGTTCGGCCCTCAACTACGACCATCCCGATGCCTTCGATACAGATATGATGATCGAGGACATTATGGCTCTGAAGGCAGGCAAGAGCATCCATCGGCCAGTGTACTCCTTCACCGAACACAATCGCCTCCCTCAGACCGTGCTTGTGCACCCCGCCAAGGTTATTATCCTCGACGGTATCTTGATCTTGGAGAATAAGACGCTCCGAGAGCTCATGGACGTGCGTGTCTACGTCGATACGGACGATGACGTCCGCCTGGCTAGAAGGCTTGTGCGGGATGTGCAGGAGCGAGGACGAGATATGAGCTCCGTACTCAAGCAGTACTTCTCCACCGTCAAGCCCATGCATCGAGACTTCGTCGAGCCCAGTAAGAGGTATGCTAACATCATCATTCCCGAGGGAGGCTTCAATTCTGTAGCTCTAGCCCTATTGATCGAGAATATCCGCTCGCTCATCCAATAATGACCATCACCGAAGCTACCTCTACAATCCCACTCTGCTCACTCTGCTCGGCCGAACAATTGGCCGAGATCGTCCATGCCCAGGCACATCACCTCAGGCAGGGAGGGGGGATCTATCGCTGCCTCACGGACAGTCGCTCACTGGTTGAGACGGAGGGGACTCTCTTCTTCGCTATCCGCACGGGCTCGGGCGATGGGCATCGTTATCTCGTCGAGCTATACGGTCGAGGCGTTCGTTCGTTTGTCGTAGAGCAGAGCCTTGAGCCCCTTCGGAACTTGTTGCCCGAGGCCAACCTGTGGCAGGTTGCCTCGTCGATTGATGCCCTCCAAGCTCTAGCGGCACACCATCGCTCTAGGTGGACTATGCCTGTAGTCGGCATCACAGGAAGTAATGGCAAGACGATCGTCAAAGAGTTCGTCGCTACCCTACTCTCTCGGCGGATGGAGGTAGGCCGATCTCCCCGCAGCTACAATTCTCAGATCGGCGTCCCCCTATCCATCCTGCAAATATCCCCCGAGGTGGATATTGCCCTCATCGAGGCTGGGATCTCCGAGGTTGGCGAGATGAGCCGCCTCTCTCGCATCATTCGTCCTCAGATAGGCATCTTCACCACCCTCGGACAGGCTCATGCTGAGCACTTCAGCAGCCAGGAGGAGCTGTTGAGCGAGAAGTTCAACCTCTTCGAAGGGGTCGAGACCTTGATCGCCTCGATGGACGATCCTCGCATCATGAAGGCCATTGAAGAGCGAGGCTGGCAGGCTCGTCTGAGGGGGTGGAGCAGGAAAGATCGCTCGGCCTTCGTCTTCATTGCCCACGAGAGAATAGAGGCCTCGCACACCTATCTAGAGCTGGAGATCTCAGGCAAGCGATATAGCTACGAGCTTCCCTTCACGGACGAGGCCTACCTCATGGATGCCCTCCACGCTCTCACCACAACAGCATACCTATGCCCTGAGCTGCTGGAGGATCTAGAGCTCACTCAAAGCCTTGGACCTATATCCATGCGCCTAGAGGTCAAGGCTAGTGTCTTTGGCAATACGATCATCAACGACTCCTACTCCAACGACTTACTCTCGCTACAGATCGCCCTAGACTTCCTCAGACGTAAGGCCGAGGGAGCAGGGGCACAGGCTGTAGTCATCCTCTCAGACATCGCCGAGAGTGGCCTAGGGGAGGAGGAGCTCTATCATGAGGTTGCACGTCTACTCGACCACCTAGGGGTCAAGAGGTTACTAGGTGTAGGGCCTGCACTCATGGGACAGAAGTGCTGCTTCGAGGGGGTGCAGGCAGACTTCTTTGCCACAACGGACGAGCTGTTGTCTTCGGGCAAGCTTGAGGGACTGCGACACTCGTGTATTCTGCTCAAGGGGGGGCGCAGGTTCGCCTTCGAACGGATCTATCGCTCCTACTCCCTGAGAGAGCATCAGACCACGCTAGAGATTAATTTCTCGGCCTTGGTCTCAAACCTCAAACATTACCGCTCACTCATGCCTCAAGGGCATCAGATGATCTGCATGATCAAGGCCGATGCCTATGGGCTAGGAGCTTTCGAGATCGCCCGAACACTCGAGGAGCATCGGGTGGACTACCTTGCCGTAGCTGTGGCCGACGAAGGCAAGGAGCTTCGCCTCAAGGGGATCAAGAGCCCGCTGCTCATCATGAACCCTGAGCCTCAGAGCGTGGAGACCCTCGTTGCCTATCAGCTCGAGCCCGAGATCTATAGCCTCAGGCTGCTACAAGCTCTAAGAGCGGAGCTTCGACGGCTTGGGATACGAGGCTTCGGCATCCACCTCAAGCTCGACACAGGGATGCATCGCCTGGGCTTCTGCCTTGAGGAGCTAGAAGTTGCCGCTAGGGCTCTCTGCGAGGATGATACGCTGATCGTGCGTAGCGTCTTCAGCCACCTCTCCTCGGCAGATATGCCCGAGCTAGACAACTATACCGAGCGACAGTTTGCCCTCTACGACGAGGCTTACGAACGTCTAGTCCAGCTACTGGGTTATCGCCCCCTGAGACACATCCTCAATACTGCTGGGATGGAGCGATTTGCCCATCGAGCGATGGATATGGCTCGTCTAGGCATTGGGCTCTATGGGCTCAGCCCCACAGGCTCGGAACTACATCCTGTCGTGCAGCTCTCGACCACCATCCTACAGATCAAGCAGCTCCACGAGGGCGAATACATCGGCTATGGGTGTAGCTCTCGACTCTCCCGCCCCTCTCGCATTGCAGTGATCCCTATTGGCTACGCCGATGGCTTCGGTCGCAATCTTAGCCGAGGAGCTTACCAGGTGGAGATCCGAGGCCAGCTCTGCCCCACCATTGGCAATGTCTGCATGGATGCCTGCATGATTGATGTTACAGACGTGCCAGAGGTCTGCGAGGGCGATCGAGTGCTACTCTTCGGCTCTCCTAGGCTTCCCGTCGAAGCAATGGCGAAGATCTGTGGGACAATTACCTACGAGATCATAACCTCTATCTCTCCTCGTGTGCAGCGCCTCTATTACCAGGAGTAAGCGAGAGGTATGAGGCCCTACAACACCTCTACACAACGCTCGAGCGGGGCGAAGCTTAAGCTTCGCCCCGCTCGAGTCTTATATAACGAGAGACTATGGAGGAGGAATACTCGAGCTCGAGGGGCTAAAGGACCTCTGCCGCAGGGGTAATGACCTTGATCGAGGCAGGTACGACCTCGATCTCCAGGCGAGTGCCCATCTCGATCGGTTCGCCATCCAAATGGACTGGGCCAGCCTTGCTACGCTCGATGATAGCCCGAGAGACCTTGAAAGAGTCCTGAAGATTACTACTCTCTAGCCTCTTAGTAAAGAGCTGAAGAGCTACCTGCGGAGCTTTGAGCCCTCCGAAGGGGCGCAGCACGATTAGGTCGATCATCCCGTCTGTCATGCTGGCATTGGGTGCAATATAGGCATTATTACCATACTGCGAGGCATTAGCCCCAGCGACGATGAAGGCCTCTGTCTCCCACACCTCTTGCCCGTCCTCTATGCTGATGCGATAGAGCTCGGGCTTGAAGTTGATGTACTTGTCCACCATCGTTGCGAAGTAGGTCAGAGGGCCTCGGAAGGGAGCTTCGGCAAACTGCTTGCTCACCTGGGCATCAAAGCCCATCCCGCAGGTACAGAAGAAGGGCCGGCCATTGGCCTTGCAGCAGTCGATGACGTGCACACTGCCTCGCAGAATGGCATCGATAGCTGAACGCTCTCGCATCGGCATCCCTAGGGCTCGAGCCAGGCCATTGCCCGAGCCTTTGGGGATGATAGCCAGTGCTGTATCGGTATAGATAAGGGCCTTAGCGATCTCATTGACCGTACCATCACCGCCGACGGCAATGACATACTCGTAACCCTGCTCGACAGCTTGGCGGGCGAGCTCGTAAGCATGTCCACCCTCCTTCGTATAGGTAACGAAGAGCTGGAGGTCGGTCTCCTGGTAGGCCTCTGCGAGCAGCATCGGGATGCTGGTCTTCGAGCCAGTGCCAGAGATCGGATTGATAATGGCAAGAACCTTTCTCATCGTACTGGATAGTTAGCCAGCCTCTGCTCTGCCAGTGCCTCGTACTTCGTCCCTGGACGACCATAGACACAATAGGGCAAGATGCTGATCCCCCCTCGTGGAGTGAAGTCGCCCAACACCTCGATGTAGCGAGGATCCATGATCCGGATTAGATCTTTCATGATGATATTGACACAATCCTCGTGAAAAGCCCCATGACTACGGAAGCTGAAGAGATAGAGCTTGAGGCTCTTGCTCTCGACCATCTTGACATCGGGGATATAGTTGATGTAGATCGTGGCGAAGTCGGGCTGTGCCGTGATAGGACACAGAGAGGTAAACTCGGGACAATGAAAACGCACCCAATAGTCGCTCTCCTGGTGCTTGTTGGTGAAGACCTCGAGGCACTCGGGGGCATAGTCTTGACGGTATACGGTGCTTCCCCCAAGGAGGGTAAGCTCTTGTTCTGCTTCTCTAATACTGCTCATAGATTGGTTCATTAACGATTTGACAAAGATGCTCCTACCTCGCCCCACCTCAGTGGGGGCACGAGGATCTAGGTAGCCCCCTAAGGGGCATCCCCCATACGGAGGAAGTGATAACCCTCGGCCTGCAACCAGCGTACAGCCTCGGGCATGGCATAGCGCATATTGCGCTCGGCCTTGATCGAGTCGTGGAAGACAACGATAGAGCCATTGCGGGCATACTGCTTGACGTAGCCGAGCACGCACTCAGGGCTGATCCTCGGGTTATAGTCTCGGGTCAAGACATCCCACATCACGATCTCGAAGCTGTGGCTCAGAGCTCGTGTCTGTGAGAGTTTTAGGTGTCCATATGGTGGACGGAAGTAGCGTGTCTGCAGCAGCTCATGGGCTGCATATACATCCTCCATATAGCGGGAGGTGGAGCAGCCCAGGGCCTTGAGGTGGTGATAGGTATGATTGCCCACCTGGTGGCCACGGTGCAGGATCTCGGCCAGGAGATCGGGGTACTTGCGCACATTGTCTGCCACGCAGAAGAAGGTCGCCTTGACCCCTAGCTCATCGAGCTGATCCAGCACCCAAGGCGTTACCTCGGGGATAGGGCCATCGTCGAAGGTCAGGTAGATGCTCTTACCCTTGATCGCAGGGATGCGCCAGCGAGCCCCTGGGAAGAGCATCCGATAGGCCAAGGGCACTCGACTGAGGAACTTACCGATCATCGAGCTTGACCTTGCTGAGGGGAGGCTGGCAGGAGTAGCTTGCTGTACTGGGCGAGCTGCTGCGTGTAGGGCTCCATCACCTGGCTGCCATACTTCTTCGAGAGCTGTAGAGCCATCAGAGCAGTTTCGAGGGCGAGATCAATCTCCCGATCTTTGTAGACGGCCTCGAGCAGATGATCGGACAGGCGGAAGTACCAGGCGAGCGACTTCATAGCATCCGAGCCGACGGCCTCGATGAGCTTGTCGGCCTCTAGCTTCATCTCTGCCTCGTAGAGGCTCTGCGCTAGACGAATCGAGCGGAAGTCATAGGGCACGACCTCGGGGCGAATGACCTCGAGACACCTCTGTAGCACCCTCTGGGCACGCTCCTTGTCGCCCCGATTGATCAGCGCACGAGCGAGCACCTCATAGACACCCACACGCACGCCCTGTAGCGTCTCACGCCCTGTAGCATCGAAGTAGATGGAGGGGTTGTCTGCCCCACCCCATACGAACCTATTCATGACATTGTCGTACATCTGCTCGATGCGTACGGCATCGAGGGCGGGGAGGCTGTCGGCCTTTGAACCCTCGAGCGAGATGGGCAGGAGCTGGTAGGCCATGCCGGTCTGCATCATATGTAGAGGCATATTGTCATAAGCATTGCGGGGCGAGGTGAAGGTCCAGTAGAGGGGACGCTCCCAGCGGTTACTCTCGATAAGGTCGAGGATGCTGAGGCCCGAGCGATCGAGGTAACGCTTGGCCTTGACCGAGATAGGCAGACGAGGCAGTACCCGTCGGGCGAGGTCGGGCTCGCTGGCGAAGAGGCGACTGGCAACCTCAGCACTATCGACATCGACATAGAGGGTATTCGAGGGTAAGACGGCCTCGCCACGGGCTGTTCGGCTCGATCCATCGACCACTCGGGTGAGGGCCTCGGGCACGGACATCGGAGCAGAGGCTTTGGGGTCGAGGTAGGCTGCCTCGTGGTAATAGTAATAGCTGGGCTTCATGAGCCTCAGAGGCAAGGGCTTACCCTCGTAGGTGGCTCGCTTCATCTGATCAACGTACCATTCACCCGTTAGATAGCTCATATTGACCGTACGCACGTCGGTACGTACGCCCTCGACATCCTGGATGTACCATAGGGGGAAGGTATCGTTGTCGCCGAAGCAGAAGAGGATCGCATTCGGCTCGCAGCTCTCGAGGTAATTGATCCCAATATCGCGCACTAGGGTACGGCCCGATCGGTCGTGGTCGTCCCAGTTCTGCCCTGCCATTTGTATGGGGATGAGGAGGGCAATGAGGGTTGCCACAGTGGCTGAGGTGAGGCTGGAGAGCTTGGCCCGACGCAGCAGCGACCACAGGGCTGCCACGCCAAAGGCTGTCCACATGGCGAAGGCGTAGAACGAACCTGCGTAGGCATAGTCTCGCTCTCGAGGCTCATTGGGCTTTTGGTTGATGTAGAGGACGATGGCTAGGCCAGTCATGAAGAAGAGCATGAAGACAATCCAAAAGCTCTCCAGGCCGACGGCCTGCTCCTCTTGCTTGCCATTGGAGAGGCGGCGCAGTCGGGTGCGAGAGATCTGATAGAACATGCCCACTAGGCCCAAGATGAGCGGCAGGGCGTAGTAGACGTTGCGCCCCTTGTTGCCCTTGAGCCACTCGGGCATTCCCTCGCTAGAGCCGACGAAGTAGCGGTCGATGAAGTCTAGGCCTGTGATGGCATTGCCTCGTAGGCGTCCACCATCGGCGGGGAGGTCATTCTGCCGACCGACGAAGTTCCAAAGGAAGTAACGCCAGTACATGTGATTGACCTGATAGTTCCAAAAGTAGAGGAGGTTCTCGCCGAAGGTTGGGGGCGTGTAGTCGTCGGCTCGGCGGTTCATCCATCGGTTGTACCCCTCTGTGTGCGAGGGGCTGTAGACACGAGGGAAGAGCATCTTCTGCGAAGCATCGTATCGAGGCTCAGGCTTGCGGTAGCGCACGACGTAGCGGTCGGGCTCAGACTCATCCTCTCGGGGGGCTTTGCCCATGACCTCCTCGCCATCCTCGACGCCCGAATGCCTCGAGGCGAAGGTAGGCCCATAGATGAGGGGGGCAGAGCCATACTGCTCACGGGCCAGGTAATAGCGCAGGGAGAAGGGGTTGTCGGGGGCATTCTCGTTCATCGGTGTATCGGCTATCGCCCTAACGAGGATGACCCCGTAGGAGGAGAAGCCAATGGCGATGACCATCAGGCCCAGCTGCATGCTGTGCACGAAGCGGGGCTTGAGTCCCTTGTAGGAGAAGAGGAAGACGCCCAGCGCAGTGCTCAGCGCAAGCCCTAGCACGACGCCACTGCCGAAGAAGGGGATACCCATCAAGACGATGGAGAGCAGCACCGAGAGGCGCATGCGGCTCGAGCCCTCGCCCACCGAGATCGCTCGGGCGGACTCGTACACCGACCAGGCCAGTACAGCGGCCAAGAGGAAGAGATAGGTATAGAGGCCACTATTGAAGCTCAGCCCCAGGGTATTGACGAAGAAGAGGTCGAAGCGTCCGGCCATCTTGGGCACTCCCTGCACGATGCCGTACATCATCACCACGATCAAGACAAAGGAGACCCCGACCGAGAGCACAGCCCCTCGGAGCGTGGGTCGCTCGGCCCTGCGGTAGTAGTAGACGAGGGCCATAGCAGGCAGGCAGAGCAGGTTGAGCAGGTGCACCCCAATGCTCAAACCCATCAGATAGGCAATGAGGATGAGCCAGCGATCGGCTCGAGGCTCATCGGCCCGCTCGTCCCACATGAACATGAGCCAAAAGACCACAGCCGTAAAGAGCGAGCTGAAGGCATAAACCTCGGCCTCCACAGCACTGAACCAAAAGGTATCGCTGAAGGTGTAGATGAGCGAGGCCACAAGAGCCCCCCCTAGGATCACCACCGACTGAGCCCGAGTGATTGTCTCCCGATCTCGGCCCTCACGGCGAAACTCGGGGGTTAGCACCCGACGCATCATATGCGTTACCGTCCAGTACATGAAGAGGATCGTGAGACCACTGAGCAGGGCACTGGTCGCATTGGCCATCAGACCTGCCTGCTGGGGGTCGCCAGCTAGATGCGAGATAACATTGTAGACCAGCATGTAGAAGGGAGCCCCTGGCGGATGCCCAATCTCCAGCCTGTAATCACAAGCGACGAACTCTGCACAGTCCCAAAGGTTAGCCGTGGGGCTGATGGTCATCAGATATACCACCGTGGCGATGGCAAAGACCAGCCACCCCATGAGGTTATTAGCTAGTCGAAATTGCTTCCAATTCATGATCCCTAAATTGCTTATCATTTGAATGATGAATCTCCTGCAGAGGCCCTCGGGCCCTTCGGAGGGTCAATCGGGCACAAAAGTACTAAAGAAAAGCCAAACACCCCTCGCCTACCCCATCCTCTGCATACTCTCTAGCCCCTCCATTGAGATACGAGTAGGAGCTCCATCAAGGCTCAAGTAGGAGCGACGATGAGATATAAGTAGGAGCTCCATCGAGGCTCAAGTAGGAGCGACGATGAGATATAAGTAGGATCGGCGATGAGGCCCAAGATAGGATCACAGGAGAGAGACAACTGGGGGCTCGATCGGGAGATCGGTAGGAGTGCAGTGGAGGGCTAACTGGCAGCGCAAAATCTGATCAGTTAGTAGTCGATGAGCTTGTAAGTTGCAAGAAAAAATCCGATAAGTTAGTAGTCAATGAGCTTGTAAGTTGAAAGAAAAGATCTGATCAATGAGTAGCCTGGGGAGGTATCACTAGGGACTCAATTGAGACTCTACCCTACCCGAGCGATCGCCCCCACGAAAGCTCCACCCAAGGGGGTACAATAAAGGCCGTGCGACGAACGGGTCGCACGGCCTTTATAGCTTATAGAAGGTAACGCTCGGGGCGCACTACTTATTGGGCATAGGGTAACCCTCGGGTGCACGACAGATCACCACATTGTGGGGGATCGACACTGGGCCTAGGTGCACCTGGCGGATCGTAGAGAGAGCCGAATGCTTAGGCCCTGGGATGAAGGGGCTATAGGTCAGGGTATGACGCATACGGGCCTTCTGCTGAGGGGTGAAGGTATCCAGGTAGCAGTAAGCGTAGTCCATGATGTTGCGTGCCTCGAACTTCTTACCATCGCAGGTCTCACGCTCGAAGAGGGATTGCCACTTAAACTCATTCTTGAAGTTAGGATTGTACTTAGCCTCAGACATCATCGCCTGGACGAAGGGGTCGTAGTTCGTCCTCTTGTCATAGCTGGGGGTATCGGAGCAGAAGTCTGTGTCTACACACGAGCCCTGAGGCCCTTCGGAGAAGACGTGCCTGAGACCGAGGTAGTGCCCCAGCTCGTGGGCGATCGTCGTGGCAGTGCTGACCTGACGCTTGAGCAGATCGGAGCTGATATAGCCACCGAAGGGGTCCTGCACATCATCGACGAACCAAGAGCTATTGATCGACACCCCTCTCAGACGCTTGAGGTCAGAGAATTGTAGGTTAGCGAACTTCACAGGATCGAGACCCTCCAAGGGGAACTGCTCGGGGGTCAAGGGGAAGGTCGCAATACCCAGTATCGCATCTATCGAGAAGGGGTAGAGCATTACATTCACATACTTGTTAGGGTCCCAAAGCAGGTGCAGATACTGATTATTCTCCTCAGTCATCACTTCGATCGGGTTGATCTCTGGGGCAACCCACTTGATGCGGTCGATGCCAGGCTCGGCCATCGCATTGCCACTAGGGTCAATGCCTGCTGCGTAAAACTCAAGGTTGATATTATTCTTCGCATAGAGCTCATTCACCTCCTTGAGTACCTTGTAGATACGCTCGCTGGCGATGTTTTGATTCGGATCTTGATGGTGATAATAGAGGACGTGGAAGACCAGCGGTACTCTATACTTGAGCTCCTGCCCAGCAGGCTTACCCTGTTGAGAGATAGTGATCATCCTCTTAGAGTTGCGGCTCAGTAGCTCGATCTGCCCAGTACGAGCAGCCTCACTGAGGTTGCTCTCAACCTCTATCGTCAGGTACTGATTCGCTCCACTACCTGACTGGGCAATCTTAATCCAGGCTTGGTCATGCTCCCTAACGACCCAGGAGCCACCAGACTGCACCTTAATCTCGTAGCTTCCGCCCTCGGCTGGCACTTGAGAGATGCTCGTGCGAGAGGGATTGATCTTGATAGTATCATCCTTCTTGCAGGCCACGAGACTGAGGCAGAGCAGGCAGGCGAGTATATACAAAAGTTTTGCTTTCATAGTCTTTATCTCTTTGATGTTGATCACTTACTTGACTGCATTCACGAGAGGGATGTGTATCTCTGCGCTCTCCGTCTGAGGTCTGAGTGGTGTACGCATGGGGCGTATCTGCTCGGGCTGGGGCTTCTGCTCTGTGATGCGCTCGGGTAGATAATGCTCGACGGAGGCTGATTGACCGAGCGACCAACGAGCAAAGATGGGTTCTTGGATCAGGCTTGCTGTTGCAGCATTGGCCTCGTCAAAGATATCTTTCAGCTTGGCAATGTCCATCTTGTCTTTGGGCTCTAGAGCCTTGATCGCTGTACGAGCAATAGGGCCTCGCTCAAAAGTCTTGCTGAGACCATAGCTGTAGCTCACCTGAGGCAAGCCCCAAGGAGAAACGATGAATTGATATGGAGCCTGGAGCTTCATCTTCGTCCAGGTCAAGCTACCATTGTTGAGGATCTCTGCATCAGGAAGGACATTGGGATCAAGCTCATCAACATTGTCTACATCTTGACTGACAGATGAGTAGGCCTCACTGATACCTGCCGAGATATTGTACTTGAGTACCAAGATAACTTTATCCTTCACCATATCGGGCTGATTAAATATAGAGCCATTCTCTTCATTCCCATCGAAGACCCCAGCAATTTGCATCCCATCGACCGTCTCGGTGGAGAAGCCTGGGACTGTCAAGAAGCCAGGCTCAAAGTGCTTGTCACTGGCAATGCCCTTCTTATCGAATGTTAGGATGAGTAAGGTGTGCTTCTCCCCTGGCTTGAGGTTAGACCACTGGAAATCACTCTCTCCGAGCGTAGCCTGGTTCGATATCACATCCCAAAGCTCTGCATAGGGATTGAAGCCACTGCCCTTGGTCTGATCGAGGCTACGCCTCAAGCCTGCGATCAGACGACCCTTGAGGCTCTCCTTGCTCTCGCTGTCGGGATAGAGCAGGGGAATATAATAAACGGACTCATCGCTAGGAGTAATCTTAAGCTGTGCCCTATCGGTAGTGAGCTTGAGCTTCTCTACAGTGAAGGTCGTCTGCTTAGGATCTCCAGCCTCAAGAGGATCGAACAGCTCTCGATATACCTTAGTACAAATCCCTCCCTCGTAACCAAAGGCCATCAGATAGTGCTTCGTGCCTGGGACGAGCTTGCGAGTGGGATAATTGACCACCCTGTGGGGGAAGGCCTCGAAGAAGATATAGGGATTGGTATCAATGACGTGGCGAGCATGCTGCTCAGGGGTCATCTTGAGCGTTTGGGAGTTGAGGGGCTCACATCGCCATACATATGCCTGCCCTAGAGCCGAAGGTGTGATCGAGATGGATGCATGAGTTTTCGTGATATTGCTCACCTTGAGGTCAAAGGTCGTATCCTTCTGCGGTACGGCAGCTGTCTTGAAGCTCCCTGGGGTTGTATTGGAGATGAAGACTACCTCAAAGCTGGGCGAGACGTAGACTGCAGTCAGCAGATAAACATATTCGGTATCAGCCTTGAGGGCTCGACCTCTGACAGTTAACTTCTGTCCTCCGATATGGAACTTATTATTGATGAACTCCTCGATCTGCTCTCGTGTAGGGTCGGGGTTCATCTGTAGGAAGCCTCTAAACTCCTGCCCGAGGTAGGCCTGAGCCATCTGCCCGTCTCTCATGCCCGAGGCCTTGAGCTTGTCGTACTGATCCTTGGGGAAGGAGCAGAAGTACCACCGCACATCAGCCAGCGAGGGTGTTACGTCGAGAACGACCTGTCTGGGGTTCGAGGTGTCTACACTCACCTGGAAGGTCATATCGACAGGGTCTGCAATGAGTGTCTCAAAAAACCTGTAGCCAGCACTACGAGAGAGCTGTCGCCCCTTAACGCCGAAGACCACCAGCTCGTACATATTGCCGGGCAGTAGGTTCTTGATCGTGCGGGTAATCCGTCCCGTAGCCAGGAGGCCCGAGAGGTAGTCGTCCCAGGTCTTATTCGCTGCCTGGGCATTCTTCTTCAGCTCCTTGACGAGGAAGGCTGGTAGCTCCTGCTTAGGCACTTTGTCGATCACGCTCTTGTCCACATAGAGGCAGACATAGGGGCTCTTGCTGTCCGAGGGAGTTACGGTGAAGGAGTAGGAGGTGGAGGTTACATCCCCGTCCTCGATCTCGAAGGTAACGTCGTAGGGGTCTACGACATCCACACCGATGAACTCTTTCGTTTTGTCTGCACATCCTACCAGGCCTCCAACGAGGAGGGCGGAGAGCAGCCAAAGGGTACTCAGTTTCTTCATAGATTTATTGATTTAGATTAGTACTCACTAGTCCTAATCACAACCAAAGGCGGACGAGGGCTAGTGCATTCATTTCTCGACGATAAAGGTAGCAATTTAATATCAAAGCGCACCCACACCAAGCATTAAGTTTATGGTATATAAACCCCGAAGCCTCAACAAAAAGCAAAACCGCCCTCTCCCCACCCTCCCTCCGCTGGATAATCCTATAGACTGTATTTGTATAGATACGATATGCATTGGTGTTTCATTTGGCCCATTATATGGGGTCTTGATAATCCTATAGACTGTATTTGTATAGATACTTGCTCAAGGCAACGAAGAATTAATCCTCAAAGCTCTGTCTTGATAATCCTATATACTGTATTTGTATAGATACGTCTTGGATGCTACCAAGTCCTCCTCCCTGAACTAGTCTTGATAATCCTATAGACTGTATTTGTATAGATACAAGAGTTTTTGCGAGCAAGAGGACTTGAGCCTCCTTTTGTGTCTTGATAATCCTATAGACTGTATTTGTATAGATACTTGGGAGTAGGGAAGACTTTTGCTCAAGGCAACGAAGTCTTGATAATCCTATAGACTGTATTTGTATAGATACCAAACAAAAATGAAAACAAAATTATTTTTTTTCATTGTCTTGATAATCCTATAGACTGTATTTGTATAGATACTCAGATATAACCCTAAAAAAGATGGCTTTGAGCACAGTCTTGATAATCCTATAGACTGTATTTGTATAGATACATTTGTTTTATGGTGATGTAAGTCAGATTGATAAACAGTCTTGATAATCCTATAGACTGTATTTGTATAGATACGTCGTATGGAGATACTACGATCTCTTTCGAGATCCTGTCTTGATAATCCTATAGACTGTATTTGTATAGATACCAGTACTTCCCAGACCATAAGGGACACCTCTTCTTAGTCTTGATAATCCTATAGACTGTATTTGTATAGATACTCAAGCACAACAAAAAAAACCTACTACGTTACTGGGCGTCTTGATAATCCTATAGACTGTATTTGTATAGATACTTAAATTACTAACCAGACCTTTTTCCTTCATTTCGTCTTGATAATCCTATAGACTGTCGCTGTGTAGGATGGGGATGCCCCGCTTGTTGCAGAAGCTGAGCACTCCGCTACTGAGCGAGGGGGCTTCGCCCACGAGGCGTAGCTCACGAATGGAGGTAGCAGGGTGGCGGCTGATGAGCTGGCTCCCCTGTCGGATCACAAGGTCTAGACGCTGAAGCCCTAGCCTTAGCCCCTCGCCCTGCACCACGAGGCAGCCATCCTCATCGAGGACGCTCGAGGGACTAGGGCTCGGCTGAGCTGAGGCATCCGTTCCCCAAGCGAGGATCTGCCCATTGCCCGAGACCGTATGCGTGCCGATATGCACCCAGTGAGCCACAGAGAGCATCAGGGCTGCCACGGGGTCGTAGGGCGTGCGGTAGTGGAGCTGCCCCAAGATGCCCGACATATCGTACTGCCGATGCGCCTTGATCGTGGGGCTCTGCGGTAGGCTCACCTCCGAGAGCATGAGGTCATTGCGCTCGGCGAAGACGAAGGGGGCGACCGACTCGCCCTCAGAGGCAAGGCACTGCGTGTAGAGCTCGTAGAGGCGGCGAGAGATGCGGTTCAGGAGGCGCGACAGAGGGATCTCGGCCGAGAGGAGCTGGTCGAGCCTCAGCGTCGTAGGCGTGAGGAAGCGCACACTTAGCCCCTCGACCCACTCGGGGGCTTGCCGCTCGAAGAAGCCTATATCCAGCCTTGCCTCCCCCACCCCGAGACCCGTCTCGTAGCGGCCAGTCTCGGGGCTCAGCAGCTGGTAGCTGTGGTAGCTTAGCCCATGCTCCTGCATGAAGTTGTACCCCTGCCACTCGGGCAGGAAGGCCACAAAGTCCTCCACAAGCCTTGCCTCCCGCACGACGATCGTGATGTAGAGGTCGAGTGGCTCTCGGCGGGCAAGGCCACGCCGTGTAGGCCGATCGGCACGCACCACGAGGCGAGAGGCCGAGGTGTGCTGCCGCCCGTCCGCCCCCGTCTGTGGCTCGGGCTTGAAGAGCTCGGTGTAGAGATGGGCAAAGCGAGGGCTATTCATCAGTGCATTGCCTAGGGCGAAGCGAGGCAGGAAGTACCACTTCCCACCGAAGGCGACCTCCCGCTCCGCCACGAAGCGCACCCGCAGGTGGTAGGCGGTGAAGCCCTCGAGGAAGCGAGGTAGTCCCTCGAGACCTACCTTCGGCTTACTTTTGGAAGCGTCCATAGCCTACATTCGTCTTAGCCCCTAGCCCGAGGGCGAGGATGATCTCCTCGAATAGCTCGAGCTTATCCTTTGCTTCAAAGCCGGCTCTATCTCGCAAGATAAATCTGAATAGATAGGTTACCCCGGGATTGACTCTCAGGAAGCGCACGGGGTTGGGCTCTTCTAGAGGGCCAGGATGATGGGTGATGTAGTCCTCGCCGAAGAGCCCCGCTCTCGAGACCTCGACAGGGATGGCATCGAGGAAGATGTCTCGCTCGTAGATCGACTGCCCCTTGCCCTCGAAGACCGCCTTAACGAAGTTCTCGGCATTCCACCCTGACCAAGGCTTATCCGTATCTGCCCCCTTGAAGAACTCCCATTCCTTGATCGCAGACCTCAGTGCTCCCTTGATTGACGAGCCAGGGATGACGGGCAGCCCCGAGCTGTAGTCGAAGTACATCCCGAGCTGATAGAGTAGCGGTTCGTCCTTCTTCTTGCCTTGCCCCTCCTCCTTGGGTCTATTGACCTCATGGTGATAGCCGATGCCACAGAGTAGACCGGGGTAGGTCGTTTGGAGTCTAAAGCCTTTGACGTCCTTTAGCGACTCTAGAAACGGGGGAACCTGCCTCACTTGACTTAGTGCATCGCCACCATGCCCGAACTTCTCTGGCACCTTGAGCTGCCCCTCGTTATCGAGCCTTAGGCGATAGAAGTAGTCCCGATAGTACCATTTGCCGTAGTTCATTCGTTGCCTCCTTCCTTCTTGTTCTTCTTATCCTCCTTGTCTTCCTTGATCTCAAAGGTGCGTAGGGCGAGCTTGAGGGCGACGATGTACTTGAGGATCTTCCCCTCCCAGTCCTTAAGCTTAAGGCCATCTCTCCTAGAGATCTGCTCCAGGCTGCCGTCTTTCCCGTCGATGATCTTCTTGATGAGCGTCGTCGGGGCAAGCTCTCGCCAATTGATCTCCCCCCGCTCCCCCTCGGGGAGGTGCATGTAGTAGAGGGCTTTGAGCCAAAGGCAGGGTTCGCCCTCGGTGTTGTTGCCCTCCTTCTTGCTCTTGTTGTAGAAGATGAGCGTAGGGAGGAGGCCCGACTGGATGATGCTGGGGCCCATGGCGTTGATGTAGCCCTCATTCACCTTGGAGACTTCTCCCTTGGCATTGGCGATGCCAACAGTCTCTAGAGCCTTAATGGCCATGGGGATAAGCCGCTGGATCTCGTGCCTATTGATGATCATGGCTCACCTCCTCTCCACCCTTTGAGTTAGCATCAGGCTCATCTGTGAGGCACTCGATCTTGCAAAAGCCATAGCCAACAGAGCCATTCGCCCCGATCTGGACGACCTTGCCGTGGAGGGCTTGGTTGAACTGCTCGAAGTAACTGTTGCCCTCGGGGTAGGTTACGAAGAAGACGAAGCACGAGGCGGAAGGCACAACCTCCTCGTACCAGAGGTTTTTGCTCTCGCCATTGTCGAGGCAGTTGCGGGCGATGATAGGTAAGCTCTCGATAGCCTCCTCTAGCTCCTTTCCCTTCTGCTCATTGCTTATGGCGGTGTCCGCCTCTAGACGCTGCTTTAGCTGCTCAGAGGCTGTGCCCGAGAGCTGCTGGTAGAGCTCGTAGACCTCCTGCTGCCACTTGGTGTGCGCCCCTAGGGTGTAGCCCTGTGCACTACCATCTCTCAGCGGATAGGCCACGAGGTTCGCTTGGAAGAAGCTGAAGTGCCCAATGCCATTCATCAGGTTGCCTTGGTTCTCCTTGCCTTCTTTGCTATCAGTCTCCTTGCCTTCTTGATTATCAGCTTCTTCGCTTTTGGTGTTCTTTCTTTCTACCCTTGTACCGAAGACGTGGTTGATCATCTCATGATCCTTGCCTGGTTGGGTGGTCATGAACTGCCTGAGTGCCCCCTTGAGGCTCGAGGCATAGATGCATGGCCGCTGGGTGGTAACATCTCGCTGTACGGTGTTGTCTACGGCTTGATAGCTTGCGCCTCCCACTCCCACATGTAGGTTTGTGAGGCACTTGATGAGGTAAACTGCTGTTTTCATATAGTTGCTGTATTTGTTGCTTGAGTATTGGTAATGAGCTGGGTATAGTTATAGCCAATTTTATGGAAGGTGGAGGCGTGTACTTGTTTTTGGAATACCTCCGCTTGGTCTAGAGAGTCGAAGTAGAAGATCGATCCACGGGCATAGAGCTCCATCTCTTCGCTTACGCACATATTGCCTTGGGTATCGACCTTATCCTTGCTACGTGTACTATTTCTATTGTAATAGTGCTTTGTCTTCCTTACGGAGGTGATGACCCGTGCAAACTCTCGGATCTCAGTGAGGGAGAAGGCTGCCCCCTCGAGTGCCTTAGCCTTGATATGCGCATCCGAGAGGAGGAGTACAGCGTGGTAAGTTTCCTCGGAGGGGTAGAAGGCTTGGCGTATCCGCTGGGTGTAGCTTTGCTCATTGGCTGGAAGTTTGTCTACTGGGATGCACTCCATCACGAAGCTCTGCCGCTCGCCCCCGAAGTGCACGAGCTTGCGCAGAGGGAGCTTGCACGCCTCACTCGCCTCGAAGTAGCAGGCAAAACTATACTTGCCCCTAAAGCGGTAGAAGACTTGGTAGAAGAATGCATCTTCCCGTACCCCACCCTCGTAGTCCTTGGTGATACCGACACGGCAGTCCTCCTCGAAGAAGTCCTCCTCGGCAACGAGCTTGCCCTCTGAGCTTATCCACACCGAGCTCAGCCCATTCTTAGGCGAATACACCTCATCGGGCTGCTCCGACTCCTGGAGTAAATGCGGTTCCCCCTGCTCCTTGACAAGCTCTAGCCGCCTGAGTTCCTTTTCTCTCTTCTGGTAGCGTAGCCCTGCCGGGAAGTAGGCAACCTCCCCTGCCTCCCCTTGCTCGATCAAGAAGACTGGCGAGAGCCCTTGGATCTGCCCGAAGTTATTATGCTCAGCACTAGCCGTCGTGGAGAAGCTCCTAAGACCAACCAATCTCTTTGCCTTGCGCCAACTGACGATCTTATTACCCTTGAAGACCTGATCGCCTGCATGTAGGAGATATTGGTAGCGCAGTAGACCTAGTATCGTCGTCTGCTGAGGCAGGCGAGCCGAGCGCACGAAGTAATTGACGTTATCCGTCTCGAAGGTATTCTTTTGCCCAAAGAAGAACTTCTCCACGGGCGTTAGTTTCACTAAATATGTAGGCATAGCTATCTCTCCTCTGTATCTGTGATGAATTGGCAGTAACGCAGTAGGCCATAGATGAGCTTCTTAAACTCCGAGATCTCCTCCGCTGTCCCGACCCCATGCTCTAGGCTAAGCTCATACATGAAGTCAAACACTTGTCTCAGGAAACTATCATAATTAGTATGAATGTCCTCGTCGAAGAAGTTCGCCCTCAGTGCATCCAGTCGTTTCTTTCTCAGCTCCTTGTCCTCGATCTGTAGGATCGGTACGACCACCGTGTCTAGCATATCATCGAGCCAATAGATTAGCCCCTCGATCATGACCTCCTCATCCTTGCTTAGGCTTCGCATCAACTCGAGAGCCTCGCTATATAGTTTCGGGCTCTTTTTCTGCTCTCCCTCTGGGGCTGGAGCCGTGTGCGTACTCTCCTTGCAGGGCAGGGTGAACTCGATCGTGCGCCCGCTATGCTTGCGGATCGAGACGGCTACTCGATCTCGCCCACTGCTCTTGGCCTGCCCGAGTAGCTGATTAGCCACCTCAATCGCCTCGGACATAGGGCTCTTGTAGTAGAAGATGCTCACGCCGTAGGAGAGGCTCAGTCCCTCTGCCCCCTTGACTGCCGCCTTAAACCGCCCGAAGCACGCCTCTACAGACGAGATAATATTAAAGATGTCTTCGTTGCGCTCGTGGCTGTAGATCGGCACGAAAAAGAAGAGGTCGTCCCCACCGATGTAAACGGGCACAGTACGAGGCGAAGCAATATCCTTGGCTACCTGTACCGAGAAGTCGAAGAATGCTTTGGAGAACGCTTTCATCTCCTCGTCCTTCAGCTCTGCGATGAACTTGCCGAAGCTATCGCCATCGGCCTTGACTACGGCAAGGTACTTGTAGCAGTTGCGATAGCTCTTTTGTAGCACCTCGTTCTTGCGCACCTTAGCGTAGTCGATCGAGCCCTCTCCGTCCGAGCAGGCCTTGATCTGCTCATCATTCATCCAGCCCGATACAGCGATGAGAGAGGTCGTAGCGAATGGGATCTTCTCCCCGATCTCCTGCGTGATAAAGCTATTGTTCTGAGCGAGAAAGGGGGTGAGGTAGTCGTTCCTCGAGCTAGTTGCCCTCTGCCGTAGCTCTAGGGTGTCGAGGTATTGGTTGAGCTTGCTGATGATACCCTTCTTCTCCTCTCTCTCGATCCTAACCGACGAGATCATAATGTAGTCATTGAGATACTGCTTAAGATCCTCTTCGGATGTAGCTTGAGGCTCTCCTTCCTTATTGCTGCTAAGACTCTTATGTAGCTCCTTAGCCAAATCCCCTAGCACCTCCTCTTTAAGTTTCTTGAGGACTTCATCGCTTAGCCCCTCTCCACGAATAAAGGCTCTGTCAGGGAATAGCCCCACGCCCTTGGGGATGGAGGGAATAGTATTCTGATCATACGCAGGCGAGAGGATTTCCAGCCCTTCAATCTTGCTGATACGAGATAATAGCCCTCGCATAATCCAAGAGAACATGTAGCTGGCACTCCAATAGGCCTTAACCTTGCGTGCCTTGTCGAGCGTCTTGCCGATCGGCCCTATCGTGATAGCGATGTAGACTTTTCCTTTTCTATTGTATCCTTCCATTTTTGTTCGCATTTGGCTAGTTGTTTATAAATACCAAGAAGCAAATCTCTGATTCTTTTTCCCTCTTCATCGATACAGATAAGTTCATTCTGCAATTTCGTTTGATAATTTCGAAAATTGATGACATCTACAATCGACTCAATTTTGGGGAAGGTAAGTGGCAAAGAGTTGTCATTATCAGATGTGCCCTGGGAAATACTGTTAGAGGGGTCTTCAGTATGTTGAGGAGTAATCTCTTGATCATTACGAATTGCTTTAACCTTAACTATCGTTTCGTTGGCTACGAGCTCCGATAACCCCACCTCCTCCTCAAAAATCCCAATGTATACTCTGTAAATTTGTTTGCCCTCATACTCCGATAACAGAATGGGCTTAAATTGCAGGGGAGACTTCATGCGATTGACCTCCTTGTTACTAGAGAAACAAGTCTTTTTTATTGCTATATTATCGTAATGAGCCCCCCAACTTTCATTGGTAGAGAGGCCAAAAATATCTCTATAATCAATCCTACAATCTTTATTGGTTTCATGGTATTGGTGATCCTCGTCGTGCATCTGTAACCAGCTCAAAGCAAAAGCATACTTAATGCTACGCTTATCCCACCAAGTCTTTCGTCTTTTGTTCGCAGCATAATAGAAAATCATCGGTTTCATATACAACACAGATTGACCTCCTCCTCGACATTCATTCAGCCCACTTCTGAGTGTTCTGTAAAAGTAATTGATTGTTGAGAAAATCTCTCTCTGAGCATTGCAGAGCCTTTTTTCTCGCTTTTTCTCCTCTGATTCTTTACTACCCTCATCTCTATAGGGACGTATTTTAATCTCAAAACTTAGATAACGATAGCAGTTATCTCCTCGCTTAAGTAGGCCATCCTCTTTCACCGTAAAGGATCCATAGCCTTTACTCTCACGTGAGCCAAAGTTATGGAGCATGAAGAAATTACAAATAGCCTCATGGCCACTGTCACTGTTAAGCCAGTCGGCGAGTTTAGGCTTTTCTTGACACTCCCTATTTTGACGACCAACAAGTATAGTCATCGTAACTCCTCCACTAGCAAAAACTAGATTCTTAGGCTTGCCATCTCCTATGTTCCCAAAGTACATGGGTGCATTCTTCCTATCGGCAGGCCAAGTAATGACATCCTCTGCCTCAAAGGATAGCTTATAGTTAAGAGAAATCCGCTTCTCTTGAGCATCACTCTCTCCGTGAATAGACTTATCGCACTCAGCGATATGCTGAGCATGATATTTTAGCAAATACTTGTCGAGCTTGGGTTTGACTTCGGAGGCACGGAGGGTTGCTCCTCGATACACCGATTGGAAGTGGATGATCGGCGTATGTTGGATGAGATCAAATGTTAGTCTGTGCATAGATAAATTCGTATTAGAGATTTTCTAACAGAGGGAATTAAATAACCCTCGCAAGGTAACGATAATCCTCAATATGCCCAACACCTAGAGGTAGATTTTTTCGCAAGATATACTTCATTGATGGGGCTTTGCTACACCCATGGGAGAGTCTAGTCAGCTAGAGGGGAAGATGGGGCGGATGAGGGAGGACATTCCCCCTTCACTCCTAGCCTAAGATCAATCCCATAAAAGCCCCCTCAAAATCCTCAGTGAGATCGAAGATGAGACGTAAGTAGGGTCTCTATCGAGACTCAAATAGGATCGCAGTGGAGACTCAAATAGGAGCTCGATCTAGGTCTAAGTAGGAGCGCAGGTGAGATCCAAATAGGTACTCTTCGATGATCGCAAGGCGTTCAAAATCACTAGATGCTACGGGCATAATCAATAAGAATTCTGCTCCACCTCTGTCAACTTTTTTCAGTACACGACAATATGTTGAATATCCTTACCTTTGTAATACGAATAGACAAAGTTGCTTTTTTATTAATTTAAACGTACATGAATAGACGACTCTTGTCCCTCTTTTTAGGGTGTTTTGCATTTCTTGGGAAACTGGCATCTGCTCAAGTTGTAAGCTGTAACCCTGTAGCTGTAGATAGGGCTGTTGTGAAATGTGGTAAGGCTCGTTTCACTATTCTTACCTCTGAAATGGTCAGGGTCGAGTATAGTGATCATGCAAGATTTGAAGACAATGCTACTTTTACGGTGATCAACCGTAAATTAGCAGTCCCCCAGTTTACCAAATCTGAGGATAGTACCTATTTATATATAGAGACTGCTCATTTGAAGCTGAGATATAGGAAAGGCTCCGATCCTCGCACCCTTCCGGCCTCTCCTACCAACCTCAGTGTTGCCATCCATGGCAATGGTGTTTCTACAGTTTGGTATCCAGGCAAGACAGATTCTCTAAACCTAAAGGGTACCTGTCGCACACTAGATGGTATGATGGGCGATAGTAAACGGAAGGATCTAGAAGATGGCTTAGTGTCTCGTTCTGGTTGGGCTGTCATTGATGATTCTTGGAGTGCACGACGTGCCGATGGTGGTCGTTCGTATGCTTTGGTGCCAAATGCCGACATGGGATATTTATGGTGGGCAGAACGTAGCGATCCACAGGCTATGGATACCTATTTGCTAGCTTATGGTCATAATTATAAGAAGGCTATCTCTGACTATACTAAAATTGCAGGTAAAATACCATTGCCCCCAGACTATGTGTTTGGCTATTGGTATAGCAAGTACTCTTCTTATTCGGCAGATGATTATCGAGGTATCATGAGCGATTTGAAGAGTAATAAGATCCCTACCGATGTCATGATCCTCGACATGGACTGGCATTGGAATGGAAATGCCCACAGCATGTCGGCAGGTCGTGGAGGCTGGACAGGATGGTCATGGAATACCAACCTTATTCCTGATCCCAAGGGTTTGCTTGCAGAGATACACGAGCAGGGCTTCAAGACGGCCTTGAATTTGCATCCAGCTGATGGTATCAACCAAGTGGAATCTCCTCCTTATTTTGCTGCGATGAAGAATGAGCTGAATGGGAAATACCTCAATCAGGATAAAAACAATATCGATTGGTGTCTGGATTATACAGATTTCACGAAGTCTTTCTTTAAGAATATTATACGTGATCACGAAAAGGAGGGCGTGGATTTCTGGTGGTTAGATTGGCAACAGCATCTAACGAGTAAGCACACCAATTCGCTCAGCCAAACCTTTTGGTGCAATCATGTCTTCTTCAACGAAGCAACGAAGCGTGCCGGCCGTCGTCCTGTGATATTCCATAGATGGGGAGGGTTGGGCAGCCATCGTTATCAAATAGGTTTCTCTGGAGATGCCAATATTAGCTATGAAGCCTTTGCTTTTGAGCCCTATTTCACGGCCACGGCATCTAACGTTGGTTATGGCTATTGGGGACATGATTTGGGTGGCCATATGTCCCTTAGTGAGGGCCAGGTAAACGATCCTAACCTGGTTTTGCGCTGGATACAATTTGGCGTGTTTACCCCGATATTTCGTACACATGCAACAAACGAACCTCGAATAGAGCGCAGAATATGGAAATTCCCTAATTTCCCTACCATCTTGGAAGCTGTGCGCTTGCGTTATTCCTTGTTCCCTTACATATATACGATGGCACGTAAGGCATACGATACAGGTGTTTCTATTTGTCGTCCACTATATTATGAGTATCCGGAGGCAGAGGAGTCGTATATATACGAGAACGAATATTTCTTCGGAGACGATATCCTCGTTGCACCTATCACTCAAAAGCCAGAGGACAATGGTTTGACTCTCAAGGATATTTGGCTTCCAGAGGGTAAGTGGTGGAGCGTATCTACTCACGAGATGATTGAAGGCCCGCGTAAGGTTAGGATGTCTTTTACCGATAGTCAGATACCTTATTTCTTTCGCGTGGGATCCCTGATCCCTTACAACCCGTCTACTGTGATGAACGTAACAGAGCGTCCAAGCGAAATAATCATCAACGTCGTGTCTGGGGAAAATGGAAAAGCCTCTATTTACGAAGATGATGGCGACAATGCAAATTATTCTTCCTCATTTGCGGTTACCCAGCTGGAGCAAAACTATCAAGGCAATATAGGTGAGTATATCATTTCTGCGCGCAAGGGCATATCTCGCAAAGCACCTGCTGTGCGCTCTTACAAGCTGAATATTTATAATACCTCCAAACCACTCTTGGTGATGGTCGACGGGAAAACGGCCAACTATACCTATGATACCTCGCAGAAATGTACCAGAATAGAGGTGTCATCCGCAAGTTGTTCTGAGCGACGTCGGATTTGGGTGAGATATAACTAGTCGTCCCTTAAAAAGCCTTGCTAAGCGAGGAGTCATTCATGGATGACCTCTCGCTTAGCTTTTCGCTTATCATTTCGAGCAGATACAAAAGAGACCGTTGCACAGTATTTTGCCTCTTTTGGGCTAGAAAAGTTGCAAAATGCCGTGCAATAGTCTCATAAAGATCTTTACCGAGAGACCCTTGGAGCTTGGGGGACGCTTACGTCAATAAAGGAGGGATGGAGTCTAGACTCCTCCCTATACATGCGACGAACTACTTTGTCTGCAAGAGAAGGGTATAATCGAGTAGGCGCTATATTCAACTTAGAAGTGCAAATTTTGGCAGTGGGATACAGGCTTTAACCCCCTAAACACCTAGAGGGGGTTGCAGGGGGAAACCT
>NZ_JRAO01000017.1 GCF_000768875.1 Porphyromonas sp. COT-239 OH1446 | reverse complement strand
TGTTTGCTCTGAGAACTACTCAGGTACTCCTCGATGATCGCTAGGCGTTCAAAATCGCTAGATGCTGCGGGCATAATCAATAGGAATTGGACTCCACCCACTGTCAACTTTTTTCAGTACACGACAGATCAAGATCGACAACGTACTCAAGAGCCAGGAGGAGGGCATACGGCTCTGACACCTCGTTCCTAGGCCTAGAGGTGGCCTCCCCTGCCTCGCCTCTTGAGGCGAGGGGGGAGCTCCCCACAAATAATGAGGGAGCAGAGGGCAATATCCCCACAGAGGGCGATTGTAGCCTCGACGCATTCGTCGTACCTTTGTACATCGTATGTCTAACTCAAAGAACTACAGGACTTATGCGTAAACTATTCGGCAAGCTACACCTCTATCTAGGCATTCCGCTGGGGATCTTCATCACCATCGTTTGTCTCTCAGGGGCTATCCTCGTCTTCAGAGAGGAGATCAGAGAGCTCACCCACCCCGAGCGTTACTTCGTCCCCTCGTCCCCTCAGACCGAGGCCCTCCCCCTAGACGACCTCGTGCAGAGGGTCGAGAGAGAGCTGGGCGGCGACCCCGTTACCTCGATCACCATCCCCCGAGACCCTCAGCGGACCCTACAGATGCGCACCAAGGGCGGCGGGCGCACGACCCTCTACATCAATCCCTACACGGCAGAGATCCAAGAGATGGCCGAGCGCAGCTCCTCAGACTTCTTCTCCCAGGTAATGGCCCTGCACCGCAGGCTACTGGGCGAGCGGGGAGGCATCGGGCGAGAGATCGTAGGCTACTCGACCCTCGGGCTCGTCCTCCTCTTGATCACGGGCCTAGTGCTCTGGTTTCCTCGCTCCAAGCGACAGCTCAAGGCCTCGCTCACCATCAAGACCTCGGCCTCTAGGCAACGTCTGTGGAGGGATTTGCACAACGTCCTCGGCTTCTACCTCACCCTCGGCCTGCTCGTGCTGGCTCTGACGGGGCTCTATTACTCCCCAATCCAGTGGGTGCGGGAGGGCATCAACAGCCTCACCGCAAGCTCCGAGGGCGAGACGCATCCTCGCCAGGGTGAGCGCAGGCGAACACATGGTCAGCCCCCCAGCGAGACCCCACACTTCGAGCATTGGCAGCGAGCCCTCGACCAGCTCCGAGAGCTAGAGCCCAAAGCAGCGAAGATCACCCTCGAGCCCAGCGAAGCCTCCGTCTCCCACTACGACGGATGGGGCACGACACGAGCCTCTAACGAGTATGCCATTGACCCCCAAACGGGACTCGCTACCCTCGTCCAACGCTACAGCGACCAGCCCCTACAGGCCAAGGTTAGGGGCTGGATCTACACCCTGCACGTGGGTGCATGGGGTGGCATCTGGTCCAAGCTGCTGACCTGTGCCATTGCCCTACTCGGCTCTAGCCTACCGATCACAGGATATTACCTCTTCGTCATCAAAAGGAAGCGTCGCAAACCCTCTACACGGTAGACATGATCAACACTCCAAGCGAGGTCATTGACCTCACGCACAGCCTGGCCTCGAAGAAGCTACACACCCCCTGGGGGCAGCTCTTCATCCTCGGGATGCTTGCGGGAGCATACATAGCCATGGGGGGCTTGCTCTCCAGCCTCGCCGCAGCAGGCCTGGGCGGCTGGGCGACGAACAACCCCTTCCTGCCGAAGCTGCTCGCAGGGGCTACCTTCCCCGTCGGGCTGATGCTTGTCATGCTCGTGGGGGCAGAGCTCTTCACCGGCAACACCTCCTACCTCATCCCTGCTACCATACAGGGTTCTATTCCTCGCACCTACTTCCTCAAAAACTGGGCAGTGGTCTACGTCGCCAACCTCGTCGGGGCATTGCTCTTCGATTACTTCCTCGTTTGGCGTACAGGGGTGATGCAAGCCCCACACTATGCCGACTATATCCGCCATGTGGCCGAGTACAAGGTCTCGCTCGAATGGGATGTCGCCTTCCTACGAGGCATCGGAGCGAACTGGATGGTCTGCCTGGCCGTATGGCTCGGCTTCTCCTCGTGCAGCATGATCGGGCGGCTCATAGGGATCTGGTGGCCTGTCATGGCTTTCGTCGCCATCGGCTTCGAGCATTCGGTGGCCAATATGTTCTACATCCCCACAGGGATGCTCCACGGGGCGGAGGTTAGTTGGACTGACTTCTTTTGGAACAACCTCCTACCTTCAACCCTAGGCAATATCGTCGGAGGAGCTCTACTCGTTGGGACACTCTATGCCTACCTCTACGGGCAAAGAAAGGGCCGGCAGCAGCAACATATAGCCTAGAGTCGTGCCAAAATGGCAGCCCAAGAGACTTTGGCACGGCTGTTGTATTGCCTATGACGTATCCTCTTGATTCGAGGGGTGCGTCATAGGCAGTATTCATCATAAATAAAGTATAAGACTTATGAACATCAAACCACTTGCAGACCGTGTACTGGTCAAGCCAGTCGCAGCAGAAGAGAAAACCGTCGGAGGGATCATTATCCCCGATAGTGCCAAGGAAAAGCCCGCCAAGGGCGAAGTATTGGCCGTAGGCCGAGGCACCAAGGATGAAGAGATGATCCTCAAGGCTGGCGACATCGTCCTCTACGGCAAATATGCTGGCACAGAAATCGAACACGAAGGAGAGAAGTATCTGATCATGCGTCAGAGCGACATCCTGGCAACCCTCTAAGGCGTGCCCCTCAAAATCATCTGCATTCACAGCTAATTAGGACATTACAAAACCATGGCAAAGGAAATTAAATTTGATATGGAGGCCAGAGACCTCCTCAAGAAAGGTGTAGATTCCCTAGCAAACGCCGTTAAGGTAACCCTCGGCCCTAAGGGACGCAACGTAATCCTCAGCAAGAGCTTCGGAGCTCCACACATCACCAAGGACGGAGTCTCCGTGGCCAAAGAGATAGAGCTCGAGTGCCCCTTCGAGAACATGGGCGCACAGCTCGTCAAGGAAGTGGCTAGCAAGACCAACGACGATGCTGGCGACGGAACAACTACAGCGACCATCCTCGCCCAATCCCTCATCAGCGTAGGACTCAAGAACGTTACCGCTGGAGCTAACCCTATGGATCTGAAGCGAGGCATCGACAAAGCCGTCGCCAAGGTAGTCAGTGAGATCCGCAGCATGGCCCGAGAGGTCGGAGACGACTTCGAGAAGATCGAGCATGTGGCCAAGATCTCCGCCAATGGCGATGAGCATATCGGTGCACTCATCGCAGAGGCTATGCGTAAGGTGAAGAAAGAGGGTGTTATCACTGTCGAAGAGGCGAAAGGGACAGAGACTACCGTCGAGGTCGTCGAAGGGATGCAATTCGATCGTGGCTATAGCTCCCCATACTTCGTTACCAACAGCGAGAAGATGGAGGCCGAGCTAGAGAACCCCTACATCCTCATCTATGACAAGAAGATCAGCGTCCTCAAAGAGGTGCTCCCCGTCCTCGAACAGACGATACAGACAGGTCGTCCACTGCTCATCATCGCCGAAGACATCGAGAGCGAAGCCCTGGCTACCCTCGTAGTCAATCGCCTACGTGGTAGCCTCAAAGTCTGCGCTGTCAAGGCTCCAGGCTTCGGAGATCGTCGCAAGGCTATGCTACAGGACATCGCAACGCTCACAGGTGGTATAGTCATCAGCGAAGAGACTGGTCTCAAGCTCGATGCCACAACCTTAGACATGCTCGGTAAGGCAGAGAAGGTAACTGTGGATAAGGACAATACAACTATCGTCAATGGAGCAGGCGACAAACAGGCCATTGCAGACCGCATCGCACAGATCAAGGCTCAGGTCGAGCACACTAGCTCGGACTATGACCGAGAGAAGCTCCAGGAACGTCTTGCTAAGCTCGCTGGGGGCGTAGCAGTCCTCTACGTCGGCGCAGCTAGCGAGGTAGAGATGAAGGAGAAGAAGGATCGTGTCGATGATGCCCTCAGTGCTACTCGTGCTGCGGTAGAGGAAGGTACTGTACCTGGTGGTGGTACGGCTTACATCCGCGCTATCGCTGCTCTCGAAAACCTCAACGGAGCTAACGAAGACGAGAACACCGGTATCGAGATCGTTAAGCGTGCGATCGAAGAGCCTCTACGTCAGATCGTGGCCAACGCTGGCAAGGAAGGTGCTGTCATCGTACAGCGTGTCAAGGAGGGTCAGGCGGACTTCGGCTACAACGCTCGCACGGATCGCTTCGAGTCGCTCTATGCCTCTGGCGTAATCGACCCAGCGAAGGTTACCCGAGTGGCTCTAGAGAATGCAGCCTCGATCGCTGGGATGTTCCTCACGACCGAATGTGTCATCGCAGAGAAGAAGGAGGAGAACCCTGCCCCAGCAATGGCCCCTGGGATGGGTGGGATGGGCGGCATGATGTAAGAGCCCCCACACTCCGAGAATACAAAAGCCATCGGCCGAAGTCCCCATAGGGGTGCTTCGGCCGATGGCTTTTGTATTGGGTCGTCGTCTCAAGGGGGGATTAGCCCAGGAGTAGCTGCTCGATCTTCTCTCTCAGCTCTGCTCTACCCATGACCCCGAGCATGGTCCTGGGCTTCGTGTCGCTAGGGCGGGCGAAGAGGAGCGTAGGCACTGTACGGATGTTGTATAGAGCTGTAAGCTCCTCATCTTGATCTATATCTACCTTATAAATCTCGATACGGCCATCATATTCCTCGGCCAGGGCATCCAAATGAGGTGCTAGAGCCTTACAAGGACCGCACCACTCGGCATAGAAGTCTACAATAATGGGGAGGCTATGGCGAGCTGCCCAGCCCTCGGGATCGGTGTCTACGTCGTGCAAGAGGCTTACAAAGTCAGCCTTGGAGATAAGGGTTACCTTCATAGTTTAAGTTGCTTAGTCGATGAGTTGTTCGTGTCTTTACAACTCCCTCGCCTTCGTTTTGGTTCGCAGTGCCGTGCTTAGAAGTCCAAGAGACGATACCTCTGGCGCACCTGGCTCATGGGGATTAATTCCTGGAAATGCCACCACTCGAGCTTATAGGGGCGCATCCCAGCCTGGCGCATCACCTCGATCAGCAGGCGACGGTTGGCCCGCACCTCGGGCTTCATCTTGCCTGCCTTGATCCACCGCTCTTCGTCGCCTACGGTTGCCTCTGGGCCTAAGTGGTCAAAGGGTGTACCCATATCGAGCAGTTGTCCTCTATCGTCCACAATACTGAGGTCTACGGCCACGCCATAGTTGTGCCGACCGCCCTTGGAGGCTGGGGCTACATACTTGGCCAAGGGAGTCCCCTCGACACGTCGGCGCATCTCTCGCTGCACGCTCTGCGGACGGGCAGCGTCAAAGACGATGAGGCGGTAGCCAGGCCTCAGCCGAGAGAGCAAGCTCTGCGCTCGGGCAACCCTACGGGCAAAGCTGGGCTCGAGGTAGGCTCGCTTGAGGCCTCGATAGAGGAGCACCCCGGTGAAGTTGTCCGTTGTGGCATACTTGAGGTCCACTCGGATCTCGGGCGAGAGCTGCTGAAGGTCTACCATGCCATAGGAGCGCATCAGGGAGTCGAGGTCTCTGCTCTCTCTAGAGCGAGCAGAGAGCGAAGGACTGAGGAGCAGCAGGATAAGGATGATGAGCGATCTCTTCATCTTCGGGTGCAAGGCTGTAGGGCTAACGCTTCATCGCTCGATCCATCTGCCTACGATCCTCTCGCTCTCGGATAGAGGCTCTCTTGTCGTAGAGTTTCTTACCTCGAGCAGGGGCAATATCGACCTTCGCCAGCCCTCGATCGTTGATGAAGAGCCTGGTGGGGATGATGGTAATCCCTGGGGTCTGTGCATAGTCTTGGAGCTTGCGCAGCTCCTTGCGATTCAGCAGGAGCTTGCGGTCTCGGCGAGCATTGTGGTTGTTGTACGAACCGTAGAAATACTCGGCGATATTGGCGTTCTTGAGCCAAAGCTCTCCATTGTGGAAGTAGCAATAGGCATCGACGAGACTTGCCTTGCCCCCACGAAGCGACTTGATCTCCGTCCCCACAAGGACGATGCCTGCGGTATAGAGATCCAAGAGTTCGTAGTCGAAGCTGGCTCGCTTGTTTTTGATAACGACGCTGCGCTGTATCTTTTCTTTCATTGTCTTTGCGAGTTAAGGGGGATAGGCCGGCGAAGGCTTCAGGGCTACCTCGGGGCTTTGGGCCAGAGGCCTAGGGCGATGACGACGAAGGCGAAGTTGGGCAACCAAGCAGCTAGCCAAGGGCTCATGCTGCCGCTGATAGCGAAGGTTGCCGCAGCCTCCGAGAAGAGGATGTAGCTAAAGCTCAAGCCAAGGCCAATGGCGATGTTGAAGCCGAGCCCATTCTTCATCTTTTTGGCCGAGAGTACCGCCCCGATGAAGGTCAGGATGAAGGCCGAGAAGATGGCGGCATAACGCTTGTGCAGCTCAATGGCGAAGAGCTTCACATCACCGACCCCTCGGGAGCTTTGCTTGTCGATGTAGCGAGAGAGCTCGGGCGAGGTCATCTTCTCTACATCCTTGGCTGAGATAAGAAAGTCCTCGGGGTTCACTCGGATGATGGTGTCCAGCGAGAGGCCCACAGAGTCTCGCTCCGTATGTCCATCGAAGTAGCGAATACGGTATTCCTGCAAGCTCCATCGATAGAGCGTATCATAGATAGCTGCACGAGCCGTTAGGCGACTGCGTAGCTCTCGCCCCTCATAGCTATCGAGGGAGAAGCCTGTACCTGTCTTATTCTCTCGATAGAAAGCATTCATGAAGAGCACCACATTAGGTTCGACCTCGAGCTGCACGCCCGAGGCGTACATCACGTTTTTATTTCGGAAATATTTGTTCTCGAAGTCAATACGTACCTTATTACCTGGAGGGATGATGAAGTTATTGAGTACAAACGATAGGCCTGCGATGACCGAGGCAGCCACGAAGTAGGGCAAGAGCATCCGTCTGAAGCTCATCCCACTGGCCATCATGGCAATGATCTCGCTATTCTCTGCCAGCTTGGAGGTGAAGAAGATCACCGAGATGAAGACAAAGAGCGGGCTGAAGAGATTGGCGTAGTAAGGGATGAAGTTGAGGTAATAGTGGAAGACGATCTCGTAGAGCGACACCTCGGGGCGAAGCAGGTCGCTCATACGCTCATTCATATCGAAGACCACCGAGACGGAGATGATCAAGATGATGCTGAAGAAGAAGGTATTCAGAAACGTCCGAATGATGTACCGATCCACCCGCCCCAGCGAGGGGAGGTGTAGCAAGCGGGCGATCCGCCCCATGAGATGCCTTAGGCTCTTGATCATCTCTGGCTCTTGGGCTGGGGTTAGAGACGGTGAGACATGCTGCGCACCATCTGCTCTTTCCACGAGGCAAAGTCGCCCGAGATAATATGCTCTCGGGCCTCACGCACGAGGCGCAGATAGAAGGCCAGGTTGTGTATCGAGGCGATCTGTAGGCCCAGGATCTCATCGGCACGGATGAGGTGGTGCAGATAAGCCAGCGTGTACTGCTGGTCTACGAACGAAGTTCCCTCGGGGTCGATCGGGCTAAACTCTCTAGCCCACTTGGCATTGCGAATATTGATCGTTCCCCGACTGGTGAAGAGCTGCCCATTGCGCCCATTACGGGTAGGCATGATGCAGTCGAACATGTCTACACCCCGAGCGATATTCTCCAAGAGGTTGATCGGCGTCCCCACACCCATCAGATAGCGGGGCTTGTCTTGAGGCAAAATGCTGTTGGTCAGCTCGACCATCTCGTACATCTTCTCGGTCGGTTCGCCCACGGCCAGCCCACCGATGGCATTACCCTCTGCCCCAAGCGAGGCAACATGTTCGGCCGCCCTCGCCCTCAGATCGGGATAGACACAGCCCTGCACAATCGGGAAAAGGCTCTGATGATAACCATACAGCGGTTCGGTCTCTCGCACACGAGAGATGCATCGGTCGAGCCAACGCTCCGTCAGAGCAAGTGAGCGAGCAGCATACTCGTAGGGGGCATCCCCTGGGCAACATTCGTCGAAGGCCATGATGATGTCCGCCCCGATCACCCGCTCGATGTCCATCACCCGCTCAGGGGAGAAGAGGTGCTTCGAGCCATCAATATGAGAGCGGAAGGTTACGCCCTCCTCAGTGATCTTGCGATTCTCCGCCAGGCTAAAGACCTGATAGCCCCCACTATCGGTGAGGATCGGCCCATCCCAGCTGTTGAAGCGATGCAGCCCACCAGCCTCACGCAGGATCTCGAGCCCAGGACGCAGATAGAGGTGATAGGTATTGCCCAGGATGATCTGTGCACCGATGTCCTCTCGGAGCTCGGTCATATGAACGGCCTTGACGGAGCCGACAGTCCCCACCGGCATGAATATAGGGGTTTGAATCACTCCGTGATCGGTAGTGATCTCTCCAGCACGAGCGGATGTGCCCATGCAGTTATGTTGCACCTTGAAGGTTAGCATACGTCGTATAGTCTAATGATAGCGTTCACTCCCACTCGGCTGGGCTACATGGCCTGCCGACGGAGCGCACACAAAGATACACATTCGCCCCCAAAGCCGCAGCGAGCGACAATCTATCGGCTCGATCCCGAGGGCCTCAATAGCCTCTCAACAGGCTGTCTACTCCCTGAGGGGGATACGTCCTCGAGAGTGCCTCCTGGGAGATCTAGATAGGAGCGCAATAGAGATCCAAATAGGATCTCCATCGAGGGTTAAGTAGGAACTCAATAGAGGTATAAGTAGGAGCACAATAGAGATCCAAATAGAACCTCCATCGAGGGTTAAGTAAGAACTCAATAGAGGTATAAGTAGGAGCACAATGGAGATCTAAATAGAACCTCTATCGAGGGTTAAGTAGGATCTCGTATAAGGGCCAGTGGAGGACTCTACTGCAATCCCTCCGAGAGCTCCATCAAAACCCCATCAAGATCTCAAGGGACGGCCCATAGCAGATGTAGCCGAGCTCCTAGTAGGGAGCTCGACTACAGGGCCAAGCGCATTGCACATTACCATGGACAATGCGCAATTATTTGGTTCTTACAGAGGTTCACTGTAAATTTGCACACCTGTGCAGTTTTGAGGAGCTTCCCTCGAACCTTAACCCGCATATTAGAACGTTTATGAAGAAGTTAATCATCTGGAGCATCATCCTATTGAGCTCCTGGCAGGCGTATGGACAGCGTACTCTGAGCATAGACAGCTGTCGTAGCCTTGCGCTCTCGGGCAATAGAGAGCTAGCCATAAGAGGCGAGCAGCGCATCGCAGCACATAACCAGCGCAAAGCGGCCTTCACGAGCTATCTGCCCTCCCTCTCAGCCAGTGGTAGCTACATCCGCAATCAGAAAGAGACCCAGCTGCTCTCGGACGAGGCCAAGCTTCGTCTACAAAACATCGGTACAGGGACTATGCAGGGCCTTGCACCGAATATGGCACAGCTGGCCCAAACCCTGCAGGCGATGGCCATGGCTCGGCCCGATCTCGCTCCCCTGCTCAAGCAGATGGGGCAGATGAGCCAGCAGTTCGGCCTCTCGCTCGCCTCTCAGCTCAATGCCTCGGGAGCGTCGCTCGTCGAGGCCATGCGCACCGATACCCGCAATATCTTCCTCGGGGCACTCACCATCACACAGCCGATCTACATGGGTGGGAAGATCCGAGCTTACAATCAAATCACTCGCCATGCCGAGCAAATTGCCCTCGAGCAAGAGCGTGCAGGCAAACAAGAGGTCGTTATGCAGGTGGATCAGGCCTATTGGCAGGTCGTTTCACTGGCCAATAAGAAGAGATTGGCAGAGAGCTACCTCCAGCTACTGCGCAAGCTCGAGAGTGATGTACAGCACCTCATTGCCTCGGGCATCGCTACCAAAGCGGACGAGTTGACTATCCGTGTCAAACTCAACGAGGCAGAGGTCTCCATGCTCAAGGTCGCCGACGGCCTTACCCTCTCCCGCATGCTACTCTGTCAGCTCTGCGGCCTCCAGCTAGACGAGCCCATCCGTCTCGTAGACGAAGACCTCAACCAACTCCCTAGACCAGAGTATCATCTCAGTAATGGTGGCCTCGACGAGGCCTATCGGGATCGCCCCGAGCTGCGCAGCCTCGAGCTCCTGCACAAGCTACAGAGGGAGAAGGTCGATCTAGCTCGAGCCGAATATCTCCCCTCACTGGCCCTTGTGGGCAATTATGTCGTGAGCAATCCCTCCCTATACAATGGATTTGAGAATAAGTTCGGCGGAATGTGGAATGTCGGCGTTACGCTCCGAGTGCCCCTATGGCACTGGGGACAAGGTCTCTACAAGGTGCGAGCCGCCAGGGCAGAGGCTCGGGCTGCAGGCCTTAGGCTCGATGAGGCTCGCTCCAAGGTAGCCCTGCAACTCGACCAAGCAAAGCTCAAACTCTCTGAGGCGAGCAAGCTCGTCCAGCTCTCCGAGAGCAATATGGACAAAGCCGAAGAGAACCTACGCCATGCCAATCTCGCCTTCTCCGAGGGGATGATCCCGATGACGAGCGTACTCGAGGCGCAGACTGCTTGGCTCTCGGCCAAGTCCTCCAAGATCGATGCGATCATAGATTACCGCCTAGCAAGTATTTACCTGAGCAAGGCCCTCGGGCGGCTCGCCGAGTAAACTACCCCCGAAACATCATTCACCATCCAAGAGTATATCACATCACCAACTATAAGTCATGACACAGAAATCGAACAATAGCAGCATGCTAGTAGGCTTCGCTGGCCTGCTGGGCTTCATCCTCCTAGTGGCCCTTATTGGGCTGATCTTTATCTCAGGAGAGGACGACATCATCCAGGGGCAAGCCGAGGCCACGGAGTACCGTGTCTCCAGCAAAGTACCTGGTCGCATCCTCGAGTTTCGCGTAGAGGAAGGCCAGAGCGTGCAGGTGGGCGACACCCTGGCCATCCTCGAAGCTCCCGAGGTGCGAGCCAAGATGGAGCAAGCCCTTGCAGCCCAAGCAGCCGCCCAGGCACAGAACGCTAAGGCCATCAAGGGAGCTCGAGGCGAACAGATACAAGCCGCCTACGAGATGTGGCAGAAGGCTAAGGCTGGCCTATCCCTCATGGATAAGTCCTATCAGAGGCTCAAGAAGCTACACGATGAGGGCATCATCCCCACACAGAAGCTCGACGAGATCACTGCTCAGCGCACAGCTGCGATGGCTACCGAGCGGGCGGCCCATGCCCAGTACAGCATGGCCAAAAATGGTGCCGAGCTCGAAGACAAGCGTGCGGCTGAGGCCCTGCTCGACCGTGCCCGAGGGGCCGTCGCCGAGGTCGAGGCTTATATGAGCGAGACCTACCTTATAGCTCAGATGCCTGGCGAGGTGTCGGACATCTTCCCCAAAGTTGGGGAGCTGGTAGGCACTGGTGCTCCGATCATGAACGTAGCACAGCTCGAGGAGATGTGGGTGAGCTTCAACGTGCGGGAGGATCGCCTCCAGGAGCTCAGCATGGGGGCAGAGTTCGACGCCCTCGTTCCTGCGCTGGGTAACCGTTCCGTTCGTCTAAAGGTCTACTCACTCAAGAGCCTAGGCACTTATGCGGTGTGGAAGGCGACCAAGACCTCAAGACAGTTCGACCTCAAGACCTTCGAGGTGAAGGCTCGTCCCGTTGAGCCTATCGAGGGCTTACGTCCAGGCATGTCGGTTGTTATTGTGCGCTCATGAAACCTCTAGATGCCTTAGCCTCGTGGCTTCACCCCGTCGGTCAGGTCTCTAGGCGAGAGGTCGGCATATTGGTCTCTCGGCCGCTGTATCTGTTTTGCATGGTGATTGCGCCGCTCTTCTGCTGCGTCTTCTTCACCTCGCTGATGGACTCGGGCCTACCTCAGGATCTGCCTGCAGGGGTGGTAGACCTCGACGACACATCAATGTCTCGCAATGTGGCACGCAACCTAGATGCCTTCGCCCTAACAGGCGTCATGCAGCGATACGCCTCCGTATCGGAGGCTCGAGAGGCTGTCCAGCGGGGTGAGATCTACGGCTTCTACCTCCTGCCCAGGGATTTCTCGGCGGATGCTCAGGCGCAGCGTCAGCCTAAGGTCTCCTTCTACTGCAACTACTCCTATCTGATCGCAGGGTCGCTCCTCTTCCGAGATATGAAGACGATGAGCGAACTGAGCTCGGGGGCTGCAGCCCGATCGATGCTCTATGCCCGTGGTGCAGCGGAGGAGCAGATCATGCCCGCACTGCAACCTATCGCCATCGACGCTCATCCGCTGGGCAATCCTTGGCTCAACTACTCGGTTTATCTGAGCAATACCCTCCTGCCTGGGGTCATGGGGCTGCTCATCATGATGATCACCGTGTGCTCTATCGCCATCGAGATCAAGCACAATACAGCCAAGGACTGGCTACGAATGGGTCGAGGCTCTATCGTGCGGGCTCTCATGGGCAAACTGCTGCCTCAGACACTTGTTTGGTTGGTCGTAGGGCTATTCATGAGTGTGTATTTGTATCGCTTCTTAGGCTTCCCCTGCCACTCGGGTATTGGGCCGATGATCCTAGCCATGGCAGCCTTCGCCCTCGCCTCGCAAGGGCTTGGGGTGTTGATGGCGGGGATTTTCCCCACGCTACGTCTCGGCCTCAGCTTGGCGTCGCTATGGGGTGTGCTGTCGCTGTCGATCTCGGGCTTCTCCTTCCCAGTAATGGCTATGCCGGGGGCGGTTCAGTCGCTGAGCGTCCTCTTCCCCTTGAGGCATTACTTCCTCATCTATGTCAATCAGGCTCTCAATGGCTATAGCCTGCATCATGCCGGTCTCCACTATTTGGCGCTGGCGGCTTTTGTCCTGGCTCCGCTGCTCATCCTGCCTCGTCTCAAGCATGCTTTGCTGCATAATACTTATACACCATAATGAAAAAGATCAATCTACAGACCATTAGCCAAGGCCTCAGAGACCTCTTCTACATCTGGGCCCGGGAGCTGAGAGTGATGCGTCGGGATATGGGGGTGCTGATCTTCTTCATCGTTGTGCCTCTGCTCTATCCCCTGCTCTATGGCTATATCTACAATGCCGAGCAGGTGCGAGAAGTCCCCACGGTAGTCGTGGACGATAGTCATAGCTCGCTCAGCCGAGATTACCTCAGACGAGTGGATGCGACCCCAGAGGTCAGCATCGTGGCTCAATGTGCGGACTTGGCCGAGGCTCAGCGTCTGATGCGGGAGCGTGAGGCCTATGGCATTATCTACATCCCCCAAGACTTCAGCGAATGTGTCGCCACGGGTCGTCAGGCCAAGGTCAGTCTCTATTGTGATATGAGTGGCCTACTCTATTACAAAGGCATCCTGCTGAGCAATACCCTCGTCTCGCTCGAGATGAACGGAGAGATCAAGATCGCCCGTAGCTCGAGCACTACTACCCGTACGGACGAGCTGGTTGCCTATCCGATCGCCTACGAAGAGGTGCCTCTGTACAATCCGACGATAGGCTTTGCGACCTTCCTCCTACCTGCTGTACTGGTGCTGATGCTGCAGCAAACCCTCCTCTTGGGTATAGGCCTCTCGGCAGGGACGGCACGAGAGCATAGCCGCTGGGGAGACCTGATCCCCGAGGATAGGCACTATCGGGGCACGCTACGCATCGTAGCAGGCAAGGGACTGAGCTACCTCACGATCTATGCCCTCGTAGCGGTCTATGTGCTGTGGTGTGTACCCAGGCTCTTCTCCCTGGTACAGATTGGGCAATGGCAGGAGATAGTCCTCTTCGTCCTGCCCTATCTTCTGAGCTCGATCTTCTTCTCGATGACGCTCTCTGTCTTCGTGCGCAATCGGGAGACTTGTATGCTGCTCTTCGTCTTCACCTCCGTTCCGCTCATCTTCATCTCGGGGATCTCGTGGCCTGGAGCTTCTGTACCTGCTTTTTGGCACTATGTCTCGTACCTCTTCCCCTCTACACTGGGGATTAATGGCTTCGTCAAGCTCAACAACATGGGCTCATCGCTCTCTCAGGTCTCAGGTGAATATTTGGGGCTTTGGTTGCAGAGCTTCATTTATCTCATAACGACCTGCCTCGTGTACTATCGACAGCGTATCATCAGTCATCACCACCGTATAGCGGCTCGGCAGAGCTAAGTCTCGCTGTATTGCTCCTAGGGTGAATGCCTTTCGCCCCCCTCGAATGCTTATGAGCATGCCCGAGGGGGGCTTCTCTTTGCTCTATCCGAAGCTCGATCGAGGTTTAGATAGGATCGAAGATGAGATATAAATAGGAGCTCCGTCGAGGTCTAAATAGGATCGCAAGCGAGACTCAAGTAGGATCGAAAATGAGACATAAATAGAACCTCGATCGAGGTTCTAAATAGAATCGACATGGAGCTATAAGTAGGATCGAAACAGAGGCCGAGATAAACCTTCAGAAGAGCTCTCAACGAGCAACACTCTGCCAAGATGGCAGGATCGACAGCACTTCCTCCCCTTGGCACTCTCTTTGCCCTAGTCTTTGGCTGAGCGGCAAACCTCTCCGAGGGGCTGCAAGACAATAGATACAATCACAACATAAAACGATACGAACAAAGCAATGAGTAAGAATGGTAAGATTGGGGTAACGAGTGAAAACATCTTCCCCGTCATCAAGAAATTCCTCTACAGCGAACACGACATCTTCCTGCGTGAGCTCGTCAGCAACGCAGTAGATGCCAGCCAAAAGCTGCGTGCCCTAAGCTCCCTAGGCGAATTCAAGGGCGAGCTTGGCGACCTCAAGGTCATGATCTCTACCGACCCCGAGGCAGGCACGATCACCATCAGCGACCGAGGAATCGGGATGAGTGCCGAGGAGGTAGACAAGTACATCAACCAAATTGCCTTCTCTGGGGCAGAGGAATTCCTCGACAAATACAAGGATGACAAGCTCGCCATCATCGGGCACTTTGGGCTCGGCTTCTACTCCTCTTTCATGGTGGCCAAACGTGTGGACATCATCACCAAGAGCTATCGCGAGGATGCCCAGGCCGTCAAATGGAGCTGCGATGGATCGCCCGAGTACACCCTCGAGGAGGTAAACAAGGCTGACCGAGGTACAGATATTGTGCTGCACATCGACGAGGAGAGCAAGGAGTTCCTCGACAAGTCTCGCATCGAGGGGCTGCTCAACAAGTACTGCAAGTTCCTCACCATCCCCGTAGTCTTCGGCAAGAAGCAAGAATGGAAGGACGGCAAGATGCAGGACACCGACGAGGACAACCAAATCAATGATACGCACCCCGCCTGGACACGCAAGCCTAGCGAACTCAAGGAGGAGGACTACAAGGATTTCTACCGTCAGCTCTATCCCATGAATATGGAGGAGCCACTCTTTTGGATCCATCTGAATGTAGACTACCCCTTCAACCTGACAGGAATCCTCTACTTCCCCAAGATCAAGAACCAAATGGAGCTGCAGCGCAATAAGATCCAGCTCTACTGCAACCAGGTCTTCGTTACCGAAGAGGTAGAGGGCATCGTGCCCGAGTACCTCACCCTACTGCATGGGGTACTCGACTCGCCAGATATCCCACTCAATGTCTCCCGCTCTTACCTACAGAGCGACGCACAGGTTAAAAAGATCGCTAGCCACATTACCAAGAAGGTCGCCGACCGCCTCGAAGAGATCTTCAAAAGCGATCGCACCCTGTTCGAAGAGAAGTGGGATAGCCTCAAGATCTTTGTGCAGTATGGTATGCTGAGCGATGAGAAGTTCTACGACCGAGCCAAGAAGTTCGTCCTCATGACTGACGTCGAGGGCAAGAAGTTTACCCTCGACGAGTACCGCAGCCTAATCGAGGGCGAGCAGACGGACAAGGACGGTCAGCTCATCCAGCTCTACACCACAGACCCCGAGGCTCAGTACAGCCACATCCAGCGAGCCCAGGCCAAGGGTTACTCCGTGCTCGTACTCGATGGCCCTCTCGACGTGCATGCCGTAGGACAGCTGGAGCAGAAGCTCGACAAGACCCGCTTCGTACGTGTAGACTCCGACTCCATCGGCAAGCTCATCGTCAAGGACGAGCATCGCGAGGTAACGCTCAGCACGGATGAACAGGAGCGTCTACGACAGATCTTCACAGGTCGCCTGCCCGAGATGGAGAAGAAGAACTTCCACATTACCTTCGAGGCTCTCGGCGAGAGTGCCGAGGCGATCCTCATCACCCAAGCAGAGTTCATGCGTCGCATGCAAGAGATGGCTCGCCTACAGCCAGGTATGAGCTTCTACGGCGAGATGCCCGAGAGCTACAGCGTCATCCTCAATAGCGACCATGCCCTCATCGGACGCATTCTAGCGGACGAAGATAAGGTGCTCGAGACAGCCCTCGCCCCCAAGCGTGAGGAACTTACCGCCCAAACGGCTCTAGTGGATGAGGCTCGTAAGGCTCAGGAGGGTAAGAAGGCTGAGGAGATCTCCGAGGCTGATCGCTCTGCGCTCGAGGATCTCACCTTCAAGCAGGCTCAGATCGAGGGCTCGATCAACTCCGAACTCAAGGCCTACGGAGCAGGCAATGACCTCGTCGGTCAGCTCGTAGACCTCGCCCTGCTGGGTAGCGGACTGCTCACGGGTGAAGCTCTTGCCCACTTCATCCAACGTAGCCAGCGCATGCTCTAGGCATAGCGACTGCCACCTACCCATTGGGGTCTGAGGGGCTATGCAGAGACCAATCATCTCTGCGTAGCCCCTCCTCTTTTCCCGAGCTAAGCCTAGGCTCAAAGGATATCATCCTCCTCAACCGAAGAAGGTCTCGAGCCTTCAGTCCCAAAGCAAAGCTCCCCCGTGCCACTCGTGGCACGGGGGAGCTTGTTCATAGATATATGAGTCGAGGCAGCGACTAACCGAAGTCGTCGAAGTAGAGCGAACTACGCTCTACACCGAGGTTCTCCAGCATCACCTTGACAGCATTGGCCATAGGGCCAGGGCCACACATATAATACTCGATATCCTCAGGAGCCTCGTGCTTGCTAAGATAGTTGTCGAGGATCACCTGGTGAATGAAGCCTACATAACCATCCCAATTGTCCTCGGGCTGAGGATCGCTCAGAGCGATATGGAACTTGAAGTTGGGGAAGTTGCGCTCAATCTCACGGAAATCCTCCTCGTAGAAGATCTCCTTCTTGCTTCGTGCCCCATACCAGTAGCTCACCTTGCGGCCAGTCTTGACCGTGTTAAAGAGGTGAAGGATCTGAGCACGCAGCGGAGCCATCCCTGCACCTCCGCCGATATAGAGCATCTCATTGTCAGTCTCCTGGATGTGGAAATCTCCATAAGGGCCACTCATCTTCACCTTGTCCCCAGGCTTGAGCGAGAAGATGTAGGACGAAGAGATCCCAGGAGGAACCTTCATGAAGCCACCCGTCGCACGGTCAAAGGGAGGAGTAGCAATACGCACGTTGAGCGTGATGATATTGCCCTCGGCTGGGTAGTTGGCCATCGAGTAGGCACGCACCGTCTCCGTGTCGTTCTTGACGGTCAGATCCCACATTTTGAACTTATCCCAGTCCTCATGGAACTTCTCGTCAATATCATAGTCCGAGTACTTGATATCATACTTGGGGATCGTGATCTGCGCATAGCTACCACTCTTGAAGTTCATCACTTCCCCTTCGGGGAGCTTCACGACGAACTCCTTGATGAAGGTCGATACGTTGCGGTTCGAGATGACCTCACACTCCCACTCCTTCACCCCGAAGACCTCTTCGGGCACGAGTACCTTCATATCCTGCTTAACTTTAGTTTGGCAAGCCAAACGCCAGTGCTCCTTCTGCTCCTTACGGCTGAAGAAGCCCTGCTCCGTGGGCAGAATCTCTCCCCCACCCTCTACGACACGACAGCGGCACTGGCCACAGCTACCACCGCCACCACAGGCCGAGGAGAGGTAGATATTCTGCCCCTGTAGTGTGGAGAGCAGCGTCCCACCGATGGCAACATCGGTATTCATCTCGTCATTTACATTGAGCTTCACATTGCCCGATGGCACGAGCTTGCTCTTGGCCACCAGCAAAGTCAGCACTAGGATCAGCGTGATCAGCAGGAAGACAGCCACGCTTATGATGATTACAGTCATTGTCTTGATCTCGTTGTTTCGTTATACATTACATCTTAACCCCAGAGAAGCTCAGGAAGGCTAGACCCATCAGTGCCGTAACAATGAAGGTAATGCCTAGCCCACGCAGAGGCTTGGGGATGTCCGAATACTGGAGCTTCTCGCGAATAGCCGCCATCCCAACGATAGCCAAAAGCCAACCAATGCCCGAGCCAAAGCCATAAACCGTTGCCTCGCCAACACTAACGAACTCACGCTGCTGCATGAAGAGCGATCCACCCAGGATGGCACAGTTCACAGCGATCAGAGGCAGGAAAATCCCGAGCGATGCATATAGCGAGGGGCTAAAACGCTCTACTATCATCTCCACCAGCTGCACGAACGAAGCGATCACAGCAATGAAGACAATCAGCGAGAGGAAAGACAAATCTAGATGAGCATACTCCTCACCTAGCCAACTGAGAGCCCCCTCCTTGAAGACCTTCGTCTCCAGCAGGTAATTGATAGGGAGCGTACAGGTGAGGATGAAGATAACAGCTAAGCCTAGCCCAAAAGAAGTCTTCACATTCTTGGACACAGCCAAGAACGAACACATCCCGAGGTAATAGGCGAAGATCATATTGTCCACAAAGATGGACCGGAAGAATAATGCTAATGATTCCATTCTATTGATATTTGGGAGGTGAGACTACTTTTCCTGGAGATCCTTATTGTGCGCACGCTGTATCCAGATCAGCACTGCTACGAGGATCAGAGACATCGGAGGCAGGATCATCAGACCGTTGTTCACATACCCCATATCGTAGAGACCCTGTGGCAGGATCTGCATGCCCAGCAGCTGACCTGTGCCTAAGAGCTCTCGGAAGAAGCCCACAGCAACCAGTACGATACCATAGCCGAGCCCATTGCCGATCCCATCAAGGAAGCTCTCCCAAGGGCCATTACCCAAGGCGAAGGCCTCAAGGCGACCCATGAGGATACAGTTCGTAATGATCAGCCCGACGAAGACCGAGAGCTGCTTGCTCACGTCGTAAGCGAAGGCCTTGAGCACCTCGCTGACGAGCGTTACGAGCGTAGCTACGACTACGAGCTGCACGATGATGCGGATACGACTAGGGATCGTCTTGCGCAAGAGAGAGATAATCACATTGGCAAAGGCAACCACAACAGTTACAGCTAGAGCCATCACGATGGAAGGCTCGAGCTTGACCGTTACAGCTAGAGCCGAGCAAATGCCGAGCATCTGCACGAGTACGGGGTTGCTCTTGCCCAGGGGGTTGAGGAGTATTTCCTTATTCTTTTTGTTCCAGAGAGACATGACTATTGAGCATTAGAGGTTGTAAGGAAGCTCTTATAAGGAGCTATAGAGCTCAGCAGCATGGCATGTACGCCATCGCTGGTGAGCGTTCCGCCTGAGATCCCGTCTACATGGTCTTGGCCTTCGATCTTACTGCCTGACTTCACGACAGCAATGCTCTTGAAAGCTCCGTCTTTGAAGATCTGCTTGCCAACGAAGTGCTGGGCGAAGGCAGAGGTAGAGATCTCTGCTCCGAGGCCTGGAGTTTCACCCTTGTTGCCGAAGTCGATACCGAGGACAGTAGAGTTGTCGGCTGCATCGATGGCGATGTACCCCCAGATAGGGCCCCAAAGTCCAGCCCCATTCATGGGCAGGATATAGGCTGTCTTGCCCTCGATCTCGGCTACATAGAGAGGGAATGCTCGATCAGCTTCGGGAGACTTAGCCTCGAGTTTGAAGAGCATCTCAGTATTCTCCTTGAAGGCTTTGCTCTCGCTCAGTTCGTCCGCCTCGAAGGAGGCTACGATCTGCCCAGCCTTATTGACCAGGAGCTCCTTCTTGATCAAGGTCTTGTAAGTGCTCTGAACCTGTGCTTTCTCAGGCGACTGCCCGATCGAGCGAAGGATCTGCTGCATCTTGTCGACCTTCTCATTAGCCTGCTGTGCGTCCTTGAGGACGGTAGCAGCCCCAGCGAGCAGTACAGCAGCCACGATGACCATCACGGCTGCGTATATGATGGTATATGAGTTCTTGTCCGTATTCATATTGCCGAAATAGTATTAAGCCTTAGACTTGAGTACACGTGCTAGGCGACGCTTGGTATTACGCTCTACCACGACATAGTCGATCAGCGGAGCGAAGGTATTCATCAGGAGGATTGCGAGCATCATTCCCTCAGCATAGCCTGCATTGAGTACACGGATGAAGACGGCCATGACCCCGATGAGGAAGCCATAGATCCACTTACCCGTCTCGGTACGAGCCGCCGTTACAGGGTCGGTGGCCATGAAGACGATACCGAAGGCGAAGCCCCCGTAGAGCAGGTGTTGCAGTGGACTAACCAGCATCTGAGGCGTCGCCCCGATAAGGTTGAAGAGGCTCGCCATCACTACTGTACCGAGCACGCCCGAGAGCATGATCTTGTAGCTGGCAATTCCCGTCCAGATGAGGAAGAGTGCGCCGAGTAGGATGGCCAGTGTGCTGACCTCACCGATAGAGCCGGGGATGAACCCGAAGAAGGCATCCCAGTTCGAGGGCAAGAGGGCAGAGACAGTGTCGTAAGCCTCCTGAGCAGTGCCTCCCTCAGCGACCTTGGCAGCAGCAATATGTCCCAGCGGAGTAGCACCCGAGAAGCCATCCACGGCCGTCCCTCCACCGAGGCCGAAGGAGCTACCTAGACGAACCCAAACAGAGTCGCCAGACATGGCCGCAGGATAGGAGAAGAAGAGGAAGGCACGGGTAACGAGTGCCACGTTGAAGATGTTGTAGCCCGTACCCCCAAAGACCTCCTTGGCGAATACGACGGCAAAGGCCGTAGCCACAGCAATCATCCATAGAGGCGTCTCTACGGGCACAATCATCGGGATGAGCATCCCTGTTACGAGGAAGCCCTCGGCCACCTCGTGTCCCTTCTTGGAGGCAATAATGAACTCGATACCGAGCCCTACGATATAGCTCACGAGGATCTGTGGGAGCATCGAGAGCAGCCCATAGGCAAACTTAGTGCCGAAGCCGACTTCCTCTCCGATAGCCAAATAATGCTGATAACCTAGATTGTACATCCCGAAGAGCAGCGCAGGCATGAGGGCCATGATGACCATGGTCATGGTGCGCTTGCTGTCTATAGCGTCGTGTACATGTACCCCTCGCTTGCTCGTCGTATTGGGGACGAAGAGGAAGGTCTCGAAGGCATCAAACGCTGTATGGAAGGCCTCTAGCTTACCGCCCTTCTCGAAGGCGGGCTTGATCTTGTCAAGTTGTTTTCTTAAAGCGTTCAAGGTTGTATCCTTATAAGTGATGAGACAAATTAGTTCATTTCCTTGTAGAGCTCATCCAACCCCTGGCGTACGATCTGCTGTAGGGGCATCTTGGACGTATCCACAAATTCGCAGACAGAGAAGTCTTCGGGGGCAACCTCATAGATGCCACGGTTCTCCATATCTGTGATGTTAAAGGCGATGATGCTCTTGAGCAGGAACTCCGGATAGATGTCCATTGGGAACACTCGATCGTACTCCCCACTCATGATCATGGCACGCACCCCGCCCTGCAAGCGGGCATCGAGGACGTACTCCTTGCTCTTGGGCGCAAGCCAGCTGAAGAAGCTACGACTCATACTAAACTTACCGAAGCCAGGTAGGGCCCAACCAAACATATCGTGTACATCGTCGCCCTCGGGGATGATGGTGATCTGATCGCTCTGTAGACTGAGGAACTCATGCTCGGCATCTACCCGCACCCCAGTGAAGACGTCTCCGTCTATGATGCGGGTATGCTCCTGCTTGCGACCCAAGCGACCGCTGAGGACGTCCTCGAGGCGAGCACCAGGCAGGATGTTGATGTAGCCCAGCTCCTTAGCCTCCGAACCCGTGAGGGCGATCGTGCGGGTATAGTCCACATGACCGAGCTTGAGCAGGCGGCCAATGATCAGCAGGTCTGTAGCCTTGAGCGTCCAGACGACCTCGTCCTTGTTGATGGGCTTGAGGTTATTGATCAGCACCCCTACAAGGCCTGCGGGGTGTGGGCCGCTCACCTCTACACGCTCTACGCCACGAACGTTCGTTAGGCTACCTGGGCGGACACCGAGGTAAACCCGACCCGAGGTAAGACGAGCCAGTGCATCAAGGGCTAGCTGAAGCTCATCCTCACGTCCTCGAACGAGGAAATCGAAGTTGGGAGCTAGTGGAGCGGTGAAGTTAGCCGTAACGAAGATGTCTCTAGGCTCGACAGCTGGGTTAGCGATACGGTCGTAAGGACGCTGCTTGATGAATGCAAACAGACCACTCTCGAGCAGCAGATCGAGGATAGCCTCACGAGAGCCACCACGGGCGGCAGTCGTATCGAAGCCCTTGTACTGCTGCTCGGCATCGGGGCGGATCTCGATGCTGAGCACCTTACGCTTGGCACCACGATTGACCGCTACGACCTCTCCACTCACGGGCGAGGTCAGCTTGAGCTCGGGGCAAGCTTTGTGCCAGAGGATCGGGTCGCCGGCGAGCACTCGCTCGCCAGGGTGTACCGCCACCTTGGGGGTGAGGCCCACGAAGTCATCTGGCACGACGGCATAGGTCTTACCCTGTCTCGTCCCATCGAGCAGGCTCTCGGGAGCCTTGCCCTTGAGATTCAGCGTAAGCCCTCTCTTTATTGAAATAGCATTTGCCATAAAACGAAGTGATAGTTTATGAAAATTTAGTGTTGATGCAAAGGTACACCTTTTGGGGTGAAGAGCCTCGCCCCTCGAGCGACATCCTTGAGGTCTGTGAGAGTAAAGCCTCGGGGCAAGAAACACAATCACCCCATAGAGCCCTGAGGCCCTATGGGGTAACCTTTTACTCATCCTATCCCCATCTCATTGTTGAGAACAGTCTAGGTGTGCTGGATGATCGTAGGCAACGGCTACTTCTCGAGTACTACGCGACGCTCCTTGATACGAGCTTTCTTACCAGTCAGGCCACGCAGATAGTAGAGCTTGGCACGACGTACCTTACCATACTTCTCAACGGTGATCTTTTCGATGAAGGGGCTCTCGATAGCGAAGATACGCTCTACGCCGATGCCGTTAGAGATCTTGCGCACGGTGAAGTGCTTCTTGCGACCATGTCCGCTGATGCGGATCACTACGCCACGGTAGCTCTGAATACGCTCCTTGCCACCTTCGCTGATGCGGTAGTCTACGGTGATGGTGTCTCCGCTGCGGAAAGCGGGATGCTCCTTGCCAGCAGCGAAAGCATCATTAACGATCTGAATAAAGTCCATTTGTCTTTACTGTTGCTTAATTGATTAGTAATAAACTAAACGCAATGTAACGGGTCTCTCGATATATCCCGACAGAGATTGCGCCAAGCGGGTGCAAAGGTAACACAAATTTCGCAATCCTGAGGCCCTTAAATCAAGCCTATAGCTGCGCTCTCGATGGGGGAGAGCTCTGCGACTGCGTCATCCTACCACCCTCGAGGCTCGAAGGCAGGGGACACACCACCACATCCAAGGGCCGGGGGATGACTGAGAAAAAACGCAGGCTTCTCCCTTACAAACGAGCGTCGTAGGAGCACAACGGAGGTCTAAATAGGATCGCAGGTGAGACCCAAATAGGAGCTCGATCGAGCTCCTACTTGAGTCTCGAGTGCACTCCTACTTAGATCTCCAGAGAGGCTCTAGATGGGCTCTCGACAACGATCCCGATAGGGCTTCTCTCGGAGCTATCGGATGGGGGGGGAGTGCAGCATCCATGCACCTCATCCTGCGAACATTCGACGACAAACATTATCTTTGTTCGGGCATTGGCTAGGAGGATTCCCTCAGGCGATCGCTCCGCAATCAATTGCCTCTTACCCTAATTATATATATGTTATATGAGCAGTATCCCCTTTGATCTGACCCGTATCAAGGCCTTCGTCCTCGATATGGATGGCGTTGTCAGTGCCACGGTAAGCCCCGTAGACAGCAACGGCATGCCCATGCGCACGGTCAATGTCAAGGATGGCTATGCGATGCAGTATGCCGTCAAGCAAGGCTATACGATCGCAATCATCTCGGGCGGAGCGAGCGAAGCGATGACCCAACGCTTCGAACAGCTCGGCGTCCAATACATCTACATGCGAGCCAAAGACAAGGTCGCCCAGCTCTGTGAACTGGAGCGTCTGAGCGGTATCTCCCGAGACGAGATGGCCTACATCGGCGACGACATCCCCGACCTACCCGTCATGCAGCTCGTGGCTCTCCCCTGCGCCCCTGCCGATGCTGCCCCCGAGGTCAAAGGTGTAGCTAAGTATATCTCCCTATGCAATGGAGGCTATGGCGTGGTGCGTGATCTGATCGAACAGACCCTCAAGGCCTCGGGCAAATGGAGCACGGGCGAGGGCTTCGGCTGGTAAGGCCATGCAGCACTCCCTCGATCGACTTCTGAGTCGAATACCTCTCGGGGTCTTCACCCTTAAAGAATAGTAACAATGACATCCAGCACTCAAGAGAGCTCCCAAGGCTCGCCCAGCCCAAAGGCTGAAGCCCTATCCTGGCAGAGGGTATGGCCTGCCCTCCTTGGGACTCTAGTCTCCTGCCTCCTCTACTTCGGGGCAGAGCTCCTTGCGCCCACGTCCAACCTCCTGACGACTATTGCGATGAACCTCGGCCTTCAGGGCTCGCTCCTCTGCATCCTCTACCTGCGTCGGCGTAGACAGGAGAGTGTCCTCTGGGCCTTTTGGAGCATCTTCACCGTTTGGGTACTCTTCACCCTAGTCAGTCTACTCATCCTCCTCTTCAGAGGCTAAGCCCTCCTTCATCTCTATCAGATAGCTATGTGGGACAACCTTGCCCGATACCGCATTATCCTCGGCTCTCAATCCCCTCGACGGGTAGAGTTGCTCCGAGGTCTAGACCTCGACTTCGTCCAGCAACCCATGCCCGAAATCGATGAGAGCTACCCCGAGAGCCTTCCTCTCGATGAGGTCGCCCTCTACATTGCCCGTCAGAAGGCCACGGCCTACATCCCCGAGCTGAGTGCAGACGACCTCCTCATCACGGCCGACACGGTCGTGCTCGTAGAGGGGTGTCTCCTGGGTAAACCCGCCTCAGAAGAGGAGGCGCGAGAGATGCTGAGCCTGCTGAGTGGGCGCAGGCATCGGGTGCTCACGGGCTTCTGCCTGTGGAGCCGGGAGCGTCGAGAGGAGGGGCTCTGTAGCACTGAGGTCTCGTTCGGCCAGCTTAGTGCGGCCGACATAGATTACTACGTCTCTCGCTATCGCCCGATGGACAAGGCGGGCAGTTACGGCATCCAGGAGTGGATTGGCTACCGAGCCATCCGCTCGGTTGAGGGATCGTTCTACAATGTAATGGGCCTACCCGTGCATCAGATTGCCGAGCGGCTCACCCTCTTCTAACCTTCTCACCCCACCCCTCGGGCAGTAATGATATAGGGTATGGCAGAGCAATAGCTCCGCCATACCCTATATCGTTTCATTGGATATCGACCCGAGGGAGATTTAACCCCGAAGCCGCTAGAGACTCTCCTTGAGAGCAGCTACCTGATCCCAAGTCCCACCATTGAGGACATTGGGGATACCATTCCGATCGAGGATCGCCTTAGCCTGAGCACTGCGGTTACCGCTGCGGCAGAAGACAATGATACTCTCCTTGCCCTTGAACTCCTTGAGGCGACTAGCGACCTCATCCAGGGGGATATTGACTGCTCCCTGTACGCTACCAGAGGCAAATTCGCCTGGTGTACGCACATCTACGAGGAAGGGTTTGCCACGCAAGGCTTCGAGGACAGCACTGTTATCAGGCTGAGAAAAGAGATTCTTGAGTAATCCGAACATGATGAATAGGATTGAGATGAATAGGATCGATAGAGTTATTTGCTTGAGATCTTGCTTGGACATACGAAGTCTGTCTGAGGGATGTTGGTTTGAGCAATAGCAGCGAAGCCACCAGCGACATCAGTGAAGTTGTAATATCCCCTCGAGCGCAGGATGCTTGAGGCGATCATGCTCCGATAGCCTCCTGCACAATGGATGTAGAAATGCTCCTCTCGGGGTAGATCGGCCATCCAGTCGTTGATGTAGGCTAGCGGACGGCTGTAGGCGTCATGCACATGAGCAGAGGCATATTCGCTCTCCTTACGCACATCGACGATCATAGGCTTAGAGCCCTCGAGGCGAAGGGCCAGCTCCTCGGCAGAGATACGCTCGATGCGATCGATCTCTCGACCCGAGGCCTGCCAAGCAGCGAAGCCCCCCTTGAGGTAACCCAAGACATGGTCGAAGCCCACACGACTCAGTCTCGTGATCGCCTCTTCCTCTCGCTCGGGGTCAACTACGAGCACTAGGGGCTGGCGCACATCCACCAGCATTGCCCCTACCCATGGGGCGAAGTCGCCATCGAGACCGATATTGATCGAGCCAGGAATGAAGCCCTCAGCAAAGTCTGCAGGGTTGCGAGCGTCGAGCACGAGAGCTCCAGAGACGGAGACAAGAGCAACTAGCTCATCGGGGCTTAGAGCCGTAAGTCCAGTACCGAGGACATTGTCTAGGCTCTCATAGCCCTGCTTATTCATCGCCACATTGCCGCCGAAGTAGGCAGGGGGAGGCAGCAGACCCTCGATCACTGATGCGATGAAGGCCTCACGGCTAGGCTGGTTGAGAGCATAATTGACCCGTCGCTGATTGCCTAGGCTATCCACCGTCTCGCGCATCATATTCTTACCACAGGCAGAGCCTGCTCCGTGGCCTGGATAGATCGTAACCTCATCCGACAGGGGGAGGATCTTGCCGTACAGGCTATCGTATAGGAGACCCGCCAGCTCCTCCTGCGTCAAGCCAGCGGCCTTCTGCGCCAAGTCGGGACGGCCAACATCTCCGAGGAAGAGCGTATCACCGCTGAAGAGTGCCGTCTCGCGCCCCTCTTGGTCGATGAGCAAATAGCAGCTGCTCTCCATCGTATGCCCTGGGGTGTGCAGCACTCGGATAGACACCTCACCTACTCGGAAGCTCTGCCCATCCTCGGCCACGATGGCCTCGAAGCCTGGCTTGGCTGTAGGCCCATAAACGATCGGAGCTCCAGTAGCACGACTGAGATCAACATGCCCACTGACGAAGTCTGCATGGAAGTGGGTCTCGAAGATATATTTGAGTTGGACTCCATCCCTCTCGAGACGCTCCAAATAGGGCTTAGTCTCACGGAGAGGATCAATGATAGCGGCTTCACCCGCTGAGGTGATGTAATAGGCTCCTTGAGCGAGGCAGCCCGTATAGATCTGTTCTACTTTCATCGTTGGATAGTGTTAAGTGGTGGAATTTGTACGCTGCAAAGGTCGTCGAAGTTTTTGCCCCCCACAGCTACTTTTGTTACATAAGGCCTAGAGGGCTCTAATGCAGCAATGTTTCCTTAACGATCATGTAGATCCCCATCACCAAAACAAACCATCCAAAGGCAGGCTTGAGCTTCGCTCCGTCTATATGACCGGAGAGCTTTACTCCAATGAATATTCCCCCGATAGCTAGCCCCCCAACCCAAAGAAGGAGCGTCCAGTCCCAGAGAGACAACTGGCTCTCTCCCAGCAGCCCTAGTAGCGACTTAGCTGCAATAATGAGCAGTGAGGTCCCGATAGCCTGCTTCATCGGCAGCTTGCCTAGGATTACCAGTGCGGGGATAATCAGGAAGCCTCCGCCAGCCCCGACCAACCCTGTCAATGTCCCCACCACTAGTCCCTCGAGCAAGACGAGACCATAGTGGAAACCCTTTTGCTCTGAGGCCTCCTGCGGTGCACGGCTTGGGGTAATCATACCGACGGAGGCCGCAAGCATCAGCAGGGCAAAGAGAAGCATGAGCATCGTACCCCTATCGAGCGTGAAGCTACCGACCGTAAAGATCGTCTCAGGAATAGCAGGTACGAGGAACGAACGAGTGAGGAAGACTGCGATGATCGAGGGTAGCCCAAAGGTCAGGGCCGTAGGCAGGTGTACCTGGCCTGAGCGGAAGTAAGGGATGCTGCCGACAGCACTCGTGGCTCCGACAATAAGTAGAGAGTAACCCGTAGCCAATACGGGATCGACACCCAAGAGATAGACCAGCACAGGGACGGTGAGGATGCTACCGCCACCACCGATGAGCCCAAGAGAGATGCCAATAAGGATAGATGCCAAAAGGCCTACGATATACATAAAGATCTAAGGATTGATTAGGAGGGCAAAACTCGCCAATCCCTCCGAGCTCTACAGCTACTTGGGTAACATAAGAGTGATGCGATTGCGCCCGAGGGAGAGCTTGCCCGCCTCCTCGAGCTGCTTGAGCAGGCGAGAGACGACAGCTCGGGCTGTGCCCAACTCGATGGCCAGCTGCTCGTGGGTAATCTGTAGGGTCGAGGACTGCGTCAGCTCCTGCTTCTTGTAGAGCAGGTCGAGCAATCGTTCGTCTACTCGGCGGAAGGCTATGGCATTGATCGTCTCGAGCAGCTCTTCGAATCGCTTGTGATACGAACGGAAGATGTAGTTGAGCCATTCGGAGTGCTCACGCATGAGCTCGGTAACCCGCTCGAGGGGTAGGAAGAGGATCTCTGCCTCCTCCTCGACCTCCACACGCACCTTGCTGCGCTGATTGTGCAGCCCTCCGAGGAGCGACATGATGCAGCTCTCGCCAGCCTTGATATAGTAGAGCAGGATCTCTCGCCCGTCCTCCTCCGAGCGAATAACCTTCATCGCCCCTCGGGTAACGATAGGGATAGAGCGGATATGCGCATGCTCGCTGAGGATGCGACTACCTGTGGGGTAAGTCTTGAGGATGCTATACTCGTAGAGCTTCTCGACCAGCTCGGGCGAGGAGCGAAATTCAGTGATCTGTGCTAGTTGATTCATAGGGCAAACTTACAAAAGTTTCCCCGACCCCTAGGGCTGAGCATCACGGATCAGAGGATATTGAGGCCGAGGCGGCTCTGCACAGCACGCAGCACCACGGAGAAGAGGAGTGTCAGGACATAGGCCCACACTGCCCCAAGGGGATCATAGAGCCCGCCCAAGCCAAGTAGCCCCAGCAGCTTGATGCTGGCCGTGGCCATCATGATGTGGAAGTAGTAGATATTGCCCGAGTGATGCAGACCAATACGCTCCAGCACTCCTCCTGCCCCAAACGTTGGGTAGCTTAGGGCAAGCATCACGAGGCTCATCGCCAGGGGCGCAGTCATGAGGTAAATACCCAGCCCCGAGCTCTCGAGGCCGATGAAGAGGATGTACTCGAGGTACGAGAGGACGAGCAGGGCCAGCGAGATCCACTGCCAATGGAGCCCCGAGAGCCGCTCTCGATACCTGCCGATCAAGTAGCCCAAGGCGAGGAAGGGGAGGCCATAGCAGATGACACTATACAGGGCTATGGAGACATCGAACGAGAAGAGGGCATCATGATACCTCCCGACCAGGAGGTTCAGCACGAGCAAGAGGGGCAGGAGGCTAATCCCCCAGCCTCTGAACCAGCGAAGCAGAGCATAGAGCAGGAGCATCCCCTCGAGCAAGGCTGTCAGATACCACAGATGCCCCGAGATCGTCCCCCCTAGGAGGATGAGCCGCATGAGCTTGTCCCAGCTATCGATCACATTGCCGTGATTGGGCAGTACCCAAAGGTAATTGATCAGATTGACGATGAGGATGATGGGGATGAGCTTCTTAATCATCTTGAGGGCTCGAGCTTCGGAGATCTCGACCTCGGGAGCGTAGAGCAGGTAACCACTGATCATAAAGAAGAGCGGTACGGCCATGGTGTGCACCGGATCGCTCCACTCCTTGACATCCCACAGAAAAGGTGTATGGCAAGCCACTACGAGAAAAGCACCGATGGCTTTGAGGACGTAGAGAGAGCTGATAGATGGCCGTGCTGCGGCTGATGTTGTAGTCATTGTTTCTGATGCAAAGTAATACTTTTTTCTCGCTCAGGGCTATGCTCTAGGACTTCGCCGATCCGAGCTCTATGGAGAACAAAGATAGCGGTTTGCAGGCTAATCTGAAGAGATCCAGCCCAATGGTCAGGGCAACCGCATCAAATCTTTAGGAGCTTCTTGAGATAGTCTATATTGAGAGCGGCTTTGAACAGCCTCTTGCGTAAGGATAGTTT
>NZ_JRAO01000016.1 GCF_000768875.1 Porphyromonas sp. COT-239 OH1446 | reverse complement strand
TGTATCTGCTCAAAATGATAAGCGAAAAGCTAAGCGAGGGGTCATCCATGAATGACTCCTCGCTTAGCAATGCTTTTTAAGGGACGACTAAGTAGGATCTCACTCGAGGCTCAGATAGGACTTCACTTGAGCTCCTACTTGAGTCTCGGTGGAGGTATAAGTAGGAGCTCGACGGAGATCCTACCGAGGTCCTCGATGGTAATCTCCTAAGGATCTCAACAGAGAGCCTCCGAGGACGCACTAAAAGGCCTACCGAGATCTCAGCACCAGCAAACAGCCCCTCACCCCCACCCTCGAGAGACGAGGGTAAGCTACCGACAAATGCGAAGCATAGATGGCGAAGATATTGTGTAGGGTAACTCTTTCTCATTATCTTTGCATAATTACAAAGAGAAAATAAATATGAGCAAACATATTCCCTCCCCCTGCTACGTGCTTGAGGAGCGACTCCTGCGTCGAAACCTAGAGCTCATCCGAAGCGTTAGCGAACGCTCCGGAGCAGAGATCATCTTGGCATTCAAGGCCTATGCCTTGTGGCGCACCTTCCCCATCATCCGCGAATACATCTCGCACAGCACTGCTAGCTCCATCTACGAGGCACAACTAGCCTACGAAGAGATGGGAGCGGCAGCGCATACCTTCAGCCCAGGCTATACACTGGACAACTTCCCCACGATCCAACGCTACAGCAGCCATATCACCTTCAACTCCCTCTCCCAAATCGAGGCCATGCGTCCGCTGATGCATCGAGGTGAGGGGATCTCCTATGGCCTGCGCATCAACCCCGAATATTCGGTCGTAGAGACAGACCTCTACAACCCCTGTGCCCCAGGCTCTCGCTTTGGGGTAACGGCTAGCGAACTGGGCGACCGCCTCCCCGAGGGCATCGAGGGCCTACACCTACACGTGCTCTGCGAGGGCCATGCGGAGAACCTCGAGGAGGTACTCGGCATCGTGGAGCGTAACTTCCCCAAAGCCCTGGCCTCGGCCAAGTGGCTCAACATGGGCGGCGGACACCTGATGACCCGCAAGGGCTACAATGTAGAGCTACTGGTAAGCACCCTACGCAGTTTCGGCGAGCGACACCCTCACCTCAAGCTCATCCTCGAGCCAGGGAGTGCCTTTGCTTGGCAAACGGGCTACCTGCGTACGAGTGTCATTGACCTCGTAGAGCATCATGGCATTCGCACGGCGATCATCGATGCCTCCTTCACCTGTCATATGCCCGACTGCCTCGAGATGCCTTACCAGCCAGCCATTAGGGGGGCTCGTATGGCAGAAGCCCCAAGGGCCGAAGCCCATAGCTACCGCATTGGGGGCAATAGCTGCCTGAGTGGGGATTTCATCGGCTACTGGGAGTTCGACGAACCACTGAGCATCGGCCAGGAGATTATCTTCGAGGACATGCTACACTACACCACGGTCAAGACCAATATGTTTAATGGTATCCCCCACCCCTCGATCGCACTCGAAAGGCTGGATGGCTCTCTCGAGATGCTACGCACCTATAGCTACGAGGACTACAAGGGACGCATGGACTGATTACGACATAGATATTAAGGTAGGAAGTTATGGGTATATTTAGCTTTTTCTCCAAGAAGAAGGAGACACTCGACGATGGGCTCTCCAAGAGCAAAGAGAATGTATTCTCCAAGATCACCCGAGCCGTTGCAGGTAAGAGCAAGGTAGACGACGAGGTACTTGACGACCTGGAGGACGTCCTCGTAACCTCCGACGTAGGGGTAGAGACCACGCTCAAGATCATCCGCCGCATCGAGGAGCGAGTGGCTCGAGACAAATATGTTACCACAGCAGAGCTCACCCGCCTGCTGAGAGAAGAGATCGCTGCTCTACTGGCAGAGAACGGCGTTGAGGATGGCGAGAGCTTCTCTATTCCCGAGGGTACACGACCCTATGTAATCATGGTCGTGGGGGTCAATGGCGTGGGCAAGACCACAACCATTGGCAAGCTGGCACATCAGTTCACCAAGGCAGGCCTCAAGGTTGTCCTCGGAGCTGGAGACACCTTCAGAGCCGCTGCAATTGACCAGCTCGAGATATGGGCCGAGCGTGTGGGTGTCCCCCTGGTCAAGCAGCGCATGCAGGCAGACCCAGCTTCTGTGGCCTACGACACCCTCTCCTCGGCCGTAAGCTCCTCGGCCGATGTGGTGATCATCGACACTGCTGGCCGACTGCACAATAAGGTCGGCTTGATGAACGAGCTGAGCAAGATCAAGCGCGTGATGCAGAAAGTCGTCCCCGATGCTCCGCACGAGGTACTCCTCGTCCTGGACGGCTCTACGGGGCAGAATGCTTTCGAGCAAGCCAGGCAATTCACGGCTGCCACCGAAGTCAATGCCCTGGCAGTAACCAAGCTCGATGGCACAGCCAAGGGGGGGGTCGTCATTGGTATCTCGGATCAATTCAAGATCCCAGTCAAGTACATTGGCCTGGGTGAGGGAATGGACGACTTACAACTATTCCACAAGAAGGACTTCGTAAACTCTCTATTCGGCGAATGAGAAAAAATCAAGTAGATGTGATCACGCTGGGCTGCTCGAAGAACCTCGTAGACTCGGAGCACCTCATTCGCCAATTCCTCGCCAATGGCTACACCGTACGCCACAATCCAGACAATGTCAATGGAGAAATTGTCGTTATCAACACCTGTGGCTTCATCGGCGATGCCCAGCAGGAGTCGATCAATATGATCCTAGAGGTTGTCGAGAGGAAGAAGAGGAGACGTGTGGGGGCGGTCTATGTGATGGGCTGCCTGACAGAGCGTTTCATGGATGAGCTTCGGGCCGAGATCCCCGAGGTGGATGGCTACTATGGTAAGTTCAACTGGAAGAAGCTCATCAGCGACCTCGGCAAGGCCTACTACAACGACCCCATGGGAGGCAACCGAAGCCTAACCACCCCACCACACTACGCCTACCTCAAGATCTCAGAGGGTTGCGACCGAACCTGCTCCTACTGCGCTATTCCACTGATGACGGGCAGACATCGCTCCCGAGAGATGGACGAGATCGTCCAGGAGGCCCAGACCCTCATCGCCTCTGGGGTCAAGGAGATCCAGCTTATTGCCCAGGATCTTACCTACTATGGGCTCGATAGATATCATGAGCATCGCCTGCCCGAGCTGGTGGAGCGTCTAAGCGACCTACCAGGACTCGAGTGGCTGCGCCTACACTATGCCTACCCCAATGCTTTCCCCACCGATCTGCTGCGTGTCATGCGAGAGAGAGACAATGTATGTAAGTATCTAGACATCGCCCTACAGCACATCAGCGACCCCATGCTTAGGGCCATGAGGCGTAATATCACTAGTGCAGAGACTCGAGAGCTGCTTCAGCTCATGCGTAGAGAAGTACCAGGCATTCACCTGCGCACCACCATGATCGTAGGCCATCCAGGCGAGACAGAGGCCGATGTAGAGGAGCTGATCGACTTTGTCCGAGAGGTGCGCTTCGAACGCCTCGGGGCTTTCGTCTACTCACACGAGGAGGGCACCTACGCTTACAAGCACTACAAGGACAACATCCCCATCGAGATCAAGCAGGAGCGTCTAGATCGCCTCATGCACGTCCAGCAAGGCATCGCTAGCGAGATCAACGACAGCAAGATAGGTCAAACCCTGCGTACGATCATCGACCGCAGAGAGGGCGACTACTATATCGGTCGCACCGAATTCGACTCTCCCGAGATAGACCAAGATGTTCTCATCAAGGCCGATGAGACTGCCCCTCTAGCAACAGGGCAGTTCTACTGTGTAGAGATCACCTCAGCAGACATTTTTGACCTCTATGGTCGCATCATCAGATAAACTAAGTAGTTCCAACACACAAACACTTAAACGCTTATGGTACTCAAAGAAGAACTATGGATCGCTCGCCTGGCCGAGGAGGCACAGATCGAGACCGAGAGCAGTACAGCACTTTGGCGAGCATTATGCAACCAGATCGAGGCTAGGCTCTCTATAGGAGAAGCTGTAGCCATCGCTGGACTAGGACTACTACATCTCTCAAAAATCGAAGAGTACATCGGAGTACTACCTTCTGGAGATGAATGGCTTATTCCTCCTCGGATGAAGCTCTGCCTCGAGCCTATATCTGGCGAGCAGACAGCGACTTCCCTCGATGACTTGCAAAAGGCTCTCTCCCAGGCCACCTCTATCCGCCCCAAGGCCGTACAGCGATGGACTAGGTCCATCCCCAAAGTCCTGGGCGAACTCCTCGAGCAAGGGGTGGAGGTGCACCTCAGCGGGCTGGGCAACATTGAGCCCAAGCGAGACAGGAAAGGACGCCTACAGGGCTACCAGCTACATCTAGCACAGGAGCTAGAGCAGGCACTCAATAGACCATTCGCCATGTTCGTCCCCGTATCTCTACACCAGCGACAAGTCTATGAGCAACTCGATCGCATCCCCATAGCCTCTATCGAGGAGCTCCAGGAGAGCAGCAGGCTTCCTCTACCCTCTAAGCGAACAGCTACCCTCGCTACTGTAGTGGGGACAAAGCCAGCCTCCGCAGCAGAGCCAACCCCTGAGTCCCTCACCGAGGGGAAGCCTAAAGCCGAAGAGCAGCTAGAGGCGACCCCTGAGACAAAGTCTGCCGCCAGACACAGCAGCGAGCGTAGATCCTCAAGGCGTTGGGGGATCGTCCTGCTCATTGTCCTCATCCTAGGTGTTGCCCTCGGAGCTTACTACTGGGAGCAGTCCAGTCGCCAGACTGGTGCTCCAGCAATAGCCAAGGCAGAGTCGGTTCGTATGGTGAAGCAGACTACCTCGCAGGAGCAGGAGAGTGAGGCCGAGAGCATCGAGGATACAGAGCTTGTCGAGGAAGAGGTCGGCCAAGAGGAGGTCATAGAGGAGCAGGTGCAGCCAACAAGGCCAACCCCCCCTACCCCTCGTGCCCAGAGAGGACTAGACATCGCCCCTATTGCCTCGGGAGCAATCCCAGCGCATGCCAATGAGGCTGAGACCAAAGTAGTTCAATCGGGAGAGCGGCTAACTCTCTATGCCAAGCGTAAGTATGGGCACAAGGTCTTTTGGGTGTACATCTACGAGGAGAATAAGGACATCATCCGCAATCCTGACAATATCCCCATAGGCACGGAGCTGCGCCTCCCCCCCGCCAACAAATACGAGATCGACGCCTCGAATACTAATTCGCTCGAGCGTGCGTTTGCACTACATCAGGCCTTCAAGGACAAGATCCGTTAGGCCTCGAACGAGAAGCGACAACATACATACTTTTTACACAGAATAAATGGAAGCAGTAGACATCAAAGCCCTTACGCAAAAGATTGAGCAAAAGAGCTATATCGTAGACAAACTCCGCACGGGGATGAGGCAGAGCATCGTCGGGCAGGAGCACCTCGTCGATGCCCTCATGATCGGGCTCTTGGCCGACGGGCATATCCTCCTCGAGGGTATGCCTGGGCTTGCCAAGACGCTTGCCATCAAGACGCTCGCCCAGCTGATCGATGCCGACTACAAGCGCATACAGTTCACCCCCGACCTGCTCCCTGCGGACGTCGTCGGGACGCTGATGTACTCGCAGCGCCATGAGGAGTTTCAGGTCAAGCAGGGGCCTATCTTCTCCAACTTCATCCTAGCGGACGAGATCAACCGTGCACCGGCCAAGGTGCAGTCTGCTCTGCTCGAGGCCATGCAGGAGCGGCAGGTTACCATTGGCGAGACTACCTTCAAGCTCCCCACCCCCTTCCTCGTCATGGCCACGCAGAACCCCATCGAGCAGGAGGGAACTTACCCCCTGCCAGAGGCTCAGGTAGACCGCTTCATGCTCAAGGTGCTCATCTCCTACCCCAAGCGAGAGCAGGAGCAGCAAATCATCCGAGAGCAGATCGCAGCCGAGCGTCGGGAGATCCGCCCACTCCTCTCCATAGACGACCTGCTAGAGGCTAGAGAGACCGTCCGGGAGATCTACATAGACGAGAAGATCGAGCGGTATATCGTAGACATCGTCTTTGCCACCCGAGACCCCAAGGCTGCAGGGCTGGAGCGTTTGTCCAGCTTCATCTCCTTCGGAGCTTCTCCTCGTGCCTCCATCTCACTAGCATTGGCCGCTAGAGCCTTCGCCTTCATGCGGGGCAGAGGCTACGTCATCCCCGAGGATATCAGAGCCACATGTCACGATGTGCTACGCCACCGCATCGGCTTGAGCTACGAGGCTGAGGCCAGTGAGATCACAACGGAAGAGATTATCAAGGATATCCTCAACACCATTGAAGTACCCTAGAGAGGTAGCAACCTATGAAGCAGGCAACAAGCTCGACAGAGTTATCTGCTAGAGTAAGACGCATCGAGATCAAGGCCAAGGGCCTATCTGAGCAGGTCTTCGCAGGGCAATACCACTCGGCCTTTAGGGGACGAGGGATGGCCTTCAGTGAGGTGCGTAGCTATCAGGTCGGGGACGATGTACGAGACATCGACTGGAACGTTACAGCCCGCTATGCCTCCCCTTTCGTCAAGATCTTTGAGGAGGAGCGAGAGCTCACCGTGATGCTCCTGGTAGACCTGACAGGTAGCAGTACCTTCGGGACGCAGCGAGAGACCAAGAGAGAGCTGATGGGAGAGCTGGCTGCTACCCTGGCTTTCTCAGCTATTCAAAACAATGACAAGGTGGGGGCTATCTTCTTCACCGACCAGATCGAGCTCTTCATCCCAGCCCGTAGCGGACGCAAGCATATCCTCTACATCATCAGAGAGTTGCTGGGCTTCGAGCCCAAAAGTCGAGGGACGGATCTCTCCATCCCCCTAAGCTACCTCCACCGAGCTATGCGCAGACGCTGTACAGCCTTCCTCATCTCCGACTTCCTGCACTGGGGCGAGAGCTATCAGCTCCCTCTAAGCCTAGCTGCACGCAAGCACGACCTCGTGGCCATCCGAGCCTATGACCGAGGCGCAGAGGAGCTCCCTCGCATGGGACTCGTCCAGCTGGAGGATGCCGAGAGCGGAGGTAAATGTTGGGTCGACACCTCCTCGGAGCGAACCCGATCGGCTTATGCCCGTGCATTTCAGGAGCGTATCGAGCTCTCCCGAGATCTCTGTCGCCGCTCGGGGGTCGATGCCGTAGAAGTCGCCACGGGACAAGACTTCACCCCTGAGCTCATCAAGCTCTTCCGCAGACGTAGCTAAGAAGACCGACAAGGCTCTCACCGCTGTACTATCATGATGAAAATCAATCGCTATACGATACTTTCACTCCTCGTCCTTCTCCTGGGCACAAGCTCCCTAGAGGCACAAAGGCTCTCCATACAAACTCGCATCGACAAGACTGAGATGAAGACCGGAGAGCAGGCAGCCATATCGGTCATCATCCGCACCGATGACCTGGCTGGGACGCAGTATTACCTCCTACCCGACAGCACAGGGAGGGGATACCCCTTCAAAGTGCTTGAGTTTGCCGCCATCGATACAATAGATATCGACGAGCGGCTGAAGGAGCTTACGGCTAGGCTCTTAATCACCTCTTTCGACTCGACACTCATCACCATCCCCCCTATCGTAGCTGAGACAGCCACGCACCGAGAGCTCTCCCGCCCGCTAGCCCTCAAGATCATCCAACCAGAGGTAGACCTCTCCGACCCCACTCAGATCGAGGACATCAAAGCCCCATGGGACGAGGAGCTTACCTTTACTGATCTGATGAGCCTCATCTTTCAGAGTCCCATCACCTGGGCTATCGGCGGACTCCTACTGGCACTACTAGTCGCTTGGCTAATCTATCGAGAGATCAAGAGGAGGCAAGCTCTGCCTCCAGCTGAGCCTGAGCGTATCCTAAGCCCTCTAGAGCAGGCCCTCGAAGCCCTCAAAGCCCTAGAGCGAGAGGGCTATGCCACCCGAGGGCTCTACAAGGAGCACTTCACCCGTTTGACAGACATCCTTCGCCTTTACATAGAGCAGAGGCAAGCTATGCCAGCAATGGAGATGACCTCCTACGAGCTACTTGTGCTACACAGAGAGCGAGGGCTGACCTCTGCCCTATACAGACAGCTGGAGGAGATCCTGCGGCAGGCAGACCTCGTCAAGTTCGCCAAGTATAGCCCCGAGCAGGAGGATGCCTCAGAGGCTCTCGAGACAGTCCGAGTCTTCGTCCGAGCCTATGACCTCAACGAGGAGGAGAATATTAGACGTAATACAGAGCAATGACCTTCTTACACCCCAAGATACTATACCTACTGTTACTCCTGCCTGCCTGCCTAGCATGGTACATCTACCGCAGGCGAGAGGGGTATGGGACCCTACTTAGCCCCTCGATCACACCTCTTGAGGGCCTAGCTCCTGGCCCTAGGGTTTGGCTACGGCATCTGCCCTTCGCCCTAAGACTAGGGGCACTCACACTAGTCATCCTAGCTCTAGCGAGACCTCAGAGCCACAACGCCTGGAGTGAACAGGATGTCGAGGGTATAGACATCATGCTCACGATGGATATATCGACGAGTATGGAGGCGATGGACTTCGAGCCCAACCGTATGGAAGCCGCCAGGGCGGTCGCCCTAGAGTTCGTCAAGCATCGTACCTCGGACAATATTGGCCTAGTTGCCTTTGCGGGAGAGAGCTTCACAGCCTGCCCACTGACGACAGACCACGCAAGCTTGATCAATAGGCTTCAGGAGATAGCCCCTGGGATGATCGAGGACCGCACCGCCATTGGGCTAGGGCTCGTAACGGCGATTAACCGCCTCAAGGACAGTCCAACCAACAGCAAGGTCATCATCCTGCTCACCGACGGGGTGAACAATGCAGGGGAGATCTCCCCCCGCACAGCTGCAGAGCTGGCCGTTCCCTATGGCATTGTGATCTACTGTGTAGGGATGGGCTCTGCTACTGGAGCAGCCCCAGTACCCATGCCCTCTATCTTTGGGCCAGTAGTCCGCAATCAGCCCGTAGAGCTAGACGAGGACACCATGCGGCAGATCGCTGAGCTCACTGGCGGGGCCTACTTCCGAGCGACTGACAATGAGAGCCTAGGGGAGATCTACACGAAGATCGATACCCTAGAGAAGACCAAGCTGCGTACTCGCAGCTACCAAGCCGTTTACGAGCAGTACCAGCTCTTCGTACTGCTGGCTCTTGCTCTGCTATTGCTCGAGCTGGTTCTGCGCAATACGATCCTAAGAATACGCCCGTAATGAAGATCGAGTTCCAATCCCCCGAGGCCCTCTACCTACTGCTCCTCGCCCTCCCTCTACTGCTGCTCTCTCTCGGGGCACTGTGGCAGGGGCGTCGCTTGATGAAGCAGTATGCGACACGCAACCTTTGGCAGATACTAACGCCCGAGTATAGTGGGCGTAAGCACCTCTGGCGAGACCTCATCCTGCTACTGGGTATGGGCCTACTTGTCGTAGCACTGGCTCGCCCTCGCATTGCCAGCTCAATAAACTCGAGCGAGGAAGACCGCCTCGGCATCGAGACAATGATCTGCGTCGATGTCTCGAACTCCATGCTCAGCAGAGACCTAAGCCCTAGCCGCATAGACTTCGCTCGGCAAAGCGTCTCCAAGCTCCTTGAGCGTCGTCCCAACGACAAGAGTGGGCTCATCGTCTTCGCAGCCAAGGCCTATGTCCAGCTACCTATTACAACCGATCTCAAGACAGCCCAGCAGTATGTAGCCGATATCCATCCTCGAATGCTGAGTGCTCAAGGGACGGCCATCGCAGAGGCTATTCGACTGGCCAAGCAATCATTCTCCGAGCGTCGAGACATCGGCAAAGCCATCGTTATCTTGACCGATGGTGAGAGCCACGACTCAGATGCAGTAGAGGCTGCCCAAGAGGCTGCAGACCTCGGGATCAGGATCTACGTCATGGGCATAGGCAGCACAGATGGAGGGCCGATCCCGATGGGGAGTAGCTACCTCAAGGACGAAGAGGGCGAGACCGTCATCACACGCCTCAACTCAGAGATGTGCCGTTCAGTAGCCTCAGCAGGATCAGGGGCATTCATCCATGCCAGCAGCCTAGAGGAGGCACAGGAGGCCCTCTCAGCAGAGCTGGACAAGCTCCCCAAGGCTGCCCTAGAGCAGGTGCAGGGCTCAGGCTATATAGAGAAATATGAACTATGGGTTTGGGTAGCCCTAATGCTCCTCTTGGCTGAACAACTAATCTCTCGACGTAAGAACCGCTTCCTCTCGAAGCACAACATCTTCGGTAATGAACGCTAAGTACATCCTCCTCTCCCTCTCACTATGCCTCCTCGGGGCAAGCAGGCAGGGGCTACAGGCACAGGGGATCAAGTCCGACCTAAGAGAGGGCTTCGAGGCCTACAGTCAGAAGAAATATAAGCGGGCTGAACGCAGCTATCGCAAGGCTTTCCTCCAAGATAGCCTCTCAGTAAAGGCCAACCTAGGCCTAGGGAACTCACTCTACAAAAGGGAGCTCTACGACAAGGCCCTCCCCTATTATCGTCGTGCTGCAGAGCATGGCAAGCTGGAGGCCGAGCAGGCAGCGGCCTTGATGCATAATTTGGGCAATGCACTCTTCAAGCAAAAAGACTATAAGCAGAGCATCGAAGCCTACGAGCAGGCCCTCATACTCAACCCCAATGATGACGAGACTCGCTACAATCTAGTCAAGGCCCAAAAGCTACTGTCCAAAGAGCAGCAGCCCCCACAACCCCAACAGAAACCCGAGCAACAAAACGACTCTCAGCAGCAGAAGCCCGAGCAGCAACAGCAGCAGGGGGAGCAGCCCCCCAAGCAGGATCAGAAAGGACAAAATAAGCCTAAATCCCAAGATGCGAAAGCCCCTCCTACAGAGGCAGAAGGGAAGATCAGTAAGGAGCAGGCAGAGAAGCTACTCGAAGCTTTCAAGCAAGCAGATGACGATACCCGCAGACGTGTCGAGCAAATGAAGCGTCAGGCAGAGCAACAACAGAATAACAACAACAAACGCAAATGGTAAAGGACTGGAGGCCTCGTACGAGGCCTATACTTCGGCTACTATTGATCGCTACAATATGCCTTGTCGCCTCGCCCTCGCTCTGGGGACAGGCGATAGAGATAGATGTGCCGCCAAGTGTCGAGCAGGGCAAGCGTTTTAGGGTTGTCTATGCCGTCGAGAGCGAGCAAGTGCAGCTGACCCGAGGGCCTGAACTCACGGGTCTAGAGCTACTCTACGGGCCTGTAGAGGGCTACTCTCAATCCACCGTGATTACTAATGGTCGGATGGTGCAGAAGAGCTACTCTACCTACACCTACACCCTCGTAGCCCTCGGCTCGGGGACGGCCAAGCTATCGCCCATAGTCCTACTCGTCGATGGGAAGGAGGTCAAGTCCAAGGGAGTGAACATCAAGGTACTGCCGCCAGAGACAGCTGCCTCAAGCGATGCCCACTTCATGTACCAGGTCTCCACCCCCAATCGCTCGACCTATTACGAGCAGGAGGCTATACCTGTGAGCTATCGCTTCTATGGCTCTAGGGGGTATGAGTTCTACCGAGAGGTAAAGGCTCTAGAGTTTGAGGGCTTCCTCTCGCTAGACCTTAGAGACAATCAGAGTGTAACGCAGCTGGTGCACGAGCAGATCAAGGGGCGTAACTACCTCATGGCAGAGCTCAATAAGCTGCTCCTCTACCCTCAACGAACAGGAGAGCTAACCATCCCCAGCCATGGAATCCTCTTCCGTACACCCAAGCCCCCTACCCCGAGCGACCCCTTTGGCTCGCTAGAAACTAGACAGATCGCCAGCCAAGAGCAGAAGATCAAGGTCGTCCCCCTGCCCTCGGAAGGTCGCCCAGAGGACTTCACTGGTGCTGTAGGGCAATTCACCCTAAGCAGTCAAGTCAATACGAAGACCCCTCGCACGGGGGAGATCCTTGCCATCAAGCTCATCATCGAGGGCTCGGGTAACCTCAAAATAGCTCAGATGCCACGCCCCTCATTTGATCGAGCCTTCGAGAACTATGATCCTGAGGATCAGTATGAGTTTCAGATTGATGGAGGGAAGCTTCGCGAGCAGCGTACGATCACCTATACGCTCATCCCCCGCAAGGTGGGGGAATATATCATCCCACCGATCAAGTTCTCCTACTTCGACCCCTCAAGCGGACGCTATATAACCCGCTCGGGCGAAGGTTACCGCATTGAGGTCGCTCAGGGGAAAGAGACGCAGCAGACAGTCATCTCTACAGGCACAGATGCTGCAAGCGGAGTATCGGCTATAGCACTGCCACTCGACAGAGAAGAGGGGTCAAGGGTGTGGGCTGGAGAGATCCTCCTAAGGCTGATGATCTACCCTCTGCTCTATCTCGTACTGGCTCTCCTGGGCTATGTGGTCTACCTCCTGCTACGCAGACGAGATGCCTTCAGGGCTGATGGTGCTCGCTACCATGCCTCTCGGGCCAACGCTGTCGCTCTGAAGCGGCTACGCAGGGCCAAGCAGCTCCTCGATGTGGGTAGCGAGGAGTCCTTCTACCAAGAGCTACTCGCGGCCCTATGGGGCTATCTAGGGGACAAACTACAGCTCCCTCTCTCGGAACTGAACCGAGAGAGCATTGCCCAGATCCTATCGGCTCGGGGAGTACCCGAGGAGACGATCGCTGCCTGTACGGAGGTGCTGGACATGGTCGAATTCGCCCGCTTCGCCCCTGGCAGCGCAACGGACAAGATGCAGGAGGCCTACGCTCACGCTACTGAGGCCATTGCCTCGATCGAAGACTATAAATTTACCCTATAAATGAAGACCATTCGTCAGATAGCACTATTCTGTTGCCTCTATATGCTCATGCCCCTCGTGCTCAAGGGCCAAGTGCAGGCCACTGGGCAGCAATATTATGACCTAGGAGACTGGGTTCGCTCGGCTGAGAGCTTCGAGCTAGAGATCCGTGAGAGGGGGGCACGCTCAGATCTCTACTACAACCTTGCTCGGGCCTACCATCAGCAACCCCAGCTGGGGCCTGCTATCTTGGCCTACGAACGCTGCCTCGTCCTCGAGCCGACCCATAGTAAGGCTAGAGAAGGGCTTCGCCTGGCTAGAGCCGCCACCCGAGACGGCCTAGGCTCAGGGGGGAGCATCTTCCGCTCCATGGGCGACACGCTGGCCTACCAGCTGCCACTCGCAGGGTGGATCGTCGTGGCACTCTCAGCCTTTGTCGGGTGGATCGTGCTGATGATCTCCTTCGCCCGAGCCCGGGGGAGAAGGTGCAAGCGTCGTAGCTTCTACCTAGCTATGGGCTCTCTAGGGCTCTGCCTCGTGGCCAATGCCATGATCCTACACCAGTATCACTATCGCTCTGAGGCCCTACATCGTGGGGTACTGATGCGCTCGGTCGTGCCTGTGTATGAGCAGCCCAGCATTGGGGGGCTACCGATCTTCGTTCTACACGAGGGCACTAGCTGTTACCTCGACGGAGAGGCAGAGGATGGAGTCCAGCGTATCGTCCTGATTGACGGCCGACAGGGCTGGATAGCAGACGAGGCTATCACTCCTATTGCTTTGAACTAAATACAGACCTATCCTCATCATGTCTATAGACTTCGTCCCCGGAGAGCTGGATCTACTAGTATGGCTCAACTCGCTGCATACCCCGACGCTCGATGCCTTTATGTATATGATCTCGAATGTGCCAGCCTGGATCCCCGTTGTCCTCGTGCTGCTGTGGTATCTCTTCTACCGCCGTCCCTGGCAGGAGGGGGTGCTGCTCCTGCTGGCCGTAGGGATCTGCATCCTCATTTGCGATAGGCTCAGCTCGGGCATTGCCAAGCCCTACTTCGCTCGCCTCAGACCTACTCATATCGAGGAGATCCGAGACCTGCTGCACATAGTCTACGACTACCGAGGCAGACCCTTTGGGTTCTTCTCAGGGCATGCCTCCAACTTCTTCGCTGTCGGGACACTGCTCTCGCTCATCGTGGGCAATAGACGCTTCTCTATCCTCGTCTATATCCTGGTCTCCCTCGTGGCCTACAGCCGCCTCTATATGGCTGTCCATGCCATAACGGATATACTCGCCGGTGTGGCCATAGGCCTCTGCGTCGGCTACCTCGTCTATAAGCTCTACAGCTGGGTACGTAGACGCTATCTAGCCCCCAAGATCTATGGGGTATTGGGCAAGAAAAGCTCGGAGGTCTTCGCTGCCCGTCGAGAGGTCATCGAATGGGTGCTCATAGCCTATCCGTTGGTGCTGCTCTGCTTCTCTTGGCAGACGGCTCTTATCCTTGAACGAGTTGTGGCCTAGGCTGTCCAGGGAGGGGGCTGCTATAGAGCCTCTATTGCAGTCTCGATAAAGTACAGACCAAGCCCCTTATACGATCGGCGGCATCCTCCACCCAGGGGGATGCCGCCGATAATGTTTGAGAGCAGAGGGTCAATTACTTTGCCTCGCCCTTCTTGACTGCAAGCAGCTCGATCTCGAAGATGAGCGTGCTGAAAGGCTCGATCGAGTAGCTACCGCTGCTGCCATAGGCCAGGTCGTAAGGGATGGCTACCTTCACCTTGTCCCCTACCTTCATGAGCTGAAGCATCTCCGTCCAACCCTTGATCACGCCATTGAGCTGGAACTCTACACCGTCCGTATCCTTGTCGAACTCGCTGCCATCGACACGAGTTCCGATGTACTTCACCTTGACAGTATCCTCAGCCTTAGGGCTCTCACCCTTACCTCTATGGAGCACCTTGTAGGCGAGACCGCTCTCGGTGGTCTGTACGCCTTCTTCCTTCTTGAACTCTTCGATGAACTCAGCACCCTTCTTCTTATTCTCTCCGAAGCGTTGCTCGGCGAGGATCTCTCTGCGCTTCTGCTGGAAGACTTGAGCGATGTCGCGGGCAACCTCTTCAGTCATCATACGGCTTGCAGAGTCTCCCTGGATAGCAGCACGCAGACCAGCCATATAGAGCTTGGCATTGAGGGAATCCTGCTTGACCTGTGCGGCTATACCGACACCAGTCTGTCCTCCGGCATAGAAGGCGAAGCGAGTAGAGTCTGCCATGCCCTCCTCAAGACCCTTGATGAAGTCCTTGGTGTCGATCTTGTTTTCGCTCTGCATATTGAAGCTCTCGATGTTCTGAGCGATCTCACTTCCCTGGATAAGGCCTAGGGCATAGGCTGCACTATCGGCCTCATTCTTGGGTGTTGCACTGCCACCCGTAGGGCTGCAGGAGAAGCTGCCAAAGACTAGTGTAGCGGCAGCCAGTGTCATTGAAATCTTTTTCATTGAATGATTGAGTTAGTAAGAATAGTTAATATCTCTATTGTTTCTTCTCTTTTGACCAGGGGTTTACCTCATCTTTTTCTTAGCACGTCGCTTGGGTTGAGGTTTCTCTTCAGGCTTCGTCTCTATCTCTGCCTTGGGCTCTTGATAGGGACGGATCTCGAGCAGCTCAATCTCGAAGATGAGGGTCGAGTACGGGGCAATAGCCTCACCTGCCCCTCGCTCGCCGTAGGCTAGATGGCTGGGGATCATCAGTTCGTACTTAGCCCCAGGGCTCATCAGGGCAAGCCCCTCTGTCCAGCCCTTGATCACTCGACCGAGTGGGAAGCTGGTCGGCTCACCCCTCTTATACGAGCTGTCGAACTCTACACCATCGATCGTTAGTCCCCTATAGTGGACGACAACGGTGTCTACGGCCCGAGGCTTCGGGCCCTCTACAGGCGTGAGGATGCGATACATCAGGCCACTCTCGGTAGCCTGCGCTCCTGGGCGGTTCTTATACTCCTCGAGGGCAGCCTCGTTGCGCTGGCGACGCTCCTCGGTGAGGCGTTCATCCTCGGCCTTGAGGTATGCCATGTAGTACTGTCGAGCCTCGTCGATGCTCATCTCGGTGGGTTCGCCACTCAAATGGGCTGCGAATGCCTTGAGAATCATCTTCTTGCTGAGCTCCTTGGTACGAGGCGAAGCCTCGAGGCTCTGTCGGAAGCCCTCTGCATTGAGCAGGCCGAAGGCATAGGCCACCGAGTCTGCCTGAGAGGCCAGTAGCGAGACGGGAGCTTCTTGAGCGGGCGAACGCTTAGCTCCACAACCTGCGCCGAGGAGCACGAACCCCAGGGTCGCCATAGAGCGAACAAATAGGTGCTTCATCGCCTACAGCCTAGAGAATATCGAGCAATTCGATGATGAAGACGAGGGTGCTACCTGGCTGGATCATCTGCCCTGCGCCGCGGTCTCCATAGGCTAGGTCTGAGGGGATTGTAACACGCCACTTAGACCCTACGGGCATCAGCTGCAGTACCTCAGTCCAACCCTTGATCACGCCACTTAGGGGAAACTCTGCTGGCTCGCCTCGATCCATCGAGCTGTCGAAGACCACACCATTGATCAGCGTACCATGATAGTGGCAACGCACCGTCTGCTCGAGGGTAGGCTTAGCTCCAGTACCCTGATTGATGACCTCGTACTGTAGGCCACTCTCGGTGGTAACTACTCCACTCTTGTGTCCGTTGATCTTGAGAAACTCCTCGCCAGCCTCCTTGTTCAGACGCAAGTTCTTGGCCTGTAGCTCGACAAAGTACTGGTTCACGGTCTGCTTAGCCTCGTCGAAGGTCATGCTGGGGGTCTCGCCCTGCATGATGGTCCTGAAGCCTGCGAGGAAGTCTTCGAAGTTGATGTTGTCAAAGCCAGAGGTTACGAAGTTCTGGCCGACACTGAGCCCGAGGGCGTAGCTTACTTTATCCATTTGTTTTGATGTTGATGCGATTAGCTATCGAGTGATCGTCGCCCCGGCTCTAAGGCCGCAATTCTCTTAGGGGCAACTCGGCGCAAAAATAGCTATTTTCCACCGAATTAACACCCCCATACACTCCAGTTCGTTTTTTGCCCTTGGGCTTCTAGAGACCGACACTCTCGGGGCATACCCCTTAGCCCCTCTCTTGACGGTCTCTAAGTCTCTCTGCAGTGCCCCGAGGGGGGCTTGGTCGATCCCTCCTCGGGAGCTAAGCTATATCCCTAAGGCTCCACTGAGAGGATCTGCTGGCAAACAGCGATAGCACGTTCGAGGCTGGGGGTATCCTTGATCAAGATGATATGACGCCCCTGCCGCTGACGAAACTCACACTGCTTGTTGTGGTGCGCCACATAGTTCAGAAGGCGGCCAAAGACGGGAGACTTGAAGTAGGGGCTCTGCTCGTCGGCGATGAGGAAGAGGCTCATACGCCCAGCCTTGAGGATGATGCGCTCTACCCCGAGATGCTTACCCAGACGTCTCAAGCGAGGCACTTGGATAAGCCCAAGGGCTTGCTCGGGCAGAGAGCCGAAGCGATCCTCCAACCTCGAGCGATAGGCCTCGAGTTCCTCATCACTCTCCAGGTTGTCCAGCTCTCGATAGAGCAAGATGCGCTCGCTGTCTTGGGGGACATAGTCCTCGGGGAGACAGAGATCCAGATCGCTCTCGATCTGCGTGTCCGAGACGAAAAAGTCTGCCACCCGATTGACCTCGGCCTCCTCGGCATAGAGGTCAGCGAACTCGCTTGCCTTGAGCTCTCGGACAGCCTCCTCAAACACCTTCTGATAGGTCTCGTAACCCATATCAGTGATGAAGCCACTCTGCTCTGCCCCCAGGGCATTGCCTGCCCCTCGAATGTCCAAGTCTTGCAGAGCAATGCGCACCCCACTACCCAGATCACTAAAACTCTCAATCGCTCGCAGGCGACGGCGAGCATCCTCGGGTAGGGAAGCCAACGGAGGGCTGAGCAAATAGCAGAAGGCCTTACGATCGCTGCGGCCGACGCGCCCACGCAGCTGATGCAGCTCACTGAGCCCATAGCGATGGGCATCGTTGATAATAATGGTATTGGCATTGGGGACGTCGATCCCATTCTCGATGATGGTCGTAGCTACGAGGACATCATACTCATGGTTGCTAAAGTCAAGCAATATCCGTTCGATGTCCTTGGGGGACATCTGTCCGTGCCCGACAGCGACACGGGCGTCTGGCACCTCTCGGCGTACGAGGGAGGCGATCTCCTCGATATTCTGTACCCTGTTGTGTAGGAGGTAGACCTGCCCATTGCGGCTCATCTCGAAGTTGATAGCCTCTCGGATGTGCTCGGCGGAGAAACGCTGCGAGATGGTCTCGACAGGTCTACGATTGGGCGGAGGGGTGTTGATGTTCGAGAGGTCTCTAGCCCCCATGAGGGAGAACTGTAGCGTTCGGGGAATGGGTGTGGCACTCATGGTCAACGTATCGACATTGACCTGTAGCTTGCGTAAGCGTTCCTTGACGGCTACTCCAAACTTCTGCTCTTCGTCGATGATCAGTAGGCCCAGGTCTCGGAAAGCAACCTCCTTGCCTGTGAGCTTGTGCGTGCCGATGATAATATCGATCTTGCCCTCTTTGAGTTCGGTGAGAATGCGTTTGGTTTCCTTAGCACTCCGGGCACGAGAGAGGTACTCCACACATACGGGCAGGTCTCTCAACCTACGCTCGAAGGTGCGATAGTGCTGATAGGCCAGCACCGTCGTGGGGACTAGGACAGCGACCTGCTTGCCATCGGTGGCTGCCTTGAAGGCAGCCCGCACAGCAACCTCCGTCTTGCCGAAGCCCACATCGCCGCACAGCAATCTATCCATCGGATAGGGACGCTCCATATCGGCCTTGATGTCTGCCGTGGCCCGAGCCTGATCGGGTGTATCATCGTAGACGAACGAGGCCTCGAGCTCATGCTGTAGATAAGTATCGGGCGAGAAGGCGAAGCCCTCACTCTCCCGACGCTTGGCATACAGGCGGATCAGATCTCGGGCAATGTCTTTGACCTGCCGCTTGGTACGCTCCCTCAGACGTTGCCAGGCCCCCGAGCCCAAGGCACTGAGCTGTACCTGTTCGTTAGCATCCTTGGTTCGGTAGTGGGAGAGCTTGTGCAAACTATGCAGATTGACGTAGATCGTATCTCCATGGCGGTAAGAGATCTTGATGACCTCTTGAGTGCGTCCGCCTAGATCCATCGTGAGCAGCCCACCGAAGCTCCCGATACCGTGATCGGTGTGCACGACGAGGTCTCCGACAGAGAAGCTCTGTAGCTCCTTGAGCGAGAGGCTCATCTTACCACTGCGAGCCTTGTCGCTACGCAGGTTGTATTTATGGTATCGCTCGAAGAGCTGATGCTCAGTAAGGACAACCAAACGACACCGTTCAGAAACGAAGCCTGCGTGCAGCGTCTGCGCAACATGCTCAAGGGGGGCAAGACGCTCCCGACGCTCGGAAAGGATCTCCTCGATACGTTCGTACTGCGTCGGGACGTGGGTCGCCACACAGAGGGTATAACCCTCGTACTGCCACTGGGCCACTTGGGCGGCGAAGGCATCGAAGTCTCGGCGAAACTCTGGCTGCGCCCCAAGGCCCAGCTCCCACGACTGCCCCACTCGCTCGATGAGCAAGCAACGGGCCAGCCCTCCGAGAGCCTCGGCCAACACCTCGGGGCGTATGAGCTGCTGGCGTAGCTCATCGAGGCTCGTGAAGCCCTCTCCATCGTCGAGCAGAGGGGCTTCGTCGTAGATGAGGTGCGCCCGCTCGAGCGTGTAATGGCGGTCTCGGCTCAAGAGGAGAGTCTCTCGAGGCAGGAGCTCGAGGAGGTGGCTTCCCTGCTCACTGGTGCTCGTGGAGAGGTTCGGCACGAGGCGAGCCTCTGACACGAGGCGGATGGAGAGCTGTGTCTCTATGTCGAAGAGGCGAATGCTCTCGATCTCATCGTCGAAGAAATCCAAGCGGTAGGGATACTCCTGGGCGAAGGAGAATATATCGAGTATGCTCCCTCTCTGAGCATATTGTCCAGGTTCGTAGACATAGTCCACCCGCTCGAAGCCCCATCTGTAGAGCTGCTCCATGATCTGAGTCTGCTCGATCACCTCACCCTGCCTCAGAGGCAGGGACTCATGCTCGACAAGGGTGCTGCTGGCCACACGCTCACAGAGGGCCTCGGCAGTGGTGATGATGATGGGTGGATGCTTGCCCTGCTCCTTGGCCAAAGAGAGAGCCCCGAGTGTCATCGAGCGAAGGAGCTGCTGCGACTCATCTCTGTGTCCGTACTTGATCGCCCGACGATAGGACGAGGGGAAGAGCATCACCCGCTCTGCCCCAACGATAGCCTCCAAGTCGGAGTACAGATAGCCAGCCTCATCGACTTCGTCGGCGATGTAGACCACGGGGCGCATAGGAGAGAGTGCTGCCAGGATGAGGGATAGAGACGAGCCCTCACAGCCCAAGAGGCTACACTCACCCTGCAGCTGAGTGAGGGCCATGAGCTCGCTCCGATACCCCTCGGCAAAGCGACTACATATATCTGTCAGTGTCATTATCTAGCGTTATGAACCCTGCAAAGATACTTCAGTGAGGGCAAACGAGAGGTGCATTTGCCCACCGAATACCCCACAACTGCTCGCCCCGGCCTCCATTAGGGGAGGATCACTCGCAACCCAAGAGAGCCTAAAGAGCCAATCCATGCTGCAAGCGACAGGCAGCTCCCCTCAGAGACACTCGAGAGAGGCCCTCCAGAGTCTCGTGGAGCTCATATCTAGATCTCCATGTAGATTCAAATAGGAGTTCGACTGCGCTCCTACTTATGTCTCGACCGAGATCCTATCTAGACCTCTAATGAGGGTCTATCGAGCTCTCACTAGAGAGATCGTCTAGCAGCTCGGTCGAGCCTCTATCGAGGGCTCAAGCGCAGAGCCAATAGACCTAGAGCAAGGGGTGCAGGGGGGAATAGGCAGAGGCTGGCATGGTATTTGTATTAGCTTTTATCAGCACGGTCTATCTGGCCTAGCATAGCAGCACAATAATCTATCACGGAGCTGCGTTATAAGAGCAAACAGCAGCAGAGGGGTGGCCTCAACCCTCCCCGAGCCGCTTGGACAATATATTATACACAAACAAAATACAATGAACAGAATTTGGAAGAGAGTTGCCACCGCAAGCCTTGTCGTGGCTATGAGTGTAGCAGCAGCTGCTACCACCGTACATGTGATGCTGCCCCGAGGGGGCGAATATAGAGCCGAGGGCGTAGAGCAGGAGGGCTCTGCCTCGACGGGAGAATATGGCTTTCAAAACACTGCCCTTGCAGCTGTGGTCAAGCAGGTAGGCTCTGCCCCCGACCTGACTATTGCCGCCGAAAGCAGCATCAAAGCCGTCGTACATATCAAGACTCAGGGCGTGCGTCAGTCGAGCCGAGAGCAGATGATCGACCCATTTGAGCTCTTCTTCGGACGTGGTGGGATGCGCCAGGAAGCCCCTCGCCCCGTAGTGGGCTATGGCTCTGGGGTGATCATCAGCGAGGACGGATACATCATCACCAACAACCACGTCATTGACAACAGTCAGGAGATCAGCGTTACCCTCAACGACAACCGCACCTTCACGGCCAAGCTCATCGGCACAGATGCAGACAGCGATATTGCCCTGCTCAAGGTCGAGGGCAAGAACCTGCCCACCATCCCCTTCGGCAATTCGGACGCCCTACGCCTGGGCGAGTGGGTATTGGCCGTGGGCAACCCCTTCAACCTCAACAGCACCGTAACGGCAGGCATCGTGAGTGCAAAGTCTCGCTCGGCAGGGGGACGCAATCGTGTCGAGGCCTTCATCCAAACAGATGCGGCCATCAACTCGGGTAATAGCGGTGGCGCACTGGTCAATGCCTCGGGCGAGCTGGTCGGCATCAACACGATGATCTATTCGGATACGGGCAACTTCGCCGGTTACTCCTTCGCCGTGCCCATCAACATGGCTGCCAAGGTCGTCTCCGACATCAAGAAGTATGGGGCTGTGCAGCGAGCCTTCCTCGGCATCGGGGGGAGAGATATGGACGCAGAATTCGCCCAGCAGCAGGGGCTCAAGGTCAATAGTGGGGTCTATGTAGGCGAATTCTCCGAAATTAGTGCAGCCCTAGCCGCAGGTGTAGAGATCGGGGACGTCATCGTCGCCATTGGCAATACCCCTATCAACAACTTCGGGCAGCTGCAGGAACAGCTCAGCCGCTTCCGCCCTGGCGACGTCGTAGAGATGAAGATCGATCGCAAGGGCACAGAAAAAATCCTCAAGGTCAAGCTCAAGAACAAGACTGGTGGCTCGGGACTCATTCGCAATGAGGCGGGCAACTCCGCCAGCCTCGGAGCTGTAGTCAAGCCCCTCGACGAGGGCAAGCGTCGTAGCTACGGCATCTCCTATGGCCTCTTGGTCGAGCGAGTGAACTCGGGGGCTATGAAAGAGGCTGGCATCCGTGCAGGCTTCATCCTACTGACCATCAACGACACCCCCATACGCAGCACCAACGACCTCAGCCGCATTCTCGCCCAAGCTAAAGCTTCGGGAGCTAGGCGCATCGCCCTGAGAGGCTTCTACCCTCAGGAGGGAGAGATGTACACCTACTACGTAGAGGTTAAGTAACCCATCGCCTCACTAGAGGCTATCCAAAAACAGCGAGGGTGTGTCGTCCAAAGGCTATTCGCCTGGATGACACACCCTCGCTTCGCTAAGAACTTGCTATCTTTGTCCTACTGTCTTCCGCTATCCTCGGGATAGCCTCTCAAGGCCCTGCGGACACCTCCCCCGAGCCTCGGAGACAACAATAGGCTCAACCCAATAAACGACGTAGATCAAGCTACATCATGCACCCAACAAATATGAAACACCTCATCCTGTGCCTAGGGCTATCGGGCGCACTCTCATTGCCCACCCTAGCACAGCAGACAGCCCCCTCTGGCTCTGCCCTCATCATGACGCAGGCTCGGCACGACATCCTCGGGGGCAACTTCGTGGGCTATCAGCAGCAGGCCCTTCCGCTGCTGCCTCGCCTCCTGCCCCCCAGCTCCAGGGCTGCCTATGACCAATTGCTTGCAGGGCTCATCACCACGGGCCTAGAAGCCCCCGAGGAGGTACTCAACACCTTCCTCGAGCAGCATCCCAGTTCGCTCGATCGAGAGCGGGCCCAGCTGCTCATGGCCTCAGCCTATATCTCCAAGGGGCAGCTACTCCAGGCCAGAGGGCTACTCGAGCGCATAGACCTCAGGGGGCTCTCCGAGGCTGAGCAGGCCGAGAGAGAGGTTTACCTAGGCTACATTACCCTCTGCAAACCGACCCCACGACACCCCATCAGAGAGGCTCGCCCCCATCTAGAGCGGGCGATCATCAGCAACTCCCTCTGGGGCGAGCAAGCACTCCTGCTCATCGCAGCCCTCGAATGGCACGAGGACAATACCCCACAGGCTCAGCACCTCCTCTCCGAGAGGCGATGGAGCAAGGCCTTAGCTCCCGAGGTTGCCTACCTCAAGGCCCTCATCGGCTTCCAAACAAAATCGCCCGAAGAGGCCATCCAGCAGACCCTGCTGGCAGGGCTCAAGTACCCAGAGCTCCTCAAGCGTCCTCGCCTCATGGGCACACTAGGGCGAGCATACGAGCACGAGGGCGACGAGGCTGCAGCCCGAGAGTATCTGCTCCCCCTCTTGCAGCAAGGAGACCTCCTGCCCGAAGAGGCATACACCCTGGCTACCATTCTCTACAAGAGCAAGGACTACGACGGGGCTCGTAAGGCCCTCGCCCTAGCCACCAGCTCCACACACGAGGTCGGAGCTCTAGCACACATCCTACAAGGGAATATGCGCCTCGAGGCCGGAGAGCGATCGCAGGCTCTACTCGCCTTCGGCGCAGCAGCAGGCCACCCAGGGGCAACCCCACAAGCTAGAGAGTATGCCATCTACAACAGCATAAAGGCCTCCAGCGGAGGGGCTGCCTCGGACTTCGGGCACAGCCTACGCCTCTACGAGCAGTATCTCAAGGAGTTTGCAGACTCTCCTCGCCATAGAGAGGTCTACGACGAGCTAGCGGATCAACTGGCACTGAGCAAAGACTATGCAGCCTCGCTCGACGTGATCAAACGCCTCGACAACCCTCCGGCCTCCATCCTACACACCCAGCAGTACATCCTCTGCCGCCTAGGCGAGCTCTACATACAGCAGGAGAAGCCCGAGCTCTGGCAGCGGTATCTCAACGAGGCTATCAAGCTCGGTGATCAAGGCCTCTATTATACGGAGGCCCTTGCACTCTCGGCACGGATGCATCTCTCCCGAGGGGCTTATACCGAGGCGAGGGATGCGGCCCGCCTCGCCCTAAAGAAGGCACAGGCTTCTTCCCTCGGTCGAGGCATCCTCCACTACATCCTAGGCTATGCACAATATAACCTCGGGGCATACCCCGAGGCCGACAGAGCCTTCGCCCAATTCGAGACCCTAGCCACCGACCCCGCTCTGCGCTCCGACGCTCAGCTACGTCGAGGCGACTGTGCCCTCGTAGCCCTCGGCCCCTCGGCCGAGGCGATCCAGCACTACAGCAAGGCCAATGACCTCGTCGAGGGGGGCAATGCCGAGGCCCTTTACCGCTTGCAGCACCTCTACGGCCGCCGCTCCGACTATGCCCAGCAGATCTCGACGATCAATCAGCTCCTGAGCAAGCACCCTCGAGCCCCCTTCGTCGCCGAGGCTCTATACGACAAGGGGAGGGCACAGATACTCAGCGGGCAGAGCAATTCAGAGGCCGAAGAGAGCTTCAGAGAGATCGAGCGACGCTTCCCCCATAGCCGAGAGGCACGTCTTGCCAGCCTCGAGCGAGCCATGCTCCACTACAATGCCTCTAGAGCGGAGGAGGCCATCGCTATCTACAAGAGGGTCATCGCCGATCACCCCACGACCGCAGAGGCTCGGACAGCCTTGGCTGACCTCAAAAACATCTACACCGCACAGAGCCGCATGGATGAGTACATGAGTTATGCCGAAGCCCTCGGGGCTGGACTCAAGCCCTCGGACGAGGAGGCTGGACATCTACTCTTCCTCTCGGCTCAGAACCAGCATCTGCAGGGGCATGCCTCCTCGATCAGAGCCCTACAAGGCTTCGTCCAACGCTTCCCTTCGCATCAAGACACCGACAAGGCTCGACTGATGCTTGCCAAAGACCTGCTAGCTACAGGCCAAGCTACCGAAGCTCTCCCCCTACTCAGCCAGCTAAACCGAGCCGAGACCGAGGCAGCCCTCCGCCTCGAGGCCCTCGAGCTCTTGGCAGACTACCAATACAAGCAGGAGCAGGGCAGAGAGGCTCTAGCCTCCTATCGTGCACTCTATGCCTTCCCCGACCTCAGCCTGGGCGAGCGGCAGCGTGCAGGGCTGCTCGTAGCCCGACTGGCCCTCAAAGAGGGAGATCCAGCCCTCAGCGCACAAATGGCCGAGCAGACCCTAAACCTCAAACCACTCTCCCAAGAGATGCAGGACGAGCTCACCCTCATCCGAGGCAAGGCCTCCGAGGCACAAAACAAATCCAACGAAGCTGCTAAGATCTACTCGAGCCTAGACAAACGACTCGATAGCCCTTATGGGGCCGAGGCTTACCACAGCAGGGCACGTATAGCCTACGCTTCGGGGCGTGTCTCCGAGGCCAAGAAGCTCCTCGAGCAATTCATCGCCCAGGGCTCGACCCAGCAGTACTGGATGGCACGCTCCTTCATCCTACTCTCTGACTGCTACATGATGCTGGGGGATCGATACGCTGCCGAGCAATACATCTCCAGCCTCAAGGAGAATTACCAAGGAGACGAAGAGGACATCGCTCAAATGATCAATCAACGAATGCAACTATTTAACAAGCAATAATGAACACCACCCTCCCCCCCCTAGGCCGACTCCTCTGCCTCCTAGGGCTCATACTCCCCATCGCCCCTCACCTCGAGGCCCAATCACCACAGCGTCAGAGGGTCGATACCCTGCGCCGAGAGCTCACAGTCCACACAGACGAGGCCGTGAAGCTCGGCAAGCAAACCCCTCTACCCTTGAGCTTCGAGATAACGCCCATGCAAGCCATGCCTTCCTCTCGTGGTCATATGAGTGCGGCTCCGAGGCTATCTGAGGGCTTTGGCCTCTCCCCCCTCTCGTCTCTAGGCAGGCTAGTTGGGCAATTCGCCCCTAGTCCTATGCGGGGGTATATCAACCTCAGGGCAGGCATTAGCCCTCACTTAGGTCTGAGAGCAGGCTATCGGCCTATAGCCAGCGAGAGGGAACGTCTAGACCTCAGTCTCTCGACCCTCTTCTCGAGCTACACGCCCTATCAAGGACTCTTCAACGACCTGCATGCACGGGAGAATGACTTCCGTATCCATGGAGACTACAAGCGAAAGGCCACCTCTAGTCTATGGAGCATCGCGGCAGACTACCGCCACCATGGTTATAACTATTATGGGGCGGTGATAGAACCTCGGTTCTACACAGACAACCCGAACGGCCTAGACCGAGAGAAGCAACATCTGCTGGGCAAGGAGCACCTCTTCGGCCATTATCTCTCCACCTCTGTAGGGCTCAGTTCACTACCCGATCAGGGCAGTTCGTTCGCCTATGACCTCAGAGCAGGGCTAGACTACTCGAGCATCTCTCGCCGTAAGCTCCTCGGCAGTCCTGCCGTGAGCATCGGGGAGATCCGTCCCAGCTTGGAGGCGAATGCCCGTGTGGGGATCGGGGGCGACCACTCACTCGGGGCACACCTCGAGGTATCAGCTCTGCTCTATAGCCGCAATCTTCCTCCCGTCCTCATGGCTACACCCAGTGGGGAGAGGATCAATAAGACCCAAATCAGCCTCGCTCCCTACTGGCAGGTCGAGGGACAAAGCTGGCAAATTCGAGCAGGTGTAGGGCTATCGAACGACTCGTCGGTAGAGGGAGGCAGCCTCTTCCTCTGGCCCTACCTAGACGCTGAGCTCACCTTCGCCGAGACATGGTGCATCAGAGCTCAGGCCGACGGAGGCGTCGAAGAGAACCACTTGGCTCGTCTGGCTCAGCTGATGCCCTATCGTACCCGAGGGGTGATCGGAGGTAGCACTCAGGTGCGCCACCAAAGTCGTCTATCCCTCTCGGGCTCTATCGCTCGGGCTCTATCCTTAGAGCTCTATGCGGGCTACAGCCTACGTCAGAGGGATCTCAACTTCGCTGCTCAGACGCATGAGCATCTGACACCATATTACTCCTCCCCTACACTGATCGAGGGACTACCTCCGTATGAGATCTCTGGCGTCTCGCCACTGGATAGCCGCTCGATCTATGCGATCGAGTTCTCCCCCTACTATACCGATGTGCGCCATCTGAGCCTAGGAGGTCATCTAGGCTACAGCCATCATGGCCTCTGGAGAGCTCAGCTCTCGGCTTCCTACCACAACTACCAAGGTAAGAACGATGAGGTCGTATCGGGAAGGCCTAGCTGGGTCATAGATGCCTCGTATGAATACATGCCCGTCAAGGACTTCAGCCTCAAGGTCAGCTATGAGCTACGCTCGGGCATCCTCTACCGCTACCTCCCGAAGAAGAGCACCGAGGAGCTCGAAGCCATGCATCTGATCCATCTAGGCCTCGTCTACAAGGCCAACTCTCATATCTCCCTACAGGGTCAACTCAGCTGGATGCCTAACTCCAAGAGCACCCTCTACTATGGCTACCGCATGCAGCAAACCATGGTCTCGGCAGGGATCAACGTCAATTTCTAACCCCTAAAAACTACGACTAGAGTATGAAGTACAAGCTCATGGCCATCGACGTCGATGGCACCCTCGTCAATGACTCGGGCGAGCTAACAGAGCTCACCCGAGTAGCCCTGCTGCGTGCTCAGGAGGAGTTTGGCATTCGGCTCATCATCGCCTCTGGCAGGCCTCTAGCAGGTCTCAGGGGCATTGCTCAAGAGCTGCAGCTGGAGCGGTATAGCGGCTACCTGATGCCCTTCAATGGGGGCGAGGTCTACAACTGCCGCCTAGCCAACCCTATTGCTCAGGCAAGCCTAGGGAGCGAGACCATCGCCTCACTCTATGACCTAGCCCAGGAGCACGGGCTCAACATCTTGACCTACACCTCAGAGGATGAGATCATCTCTGAGTGCATTGATGACCCTTACTTGCAGCTCGAAGTGGGGATCACAGGGATGAAACCTAGACAAGTAGTGGACTTCGTTGCAGCCAATCCCTCGAGCCGCCCCAAGTGCTTGATCGTCGGCCCTAGCGAACGGATCGAGGCCCTTGAACCGATCGCACAGGAGCGACTAGCAGGGCGAGTCAACGTTTTCCGATCACACCCCTCTTTCCTCGAGCTAGTACCCTGGGGGGTGCACAAGGCTTCGAGTATCTCTCAGCTAGTCGATCGTCTCGGCTACACGGCTGAGGAACTAATTGCTGTAGGAGATAGCTTCAATGACCTGGAGATGATCCAGTATGCAGGCCTCGGTGTGGCTATGGCCAATGCCAAGGAGGCTATCAAAAGCTGTGCCGAGTACGTTACCCTAAGTAACAATGAGGATGGCATAGCCCACCTGCTGAACAAGTATATCTTCACCCCTCGAGAGGACGTCCCCTACACGATCGAGGAGATCAACTCGATCGTCCCCGGTACACTGATGGACTCGCTCGGCATCCGCTGCACAGCGATCTCCCGAGGCTATGTAGAGGGGACAATGCCCGTAGATAAGCGTACCCGCCAGCCCATGGGCATCCTGCACGGAGGGGCGAATCTAGCCTTTGCCGAGACTATGGCAGGCCTAGGCTCTGTGGCTCTGCTGGAGGAGGGAGAGATACAGGTCGGGATGCAGGTCAGTGGCAATCATATCTCCTCAGCCATTGAGGGGGATATGATGCGTGCCGAAGCTCGTATCATGCACCAGGGACGCAGTACGCACCTCTGGAGCGTGGAGATCTATTCGCTCAAGAGTGGTAAACTCATCCACACAGCACGCATCCTCAACAGCATCCTCAAGCGACGCTAAGGGATGAGGGTAGGCAAAGCCTGACAAAAAGGAACAAAGTAACGAGGGTGTGGCAGACAATCTGCCACACCCTCGTCGTATCACGGGATCAACCCTGGAGCTAGAAACGATAGCTCACAGAGAAGAGCATCTGACTGCGATCCTGTCGGTAATCAATTCCCTTGAGCCCCTTGAGCCAAGTAGCCCCAGTCTCTCGGGCGAGATCTGCATCGATTACATCAAAACCATCACGCAAGCCTCGAGCAATAGCATTTCGCTTAGCAGGATCGAGGATAGGGCCAAGATCAGCCATAGGGCTGAAGGCATAGACCTTGTCCCGAGACATCTGATGCACATAAGCTACATCGAGAGACCAAGAGGGCGAGAGCTTGTAGCCGAGCCCGAGGGAGAAGCTCTCCCGAGTGCCAGGTAGGGTAAAGTGCAGTACAGTGCTGGGAGTAAGGAATTCGACTGTAGGGCCAGAGATCCCCGAGAGGCGAGGATTCTTGAGCTTCTGCTCGGCTCTCGTATAGCCCGCTCTGAGCGAGAGGCGACGTGTAGCCATCCACTCAGCCCCGAGGCGTAGGGTGCTCTTGCCACCGAAGTCCTGGCTGATAGCATCGTTGTCCACCTCGTAGGGGTTGGTCTTGGAGGGTCGTACGCCGTAGGCATCCCTCGCCTCGTCGAGACGAGTCCCCCCGAGGCTACTATACTCATAGTCCACGCTTACGAAGCCCTTATGTGCGAAGACGTAGGCTGCGCTCAGACCAAACCGCCAGGGAGTGCGCAACTCGAAGCTATTGGCTGCATTCTCAGGCCGCTCGCTCTGATAGAATTTGCCGAACGAACTTAGCCCATTGGCCAGCGGGGCAAAGTCATGCTTGAGGCTATAGACCGTAGGGCTGTAAACCGAGGCTCCGAGGCGTAGACCTCTCAGGGGCTCGACGAGCACTCCCAGTCCAATCCGTGCGCCACCGCCCGAGATAGAGACAGAGTTGTGCAGACCTAATCCGTGGCGACGGCCATCAGTGAAGCGATCGTAGCCCTCTGAGTAAGTGGAGGAGAGCTCGTAATCAAGATGCACCAGGGTAAGCGTTGCCCCGAAATTGAATATATCATTGACTCGCATCCCGAAGGCAAAGTCGAAGTCCGACACTGCCCCACGCTCGTCAATGCGCAACCCTGCATCGTAGGGGCTATAGGTTTCGAGCCCCCCCCCTGCTGTGGGGTAAGTGAAGGCCGAGTAATATCTCCCGCCTAGTGGGTCATTGGAGGTAATCCAACCCGCTTGATAACCCAAGATCCCAAGCCAAGGTAGATGACCACGGCCATAGGCAGCGACTCCATCCATTTGGGAGTGTGGGATGAGGGGTGGCTCTTGCGTCCCTCCTCGGCCGTACTGCATCCGGTTGAGTACGGCGGCACTGATGTCGGCCAGCGAGGTAGCTCCTAGCCCCTCGAGAGCTGCATGTGCCTGTAGGCTTCGGTGAAATCGCCCGCCACTGCGCATCCCCACGCCAGCCGTAAAGCCGAGCTTGCTGCCAGTATTCCAGCTGGACATGAAGCTCAGCTCATCGAAGTTGAAGAGGTTGCCTTGGGTGGTTAGTCGTTCGTTGTACCAGTCGGAGCGACCACGCTGACGGGTATAGCCCATCGTGGTGCTGACCTTATTGCCTCGGCGAAAGAGGGCTAGACTGGCGGGGTTCTGATTGACTGCAGAGAACTCTGCCCCGACAGCACCCATAGCTCCTCCGAGGGCCTGATAGCGGGCCGAGCCACGCTGCTCGTGCGCATCGGCTAGAGAAACGGCGGTAGACTCGGACTGAGCCCAGAGATCAGGGACGGAGAGGAGGGCTAGGCTCAAAAGCCCAGCTCCTAGGACTATCTTCTTTCTCATGATCGTATATATCTATTAGACGACTAGGGGAGCGATGGGGGCAGGATCGTGCACACATCACCCCTCCAGTCTATACTGATGAAAACTATATCTGCACCTATCAGCGTCTACGTGTAGGAGCATCGTAGCGTCCAGAGCCCGATGAGCCTCCACCGCTACTACGGCTGGGAGAGGAATAACTTCCTCCACCGCTGCGAGAGCTTGATCCGCTCTCTTGAGAGGAGCGGCTGCGGCTCTCGGAGCCATAACTATCGAATGAGGAGCGGCTGCGACTCTCCGAGCCCCTGCTCGAATCATAGCTACTGCGAGAGCTTCCCTGACTCTGGTAGCCGTCGTAAGAGGAGATGCCCCCTCGAAGCGGACGCGAGCGATCGTAGCTAGAGCGACTGCGTCCTCGACCCTCGAGAGTCTGAGCACTCTTGTAAGCCCCATAGGCTGTACGCTCGGACATATAACCTCGGCCTTGGCTGTACGATGAACGCCCCCCATGGCCGTAGGGATTGCGGTAGTAGTGATCGTCGTAGGCACGGGCATGACGGCCATCGTAGTAGCCAGTCCCATAGCCTCCATAATAGCCCCCATAGTAGCCTCCGCCATAGTAACCCCGGTAATAACCTCGATAGTAGGGATCGAACCAAGGATCATAGAAGCCGCCACCCCACCAATAGTCGGGGTAAGGCCTCCAGGGGCGATAATGCCAAGAGGGATAATACCCGTAGCCATAGTACCAGGGGGCATAGTGATGCCCATAAGAGTACCAGGGATACCAAGAGTCGTACCACCAGGGATTACCTATGGTAAGCCACATACGGCTAGAGCCCCACGAGTCATGGTAGCGTAGCTGACCATTGATGTAGACTGCATCGGGATCGTTGATGATGACCGTCCCATCAGTATGGAAGCGCAGGAGGCGATCCGAATAAGGGCCATAGACAGACACCTCTACATCACCTTGTTTTCGAGACGAAGTAGCGTTCAGTAATTGTGCTATCTCCTCATCGAGCAAAGCATTCTCTTCACTCTCGTGCCCATTGTAAGCATCTATCTCTCTCTGTCTCTTCTTGCGCTTATACTCGGCCATGAGGGCAGCCTGCTTGGCCTCCCACTCTCGGCGGGCCTTGATAGCAGCCTCACGACGTATCTGAGCCTCATGACGCTCACGCTCACGCAGACGCTCCATGTCTCGGCTTGAGAGATAAGCATCGTCGAGATACTTATCATCGTTTTGTGCCCACGCTCCAGAGCTAGTCGCCAAGACCAGGATGCCCAGGAGCAAAGCTTTGTTTCGTTTCATAGCCCAAAATGTATTAACTATTGAACATATGGCCTCCGCCCTCAGCCAGCAAGTCTTCACTTGCCTGGTGTGCTTCGTCGAGAGGCCTACTCTCGTTAAGCAAAAATAATGAATTAATATATTATTACAAAATTCTCTACTCACCATCCTCAGCATTGCCAGGGTCAGGAGGGCAGTGGCCAAGAGCCTCTGCAACGATCCCAGTAAGATCTCGATCGAACTCCTATCTGAGCCTCGAGTGAGATCCTATTAGGATCACACTTGAGACCCTATCTGGACCTCGAGCGAGGTGCTACGGGGGAGATCGATCGGGCTACTACCGAGAGCTCATCGCACCTGCTACCGAAGGATCTCTTCTCCCACCTCTATCTATATAATGCAGGGAAAGACAATATATTGCATCCCTCCTCCCTCTCTACGAGCAGACAGCTATGGGCTAGATACAACAAAGGCTGTATCAGAGTATCAACTCTGACACAGCCCTATCGCAAAGATCTCAACCCTGAGGTTCTAGAGCCCATCTCGCTCCGCGACACCGATGCTGAGCTTGCGGATGCCAGCCTCCTCGGGAGCTTGGTCGAAGACGTTACGCCCATCGATCAAGAGAGGCGAACGCATGGCTTTTTGGATGACTTCCCAGGCAGGCATTCGGTACTCCTTCCACTCCGTTACATGAAAGAGGACATCCGCCCCGAGAGTGCTCTCATAAATATCTCGTGCATACGAGACCCGATCTCCCAGCACACGGCGAGCCTCGGGCATCGCCACGGGGTCGTAGACCGAGACCGTACAGCCAGCCTCCAGGAGACGATCGATCAGCACCAGCGAGGGAGCTTCTCGGATGTCATCCGTACCAGGCTTGAAAGCCAAGCCCCAAACGGCGGCATGCCGCCCCTTGACCTGACCGTTGTAGAAACGGGAAAATCGCTCGAAGAGCACCTCCTTCTGCGCCCTATTGACCTGCTCGACAGCCTCAAGGATGCGCATCTGACAGCCATGACTATGCGCCGTATGGATCAGGGCCTGCACATCCTTGGGGAAGCAAGAGCCCCCATAGCCACAGCCAGCGTAGAGGAATTTGCTTCCGATACGGGTGTCTGTACCGATACCCATGCGTACCATACCGACATCCGCCCCCACACGCTCGCACAGGAGGGCGATCTCGTTGATGAAGCTGATACGCGTAGCCAGCATGGCATTAGCCGCATACTTGGTCATCTCGGCCGAAGCGATGTCCATGAAGAGCACCCGAAAGTTACTCAGCAACATAGGTTTATATAGACGAGTCATCAGTTCCCTTGCCCGAGGGCTGTCCACCCCGACAACGACACGGTCGGGCTTCATGAAGTCATCTATGGCATTGCCCTCCTTGAGGAACTCGGGGTTCGAGGCCACATCGAATTTGATGCTCACACCCCGCTCCTTCAACCCCTGCTCAATGGCCTCCCGCACCAGTCGAGAGGTACCCACCGGGACGGTGCTCTTGGTAACGACCAAACAGTATCGCTCTAGGTGGCGACCAATGCTATGGGCAACCTCGAGGACATAGCTTAGGTCTGCAGAGCCATCCGCCCGAGCAGGCGTGCCAACAGCGCAAAAGGCAATCTCAACCTCGGGCAGTACCCGTGCTAAATCGGTCTCGAAGATCAGGCGGCCACCCTCGAGCCCTCGGCGCACAAGCTGCTCAAGGCCTGGTTCATAGATAGGGATGCGCCCCTCTCTTAGCCCCTCGATCTTGTCTCGATCTACATCGACACAGTAGACCACAGCCCCCAGCTCTGCAAAGCAGGCTGCGCTCACCAGGCCTACGTACCCGATCCCAACGACGGCAATATTCATCCCTCAGATCTATAGGTACTCCTTGGGGACGAAGGCTCGTATGCGTACAGCCATCTCCTGCAGCTCCTGGCCACTCATCTCCACCTTGTGCTTGAGGTTCATGTCTCCCAGCTCGTTGAGGGGGATCAGGTGCACATGAGCATGGGGCACTTCGAGGCCCACAACCGAGACACCGACCTTGATGCAATGGGTAGCAGACTGTATCGCAGAGGCGACCATACGGGCAAACTCCATGATCCCCGAGAGGCTCTCGGGGCTTAGATCGAAGAAGTAATCGACCTCCTGCTTGGGCACAACCAAGACATGCCCTGCCTGCACGGGGTTAATATCGAGGAAGGCATAGTAGGCCTCACTCTCAGCGACACGATACGAGGGGATCTCTCCCGAGATAATGCGACTAAAGATCGTAGCCATAGTCCCTCCCCTTAGAAGGTAATCTCTAGGATCTCAAAGCTCACCAGCCCACCAGGGGTCTGTACCTCAACGACATCGCCAACCTTCTTGCCCATGAGGCCCTTGGCGATGGGGGTATTCACCGAGATCTTAAACTCTCTGAGATTAGCCTCAGAGTCTGATACGAGGGTATAGCTCATCTCAGCTCCGTTCTTAGTATTGCGGATCTTGACCTTATTGAGGATCTGCACCGAGTCCGTACCCAGTCGGCTCTCGTCTATGATGCGGGCATTGCTCAGAATCCCTTTGAGCTGAGCGATCTTGCTCTCGAGCAGCCCCTGAGCCTCCTTAGCTGCATCGTACTCGGCATTCTCAGAGAGGTCGCCCTTGTCTCTAGCCTCAGCGATCTGTCGAGAGATCTCCGGACGCTGCACCGACTCTAGCTCGGTGATCTCGGCTACTAGCTTGTCGTAGCCGGCCTGGGTCATATAGTTATATGCCATAGTGAGGTAATTGTGTTTGATGTTTCGTCTGTAAGTATAAACAATGTGAATGCTAGCCCTATACAAAAAACAAGTCCGAAGCAACTACAAACCCATGAACGGTTCAAAGGCATATCTATGACCGACCCATGCGCTTATACGAAGTCTCGGATACTCGCTTATATACTCGCCATGCTCTCGCAGGGAGATCCCTGCCGAAGCATCACAGGACAAAGATACTAAGTTTTTGGTTTGGTTGTATTTCTGTGTATCACCCCACCTAATCAAAAGAGCAGTGGGTGCACCGAGACTTCCGTCTCCGCACACCCACTACCGAGGGTTCGCTATAGCACACTCTCTCCTGATTAGGCCAGGAAGCTCAGCAGGATACCTGCCGCAACAGCAGAGCCAATTACCCCTGCCACGTTAGGCCCCATGGCATGCATCAGCAGATAGTTGCGGGGGTCATACTCGAGCCCGACCACCTGAGAGATGCGTGCTGAGTCGGGGACAGCAGATACACCTGCATTCCCGATCAGAGGGTTAATCTTGTTCTCCTTGCTGAGGAAGAGATTAAACAGCTTAACAAAGAGGATACCACAGGTCGTAGCGATCATGAACGAGAATGCCCCCAAGGCAAAGATCTTCACCGAGTCTCCAGTGAGGAACTCCGTGGCCTGCGTAGAAGCCCCGACCGTTACCCCTAGGAGGATCGTAATCGTGTCGATCAGAGGCCCCTTAGCCGTGTCCGCTAGACGCTTAGTAACACCACTCTCCTTGAGCAGATTACCAAAGAAGAGCATCCCCAGTAGAGGCAGAGCCGAGGGGACTAAGGTACAGGTCAAGAGAAGCCCTGCGATGGGGAAGATAATCTTCTCCGTCTGAGACACCTCACGAGGACGCTTCATGCGGATCAAGCGCTCGTTCTTGGTCGTAAGCAGCTTCATAAAAGGAGGCTGGATAATGGGTACTAGAGCCATGTAAGAGTAGGCCGATACCGCAATAGCCCCCATGAGCTGAGGAGCGAGCTTGGACGAGAGGAAGATAGCCGTAGGGCCGTCAGCACCACCGATGATCCCAATAGCCCCTGCTTGACTAGGAGTGAACCCAAGCTGCAGCGAAGCCATATAGGCCGCAAAGATCCCAATCTGGGCGGCAGCACCGATGAGCATCAATTTGGGGTTGGAGATCAAAGCCGTAAAGTCGGTCATTGCCCCTATACCCAAGAAGATGAGCGGTGGATACCATCCCTGTTGCACACCTTGATAGAGGATATTGAGCACAGAACCCTCCTCGTAGATCCCGATGCGGAGACCTTCACTGAAGGGGATATTGCCAATAAGCATCCCAAAGCCAATGGGGATCAAGAGCAGTGGTTCAAACTCATACTTGATGGCCAAGAAGATGAAGAGGATTCCGATACCCAGCATGACGAAGTGCTCGGGCAGAGCATTCGCAAAGCCAGTGTATTGCCAGAATGTCTCTAGGTTCTTGACCAGGAAACCACCGAAGAGCAGCATAGTACTAGCCGATAATCATGATTTCAGAGCCCTCGAGGATGCTATCCCCCTTGGCTACCTTGATTGCGGCCACTACGCCATCACACTCGGCATTGATGTTGTTCTCCATCTTCATAGCCTCGAGGATAGCTACAGTCTGACCAGCCTTAACCTGATCGCCTACATTCACCTTGAGATCTAGGATGACGCCAGGCAGAGGGGAGAGTACAGCCGTACCCTTGGCAGCAGCTGGAGCAGCCGCTGGGGCGGGGGCGGCAGGGGTTGGAGCAGGTGCGGCTGCAGGAGCAGCAGCGGGAGCAGGTGCGGCCGCAGGAGCAGGCTTGGCGGCCGCAGGGCGTGGAGCAGGTGCAGCTCCCCCCTCGCTGAGGATGTCTACCTTGTACGATGTACCATTTACTTCTACAGCAGCAGTGTTGCCTTCGAGATCGATGATGGCTACGGTGTACTCGTTGCCATTGATGCTATACTTATATTCTTTCATGATGGGAATGAAGTTTTCTAGTGATTAAATAATTATTGGCGTGTCGGTAGCACGCGCATTGCCTGCGTCTTGAGGCTCCAGGTCGAGGGCGTACGCTTGATGGTCAGGACAAAGGACTCCTGATCATGATCGTACTTGCCGAGGGCCTCATGCAGCGCATAGGCAATAGCTGCGAATACCTCCTTGTTGATGTCTGATTTCATCTCTGTGTCTAGGGTAAGATGATTAGTAATTGTACTGGCGCATACCCAAGCTACGAGCATTCCACGCTGTCCGCCGATAAGGGTTGAGCGTGAGCACGAAGCTCTCCTGGTCATGCTGCTGCTCTAAATAGGTGCGCAGAGCCATAGAGATCGCAACGACAGTCTCGTCGCTGGCCTCATGGCGGGCCGCATCTAGAGCCAAAGCAATGGCGACCATCGCCTCCCCATTGGGGGCGGCTGAGGAGCTAGAGGGTGAACATCCAGCATGAGTGCTGGACTTAGAGTCCTTCGCCTTACGCTGAGAGAGCCGATGCATCAGCCTTCCTGTCAGAGAGAAGACAATCACCAGCATCACCAGTGCAGAGAAGACTACCAGCACCGCAGTACTCGTCAGGATAAAGCCATTGGCATCATTTACGAGCAGCTCATCGGCTCTAGAGCCCTGAGCCCAGACCACCTGAGGCAGAGCTGCTACAAGCAGCAGCCCTGCGGCCAGGCGACCAGTTTTGCGATGGATATTCATAACTGAATACTATTACATCAATTAGAGAGGCAGGTTGTCGTGCTTCTTAGCAGGGATCGACTGCTTCTTCGTGCGCAGCTGCTCAAGGGCACGGATGATGCGGAAGCGAGTATTACGAGGCTCGATTACATCATCCATGAAGCCATAGGAGGCAGCGTTGTATGGGTTGGCGAAGGCCTTGCGGTACTCTTCCTCTTTCTGCATAGCAGCCTCGGCGGGGTTCTCTGCAGCAGCAACCTCCTTAGCGAAGATCACCTCTACAGCACCACTTGGGCCCATAACGGCAATCTCTGCGCTTGGCCATGCGTAGTTCACATCCGAGCGTAGATGCTTCGAGCTCATTACGATGTAAGCACCACCATAGGATTTACGCAGCGTAACAGTGATCTTGGGCACAGTAGCCTCCCCATAGGCGTAGAGGAGCTTAGCACCATGTACGATCACACCATTGTACTCCTGACCCGTACCTGGGAGGAATCCAGGCACGTCTACTAGCGTTACGAGAGGGATATTGAAGGCATCACAGAAGCGAACAAAGCGAGCAGCCTTGCGAGAGGCATTACTATCGAGAGCACCAGCCATCACGAGAGGTTGATTAGCCACGATCCCCACGCTTTGGCCGTTGAAGCGCGCAAAGCCAATGATGATATTCTTGGCATAGTCTCTGTGGATCTCAAGGAACTCTCCATTGTCCACGATAGCACCGATCACCTCGTACATATTGTACCCACGGTTAGGCTGATCAGGGATGATCTCATTGAGCAGATCCTCTACACGATCGATAGGGTCTGTGCACTCAGTCATAGGAGCATCCTCCATATTGTTCTGGGGGATGAAGCTGAGGAGATGACGGATGAGGCGGATCCCCTCGTCCTCATTCTCCACGGCGAAGTGGGCTACACCACTCTTGCTGGCATGTACACTAGCACCACCAAGCTGCTCCTGAGTAACATCCTCACCCGTTACAGTCTTCACGACCTTAGGGCCAGTGAGGAACATGTAGCTAGAGCCCTTGACCATGATATTAAAGTCGGTCAATGCAGGAGAGTACACAGCACCACCGGCACAAGGGCCGAAGATCGCTGAGATCTGAGGCACTACCCCAGAGGCCATGATATTATTTTGGAAGATGTCGCCATAGCCCTGCAGCGCATTGATACCCTCCTGGATACGAGCACCACCCGAGTCGTTGAGGCCAATCACAGGAGCACCCTGCTGCATGGCCAACTGCATGACCTTGCAGATCTTGGATGACATCATCTCAGAGAGAGCACCACCAAAGACGGTGAAGTCCTGAGCGAATACATACACGAGGCGGCCATCGATCGTACCATAGCCAGTTACCACGCCATCGCCGAGGAACTTAGTCTTATCAATCCCGAAGTTGGTACTGCGGTGCAGCACAAAAGTGTCGATCTCCTCGAAGCTCCCTTCGTCAAGCAAGATAGCAATACGCTCACGGGCGGTGTACTTGCCCTTGGCGTGCTGACTATCTATACGCTTCTGACCACCACCCATGTGTGCTGTGGCACGGAGCTGGATGAGCTCCTTAATCTTTTCTAACTGAACGCTCATAGTTCTTTGTTTATATTGTTTGTTGATTGTTCAATACCCCAAAACCCCATGCCCCACCCTCACTGTAGGAGAGGCACAAAGTAAGAGAGACCGTAGAGGCCTTTGTATTTATGGCCTCTATGGTCTCTGCACATAGCGATTACTTTTGCTTGCAGTCGCAGAACTCTGTCAGTACACCTCGAGAGCTCTTGGGGTGGATGAAGGCAATGTTGAGCCCCTCTGCCCCCTTACGAGAATGCTTGTCAATCAGCTGGACACCCTTTGACTCCATCTCACGAAGAGCCTCGTCCGTGTCGGGTACAGCGAAGGCGATGTGGTGGATGCCTTCCCCACGCTTCTCGATGAACTTAGCGATCGTACTCTCGGGGCTAGTAGCCTCCAGCAGCTCGATCTTTGTCTGACCGACCTTGAAGAAAGCAGTCTTGACCTTCTGGTCTTCAACCACTTCGATGTTGTAACACTTCAAACCCAAGATCTCTTCGTAGTAGGGAAGAGACTCCTCAATGCTCTTGACAGCAATCCCTAGATGCTCAATGTGCGAAAGGTTCATAGTTCTCTATTTGTTCAATGAATTAAGCGGTACAGCCTAGGTATCTCCCAGGCCTTATCTCCGACAAAAGTAGGAAATATTAAGGTAGATAACACCAAACCCTTATAAAAAGATTAGCCCCTAAGGGTAGTCTGCTGCAAAAGATCGACTTAATCCCCCTCGCTAGCCAAGACTAGAAGAGCTCGGCTGTTAGGCCTGGATCTAGAAGGTAAAGGGATAGCTCTCCCCTAGCCTCTCGAACCGAGATAGAGGAAGACCATCCCGATCAAGATGAGTAGGAGATCTAGAGCCTTAGCCTTTAGGTTCTTCTCTTCCAATACCCAGGCTCCACAGGCGAACGAGACGACTACGCTACCTCGGCGGATCATGGAGACAACCGAGATCATCGACTCGGTCTCTGCAAGGGCCATAAAATAGGCGAAGTCGGCCAGTGAGAGGAAGATCGGGATCAGGATGATCGCAGGATGCCAAGAGAGTGGAGTCGAGCCTGCCCGCTTGTGCCAGAGGGACCACAGCAAGGGGCCCATCAGCAGGACTTGATAGAGGCTATACCAGGACTGTACGAGCATCGGAGGGAGCTCCCGGAGCAGATAGCGATCATAGAGGCCGCTGGCAGCCCCAAGGAGGGCAGCCCCGAAGACGCAGATGATCCACCTATTCGAGGTGAAGCTCACCCCCTCGCGCTTGCCTGAGAGGCTCAGCAGCCAAAGGGAGAGGAGGGCACAACCAACCCCTATCCATTGGTAGAGGTTGAGCCGCTCACCGAAGAGGAGCATAGCCCCAAGGAGCACCATCACGGGGCGAGTCGCATTGATCGGGCCAACGAGGGTGAGGGGCAAATGCTTCATCCCTAGGTAGCCCAAGAGCCAAGAGCTCAGGACGATGATGCTCTTGAGGAAGATCAGCCCATGGGCCTCTAGCCCTGCGCTAGGGACGTAGAGTAGCCCCTCAGGGCCTAGAGTCTCAGGACTCAGCCTAGAGATCAAGATGAAGGGCAAGAAGATCAAACTCGACACCAACGTGGTAGCAAAGAGTACAGGAATAACGGCATTCTCCCTCAAAGCGACCTTTTTGCTGACATCATAGAGGCCCAGGAGGGCGGCGGAGACAAAGGATAGAACCAACCACATAAGGACGAGAAATAAAAGGGCAATAGAGTAGCCCCACAAATACCTCTCATCGGCATTCGTGGGGCTTTGGGGGGATAGAGATCTATATCTACTTGTAGAGGAAACGCTTGATGCTCATCTTGGGGGTCTTCTCGAAGGGTTCGTCCCGACGCTCAAAGCGTTGAACCTTCTCATAAGAGCCTAACTGATCATTGAGCATAGCTCGGTGATCGGCAATGACCTCCCAGGCCTCCTCCTCACCAATCCCTGCCGAGGCAATAGCCTGGGTATTGGGCACGATGATGGCCTCGAGACGGCCACGGCGCATCACGACGAGGCTCTCTAGGACATAGGGGATCATACTGATCTTGGACTCGATCTCCTCGGGGTAAATATTCTGCCCATTACCACTGAGCAGCATAGCCTTAGAGCGGCCTTTGATATAGAGGAAGTTGTCGGCGTCCATGCTGCCGAGGTCCCCTGTGCGCAGCCAGCCATCTTCAGTGAAGAGAGCTTGGGTATGCTCCTCGTTTTTGTAGTACCCGAGGCAGACATTCTCCCCTCGAACCTGGATTTCTCCCACAGGGAGGGCATGCCCCTTCGAATAGCTCTTACTCTGGGACATATCGTGCTCCCCCTCGAGTGGGGCAATACGGGCCTGCATGAAGCCCTCGAGCACCTGCCCACAAGAGCCTAGACGCCACTCTCGAGGTGGACAGTAGGAGATCAGCGGAGCACACTCGGTCATACCATAACCTACCGTGATGGGGAAGCCTATACGCTTGAGGAAGCGACCGATCTCGGGGTTAAGGGCAGCCCCACCGACGATTATCTCGTCGGCAGCTCCACCAAGTCCCTCAATAAGCCTTGTCTTGATCTTACGATACACAAGGTTACGCACTAGAGGAATGCTGAGCATGAGGCGAACCTTGGGTGTGGAAATAATGGGTGCAATAGCATTGTGGTAGATCTTCTCAATAATCAGAGGGACACTAACCACAATACGAGGCTTAATATCGGCGAGGGCTCTGCGCAAGATAGTGGGTGTAGGAGCCTTGCCTAGCAGGATAACATGCACTCCTTGGGCCAAAGCCAGCTGAATATTAATCATACAGCTATAGGTATGAGCCAGGGGCAAGAAGCAGAGCAGACGCTCATGGGGCGAGACAATCCCCTTACCCATACAAAAGCTAACATTACCAGCCATATTATTGGCCGAGACCATGACCCCCTTGCTGTAGCCCGTAGTACCCGAGGTATAGTTCAGCAGGAGCAGCTCGCTATTGGGCGTGTGATAGTAGCGAACATCCTCTCGAGAGAAGTCCGAGAAACGGAGGCCTAGACGAGCCTGGAGGGCCTCTCTGAGGGGCTCAATGCCCCGACGGTCATAGAGGGGCTCGGCGGTCTGCAGATCGATGACCGAGCGTACCTGGGGGATCGCTGCGGGGTCGAACTGCTGCCATAGATCGTGGTTGATGTAGAGCAGCTTAGCCTCCGAATGGTCGATGATGCTCATGGCATCGGCAGGGGCAAAGTCTTGCAGGACAGGCACAATCACCGCCCCGTAGGTGATACTGGCCAAGAAAGCGATACACCACTCAGCTGTATCCTTGGCCATGATAGCGATCTTGTCTTGAGGCTCAAGGGAGAGCTCTTTGAAAGTAATATGCCACTGAGCAATCTGATGCGCTAGGCTCTGATAAGTATAGGTGGCTCCTTCGTAATTGCTCAGGGCAGGATGCTCCCAGTACTTGCGAAAGCTCTCCTCGTAGAGAGAGATAAAGTTCTTGCTGATCATGAGTTGAATATCTTGCGAGTGTGCTGCCCATCTATCCAAACCGCAATCAAAAGCAGCACACTATAGCTATAGGTGTGCAAAGATATATATTTTCATCGATGCACTCTAGCTCCAAACATTTTTCTCGGTGAAGCCAAAGCTGCTACATCCTCTATAACCCCAGCCATTACCCTAGAGATATCTAGGAGAGTAAAAGGGTGGGTAGGATACCTATAGCATTGTTAATCATGTGCATCACTAACCCTCTAGAGAAACCGTAACGGCAACGCATGAAGCCATAAACAAAGCCATCAAGGAGCTGCGGGAAGACCACGATGGGCCAAAGGAGCAGCTGCTCTTCAAGGGGCATATCATAGTTGAAGATATGAACGAAGCCAAAGAGCAGAGCCTGGGCATAGACCACAAAGGTCAAGCGGCGACCGTGCAGCTCCTCCGCCCCCGAGAGGCAGCGAGATCGCCTCGAGAACCAGTGAGAGAGAAACCCGATCAAGAGCCCGAGGGCCAGGGGGATGAGTAGCCTGGGCACGAGGGCTGTGCGCAGCTCGAAGTTGCCCACCCCATAGTAGCCCCGGGTGAGGATGTAGTAGGAGAAGACAGCGGCCGAGAGACCAAGCCACAGAGGCCGAGGGCGTAGGGGGAGGCGGAAGGCAACCTCCTCGATAAGCGGAGCGACCCCGACAACTAGGAGTACCATGAGCCAAGGGGCATAGCTCACGACCTCGGCTAGACCCCTATTCACTGCCGCAACCATGAGGGTCGAGGCGAAGACGACTGCGAACGAAAGGAGATATTTGAAGGGGAAGAGCACCCCCATAGCCCTATAGGCCGAAGGGACAGTTAGGGGACTAGGGCCGATACTGGGGCGACGAACAAAGAGGGCGAAGTCTCGCACAGGTGTCCAAAACGAAGGCTTAGCAATCTGTTGCATAGGCAGATAGAGATGATTATCTAGAGCGAACAAGCTCGTAGGCTAGCTCGTGCAGCATGGGGCGCAGGCGCAGGTCAATGATCTTGCTATTGCCACGGCTAGGGTAGGTACGGTTGGAGAGGAAGACGAAGATCAGCTCCTGCTTGGGGTCGATCCAGATACAAGTCCCAGTGAAGCCTAGATGCCCGTAGGTCTGTAGCGAGGCAGACTCGGCCGTCGGGGTTGTGCCTCGGGGGCGTTGTCGGTCGAAGCCCAAGAAGCGTGTCTTCTCGGTATTGCTCGTCGTCGTGAAGCGACGCACTACGGAGCGGGGGATGACCTGTTTGCTCTGCCACTTGCCCTGCCTCAGCAGCAGCAGGCACATCTTACCGACCTCGGAGGCATTGCCGAAAAGGCCTGCATTACCTCCCACCCCTCCGAGGCAGGCAGCCGTCTCGTCGTCGACATAGCCTCGGACGATCTGTTTGCGCAGGAAGCTATCCCTCTGTGCTGGAGCGATACTCTCTCGAGAGAGCCCCCTCTGGAGCGGATTGTAATAGAGGGCCGCCCCGACGGGGGAGAAGAGGCTACGCTGAACGAACTGATCCAGCGGCTCGCCACTCACCCGCTCGACAATGAGTTGCAACAGAAGGAAGTTGAGGTCGCTATAGCGGTAGCGTTTGCGGCGGCGCACCTCGGCCTCAGCAAGCCGCTCGATCATCTTGTCCCGAAAGTGTGCCGAGAGATAGAGCCCCTCGGCCATCTGTAGCGGATATTCGGGGCTAGGCCGCCGGGCAACAAAGGTCGAGTCGAAGCGAAAGTTGGGGTTACCCCAAGCTCGACCTACCAGGGGAATCCCGCCGTCGAAGGGGCGATAGCGCAAGAGAGCCCCCTCGTAGCTATCGGGGGCGATGAGGTCAGTGTAGAAATTGATCCCTGGTGCAAGGCCCGACTGGTGCAGCAGTAGCTCTCGAAGGCGAATAGCCCCAACAGGCGTATGGGCAAACTCGGGCAGATAGCTCGATACTCGACCCTCAAGGCGCAGCTTGCCCTGACCAACGAGCAGCATCACAGCTGGTGTGGTGGCAATGGCCTTGGTAACGGAGGCGAGATCGTAGACCGTACTGAGCTCGACAGCAGGGCTACCCAGCTCGCCCGTCAGCGTCCCGAAGGCTTTGTTGTAGACCGTCCGCCCTCGGTGCCAGATGAAGATCTGACACCCAGGGTAAGCCCCCTCCTGTATGCCCTCCAGGGCAAGGCTGTCGATACGCTCGGGATGACTGAGACCGAAGCTCTTGGAGAGTGCCCTCTGATCGGCCTCTCGCCTCGGCTTGGCACTCTCGGGCAATGCCCCTGGCATCTGAGCCGTGGGGTCATCCTTGTCCTCTACCCTGGTGGGGCTCTGTGCCCTCGTCTGGGCTGGGGTTGCGGGGTCTAGCAGAGATACTACAGCCTCGGCGGCCTCGGGCACAGCCTCGTAGGCATAGATGAAGCCCTTACTCTTGGCGAGCCAAGGGGCTGAGGCCGAGAGACGATAGGGAGAAGCGAAGTAGGCAACTACGACGGGGGTTGTAGCCATGAGCCTCGAGAGCGACTGGGTGGGAATGCCCTGAGAGCTATAGAGATGGACGAGCACTAGAGGGTAGGAGCTGAGGCGAGCCATCACCTTGGCCTGCTCGCTCGTCTGGCTAGGCCAGGCGATACGCTCGAGGCGAATGCCCGAGGCGGCCAGGGCCTTGAGGCTCGACTGGGGGGCGATGCTCTTGCCGACCTCCAGCAGGGCCACACGCTTGTAGCCCTTGCGCTCGATCTCCTCGAAGGTCTTGGCATCACGGATCGCAGCCGTGAGGGAGGCACTCCACAGACTGCTCTGCAGCTGCTCCGCCTCACGAGTCCAAATGAGCTGCTTGATCTCGGCGGCCGAAGCCCGCTCGTCCCTCTGAGAGATGATAAGGCGATATTTGTAGTAGAGTACCTTGAGGCACTTCTGACGGATGAGGTCGGCCGAGAGATCTCCTCTTCGGACTGCCTCGGCAATGCTCTGGAGCATCGCATCTGGGTCGCTAGGGCCGAGCAGGATGTCATTGCCTGCTCTGAGGGCAGCCACGCCTATGTCTACCGTCTTGCCGCCGAATACCCCCTTCATCTCGAGACCATCGGTGAAGGTCAACCCCGAGAAGCCCATCTCCTCACGGAGCAGCTGCGTACAGATACGCCCACTGAGCGATGAGGGGATCGGTTCGGGTTCGTAGGCGGGCACTCTGAGGTGGGCCGTCATGATGCCCCCGAGCCCTGCCTGTATGTACTGGGCGAAGGGGAAGAGCTCCACCTCCTGCATACGCTCTCGGGAGGCTGAGACGAAGGGTAGCGTCTTGTGCGAGTCCTCATTCGTATCGCCATGCCCTGGGAAGTGCTTGGCCACCGAGAGGATGCCCCCATCCTCCAGCCCCAGGGCATAGGAGAGGGAGAGGGAGGCCACCCGCTGAGGATCTTCGCCGAAGCTGCGAGTGCCGATCACGGGGTTCTTGGGGTTGATATTCACATCGACATCAGGGGCGAAGTTGATATGGATGCCCACGAGGCGGCACTGCCGAGCGATCTCTCGTCCATAGTCATAGAGGAGGCGACCGTTGCTCTGCCTTCCTAGGCCCATATTACGAGGATATCGAGGAGCATCCTTGAGACGCATATAAAGCCCCCACTCGCCGTCCAGAGCAATGAGCAGGGGGATGCGGCTCTGTCTCTGTAGACGATGGTTCATCACCACCTGCTCTCGCAGCAACCCCTTCTGATAGAGGATGCCGCCCCAGTGTCCTCGTGCCATACGCTCCTCGACATGCCCGATCTGTAGGCTATCGCTACTGGGGTAGATGATGGGCATGATGAGCTGTCCGATCTGCTCCTCTAGGCTTAAGCTCGAGAGGACGCTGTCGGCCCATAGGTGCATCTGTAGAGTGTCTACCCGAGCAAATAGATGACTAGGCAGATGCAGGCTATCTTGGCTCACGCATAGGCTATCCTGAGCCTCGAGAGGAGCAGGAGTCGAGAGGAGGGCGCAGAAGCCCAGGAGGAGGCCTTGCAAGACTTTTTTCATAGTGCTTTAGTTGCAAAAGCAAGGCGGATGGAGTGCCACCACCCCATCCGCCTTATATATGTATGTACTATGTAGGGGTTGGTACTACTTGAGTCCGAGCTTCTTGGCAATGGCTTCGGGGATAGCATCCTTGTGTAGGACGATATTCATCGTACGTCCCTTGGCATAGTTGTAGGAGACGTACCATACACCCTTGTACTCACCAGTCTCACCCCAGCTGTTCTTGACCATGAAGAACTTACGTCCGTTCTGATTCACAGCCTTACCATAGATCGTCATCCCATGGTCGTCGGTGAGCTGGTAGTTGTCGTAGCCCATCTGGCGATAGGCCTGTGTGGGTTCGATCTCGGGGCAGTCAGCACGACGGATGATCTTGTCGAGGGCAGCCTTCTTGTCCGAGCCGCTACCGAACCAGCGAGCGAAGTCGCTCCCCTTGCTCTGTACCTCGTCCAGGTCGGCCAGCACACCGAGGCCATCACGGGTGAAGCCCTTCTCGGTAACGTCTGCACCCCAAGCGAAGCTGTAGCCATGATCGATGGCAGAGTCCATCACCTGCATCAGCTCGTCGATGGGCAGGTTGTAGCTCTCACTCCAACGCCAGTTGTCCTGGATCTCGAGGGCAAACTTGCTGTAGAAGGGCTGGTGTGAGTACGAGGTCAGAGAGACGTAGTCATCGGGGTTGATGCCCATCTCTGCGGCGTAGCTCTTGGGCGTGTACTCCTTACCATTCCAGTTGAACTTCTCAGGCAGCTCACCCAGATAGCTGTCGATGATGCCCGTATAGGCAGACCACCAAGCGGTAGAGAGCTTGCCATTGGGGTTCTTGATCACAGCATTGAGGAAGGCCTTTGAGGTCTCGGCCAGCTCGTTGTGAGCATTGCGGGTAGTACCATAGTTGAGCCCAGGCATGACTGAGCGGGGCACTGCACCGTAGTGCTTAAGGACGTAGAGGACATCGTAGAATGAGCCCCCCTGCTCGTAGTTGAGGAAGCCATGCAGACGAACGAACTTGCGGGCCTTGTCTCTGTACGAGTGGCTCACAACGAACATCTCACTCAGATCATACTGAGGCTTACCGATACGGATCAGCTCCTCCTCGATGAAGCCCTGGCCAGAGTAGCTCCAGCAAGTACCCGAGTTGGCCTGGTCCTTGATGCTTGAGCGTCCAAGCTCTTTGACCACGGTAAATACATTCTTCTCATTAGGGTCCTTCTTCTTGGACTTACTTTGTCCCCAAAGGGGGGCAACGCACAGCAGGGTTGCCAGCAGTAGAATCTTTTTCATATCGTGTCGCTAAAGTTTGAATAATGCTAATGAATGCAGGCTCTACACCGAAGGGGATAGCCCTCTCGCCTTGCAAAGCCAGCCAAATATAGGCATAAATCCCGACACCTCGTCATTCGAACGCAGCTAATTGCCCAAGGACTCGACACTATACCACGACAACGGCCTCGATAGGATCGCCATCGAGGGTTAAATAGGGGGGCAATAGAGACTCAAGTAGGATCTCGATTGAGGTTCAAGTAGGATCTCAACTGAAGTCTAAGTAGGATCGTCATAGAGACTCAAGTAGGACCGCAGGTGAGGCTCAAGTGAGCACTCAGGGGACTGTCTACCGAGAGCCCACCCGAGAGCATATCGAGGTCTCTATCGAGAAAACACAAGAATGTACTTTGTATGGCAAGATTAGAAAATCTTTGCTTACCTTTGCAGTGTCAAGGTTTCATTAGATCAAGATTATGGACATCAAGACAGAACTCAATGTAGATAATATGAAGGCGCAGATGCGCAAGGGGATTCTCGAATATTGTATCCTCCTGCTACTCAAAGAGCAGGAGCGGTACGCTGCGGATCTCATCGAAGCATTGCGCCAGGCAGATCTCATCGTCGTCGAAGGAACCCTCTACCCACTCATCCTAAGACTGAAGAAATGGAATCTGCTCGTCGTCCGCTCGGTGGAGTCGAGCTTCGGCCCACCACGCAAATACTACAGCCTCTCCGAACAAGGATACATCTTCCTCGAACAGCTAGAGCGTAACTGGACCTCACTCGAGAGCACTGTAAACAAGATCAAACAGGGACATACTGCCCAGTAATAATCACCACAACACCCCTATCCCTATGAAGAAAAGCATCAACATGAACCTCTCAGGGCAGATCTTCCACATCGACGAAGACGCTTACAAATTGCTAGAGGCATACCTCGAGGAGCTACAGGGGCACTTCTCACGCTCAGAGGGTGATCCTGAGATCATCACCGAGTTCGAGGAGCGCATCGCTGAGCACCTCGTCAAGCTATCACCCTCAGGCTCTCGACTGGTAGACATCGCACTGATTAGCCGTGTCATTGAGCTCATGGGTCGGCCCGAGGAGATCTTCGACCTCGAGCAGGAGGCCGAGCAGAGCACTGCCGAGGAAGTGCAAGCAGCCTCCCATCTAGAACTCGAGCCACAGATCACCACCGAGGAGGCTCAGCCTCAGCACAAGCTCTACCGCAACCTCCAGGGCGCATGGCTCTGTGGCGTCTTCAATGGCCTGGCAGACTATCTAGGCTGGAGCGTAGGGGCTATGCGCATCGTGTACCTCCTCCTGTGGATTCCATTCATAGAGCATTTGATCCTCGTTCCTCCATTGGCCTACCTCATCGCTTGGATGGTGATCCCCGTGGGCACTAGGGCATCCACCGAGTCTCAGAGGGTGTGGGGTGCGATGCGTCGCAGGATAAACCGCTCAGGTCAGGCACAGACAACGAAGTAGATAACCACCTAACTCCCATACATCCCTATGAAGAAGAGCATCAACATGAACCTCTCGGGCCAGATCTTCCACATTGACGAAGATGCTTACAGACTCCTGGAGGAGTACTTGAAGAACCTACAGAGGTACTTCTCTCGCTCGGGTGGCGACCCAGACATCATGCAGGACTTCGAGGAGCGCATCGCCGAGCACCTCATCGAGCTATCCCCCTCAGGCTCTCGTGTAGTCAATCTGGCCCTCATCACCCACGTGATCGAGCTTATGGGCCAACCCGAGGAGATCTTCGATCTCGAGCAGCAAGCTCCCTCAGAGAGCTCCAAGCAACCTCCTAGCAGAGAGTCGCCCGCCAACGCAGCCTCAGCCCTCACCCACGAGCCAACAAGCACGAAACGCAAGCTATACCGCAACCTCGAAGGAGCTTGGCTCTGTGGTGTCTTCAATGGCCTAGCCACCTATATGAACTGGAGCGTAGGGGCTCTACGTATCGTCTTCGTGCTGGCCAGCCTCTTCTTGCTAGAGAACTGGATCATGATCCCCCTACTGCTCTACCTCGGAGCATGGATGATCATCCCTGCCGCACAAACAGCGACGCAGAAGCTCGAGATGTATGGCCACCCCGTCAGTGCAATCACCATAGGAGAGCGCATTCGCTACGATGCCACACAGATCACAGAGGATCATTCGGGCAAGCGTGTTACTGGCTGCTGCTTGGGTGGATGCCTAGGCTCGATAGGTTTGCTTGTCCTGCTCGTAGGCTTCTTCGCAGTCATCGTGCGCATCATTACAGAGCTAGAGGCTGGGGGGGTCTATATAGAGGATGTACATCCCCTAGACTGGTCTTATACCTGGGTGGGCTATTCATTTCCCTTACTCGTACTCTCTGCCATCCTGCTGGTAATCATTCCCCTCTTGTCTTGGGTTCATTCCTCTACGTGGGGTAGTAAGCAGAGAGGCAAGGAGATCCCAAGCTGGGTGCGTATCATCGGTATTGTCATTTGGATTGTGGCCGCGGTGTATGTCTCCTACTACTTCGTCGATGCTTTCATCTACAATCAGGAGCATGGATGGAAGCTATTTCAGATCAACCAGCATGGGATAAGGATCTACCATCCCTAGGCCGAGGAGGGCTTAACCCCGACACTGTGGATCTGCTCGAGCAGATCCCACAGCTGTGGCAATAGAGGGCGATGTGGTTCGTTGTACACGACTGCATCGCCCCTCTCTATAAGCTCCTGCTGCGACAGCTGATGTGCCATGCGCTGACGGATGGCCTCCTCAGTGGTTCGATCTCGAGCCGCAGCCCGCTTGAGGCGCAGCTCTAGTGGGGCTGCAACCACGACAAGGCGATCGATCATCTGCTCGAGAGCTTGGCCAACGAGGATGGCACTCTCGAGGCCACAGAGCGTATAGCCCTCAGCCTCTTGCCTCCTACGCCAATGGTCGAAGTCTCGCCGCACAGCAGGGTGCACCAGCGCATTGACTCGAGCCAGCAGGGCAGCATCGGCGAAGATGCGGCTCGAGAGTAGGGGGCGATTGATCCGCCCGTCGGGGGTGTCATAGATCGCCTCCCCGAGGAGGTCGATCATCCCCTCTCGTAGCTCCTGGCTCTCATCATAGAGGGCCTTGGCCCGAGAGTCGCAGTCGTAGACAGGCACGGACATAGACGTCAAAGCCCGAGAGACAACGCTCTTACCCGAGCCGATGCCCCCCGTGATGCCGATGGTCTCGATCATATAGCTATGCGGTTTAATAGGCAGGCGTAGTGCGTTCGATCACATACTGCACGGCCTGCGGTTCGATACGGTAGTGCTTCACCCAGTCGGGGTGCTTGCTCAGCCGCACCTCTAGGGGCTTGTTGGTCGTATGCTCACCCTCGAGGCGAGGGAAGGCTACACTGAGCTCGAAGTCCGTATCAACGAGTTCGTTGTAGCGAGATCGAGGGATGGTAATGCGCAGCTGCGCTACACTTGGCAGGGGTAGGAGGCGATAGCCTCGCCCCGCTCCAGATACCGAGATAGGTAGGGTGAAGAGGTGCTCTGTGTACTCCTCCACATCGATGTGCATCTGCACCTGCGTGTGCTCGGAGATCACCCCCGAGGGAAGCTTGAGCTGTAGCTTGCTGGTGAGCGTGTGCTTGAGTTCCTCGACCTCGAGGTCTTCTGTAGCGATGTACTCCAGGTCAGCCAATAGATCTGCTGAGCCATAGACGGTAATGCTATCGGGAGTAAATACAGGAGGATAAGCCATATAGCCTGGAGCAGGAAATGGGAGGAACTCTGCTACTATTGGCAACCGCTTGCTCGCTCTACGGAGAAGAGGAATACGGATCTCTTGAGGGCTCATATCACCGATGTATGCAGTCGGAGAGAGACGTGCAACGACCTGGTCGTGCAGTTCCTTGCTCCCCATCAAGAGGACAGGATCTGCCTGAATGCCCTCATGGCCTACTCGGATGGCACTCAAGCCATAAATCGAATAATTGATCTGTTCGAAGCCAGTATCTTCTACCTGTACGACGATATAGCGAGGCAATTCGGATGAAGGGACTAGATCCGAGGGAATGCTGTCATAGACAACAGGGATATAAACCTTGCGAGTAAAGTCTCCCTGCATACTCTGAACGAACCAGAAGGCGAAGGAGATGAAGAGAAAAAACAAAAAGGACAGGAGCGAAGAGCGCCCCCCTCGAGGGCTACCCTTTGCGCCTGCACCTTTCTTTTGTTGGCTACCAGTCTTGCCTTGTCCGAGTTTGAGCCTCATGGTTGGGATCGTTGGGGGGGCAGTGGTAGGGTTTATATTCGGTCTTCGGGGAGAACTACTTAGCTGTCTCGGTAACAGCGTAGACCGAGCCCTTATCGATGCGCACGCGCACTCCATCGGAGATCTCGATCACGAACTCGCGCTCCTTGACATCCTTAATCACGCCATGGACTCCACCAGAGGTAATAATGCGGTCGCCTGACTTGAGAGCCTTACGCTGCTCCTCGAGAGCCTTTTGCTTCTTCTGCTGAGGGCGGATCATAAAGAAATAAAAAACCACGAAGATGGCAGCCATCATGGCTACAGTGCCCCAAGGGCTAGATGCAGCAGAGGCCTGCAGAAAGATTGTGTTCATTGTCTTGTTGTTTGCTTAATATGAATGATATAATGTGCGGGGAGGGGCGGGGGGGATTAGGCCTTGATGATGCGCCCCGACTCTTTGAGCGATCGGGCCACAGCGTCCAGCACCCCGTTGATGAAGCTAGAGCTCTTGGGTGTCGAATAGGCCTTGGCCAGCTCGACATATTCGTTGATGGATACATGAGTAGGAATGCCTGGGAAATGGAGAAACTCCACGATACACATCGACATGATGAGCACGTCAAGATCAGCTAGACGCTCCTTGTCCCAGCTCTCACTGATGTGGGTCTCGATGAGCTCTGTCAACTCGGTGTGCTTGAGCAGCAGCTGACGCAATAGGTGCGAGGCGAAGGCTTCGTCGTCCTCGTCCTTGAAGAGCGGCAAGAGATGGCTAGAGAAGTCATCCTCGGCCGTGGCACGGCGAAGACTCTTCACCACAAAGTCCTTGACGATCTCGACGGCACCAAGCTCGAGTGGATGGGCAGCATACTGCTGGGCCTGGCGAGCCTCCTCGACAGCCTCCTCGATCTGATCCCAGGCGGGGTGCTCCTCGCACTCGATCTTCTCAGTGGCGGTGAGCTCATCATCCCAGTAGATGGATTGCTGCTCAAGGTACTCGGCGAGATCCAGGTCGGAGGCGATGATGCTATGGAAAGCATCGACCCAAAACTGCTTGTCGCTCTCCCAATTCGTCTCCTCTGCATTCATGTAGCTCTCGAAGAGCTCGCTACGCTCGATGCGCTCGAGCAGATGGCGCAGCAGTCCCTCTTCGGCTTGCCAGTTCAGGGGGAAGGCATTATACCAAGCCTCCAGGTCAGCCGTATTGTGGATCTGCGCCGAGAGGGCGTTGTCCGCCAAGCGAGTATTGGGGTTTAGATCACGGGCAGTGGCCAGGTGCTTGCGCCGTCTGAGTTCGAGGCGATACGCATGGAGCTCCGTGAGAGAGGGGATTAGTCTTAGTAAGAAGAGATACAGGTCATGCGTGCGCACGAAGCTCTGCTTGAGCTCTTGCTCAGCTTGGGTTAGCTTCTGCTGCTCACGATGGTAATGCGCATAGGCAACCTGCATTACACGGGTACGTATGAGTAGTCTATTGATCATATTGCGAAAGGACACTCCTCCTCGGACTGAGTAGCTCACGTCCATCAAGAGAGTATGCAAAGATACAAGGAATAATCGACAGCTACACGATCCCCCCACCCCCTTCGGGCACAGGACGCAACGCAGAGCCTCGGCGAAGGCCTATCGAGCCCTTGAGTGTGCTCCCCTCTAGCCCCTAAGTCGAGAGGCTAGAGGGGGGGGAGGGGATGAAGGTTCAGATAGAAGGGTGGATGAGGTATCGGTAGAGTTTCAACGGAGATCTAAATAGGATCGAAGCAGAGACTCAAATAGGATCGAAGCAGAGACATAAGTAGGAGCTCCATCGAGATCCTACTAGGATCTCAATAGAGACTCAAGTAGATCGTGGTGGAGATCTAAATTGGGAACTCATTCAAGATAAAATTAGGTGTTCGATCGAGATGCAAATAGGGACGTAGAGAGCGGTAAGCGTGGGCTGCAGCAAAGGAGGGGATGGACTATGGGTAGAGGGCTGCTCGAAAGAGTCTCAACGCTTTACTGAACAATGATTTGCAAAATAATTGTAAGGAAGAGGCAGCTTCATCCCTCTTTTTTTCGTACCTTCGCAGGCAATCAATTCAAAAATAGTCATCACCATTATGGACGAAGCCATCCCTCCGAGTACTGAGCCCCGAGAGATCAGCTGTCGTCTCGCAGACTAAGATCATCGTCAGCTACGCTGGGCGTAGAGAGCGAACTGGTAAGCATCTGTGAGGCGGCAGATAGAGCCTAACGTATATACGGATACTTACACAGACGATGAGAAACTTCCTCAGCCTTGAGCCGGGATTTTCCCAGCTCTCAGAGTTTACAAATAAGTGTTGGGTGCATGTAGAGTGCCCAGACGAGGACGACTTCTACTTCCTGACCGAGGAGCTGGGAGTGCCCGCCGAGTTCTTCTCCGATATATCAGACGTGGACGAACGTCCACGCATCGAGCGTGAGGAGGAGTGGCTGCTCACGATCCTGCGTATCCCGCTGGAGAGCAACATCCAGGGCCTGCCCTATATGACCATCCCCCTAGGGATCATCACGGGCGAGCGGGCAACCATTACGGTCTGCTCTCGCAAGACGCAGCTCATGCCCGACTTCATCAACCACATTCGGCGCAAAAACATCACCATCCAGTCTCAGCCTGACTTTATCGCACGGGTGATCTATTCGTCAGCAGCCTGGTTCTTGAAGTACCTCAAGCTCATCTACCTCGAGATCAATCGAGCGGAGAAAGAGCTCGAGCAGAGCATCCGAAACGAAGACCTCATGCGCATCATGCGCCTACAGAAGTCGCTCGTCTACTTCAACACCTCGATCCGAGGCAACGAGGCTATGCTCGGCCGACTGCGCACCGCAGCCCGAGCAGGACAGGTAGACCCCGACCTCATTGAGGACGTAGGCATCGAACTACGACAAGCCTACAATACCCTTAATATATATACGGATATTGCTACGAGTACGATGGACGCCCTAGCCAGTATCATCTCGAACAACGTCAATACGATCATGAAGCGCATGACCAGCCTCTCGATCGTGCTCACGATCCCAACGATGATCGCCAGCTTCTATGGGATGAATGTCAATGTATATTTGGATCGACTACCCTATGCTTTCCTCTTGATCTTCGGTGTGTCGATCGTTGTCTCGGCAACGGCCTTCTTCATCTTCCGAAAGATTAAATGGTTCTAACCCACCCCTCGGCCCCTCTCTCGACCTCATGATGAAGCGAACCCTAGGGCTAGGCCTAAGCCTTCTCCTCCTGTTAAGCTCCTGTTCGGGCTGTGCAAGCACCTCTGCTCCTCGCACAGCTCGAGGCAGCGACACCCATACCCAACCCACATCTATGGACAAACGAACGATTTATCTAGCTGGCGGATGCTTCTGGGGCACAGAGCATTTCGTCAAGCAAATACGAGGCGTAGTCAGCACACAAGTCGGCTATGCCAATGGTACTACCGAGCGGCCTACCTATCGAGAGGTCTGTACAGGTACGACGGGACATGCCGAGACTGTCGAGGTTATCTACGACAGTTCCGTACTCGACCTCAAGCTCCTACTTGAGCTCTACTTCATGACCATCGACCCCACCTCGCTCAACAGGCAGGGCGGAGACATAGGCACGCAGTACCGCACAGGGATCTATTATGACCAAGAGCGAGATCTGCCCATCATCCGAGAAGCACTAGCAGAACTACAAAAGAAGCATCGGATGCTGCTGCGTATCGAATGCAAGCCGATCAAGAACTTCTACCCCGCCGAGGACTATCATCAAGATTACCTCGAGGCGAACCCTGGGGGCTATTGCCACGTCAGCCTGGATCTCTTCGAGTATGCCCGCAAGGCCAATCCTCCCAAGCCCTAAACAGCTCGCCTTCTCCTCCTACCCCAGCGGGGGAAACTATTGGCTCGGATTGTTGGTTATTCGAGTGAGAGGCATTCTCCCGTCAAAACTTAACTAACATCACAGCAAGTCAATGAACAAGCCCCAACTAATCGATGCGATCCGCACCCGCCGCAGCATCCGCATCTATCACCGAGACAGAGACGTATCGGCCGAGCAGTTAGAGCCCATCCTCGAGGCAGGGCTGCGCGCCCCCTCATCGATGAACAAGCATACGACCCAGTTCCTCATCATCCGAGATCGGGCCAAGCTAGAGGCTCTCAGTCATCTCAGAGAGAAGGGTTGTGCCTTCCTAGCTGACGTGCCTGTAGCCATCGCCGTACTGGCTTCGCCTCAGGAGTGCCGCCACTGGATCGCAGATGCCTCCCTGGCCGCAGGCTATATGCAACTACAGGCTTGGCAGCAGGATCTAGGGACTTGCTGGGCCGAGGTGGACGGACGCTTCACCGCCGATGGCGAGGACTCTAGCATCTACGTGCGCCGCATCCTCGCCCTGCCTGAGGATCTCGAGATCGTCTGCATCCTAGGCATTGGCTACGTCAATGGAGATGCCCCCGAACGCCCAAGGGAAAGTCTCAAATGGGACAAGGTACACAGCGAAACCCTCGACACCCCATACGAGCTATTACACTAGCCTCGGGCCAAGCGGAGAAGGCAGTAATAAGCCGCCCCTTGAGATCTTACAGGATCTCAAGGGGCGGCTTCCTATTTGGGACACTAGAGCGCAGGGCTAACGAGCCAAGAGCCTTCGTCGAGACCGAAGTACCTCCTCTTCCGTTCCGCCCACAGCTCCCCCGAGAGGTGAGCATAGGCCGCTAGGGAGAGGTAACGCTCGACCGTGCTCCGAGGGAAGCCGATCACCTCCCAAGCCTCATCGAGCACCTTGAGCTCCACCTCGACAAAGAGGAGCTCTGCCTCAGACTGCATCGGATGTGCCTCGAGACGGTAACGGACTTCATTATCAAGCTCCCAAGCCAGCGGTAGGAGCAGTCCACTGATCTGTGTATAGAGGGCATGGGCTCGGTCGCTCGTCATCATCACCTCTGGGTAGGGAATCGCAAAGCCATAGTCTCGGCAAAGCTCCTTCCAGGGGAAGTGGCGGATGAGGAGGTTCAGGTCTATCGTCCCTGATTCTTTGATCATATTCATAGTTATTCAGTTAAGTAGGTTGATAGGGCTTCTAACGATCAAGCTCTTCGAGGATGTGCACGAGACGGGAGGCCAGCGTCCTGAGATCCGTCTCCCCGATCACGAAGGGGGGCATCAGATATACCAAGCGGCCGAAGGGGCGCACCCATATCCCCGCCTCGACGAAGCGGGCCTGCAGAGCTCCCATATTCACTGGCTCTCTCATCTCTACAACTCCGATAGCCCCGAGGACACGCACCTCGGCCACACTGCCGAGGCGGCTCAGCGGACTGAGCTCTTCGGTGAGGATGCGCTCGATGTTCCCGACACGCTCCTGCCAGGGGCTCTCCTTCAGGAGGCGTAAAGAGGCCGTTGCCACTGCACAGGCGAGTGGATTGCCCATGAAGGTCGGCCCATGCATGAAGCAGCCAGCCTCACCCGAGCAGATCGTATCGGCAACCTCTCGGGTGGTAACGCAGGCCGAGAGGGTCATGTATCCCCCCGTTAAGGCCTTACCCAGGCAGATAATGTCGGGCAGTACGCCCGCATGCTCCATAGCGAAGAGCTTACCCGTGCGGCCGAAGCCCGTTGCGATCTCGTCGAAGATCAAGAGCACCCCAGCCTCACGGCACAGCCTGCGGGCCTCGACGAGGTAGCGTGGGTGGTAGAAGTACATCCCCCCTGCACCCTGCACCACTGGCTCTAGGATCAGGGCTGCGATCTCACCTGCATATTGCTCGAGGAGCTCCTCGAGGGGCTTCATATCCTCGGGATGCCATTCCCCCCCGAAGCGAGAGGAGGGTCGAGGCAGGAAGTGCTGCACAGGCAATGCCCCACCGAAGAGACCATGCATACCGGTCTCTGGGTCACAGACGCTCATGGCGTGCCAGGTATCTCCATGGTAACCATTGCGCAGCGTGGCAATACGATGACGCTGCCCCTGGCCCAAGGACTGCTGATATTGCAGGGCCATCTTGAGGGCCACCTCGACAGCCACCGAACCCGAGTCGGCGTAGAAGATGCACTCCAAAGCCTGGGGCAAGAGGCTAAGGAGCTCCTCAGCCAGCTCTACAGCAGGCTCATGCGTAATGCCGCCAAACATCACATGGGCCATCTGCCCGAGCTGACGGGTAAGGGCCTCATTGAGCCTGGGGTGATTGTAGCCGTGCACGGCTGCCCACCACGAGCTCATGCCATCGATCAGCTCTCGCCCATCCTTGAGGTAGAGGCGCACTCCCTCAGCCCGCTCTACAGGGTAGACGGGTAGCGGATTGATCGTTGAGGTATAGGGGTGCCACAGGTGTCTGCGGTCTATCTCTAGCATTCTTTGTTCGTCCATAGCTCTAGGTTTTAGAAGTCGTAGCTTACCTCCCAATCGACAGAGCGGTTCACCTTGCCACACTCCTCGATCATCGCCATATCGTCCTTGGCCTGCTGCCCAATGGTCGTGAGCAGGTCGCCTGTGATGGCGGAGTTGACCCCTACATAGATCGCCTTACGCTGTAGCTCAGCACTCAGCTGAGCTCGCCCTCCTGAGAAGCGCAAGAAGGAGCGGGGATTGATCAGTCTAAAGAGGGCAATCGCCGTGAGGATCTCCTCCTCTGTCAAGGGCGTAGTGCCATACAGAGGTGTGCCGAGGATGGGCTGTAGAATGTTGAAGGGGATGCTCTCCACCCGTAGGCTCTTGAGATAAAAGGCCAACTCAATGCGCTGCTCGGCCGTCTCGCCCATCCCTATAATACCTCCGCTACAGATACGCATCCCGACCCGTCGAGCTGCCTCGAGGGTCTCCTCCTTGTCCTGCTGGGTGTGGGTGGTGCAGAGGTTTGCAAAGTGGCTCGGAGCAGTCTCCATATTGCAGTGATAGGTCGTTACTCCACTCTCGAAGAGCTTGCGTAGCTGATCCTCTCGCAGCAGACCCAGGGAGGCGCAGCACTTGAGGCTGGGGTTAGCCTTCTTGATCGCCCGATAGCTGATGCTCAAGAGGTCTATCTCCTTGTCCGAGGAGCGGCGACCGCTGGCCACGAGGGAGAAGCGGCCTATACCCTGCTTGTGGTTGTAGGTCGCCTGCGCCACAGACACGCTGGGGCTTACGAGGGCATATTTCTCTGCTGAGGTGGCATAGTGTCCACTTTGGGCACACCATTTGCAGTCCTCAGGGCAATTGCCGCTCTTGGCGTTGATGATGGAGCAGGTGTCGAAGCTGTCCCCCATGAAGTGCTCCGTGATCTCATGGGCGGCCTCATAGAGCTCGTCCTTGTCGGGGGTATTCAGCAGAGCAAGAGCTTCCTCGTGGGTGATCTCACCACCAGAGAGGATGCGCTCTTTGATCTTTGTTATCATTCAGATTTAAGTGATCGTAGAGCATACCGTCCAAGAGGGTCGGTATGCAAAATCCCCCACCCTGGACGGGCCTGTCTAGGCTCGCTCAAGGTAGGGGGTAGAGATAAGTAATAGGCCTTGCCCGAGAGAGGGCAGGCTCGAGAATTCGTTTGTCTACAGTCGAGAGAGAGCAGAGCAGCCCCTAGGGGGGAGAGTAGAAGCGAGGCTTCGTCTTCGTCCCGCTCATCATCCAGCCGAGAGGCCCTCTGAGCCAAGGGCTGAGCCAGAGCATCCTCCAGGGCCAAGGTACGGCTCTTACGAGCAAGGCTCGAGAGTACTGAGGCGGAGAGGTGACCAATACGCACAACCCAGCCGAGGGAGCGGAAAGCAGCTGCCCTGCTGCGGCTCCATCGAGAGAACCGCAGCAGGGCAATGCCATGTCGAAGTACTTGCCTTCGCATCGTCCTTAGATCTGCGAAGCGACTACTGAGTTACACGCTCTAGACGCTTCATCACAGAGAAGATGAAGGCGGCAGAGAGCAGACAGCAAACCACCAGTACACTCCAGAAGGCCACTAGAGAGAGCTCCTCCCAGAAGGTACCCATCACGCCGACGAGGAAGTTACCGATGGCAGTAGCTGCCAGCCAACCGCCCTGCATCAGACCACTGTACTGAGGGGGAGCAACCTTGGAGACGAAAGATAGACCCATAGGGCTGAGGAAGAGCTCGGCGATAGTCAATACGAGATAAGTACCGATCAGCCAATTGGGCGACACCAGTACATCCGAAGTCCCCTGCAACGAAGCAGGGTCAGGCAGACCGATAGAGGCTAGAGCAAGCACCACGAAGCCTACAGCTGCGATAAGCATCCCGATACCGATCTTACGAGGGGCAGAGGGCTCCTTACCCTTGCGGCCCAAGTGCGTGAAGATCTCAACGACGGCAGGCGTGAGGATGATGATGAAGAACGGGTTAAACTGCTGGAAGATCTGAGGAGTGATCTTGATGATCTCCTCACTCTGAGACACATTGGTCAGGTAGTAGGCCACGAGTGCTGCCAAACCCGAAACCATGAGGAAGATCCCAGACTTAGGATCCTTGCGCCCCCCAAAAAGGCCAATGAAGGTCAGATAGATACCATAGAGGAAGACCACTACGGGCAGGAGGGAGAGCAGGGAGAAGAACATGTTCTCCGCAGGGGAGATGCTGCTCATCGTATAGTCTCGGGCGAAGAAGGTCATACACAGACCATTCTGGTGGAAAGACATCCAGAAGAAGATCACCACAAAGAAAACGAGGAAGAGGGCAATCATACGCTCACGCACCTCATGGGCACTCATTTGGGGTACATCGGCAGTGCTGGCGTGCTGCTGGCCCTTCTTCTTGATCTTCACGTCAGCCTCGCTCCAGGACTTGCGCCAGAAGAGGAATACCAAGATCGAGATGATCAAGCTAATGCAGGCCACACCGAAAGAGTAGCTGTAGGAGGAGGAGAGAGACTTGCTCACATAGGCCGAGCCAAATCGCTCTGCAAAGAGCTTATCACTACCCTCCTCGGCGAAGAAGCCTGCGAGAGCCTCCTCTGGAGTAGCATTGACCTTATCGATCACAGCCTGCTTGGCGGCCTTGTCCTCCTGACTGCGGCTCTCAAGCAGCTCATACTCCTTCTGCGAGAGCTGATAGTCTACGCCTAAGAGCTTGCCCGATCGGCTAATCTGATAGAGCCCTGCTGCCTTGAGGTTGAAGAGCACCTGCTCCTTATCCTCGGCAAAGATCACCCCATCCTCACTCTTCTGCTTCTTCAAGATCTGTGCCTGCTTCTTCTCCGTTTCGGTAGCAAAGCTCTCGTGTGAGGCCATGAAGTCTGCTAGGTAAGCCGTCTTGTCTACGACCTGATTGTTGAGGGCTACGTAGTTGTTGGGGATGTTAGCATCGTAGACGAACTGCGACTTCTCGAGGACATTGTTGTTGATGAAGTTCGCCATACTGGGGGCGAAGAAAGCACCAATATTGATGAACATGTAGAAGATCGAGAAGGCAATATCTCGTGAACCCGAATACTCGGGCTTGTCGTAGAGCTTGCCCACGAGAGCCTGTAGATTTCCCTTGAAAAGACCCGTACCCGCAGAGATGAGGAAGAGCGAAGAGAACATGATCATCTTGCCAAAGAGGTTGTTCTCCGCAGGCATGGCTAAGAGGAGGTAACCACTAAACATGATGATCACCCCCAAAAGAATGGTCTTACCATAACCGAGCCATTTGTCGGCGATCAGGCCACCCAAGATAGGGAGGAAGTAAACAAGGGAGAGGAAAGCTCCGTAAATGATACTGGTCTCTCCGGAGGAGAACCCGAACTTGGCCTGCATGTAGATGGCCAGGATGGCTAGCATGGTGTAGTAGCCAAACCGCTCTCCCATGTTGGTCAAAGCCAGGACTAGTAGTCCTTTGGGGTGATTGTTGAGCATAGCTGATTGAGTTAAAGAGTTATACTTTTAGATTGTTTACAAGTTGTCTGTAGCTGAATGGATCTCGTATGAAGGTTATTCCTGTCGAATGCTGACAATTGCCCCGCTATGAATGTCGAAGTAGACGGATGGGCCAGTCTTATCCTTGACGTTGAACATCTTCTTGGTCAGGGACTGCATCCCTCCGGCTTGAGTCAGAGAGATACGCTCGCTCGAGAGCTCCTTGCCCAGGAGCGAAACGCTCACGACGGCGACCCCAGGGACGTTGTACATGATGCCCTCGATCTTGGCGAGCTTCTTGCGCTCCTTCTCGCTCAGCTCGGGTGCACGCTCGATGACCTTGAGGTTCAGCAAAACGGGATCGCCTGAGAGGTCGTCTCCGTCCACGATCCCCCAGTCGGGAGAGAAGCGAAAGAGTATGCGAGACTGAATATCGTTGCCATCAGGGCTGATGCGTAGGGTATGCGTGATGGTTCGTTGAGTGGTATCTCCCATGAAGAGACGTAGGGTGCGACGCTCCTCAGCCTTCAGCTGGTCGAGTACCAGGCGCATAGCCTCGCCATCCTTAGGCATCTGCTCAACCTCACCCGTAACCACACCCAAGAGCCGTTCGCGGAGCTCATAGAGGTGAGAGGCAGCTACCTCTGCCTGCTTGTTCACACTCCCAGCCTGGGCATATTCTCGCGGCAGGGAGGGGAGCTTGCGGTCAGGCTCTGCGAAGACGAGCGGCTGAGCCTTAGTCTCCGAGCATGGGCCTTCGCCCGCATTGATGGAGTGTAGAATATTGTCTTGGGTGAGCTTGACAAAGGGGGCAACCGTACGCTTGTCAAAGGTTACGACATAACGCTTAGTGGTATCGGGCAAACCAATCCCCTTGATCTTGAGGCTCAGGAGACTATACTGCTTGGTCTGATGCTGGCCCGCTGGCTGAGCAAGGTATTTCTCAGCATAGGCACGTAGAGGGCCAGGCATATAGACATGCTCGAGGACAGTCGCCTCGATCTCGATCTCGGTGCGTGGGAGTGTATAGACAACGCCGTAGCCCGTCTCGGCGGTCGCCTCGTATCGGAAAACCTCGGTCTGAGCCATAAGGGCGGAGCTAGAGCCGAACAAAAGTGCGACGGCAATGCTCATGAGAGTAGTACGCATGGTGATTGTATCCGACTATTATATCGATTGGACAAATCTACAAAAAAAATCGGACAAACCTCATACACCACAGCAACGCATTGTCCTACTGGAGAGGCACGGAGGGCTGAGGATAGATAATAAGACTCATGGCAGAGAGGCCCTAGGGGGTCTCGACGGGGGTTAGGGCTACTCAGAGCCAAGGAGCTCAAGGCCGTAGAGTCGCTCGAGGCGAGCCCGCAGTGCTGCGACATCACCTCGACGAATGGAGAGCCTGAGGCGGCAACTCTCACGCAGATCCTGCTCCAAGACCCTTGCTCCGCTATCCTTCACCGCACGCATGACCTCACCCATGAGGCCATAGCCGAAGGCCACGCTGAGCTCCTCCTCGATGACGCACTCTAAGGTCTCGGCCTCAGCCAGGACAGCTATCGTAGCCTCCCGATAGGCCTCGATGAGGCCGCTGGTGCCGAGCTTAATCCCCCCGAAGTAACGGACAACTAAGACAATGATATTGGTCAGATCGGCCGAGACCAATTGCCCGAGGATCGGTTTCCCCGCCGTACCCGAGGGTTCGCCATCATCATTGGATCGGGTACGTTCCCCCTCGTGCCCTAGGCGATAAGCCCAGCACACATGTCGAGCATCGTAATACTCTTGTCTGAGGGCTGCTACCCGCTCAAGTGCCTCAGCCTCGGTCTCGACAGGAAACGCAAAAGCGAGAAACTTGCTTCGCTTCTCGCTATACTGCGCCTCGGCCTTGGCGGAGATAGTGTAGTAGGTGTCTCGACTCTCAGGGCTGGTACTCATCCTCTTGGGTATGGGGCTGCTGCTCGCTAGATCAGCCCTGGGTGATGGCTTGCTCGAGCGAAGTGATGCTCTCGGCAAAGACAGGATCGACACTCATGCGGTCGGTGATCGTCTTGACCCCGTGCATCACGGTCGTATGATTGCGTCTACCGAGACGCTCAGCGATAGCACTATAGGAGTGGCTCGTGTACTTCTTGGTCATGTACATGACGATCTGTCGAGGCAGAGCCACCTCGGCCCTACGGGTGCTCCCATAGAGGAGCTTAGGGTCGATGTTGTAACGCTCAGAGACAAGCTGCTGGATGTACTCCATAGTGATCTCGGGCTTGTCCATGACGATACTGCTGCTCATCACCTGTCGGGTAAGGTTCATATCGATGGTACGCTTGCCATGCTGAGAATAGGAGATCAATGTCTTGATCGTACCGTCTAGCTCACGCACATTGCGCCCCATACGCTCGGCGATGATCTCGACGATCTCGTTGCCGAGCGAGACACCGCTCTCGGCGACCTTGGTCTGCAGGATCTTACGACGCAGCTCAATATCCGGGCGTTCGAGCTTAATGACCACTGAGCTCTGAATGCGAGTGATCATGCGCTCCTCCATCCCAATAAAGTCCACTGGGGGCACATCCGAGGTCAGCACAATCTGCTTACCGAGCAGATAAAGGTGGTTGAAGATCTCGAAGAAGGCCTTTTGCGTACCGGTCTTACCGATGAGCCCCTGGATATCGTCGATCAAGAGGACATCCATCTGCTGATAAAACTCGATGAAGGAGGTCTTGCCCCTCTGACGAGCATCACGGGTGTATTGGTTCTCGAACTTGGCACTGGACACATAGCACACACGCAGACGAGGGTGCTCCTGCTGGATATGCTGGCCGATAGCCTGGCAGAGATGGGTCTTACCCACCCCGCTAGGGCCGTGAATAAAGAGCAGGTTGAGCGGAGACTGTCCAGGGCAAGTGGCAACTGAATAGGCCAGCGTACGAGCCATACGGTTACACTCGCTCTCGATGAAGGTGTCGAAACGTAGGGATTGGTTCAGGTAAGAGACATAGTTGCCCGATGCCATGGCTCTATCAACCTGCGCCACCTCCTCTGTCTGAGCCTGTGCGGCCTCCCCTACTCGGGGAAACTCAAACTCAATGTCAGCACTACGGCCTACGAAAAGCTGTAGCATGACCTCGATCTCCTTGCGCATATGCTGCTCCAGATAATCGCAGAAGTGCTCCGAGGGCACCCAGAGTTTGAGGACAGAATCCTCTAAGGATATGGGTCTGATCGGATCGATCCAATTCCTCATCGTTTGCTCATTGAGCGTCTGAGAGAGGAATGCACGGCACTTCCCCCAGAGCTCGTTGATATGACTAGCGTCGGGCATAAAATCTAGTAGTCGTTTACCTTATATCAATGCTTTTTGTTCTGTTTTCCACATGAGCTCGGAGACACCAATGAGGCTGCCCAAAGAGCTTCGAGAATGGAGTACAAAGTTGAGCAAATAAAGGGTAAGAAAAAAACGTCCGAAGGGTTGTTTTTTTCATTCGGACTATATCCAGTTTGTTTCCAGCCATTTACCATTGTCAGTAATGCACATCCAACGGTGCATAGCTATTTCACTATAAAACAAATCATTACTAAAATAGGAACAGCTTATACACACAGTTATGCACATCGAAGAGAAGTCAATAAGGGTCGATCCTATAAGGACTTATGCACTGGACACAAACAATCTTTACACAGCCCACTAGGAGGCTATAATGCCTAGGGAGGAGCTTGCAGGCAGGGTTAAATAGAGGGATAATATGCAAAAAAGTGCTCGTCAAAAGGAGGTTCTTCGGCGTGTGCCTACGCTTCGTCGATCTCAATCCAATAGGCTCTCTAACGAGGTGCTACCAGATCCTGTGCAGAAGCCTAGATAGCCCCCCTGGGGAAGTCCTATCTACACCTCCACAGAGACATAAGTAGGAGCTCGGGTGAAGTCCTATCTGAGCCTCGGTAGTGATCCTATCTAGACCTCAATAGAGGCTATAGACGAGAGCTCGATCGAGAGCCTACCGAAGTCTCGATCGACTGTCTCTGGAGAGTGTGGCTGAGGGGCTCACCGAAGATGTGAAGGGGGCTACGAGAGGCGAGAGCTTAATCTGCTAGCCGATCGAGGTGCGCTCGACAGTGCTGCTCATCGAGCGAGAGCTGCTGGCGCAGGGCCTCAAGAGAGGCGAAGTGGCTCTCGCCACGGATATAGGCCAGGAGTTCAACCTCTATCTCTCGATCATAGAGATCGGCACAGTAGTCGAAGAGATGCACTTCTACAACCTGCCCCAAGCCATCAACCGTAGGCCGAGTACCGATGTAGAGCATTCCCCCAAGGGAGCTCTCCTCGTGCTCGAGATAGACCCGAACGGCATAGACACCGCTCGAGGGGAGGAGCTTGCCCTCATCCTCTAAGATAATATTGGCTGTGGGGAAGCCAATCGTTCGTCCGATCTGTTGCCCTCGCCCGACCTTGCCTCTGAGACGATAGCCGTAGCCGAGCAACTGATTGGCCTGCTCTATCCCCCCTGGGACAGCGAGTGCACGCCGAATGCGGCTCGAGCTCACGACCTCTCCACTGCGGGCAATATCCTGAGCCTGTCGCAGCTCGATGCCCAACCTCCGCCCGATAGCAACCCGCTCATCGAAACTCGACAGCCGATCTGAGCCGAAGACATGATCGTAGCCTATGAGCAGTACATCGACCCCATAGCGACTGCGCAGGATATCTCGCATGAAAGTCTCGGAGGTCATCCGTGCTAGATCGGCCGAGAAGGGCAGCACAACGACCTCATCCACCCCAGCGGCGTAGAGCCGCTCACACTTCTCCGCCAGGCTAGTGAGCAGACGGGGAGCCTCCTCAGGGTGCAGTAGGGCTGCAGGTAAGCGGTCGAAGGTGAAGACAAAGCTTCTCCCCTCGAACTCCTTGGCGAGCTGAAGCAGCTCGCCAAGGAGTTGCAGATGCCCTCGATGCACCCCATCGAAGCTCCCGATCGTAGCAACTATCTTTTGAGCCATAGTAAAGGGTTCTGCTTGGTTCGTTCACGCCAGAGCTGGAAGTGCAGCGTACCTGCCCGATCGCCCATGCCAGCTGTGGAGATACTGCCGAGGACGGCTCCGGCCTTGACCTTCTGTCCCTGGCGTACATTGATCGAGGAGAGATTCGAGTACGAAGTGAGATAGTCTCCATGCCTTACGAGAATAGATGTGCCATAGCCAGGCGTTGCGAAGATGCTACGCACGACTCCATCGAAGACAGCATAGGCCCTACGATCACTAGAGGGGCGGATATCGATCCCACCACTGCTGACCTGTACACGGCTATGTTCGTTATGCTTCTGTAGGCCGAAGAAGCGAGTAATCGTATAGCGTCCACGTACGGGCATGGGAAGGCGTCCCTTATTGCGAGTGAAGCTGCCCGAGAGCTTGATCTCCATCGCCTCCGATGCCTCATACTCGGCAGCCTCTCGGGCTGTGGCCTTAGCCCTGCCTCTAGAGCGGCTCTTCGTCGTGCTGGCCTCCTCGGCTGGGCTGGTCTCTTCCTCGAGAGTCTCCTCCCCGACCTCGGTAGGGCTCGCTGGTGTCGTCGCAGCATGACGACGCTCCTCGGCTATGCGTTGGGCCTCTGCCTTGCGTCTAGCCTCTGCCCGACGCTTAGCCTCTGCTCGGCGTCTAGCCTCTGCCCTACGCTTGGCCTCCGCTCGGCGACGCTGCTCTTGCTCTATCTCGTAGGCGATTTGCTCCTCGATCTTCTGCTCGAGGGCTGTGGCCTCGGAGCGTTGCTTCTTGAGCTCTTGGGCCAGGGCCTCCTCCTTACCCTTGAGGGTGCGGATCTGAGAGGAGTGCATGTGTTCCTCGCTCTCGAGCTTCTTTCGCTCTCGGTCTCTTAGGGCGAGCAGACCCAGCTTGCTCTCATGGTTGGTGGTGAGCTCTCTTTGCTTGGCCTCTATCTCCTCTCGCGTCTCATGCAGCTCCTGGGCCGTGCGTCTGCTGCTAGAGGCATAGCGAGAGAGGAAGTGCTTGCGCTGCAAGCCCTGCTCTAGGGTAGGCGAAGAGAAGATGAAGAGCAACTGATCCTCTCGCTGCATCCCTTGCCCCAGGGCAAGGATCGACCTCTTGTACTGCTCGAGCAACTGCTGCTCTCGACTGTGCAGCGAGCGCACCCGGGACGCCAATGAGTCTATATCTCCCTGTAAGGCGGCGATCTCTACGCCGAGATGGCGCAGCATAGCCGTGCGCTGAGCCTTTTGGCGGCGTACAAGCTCGAGCTGACGCTGCTCGGTACGGGCATTGTGCTTGATGTTCTTGAGTTGCTTGTCTGTGCTCTCGATCTGCTTGAGCATCTTATTTCGCTCCTGCTCCAGGGCACGGACACGTGCTGACTTCCTCGTCTGCGCCTCTGCGCTCCAGAGTGGGACGAGGCAGAGGATGAGGGCGATACACTTGCGTATTTGCATGCTAACTAAATCTCTTGATGAGCTCTATGATCTTATCTATCCCTATGCGACTATAGCCCGAGCGCACGTTGGGCTGGATGTTCAGCTCCTCGGGCTCTACGATCGTGGTTCTGCTCCACTGGACCTCAACCCGAGCTCGGGGTGCAGCTGTAGGGGTATGCCCCATGAAGCTGTAGATCGCCTCACCAGGCAGCATAGATCCAACCTCGTCGAGGGTGTTGTGCCTCGAGTATTCGACCCTCAACAGCTCTGAACCTGATCTTAGGAGGCTGGAGGTGTACAGCAGAGCTCCCTCGTCGAGAACGAAAGCGTACTCGTACCCCCCTCGTGCTCGATAGCTCAGCTCTGCACCCGCGGGAGCTAGTGGTTTGAAAGTAAGCCTTCTCAGGGGGCTCGTCCCCGTACCCTCAGGGGAGAAGACCCGACCGAGGAGTAGGGCTTCGATCTGCTCGTAGGTGATCTTGAGACCGAGCATGCTAGAGAGTGTCTCGTAGCTTTCCTGAGCATAACGTCTGCCGATCAGATCGACCAAGATCACCTCCTCCTCGGTAAACCAAGCTCGAGCTGCCTCGATCAGGGGGAAGGGCATTGCACTCATACGAATACCCTTACCTCTAATACAATGCACACTGACACGAGAACTGACAGAGCGTTGGCCTAGAGAGAGCTGCATCTGTAGCGAAGCTCTCAGGCCCTGCCAAGAACCCGCCTGACGCTCTAGGGCGGTGAGTATGGCTGCCTTCTCTTGGCGCACACTCGCCGAGGGGGCTTGAGCTCGACGCTTCGTACTACAAGCCCCTAGGGTCAGCAGGAGGACGATTAGGGCCACAAAGAGGCTGCCTAGGCGGAGGATGGGGAGGGATCTCATTTACTTTTTCCTTTTTTCTTGTCTTTGCTGGGCTTGCTTTGCTTGAGCTTACCCTTTAGCTTGTCAGAGACCAGCTTGGCCTTCTCATGCTCTCCCTCTTGGGTGTAGAGCTCTAATGCCTTGCCCCAGGCCTCACGGGCTGCCCCGATGTCGCCTAGGGCGTGTTTGATGTCCCCCATGTGGTCGTAGAGCACAGGAGAGGCGTCCTTACCTGCCACTGTAAGAGCCTCGGTCTGATAGAGGCGGGCCATGGTGTAGCGACCCTGCTTGTAGTATATCCAGGCGAAGGTATCTAGGGCATTCACATCCTTGGGCTGTAGGCGCACGGCATTGGCGGCCATACGCTCAGCCTTGTCGAGGTCTCCATCTCGCTCGACGAGGGCATAGGCGTAGTTGTTGAGGACGGAGGGATTGTTGGGTTCTAGCTCTATCGCCTCCTCATAATGCTTGAAGCTCTCCTCGACCCGGCCCTGTTCGAGGAGATAATCACCCAGCAATCCAAGCAGGATGCTGCGACCCCAGGTCTCGGAACTGGGGAGCTCTTGTAGCCCTCTACGGGCCAGGGCCATAGCTTGCTCGGGCTCTTCTCTGAGCCCAATGCAGGCAAAGAGATAATACCGCCAATTGGTCTGTATGTGCTCGATGGCCTTGAGCGAGAGCTCCTCGACGAGCTTGTTGTCCTCTGCCGAGACTGCATCTCCAATGATGCCGTCCCACAGCTCGACATTCTGCGGCTCGACCTCTACGAAGGGAAGCTGTACCTGAATGGCTTTACGATACTGGGCCTGCTGTCTCAGGATCTTAGCATAGCCCAGCACAAGACGTAGGTCTTCGGGATGCAAGGCCAATAGACTATCGAGGTGATGATTGTACTGCTGGGGGATGAGGAGGGTCTTACCCCTCTGCTCTTGGAGGAAGGAGTACCAGATATTGATCTGATCTCCCCCCGAGGCCAGGTGCTCTCGGTCTATGCGCTTGAGTACCTGTATGGCCGAGTCAGGATGCTGAGCAGCCGAGTAATAGGCGATCTGTAGGAGGGCTAGGGGCATGGCCTCGTAGTCCTCCTGCTCGAGGGTCTTGAGCAGCTCGGGCAGCTCGCTCAGCATTCTGCGCTCAAGTAACTGAGAGGCGTACTGAGCCTTGGGCTCTAGCTCATGGGGGAAGGTCTCGACGACACGTCTGTATTCACCCATCGCCTCCTGATCTCTCGAGGCCATACCATGGATGCGGGCCTTGATATAGGCCAGGCGCATGAAGGCAGGTAGATCCTTCGTTTTGGTCTGCTGAAGTCTATTGTAAACGCGGATTGCACTATCGATCGTACCCGAGTTGAGGTAGGCCTGCCCGAGCCGCATGGAGATATATTCGTCCTCGGGATGCTTTGAGAGCCAGTCTCGAGCGATCTGAATAGCCTCTTCGTTGGCATGACTGGCTTCGAGGCCCATCATAAGGCCCTCAATGTAGTCTCTATTTTGGGGCTCAAGTCTGTGGGCCTTGCGCAGCAGCTCCAATCCTCGCTGTAGCTGATCGAGGGCCATGCACACCCGTCCGAGCTCGTACATGGTCTCAGTGCTCGTTGAGTCTAGGCGGTAGCTATAGTCTAGGAGGCTGTGCGCTTCGTGCCACCGCTCTTGCTTGGCTTCGAGCACACCCTGATAATAGAAGGTCTGCGCCTTGAGCTGATCCTCTGTTAGCTGCTTCGTTTGGGCATAGAGTGCAGCTATGCCGCTCGTCCCAACGAGGAGGAGCAGGCCTAGTTGCCTGATAACACTATTGATCTTCATCTGTATGGGGTAATATGGAGGCTTTGTCCGTCTCCTAGGCAAAGGTACTTATTCTCCGCCAAACTAAGTCCTGGTAATCCCCCCTTGAGCTCCTACCTAGATCTCGATGGAGACTCAGATAGGATCGTAAGTGAACTCCTATTTGGGTCTCAAGTGAGATCCTATCTGAGCCTCGAGAGAGCATCTGCCGAGACCTCGGCTGCGGCCCTATTGGAGGAGAGAGAGAGGCCCTATATAGGAGCTCGGGGGAAGTCCTCCCGAGAGCTCAGCCCAGGCCCTCCCGAATGCGCATCTGCACATACGAGGGAGGGGGGAATAGATGAAGTAAGGCGAGGTAAGAGACCTCTCTCGAGGTCGCCTAGACAGGAACTTCGAGCTCTCGGACGAACCCCGAGGTCATTTGACTGGGATCTGTAGGACACGCCGCTCCCCGATATAGCCCTCGAGCAGCTGGCCAATCCTCACCTCACCAACACCACTAGGAGTACCGGTAAAGATCAAATCGCCCATCTTGAGCGTGTGAAACTGACTGACGTAGGCAATGACCCGATCAATGCTATAGAGCATCTCTGCACTGCTAGCCTGCTGCACCACCGCCCCATCTACCCGTAGGGAGAAGGGGATAGGCTGCTCGGGATAGCCAAGCTCCTCTTTGGAGATCCATTCGCCTACGGCTGCAGCATTGTCGAAGGCCTTAGAAAGCGTCCACGGCCTCCCTTGGGCAATGGCCTGCAGCTGTAGATCTCTTGCCGTGAAGTCGATCCCGAGGGTGATCCGCTCGTAGTAACGATGAGCAAATCGCTCGGCAATACACTTGCCCACACGGCTAATCTGCACAACGAGTTCAGCTTCGTATTCGATGCGAGAGCCAAAGTCGGGTAAGAAGAAAGGCATCCCCCGACGCAGCACCGAGTCGCCCTTGTGGAAGATGATCGGCTCCGACATATCTGAGGGGAGCTCTTGACTATGCGCCTGCTCGTCTCGGTGGCTGGGATAGTTGAACCCTACAGCTAGGATCTTCATCGTGGAGGACGGAGGCTTAGGGTTGCGAGAGAGCCTGAGCCGTGGAGATGCGGCTAAACATGACGGCCAGATGGGCGTAGAGCGAAGTGTTCTGCACCACGAGGGGCTCGGGGACTTGGATACGGACTGGGGTGAAGTTCCAAATGGCCTTAAAGCCCAGCTGGGTCACCTTGTCCGCCATCAATTGAGCTTGACCGATGGGCACGGTCAGGATCGCAATCTGTGCCTCCTGCTCGGCGATCATCTCCTCTAGGGCGTCGATGTGGTACACAGGCACATCGCTAACGACCTGCCCCACTACAGCCTCAGAGACATCGTAGGCCGCTACGATCTCTAGGCCAAACTGCGCTAGACCCTTGTCCGCCAACAGAGCAGCACCCAAGTTACCCACTCCGAGTAGCACAGCTCGGTGCTCGATGGTGAAGCCCAAGAAGGCTTCCAGCACCTCCACCATCTCCTCCACCCGATAGCCTACACGGGTACGTCCCTGTAGATTAACATAGGAGAGATCCTTGGCCACCAGGGCTGCATCGACCCCAACCCCACGGGCGATGCGGGTCGAAGAGACGAGGGACTCCCCTTGCATTCGTAACATCTTGACGAAAGACAGATACCAGGGCAAGCGTCTGAGAGCTGGCTCGGGGATGATGGACTTGTTTGCTTTCTTCTTGGAAGAGGTCATAGAGCTAAGGCTTAGTTAATCCCGCAGGAGGTGTTAGAGCTCTGGTAACGCAGCTCGATGATCTCCCAGTCGATGATCTGCCAGAGGGCCTTGATATGATCGGCACGTCGATTTTGGTAATCAAGGTAGTAAGCGTGCTCCCAAAGGTCGAAGCCGAGCAGAGGATTCATCCCTCGAACAATCGGGTTGCTCCCATTGGCCTCGGTAACGACCTCCAGCTGCCCCTCTGTATTGACCACAAGCCAGAGCCAGCCCGAGCCGAAGAGTTTCCCCCCAGTCTGCTCCATCACTTGACGTAGAGCAGCGAAGCCACCCCACTGACGCTGGATCGCTTGGGCGAGCCTACCGATGGGCTGGCTGTGGCGAGGCTTGGGGGCGAACTGAAGGAAGTAGAGGTTGTGGTTGAGCGTCTGACCAGCATTGTTGAAGATGCCGCCCTTGCTCTTGCACACGATCTCCCCGAGAGCCATTCCCTCAAACTCCGTCCCCTTGATGAGACGATTGAGGTTGTTCACATAGCCTGCTAGGTGCTTGCCGTGGTGCAGCTCGATCGTAGCCTTCGAGATCACTGGTGATAGGGCATCAGTGGCATAGGGCAGTTCGATGAGCTTGATTTGCTTCTCATTACGTCCTCCAGTTACAACCTCGTCCGAGGCTTTCTGAGCATGAAGGTCGAGGGCGAAGCTACAGGCGATGGTGGCCAGGAGAGCTACAGAGCGATATAGTACACGTATCATAGAAACACAGATTTGAAGTGATTAAAAGAAATTTGTCTGCAAAAGTAACCATCTTTACCCATGTATCGGTTCATTTACTTGCAAAATCCACTTGCGCTGCATCCGTAGGGAACTTGGGCAACGAAGACGCCCCTGATCCTCCTCTCAGGAGAGATCAGGGGCGTATAACACGCTCGACAGCCCTTAGAGCTGACGGACTAACTCAGAGAAGATACGTCCCATACGCTCACTGGCAGCATTGGCAGCATCGATCACATCCTGAGCATCATTGACGAAGTCATCGGCGAAGTGATAGCCCTCGTTCGTGATCACCGACATCCCGAAAACTCGAATGCCAGCATGACGGGCAACGATCACTTCAGGCACAGTGCTCATGCCGATAGCATCACCGCCCACCTTGCCCCAGAAGAGGTATTCGGCTGGGGTCTCATACGATGGGCCGGTCAGCCCTACATACACGCCCTCCTTGACTGGGATGCCCAGTTCCTGAGTAATGGCCTTCGCCTTGGTGATGAACTCTCTGTCATAGGCCCTCGTCATGTCGGGGAAGCGAGGCCCGAACATCTCCATATTAGGCCCAATGAGCGGATTGGGCATGTTGTTGATATGATCACGGATGATCATCAGATCGCCGACCTTGAAGCTGGTATTGATCCCTCCAGCAGCGTTCGAGACGAGTAGATTCTCGATACCCAGGAGCTTCATGACGCGCACGGGCAGGGTTACCTGCTCCATGCTATAGCCCTCGTAGTAGTGGAAGCGTCCCTGCATCGCCAGTACGGGGACTCCACCGAGAGTACCCGAGATCAAGTTCCCCTTGTGCCCTACAGCAGTCGAATGAGCGAAGTGGGGGATTTGAGTATAGGGGATAACGGTACTGTCCTTGAGCATCTCGGCTAGATTGCCCAGTCCGCTGCCTAGGATGATGGCAGTCTTGGTCTCTTTGGGAATGCGTGAGGCAAGATAAGAGGCTGCCTCGTGGTAATGTTGTTCTTGCATCATAATGTTTATTGCTTAGTCCCCCAATAGGATCGGGGAATGAATGATTACTCTTGTGGGATAATGCGGCGAGCGACCTCTCTAGCCTGAGCCAAGATCTCCTCCTCGCCAGGCACATGCCCCCCTCGCATCAGGATACGTCCGTCTACGATAGTCGTGTCTACGCAGCTACCCGAGGCAGAGTAGACGAGGTTCGAGGTGAGGTTTGTCAGAGGGGTCATCTCGGGACGATTTAGGTCTATGAGGCAGAGGTCTGCTAGAGCTCCCTCTGCGATGCGACCCGCCTCTATCGAGAGAATATCTGCCCCTATGCTCGTTGAGCTGGCAAAAATATCCGCTGCACTGACCGCCGTACTGTCAAATCGCCATACCTTGCCCAATAACGAGGCCAAGCGCATAGCGTGAAACATATCTAGATTGTTCGATGATGAGCAACCATCTGTCCCTAGCCCTAGACGAATGCCTCGCTGCTTCATCTCCTCATACTTGAAGGCATAGCCGCTGGCTAGCTTCATGTTAGAGGCGGGGTTATGCACGACGGCCACATCGTACTTGGCTAGTAGATCCATCTCCTCATCATCTACCCAAACGACGTGGGCGAGGATTAGGTTTGGCCCGAGGATGCCTAGACGCTCGAGGTAACGAACCGGCGTTGTGCCATGCAAGCGAAGACATTCCTCTACCTCGCCCTGAGTCTCGGAAAGATGTAAATGGATCTTGACCCCATGCTTTTGGGCAAACTCGTGGCAGAACTGTAGCTGCTCTCCGCTCACCGTGTAGATGGCATGAGGACCAAGATTGAAGCTAATCCTATCGCTCAGCGTAGAGAAATACTCGAGATATTCGGCACTGCGCTGACGATCAAGGGCTGCACGCTCGGCATTACCCTGATCGAAGAGGGTGTAGGAGATCATGGCCCTGAGACCCATCTCTTCAGCTGCACGAGCGGTCTGCTTGGGGTGCATGTACATATCGAGGAAGCAGGTTGTCCCGCTCTTGATCATCTCAAGGCAAGCCAGCCGAGCCCCGACATAGACATCGAGCTCGGTCATCTTCGCCTCTACGGGCCAGATGTAGTCCTCGAGCCAAGTCATCAGCGGGAGGTCGTCCCCGTAACCTCGGTGCAGCGTCATCGCCGCATGGGTGTGGGTATTGATCAGCCCTGGGATAACGGCCATCCCCTGAGCCTCGATAACCTCTGCGGGCTCGTCTTCGAGCTCGATACGAGGGGCAATGCGGCTGATACGATTGCCTTCGATCAAGATGTCTGTGTTTGTCCCCTCGTGGTAGGCTCCACGGATGAGGATTCGCCCGAAATGAGTGCTCGGATGCTGCTCCTGCCCTAGACGTACCATACGGCTACGCTCGACTTCGAAGTCAGCTTGCTTGCTATTATCCTGTTGGTAGGCGTTGCGTACTATATCTTTAATCATAGTGAGGGGTTAGCGTAGGGGGAAACGACGGTAAAACTCTGCCACAGCCTCGATCCCCTTGCGGAAGAAGTCTAGGCGCATATTTTCATTCGGTGAATGAATGGCATTGCTCTCCAGCCCAAAACCCATGAGGATCGTCTTGATACCCAACACACGTTCGAAGACAGCAATAATCGGAATGCTTCCACCACGACGGACGGCTAGGGGACGCACTCCAAAAGCCACCTCGACAGCCTGCTCTGCAGCTTGGTAAGCGGGCAAGTCGATGGGGCAGAGATAGGCCTCGCCTCCGTGCATGGGCTGCACCTCTACTCGGATATGCTTGGGAGCGATGCTATGGATATAATCGACGAAGGCCTGGCTGATCTTGTGATGATCCTGCGCAGCCACGAGGCGACAGCTGACCTTGGCATAGGCCTTGCTAGGCAATACCGTCTTAGCCCCCTCGCCTTGATAACCGCCCCAGATACCGCAAACATCGAAGCTCGGACGGCAGCTATTACGCTCGAGGGTATGGTAGCCCTCCTCGCCCCACAGGGCATCAACATCAATGCTTGCACGGTACTTAGCCTCGTCAAAGGGGACTTGGGCGATCATGGCCCGCTCCTCATCCTTGAGGGGGATCACATCGTCGTAGAAGCCAGGGATGGTGATGCGACCACGCTCGTCCTGGATCCGAGCGATCAGCTTACAAAGCTCGTTAATGGGGTTAGCCACAGCCCCACCGAAATGCCCCGAGTGCAGGTCTCTATTCGGCCCAGTAACCTCGAGCTGCCAATAGGCCAGGCCTCGAAGTCCGGTCGTGAGCGAAGGGGTCTCGGCACTAACCATACTCGTATCCGAGACGATGATCGCCTCGGCCTGGAGCATCTCTTTGTGCTCATGGAGGAAGGCCTCGAGGTGTGTCGAGCCGATCTCCTCCTCTCCCTCGAAGAGGAACTTAACATTGCAACGTACGAGTCCGAGCTTGAGTGCCGTCTCGAAGCCCTTGACCTGTATCATGGACTGCCCCTTGTCGTCGTCTGCCCCTCGAGCCCAAATATGACCATCACGGATCTCTGCCTCGAAAGGGTCGCTGTGCCACAGCTCCAGTGGCTCGACAGGCATCACGTCGTAGTGGGCATATACGAGTATGTTGGGTAAACTAGGGTCTTGTATGTACTCTGCGTAGACGATCGGGTGGCCAGCGGTGGGATAGACTTCCGCTCGTGTTGCTCCTAAAGCTAGGAGATGATCTCGCCAATGCTCTGCGCAGCGAAGCATATCGCCTCGATGCTCGCTCTGAGCACTGATACTGGGAATGCGAATAAGATCGAAGAGCTCGCTGAGGAAGCGATCTTCGTTTTGGGCAATGTAGGATCGTATCTGACTCATCGTGATAAGGTGTTTACTGTTAATACAGCTAGTGAAATTGTATGGTAAATATACGCTTTTATTCTATTCCCTTGTATGCAGACTGGATAAATATCTTCAATAGAGCTGGATGTAACTCCTCGACTGAGGGTCTATCGGGCACTCGATCGAGATCTAAGTAGGATCTCAATCGAAGTCTAAATAGGATCTCACTTGAGGCTCAAATAGGATCGCCGTAGAGACCTAAGTAGGATCGTAGAAGAAACTCTATCGAGGCTCAGTAAAGAGTCTTCCGAGAGCTCGATCAAGAGCCTCTCAAGCAGGCATGGGGGGGGGGAGCTCTACAAGAGAAGAATTGGCCCTTTTCTCTAACTCATCTCAAGGCTCTGCACCCTCTACAAATCAACAAAACAGGTACGAAAGGCACAAAGCCAAGAGACTAAGCAAGGCAACTGATAGCACTATTTAACAAAAACACCACTCGTAGTATAGGAGATTAAAAAACTATCTACTATCTTTGCCTTATACTTACGTTTAGCGTTTCGACAACTCTTTGAGACTAGAGAATATGAAGAAAAGACTACTACTCATGCTCTGCCTGGCATTCGGTGCAATGCAGGCACAGGCACAGGAGGACTCAACCTTTGACAAGATCCTCAGAGACCTAGATGAACCTAAGGACGTCCCTGCTGTCTCTAGCTTCGACTCAAGCCTCCTCGGAGGGAGGACTATTGTCAAGATGAACCTCACTGGAATTGCTCTGCGCAACTATAGTTTCTCCGTAGAGCAAGTCCTCGGCAAGAGGCTCTCCGTGCAGCTCGGGGGGAGCATCATGCCCACAGGTTCATTCCCCTTTGCCAAAGAAATCGACAAGAGGATTCCAGAGCTCGCAGGCTCAACTATCTCCTCGAAGATGATCACCCCCGAGCTGCGCATCTACCTCGGCAAGGGCTACGGACAGGGCTTCTACATCGCCCCCTACCTACGCTACGAGAGCTACCAGGTTGCTGGGATGCACTACACCACTATGGTAACCACAACGATCGGAGGGGTGTCCGTCAGCAAAGAAGCTAAGCTCGACCTCAATGGCAACCTCAACTCCTTAGGAGCTGGTCTGCTCTTAGGGGCTCAGTGGCAGTTTGGCTCTAAGAAAAACTTTGTCATCGACTGGTCTATCGTTGGTGGACACCTAGGTCAAGCGAAGGTTAACCTAAATGGTAAGATCTCTGGACTTCCTGCGGGGATAGAGCCCAGCGATGAGGACATTGCTAACCTGCGCCAGCAGATCGACAAGTCCATCGACAAGCTCCCCTTCAAGCCTACGGAGAGGGATATTGTCATCACTAAAAAGGATGGTAAGCTATCGGGCAAGATGCCCTTCGGCTTCGTCCGCATGGCTGTATCCTTCGGGGTACGCTTCTAAGAGATAGCCCCTACACAACAAAACACCCCACTAAGGTTGACAACCTTAGTGGGGTGTTTATATATCCAGGCTGATGGCCAAGCCTTAACCATATACCGACTGGTAATACTCCCCGTACACGCCCGAGGTAATATGCTCCACCCAATCCCGATGCTCCAAGTACCAGCGCACAGTGAGCTCCAGCCCTTGAGCGAACTGCAATGAGGGCTTCCAGCCTAGCTCCTGCTCGATCTTCGAAGCATCAATCGCATAGCGCAGATCATGCCCTGCCCGATCCTTCACATACGAGATCAAGCCCTCGGAGCTACCGACTGGACGCCCGAGTAGACGGTCAGTCGTCTCGATCAGGAGGTGCACGAGGTCGATATTGCGCCATTCATTGTGCCCTCCGATGTTATAGGTCTCCCCTACTCTGCCTCGGTGGAGGACGACATCAATGGCTCGAGCATGATCTTCGACATAGAGCCAGTCCCGGACATTCTCCCCTCGACCATAGACGGGCAGGGGTCTTCCTTGGACGATATTATTGATGAATAGAGGAATGAGCTTCTCGGGGAATTGGTAGGGACCATAATTGTTCGAACAATTCGTGATCACAATCGGTAGACCATAGGTATCGTGAAAGGCCCTTACAAAGTGATCACTCGAGGCCTTACTGGCCGAATAGGGACTATGCGGATCATAGCTCGTCTGCTCGGTAAACATCCCACCATCTAGAGGGAGAGCTCCATAGACCTCATCCGTCGAGACGTGATAGAAGAGCTTGCCTCGATATCCCTCTGGGCTCTGCTCCCAAACCCGACTACAGGCCTGTAGCAGGCTGAGCGTCCCCATGACATTAGTCCGAGCGAAGGTAAAGGGGTCTCTGATACTGCGATCTACATGGCTCTCAGCAGCTAGATGGACAACACCATCGACCTCATAATGAGCTAGGAGCTCAAGCATACGCTCATGATCACAAATATCTGCCCGCACAAAGGTATAGTTGGGCAGCTGCTCCACATCCCGAAGGTTCTCTAGATTACCTGCATAGGTCAGCTTGTCGAGGTTAATGATGTGGTAGTGAGGATAGCGAGTCGCCAAGAGACGAACTACATGAGAGCCAATGAAACCCGCCCCACCCGTGATGAGGATCTTACGTTCGTAGTGCATCATCTGCGATCTATGAGTTTGAGTAGATATTGCCCATACTGGTTCTTGATCATCGGGGCAGCGAGCTCACGGAGCTTCTCCTCGTCGATCCATCCCTTGCGGTAGGCGATCTCCTCAAGGCAAGCGACCTTCAGCCCCTGCCTCTTCTCTATGACTTCGATGAAGGTAGAGGCTTCGCTCAGAGCCTCATGCGTCCCCGTATCCAGCCAGGCAAAGCCTCGCCCCAGGGTCTGCACCTGTAGCTCTCCCAGCTCTAGAAAGGCTTGATTGACCGAAGTGATCTCGAGCTCTCCTCGCTCCGAGGGACGTACTTCCTGGGCGATTTGCACGACCTTGTTGGGGTAAAAGTACAGCCCCACAACAGCATAATTGCTCTTGGGCCTTTGAGGCTTCTCCTCAATCGAGAGGCATTGCCCCTGAGCATCGAACTCCGCTACACCATAGCGTTCGGGATCATTGACCCAGTAGCCAAATACTGTGGCTATAGCATCCTCCTCAGCCTTACGAACGGCCTCGTGCAGCTGGGCAGAGAAGCCCGTTCCGTAGAAGATATTGTCCCCAAGCACCAGGCAAACAGCATCATCACCGATAAACTCTCGCCCGATGATGAAGGCCTGTGCCAGGCCATCTGGCGAAGGCTGCTCGGCATAGCTAAGGTTCAAGCCATAGTCCAAGCCATCCCCTAGAAGGCGTTTGAAGAGAGGCAAATCCGTCGGCGTAGAGATGATGAGGATCTCCCGAATTCCCGAGAGCATCAAAACCGAGATCGGATAATAAATCATGGGCTTATCGTAGACGGGGAGCATCTGCTTGCTTACCCCTCGGGTCATCGGATAGAGGCGAGTCCCCGAGCCTCCTGCCAGTACTATTCCTTTCATAGATCTATCATTCAATTCTTTGAGATTCGAACGAGTGCCTCGAAGAGCTCCAGCCACTGAGGCATAACCGTCTGCATGCGATAGCGGCTCGAGGCCTCGTGGGCGGCTCGGCCCATGTCTCGCCGCAGCTGTTCATCAGCCATCAAGAGACGAAGCCTTGCGGCGAACTCTTCCTCTCTACCCTCGGGCACGAGGTAGCCATTCACCCCATCCGCGACGATATCCCTCGGACCACAAGGACAGGTATAGCTCACAATAGGGAGGCCAAGGGCTTGGGCCTCCAGGAGCACCATGGGCAGGCCCTCGTAGCGAGAGGTCATCACATAGATTGAGCTCGAGAGATATTCTCGCATGATCTCTCGGGTAGGTGGATGTAGCGTTAGAGATTCGCCGAGGCCGAGGCCCTTTAGACGCTCCTCCAAGAGCGACCTCATAGGGCCATCACCATAAATATCCAAACGCCACGCAGGGAAATCCTTGTGAATCATGGCCCAAATATCTAGAAGAGCCTCAAAATTCTTCTGGTAGTCATACCTTCCTGCCGCAATGATGCGACAAGAGGTCGTATCTGCCTGCTCTTGAGGTTCGAAAGGAAGGGGATTGGGGATAACACAGATATTCGGGAGCTCTCCCCAAAGAGCTCTATCCTCCTCTGTCAAGACGACAAAGCGGTCGTAGCCCTTGACGGCCTCAGCATCCTTACGTGTGCGCCAAAGGTCCACCCATCGCCAAAGACCTCGACGGCCATACTGTAGCCTCTTGAGCTTGGAAAAGTGGTATTCGAGCACCTTACGAGAGCCATCCTGGATCTTTGTCAGGAAAAAGGCCTCCTCCCCAAACATAGAGACCACAACGTCCGCCCTGAGGCGCATAAGCAAGGCCTTCAGACGCTTCTCGTGGCGGTAACGCTTGAGAGGATAATCTCGAAGTTTGAGCCAAAGGCCCTGCCCATTCTGCTCTTCGTGGTTAATATCTAGATTATATAGCTGGACGCGATCATCTAGGTTGAAGAAGGGCTTCCTCCCTCTCTGATCCGTTGTGATGATATGCAGGTCGTACCCTTGATCTACTAAATAGTTGGCCTTGAGCGTCAATACCCGCTCCATCCCCCCTGAGTTGTAAAGGGCTGGGATACAATAAACTATCCTCATGCTGCTTCTAGGACTTCGATGTTTGCCTCTCGGCCACTGCCTAGCCACTTCTCCCTTTCATCCTCAAAGGCTAAGAAGAGGGCATAGATAAAGAAAAGGTCTGTAGCCACCTTGATCCAAATGAGAAAGCTAAGAGAGAGCAAGACAATAAACATGTACTTATATCTTCTATACTTACGGGCAAAGAAGAATGCACAGTATAGAAACAAAGAAGAGAAAGTGATGAAGCCTACCAAGCCCGAATAGAGAATTAAGCGACAATAGCCAATATCGGTAGAGAAAGAGAAGAAGCCGAAAGTCCCATAACCAATCAGCCAACCTCTCAGATCCTCTGGCCAAATCCACATGGTGGTGTTTAGCTTCTCTGTCGAGTCTGTTTTCCATTCCCCTTGCTCCACCCAACTGAAGAAGCCCTCAAAACCATATCGGAGCTGATCATGGAAGAATTGGTCAGTATTATATAGATAGATCATAAGAGCTGTTCCAAGTATGGCAACAGAGGCAAAGATACGGTATGACATCAAATTATCTCCTTTGATCATCAGACGATGTAAGCCTGAATGCAAAACAAAAGGGAGGAAAGACAGCAGTAACCCTACCGTCGTGGTACGGGACATCATGTTACCCAACGTCGCCATAATCCCATAGCAGAGTAACAGGGTTATATTTTGAAGTTTATTCCGCTTTACCTCTTCATCCAAAACCAGGACAAAGCCAATCATGATTAGCACAACCGCAAACCTAGTCCCCGCAGGGTCAAGCGAAGCCCCGATACCATAGAGACGGTTCACTTCATTGAGAAAATGAGCTCCTTGGAAGATCCACCTATCGACAAAAAGCTTGACCATATCATTACGATCGATGATAATGGCAATGATGCACTGAGCGGCACAAACTACCGAGAGATATAAGGTCAGCAACCTGATCGTAACCTGTCCGTGCATCTTGCGGATCATCGCAACGACAGATATAGCCCCAAAAGCCCAAACAAAATAGGAGGTAATATAGTTGGCATAGCTATAGTCCAAGGTATCATTAACCTCGATCGTTACCAGGTTGATGACCGAATAGAGGGCAGCGATAAAGGCGGAGACTAGATATTCCTTACGAACCTCATACTTACGAGTATTGATCACCTGAAGCCCAACGATGACTAGACCAGCCAGGGCTAGTACCATCTTCATATTGACACTTGGGGCGAAAGTAAAGGCAAAGGGAAAATAAAAACAGCTTACAACAACCCCGGTGGAGAATATCCCTAATGCTTTGAGCATAGACAGTCAGTTATCGGTAAAGTATTTTATAAAGGATGCCCGTGATGAGCCTTCGATACAGCCTAACAGCCCACCATTGCCTGCGAGCCGCAGCCATCTGCAAAAGCTTGGTACGTAGAGGTAAGGCATCGTTGCTCCAAATGTATGGATTAGCCTCAGGGTACCACTCCGACCAGCGTACCAGGTCTGCATCGTCGTTTGAGAGGAGCAGGGGGAGCTTGAGCGAAAGTTTGAGATACTGCAAGAGCTGCATAGCTCCTGTCCCCTGGGTATGTCGCACATACTGCTCCAGCTCTCTAAGGTTGGCATCCACCTGCGCCCACTGGGCAGCAGTATAATGCTGAGTTTGCGCCTCAGCATTGGTCTTGACGTAATGATAGAAGGGCTCATGGATGATCGACACCTTTTCTGCTCTCAAAAAGACCTTGCCCATAAACATCATATCCTCACCCATATTCCTACCGGGGAGGAAGCGTAGAGGCTCACCTCTCTCGATCAGAGAGCGGCGAATGAGGAAGAGCCAAAGATTCCATTTCAGTCGTCCCTTACACATTTGGGTATAAGCCTCCCTACCCGAACAGACATCAGCTTGATGCAATCTGCGCTCCGAACTGTTATAGGTCAAGAAGCATTCACAGCCAATCACATCCGCCTCGATACGCTCCGCCTCCTGTACCATACGCTCAAGAGCATCGGGTTCAAGGAAGTCATCAGCATCCCACGAATATAGGTACTCTCCCGTAGCATGTTCGAGGGCTGTATTTCGGGCTTGGGCAACGCCTCGGTTCTCTGCGTGGCGCAAGAGAAGGACTCTCATCCCGAGCTGCTGCAATGCCTCTCGATGCGCCTCCACAATCAAAGACACCTCGTCAGGGCTGGCATCGTCCACGAAGATCAGCTCCAAATGCCGATGCGTCTGCCGACAGATCTGCTCTATGCAGAGAGGCAGCAGGGAGGCTACACGATACATCGGGATAACAACCGAGACCAAGGGCATGACGTATGCTTTGTTTTGAGGGGTTAATGACACTTCAAAGATAGTTAATCTCCGAGATACAAAGACTACACACCCTGCTCGGGATGCTCAGATACATGGGATTGCTGGAGGAGGGTGGAGCGGGCCTCGAGGAGGCGATCCCGCAGGCGATAGAGCCGCTCGAGGGTTTGCTCTCGGGTCTCGAGGCGTTTGCCCTCGAGGCGAAGGGCTTCCTGAGCCCCCAGGATCGTGAGCTTCTTGTCTCGGAGCAAACGCTTGATCGTGCGCAGGATCTCGAGATCTCGGGCGGCGTATTGCCTCGTTCCTCCAGGGGTTGTCCGAGGTCTCAGCTGAGGGAACTCCTCCTCCCAGTAGCGCAGCGTAGAGACACTCTCCTGGAGCATCTCCGAGACTTCCTTGATCGAATAGAAGTGCTTGGGGCTGTAGGTTTTGAGCCTAGGCATAGGGGAGGAGGAGGTCAGCTCTCGAACTTTAGGGGACGAAGGTCTCCATCAGCTTGCACTCACCCTCTGGACGGAGGGTAATCTGCCGTGCGGAGGCAGGGACTAGGACGCTCTGCCCCTGCTTGAGGCTAAGGCTGTAGCCCCTGTCATCTGCAAGGGTGAACTGGCCCTGCATGCAGATATAGATGACGAAGCTGTCAAGGTGAGCGAAGTCCCGCTCGAGGGGCTTAGTGAGCTCGAGCAAATTCGTCTCGAAGTAGCGGCACTGCACTAGAGGGACGACCTCGTCCTGGGCAGGGGTGTAGCTTGTGCGGTAATCCTCGTGCAGTGTGTAGTCGATAGCATCCTTGGCCAGATCGGTGTGGAGCTCTCTCCTATTGCCCTGGGCATCGGTACGGTCATAGTCATAGATGCGGTAGGTAACGTTGGAGGTCTGCTGGATCTCGGCGACGAAGCATCCTGCTCCGATAGCATGCACTCGCCCAGCGGGCAAGAAGAAGACGTCGCCAGCCTTGACCTGATAGGGCTGTAGGGCATCCATGATCGTCCCCTCCTGGATGCGGCGAACGTAGTCCTCGGGCGAAGACTGCTTGGCAAAGCCACTATAGAGCATGGCCTCGGGCGAAGCCTTGACAACGTACCACATCTCGGTTTTGCCGAAGGAGTTGTGCCGCTGCATCCCGAGCGTATCATCGGGGTGCACCTGGATGGAGAGGTTGGCCTGGGCGTCGATGAACTTAATGAGCAGAGGGAAGCGGTCGCCGAAACGCTCACGCACCGAGCGGCCAACGAGCTGATCGCCGTAGAGGCTCATCAGTTCGTCAAGGTTCTTACCCTTGAGCGGGCCTGCATCGACGACAGAGTAATTGTCGGGCACATGAGAGATCTCCCAGCTCTCGCCGATGGTGCGGTCGTCTGGGGTTAGGCCCTTGAAGGGGCGAATGTCTTGTCCTCCCCAAATGATCTCCTTGAGCATGGGCTCGAAGGTAAGGGGATAAAGCTGTTGCTGATCCATTGGAATATAATAATGATAAAGTAGTTGCGAAGGTCTCTACGCCTGCTGAGGTATCATAGCCAGGAGGTCGTCGAGGTATTTGCGGTTGTTGCTGAGGCGGGGCACCTTGTGCTGCCCGCCGAGCTTGCCTTGCTGGGCGAGCCAATCGTGGAAGAGGCCTCGAGGGGCAGGCGTGATGCACAGCTCTCGAAGGGTCATATCCATATAACGCTTGGCCTCATAGTCTGAGTTGAGCTGACGCAAATGGCCGTCCAGGATGCAGGCGAAGCTCTCTAGAGAGGCTGGGGCCTGCTCGAACTCGATGAGCCAATCGTGCCGTCCCTTGCCCTCCTGCATGAAGAAATGAGGCGCAGCCGTATAGTCAGACACCCGAGCACCCGTCTCGGCGCAGGTCAGGGCGAGGGCTTTGTCGGCATTGGCGACCATGAGTTCCTCGCCGAAGGCATTGATGAAGTGCTTGGTTCGGCCCGTGATCACCAGGCGATAGGGATCGCAGGAGACGAAGCGTACAGTGTCGCCGATCAGATAGCGGTATAGCCCGCCAAGGGTGCTGAGCAGGATGGCATACGAGCGGCCCGCCTCAACCTGCCACAGGGGCACGGCCGCCTCCGGGGGGCAAATGGGGCTCTGCGTCTCGTCGATGAGCTCGACGGGGACGAACTCGAAGAAGATCCCATAGTCCAACATCAGAAGCATGGCCTGTAGACTAGGATCGTCCTGGATAGCAATGAAGCCTTCGCTGGCGTTGTACGTCTCCTCGTAGCGCATCCGAGGGTTGCCGATGAGCTCTTCGTAGGCCTCTCGATAGGGGGCGAAGCTAATCCCTCCATGGAAGAAGACCTCAAGGCTAGGCCATACCTCGGCGATCGTCGAGGCCTTGGTATAGGCGAGGATCTCCTTGAGCAGTACCATCAGCCACGAGGGGACGCCCGAGATGCTGCCAACCTTGGCATGGGCAACCTCCTGGACGATGGTGCGCATCTTGGCCGTCCATTCGCCCATCAGGAGCGTCTTCTTGCTGGGCACTCGGAGCATCGAGCCGAGGCTGGGCATGTGCTGCACGAGGATGGCACTCAGGTCTCCCGCCGAAGAAGAGCTATTGAGCGACATCGGGGCATGGCTGCCTCCGAGCACGAGGCCCTTGGTGGCGAAGAACTGTGTATCGGGATAATTGCGCATATAGAGCCAAAGGGCATCGCTCCCACCTCGGTAATGGCAATCGTGCAGGTGGAGATAGGGCACGGGGATGAACTTGCTCTTGTCATTGCTCGTCCCGCTGCTCTTAGCATACCAGCGGCAACGTCCTGGGACAAGGACGCCTGCCTCGCCTGCGACCATACGCTCGACGTCGGCCTTGACCTCCTCGTAGCTCTGTACCGGGGTGCGCTCAGCGTACTCCGTGTAGCTCATGCCGGCGGTCAAGCCATGGCGACGGCCAAACTCCGTCCGAGACGCTTGCTGTAGCAGCCGTCTAAGCTGGCCAAGCTGAATATCCTCAGCCGCACCCCGATAGGCTTCGATGGCCTTGATCCGTCTCTTAGCGAGCTGATAGACGAGCTTTGATCTTATATCCATAGTTCAAAGGGCAATGATTCGTTGGCACAAAGGTAGTCAATCGCCTAGACTTCCTGATCACCTGCCTCGAGGGGTGGGAGGGCTGGCCGAGGGCCTCTGAGGGGAGGCCATCCGCCCACATATCCGCCTATATATATGTAGGAAGAGAAGGGGGCGAGGGGGCACAAAATGGGGTCAATACGCCCTCGATCCGAACGGCGTGCGGAAGCCCCAAAATTTCTGTGCGCAAGGAAATAAATTTTCGTGCGCACGAAAATATTTTTTCTTGCGGAAGAAAAAATATTTTCTTCCGCAAGAAAATTTGGCCCTCTCCGCAAGGGGATGTATATTCGCCTATAACAGCGAGTTAGCTCATTGGCTCGAAACGCCCCTCCAAGGCCCTCAAAAGGAGGCCTCAGAGAGGGGCTAAGGCCTCCCCTTCACCGTCCGGGGGATCACCATTTGTCGGTATTTTCGTCAGGATAGGATCACAAACCATAGAGAACAAGGACATTTCGGTATCTTTGCGCCATCAAAATATTCAAATCCTATGAGATTTCTAAAACATTTTTCCCTGCTGACAGCCCTCATTGCGTTCTTTTCGCTGGGGAGCGTCCAAGCACAAACGTCGGCCCAGGCCCGCCTGGTCGGCACAGTCATTAACCATCAAACTCAGGAGGTCATCCCCTTCGCCGTCATCAAGATCAAAGGGACGACGCTGGGCACCTCGACCGATGCCAACGGAGCGTTTCGCCTTACGGACATCCCAGCCGGGACGTACACGGTAGAGGCCAGCAGTCTCGGCTTCGCTCCCGTCGAGCAGCGTGTCCGACTGGAGGCTGGCAAGACGCGCCACCTAGACCTCTACCTCGACGAGCAAGCCCTCGAGCTCGACGGGCTGGTCATCACCTCAAATCGCCAAGAGACTCGCAGACGAATGGCTCCAAGCCTCGTAACGGTACTCGGTAGAGACCTCTTCGCCAAGACTCACTCGGAGAATCTGAGCCAAGGTCTGCGCTTCCAGCCAGGTCTACGCATCGAAGACAACTGTCAGAACTGCGGCTTTAACCAAGTTCGCATCAATGGCCTCGAGGGGGCTTACTCCCAGATCTTGATCGACAGCCGTCCTGTATTCAGTGCCCTAGTGGGTGTCTATGGGCTCGAGCAGATCCCAGCCTCGATGATCGAGCAGGTAGAGGTCATGCGAGGTGGTGGCTCGGCCCTCTTCGGTTCGAATGCGATTGGTGGCGTGATCAACATCATCACGCGCGAACCTCTGCGCTCGGAGGCACAGCTAACGCAGACATTGACCACCTATGACCGCAAGGTGGGTGGTTACTCAGGGCCTCAGAGCACAACCTCCTTCAACGTCTCTCTCGTCTCCGAAGACCATCGTGCCGCTATCATGGCCTTCGGTCAGCAGTCCGCTCGTGCTGGGCATGACTACGATGGCGATAGCTTCACCGAGCTGCCCGAGCTCCGCAACCGGGCCCTTGGCTTCCGTGCCTATTACAAGATGGGGCTTTATAGCAAGCTCTCGGCCGAGTTTCGCTCATTACACGAGCATCGCCGTGGGGGCGACAGGCTAGAGCGACCACCCTTTGAGGCACAAATCGCTGAATACCTCCAGCACTTCATCAACGGTGGTAGCATACGCTACGATTTGGGTTCAGAGGACGACCGCTATCGCCTGAGTGCATACGCCTCGGCACAACAAGTCCACCGACACAGCTACTACGGCGGAGGAGACCTCGTCGATGGGCAACTCGACAAGCTACGCAAGAATCCTGCCAACGATGCCATCAAGGACGAAATCTTAGCCAGCCTGACAGCCTACGGACGCACGAAGGGGCTAGATGTACAGACGGGGGCGACTTGGCTCTATCGCCTACCCATCAAGCTAGATCTGACCCTAGGGGCAGAAGCAACCTTCAGCTCAATCAACGACCAGAGTGGCTTCCGAGCCAAGGGAATCGATCAGCTAAGCAAGACCTACTCACAGTTCACGCAGCTCGAGTATCGCTCGGATCGTTGGACGTTCTTATTCGGCGGTCGCCTCGACTATGTGCAGATGCTACAGGCAGGCAAGCAGTCTATCGACCCACTGCTCATCCTAAGCCCACGAGCCAACCTACGTTACAATCCGATCAAGGATCTGAGCCTGCGCCTGACCTATAGCGAGGGCTTCAGAGCTCCTCAGTTCTTCGACGAAGACATGCACGTCGAGCTGGCAGGGGGCGAGCCCGTGTCTCGTGTCCTCTCCCCCACGCTGCGTGAAGAGCGTTCGCGCAGCTTCAGTGCCTCGGCAGACTGGTACTTCACCAGTGGCTCTTGGCAATATAATCTGATGCTCGAGGGCTTCGCCACCTTCCTGCGCAATCAGTTCATCGCCTCGCCCATAGAAAAGGAGGTCGATGGTGTACGCCAACGTACGATCGTCAACGACAGTAAGGGTGTTGCCAAGGTCTTCGGCACAACACTCGAAGCAAAGATGGCCTATCGCCGCCTCTTCGAGGTGCAGATGGGTATGACCCTACAACGCAGCCGCTACGGCACACCACGAGTATTTGTCGACGAAGATGTTACCATCGGGCAGAGTGAAGTCAGAAGCCAAGACTACGACCGCACCCCCAACCTCTACGGCTATCTCTCGGCTACACTTCGTCCGACTAAGCGTCTGAGTCTAAACCTCTCAAGTACCTATACGGGGCCGATGAACGTCCTGCACGAGGCCTACGAGGGGATCGAGACTATGCCTCAGCACGATGGCAAGGGACACTTCGACATCGTGGAGGATGGTCAGCGTATGCGAGGCGTACTGCCAGGCTATGCGCACATCGCTCGCAGTAAATCCTTCTTCGACCTGAACCTCAAGCTGGGCTACGAAGTCCCTCTGACCTCAACCATCACGCTCGACCTCTCGGCCGGAGTACAAAACATCCTGGACGCCTACCAGAAAGACACCGATATGGGCCCAGGGCGAGCCTCCACTTATGTGTACGGGCCAACTCTGCCTAGACGTGCCTTCGTCTCGGCCACGCTCCGCCTATAGGCCTCCTCGAGCGACAGCTCAAAAGTAAGGCCCAAAAGATATGTCCCCGAACCCTCATTGCTGGGTTCGGGGACATATTTGTACTTAGCACTCCTTAGAAACGCAAGGAGATACCAGCCCGAGCGTGAAAGAAGTGTAGGTAGAGCGGATTGAAGGCGAAGATATTGTCGAAGGCTGCATAGACCTGAAACTTCCGTCCCAAAACAAATCCGAACCCCAGGTTGATTGGCGAACCATTCATAGAACCCAGGCTCACATGCGTGGCGAAGCCCCTACTGGGGCGCAACCCTGCCGAGAGGGAAATATCGGGTCGCCAACGACCGAGCATGCGACTCGTACCGAACATCGTCCCAAGGGTCAGCCAACCAAGAGGTTTATACTCTGCCGTGGCATGGATCTTGGCCTCAAGACCCGAGACGAGCGAACGAACCCTACCCTCTGAGAAATTATCCTGGAGTGATCGACTGATCATCTCTAGGGCACTATTGATTCCCCTGTCAGCGCCATCAGGCTTCTGGACGAGGACTTCGGACACATCCACCCCACGGTAGACAATGGCCTTGTCGCCCCTAAGATCCTCCTCGAGGGTGTGGCTCTCGCCCCAGCGAACAAAGCCGAGATCTCGGACAGAGAGCCCCACACGCCAGCGGTCATCGATCGTATAGATCGCCCCCAGGTCGAGCCCCAAGCCATAGTTACCAAAGGGGTCAAGACCTACAGGGATAGGCCTGTCCCAATCTATTCGGCCATCCTTCTGTGGCAGGGCTCGACCTGTATGTACATAGAGGATTTGGTGCGCCTCGACCTTGAGCTCGTCCCCCGTGGGAGAGGTGTAGAGGCTTACCCTACTCTTGGCGAGCTCAGCATAGGTAAGACCCATGAGGACCTTCAGGCGAGCACCTAAGCTTAGGCGACGGCTCTCTAGGAGCATATCCGTCGAATAGCCCAGGGCGAGCTGCCCTAGGGCAAAGCCTCTAGAGCGGCCCAGCTCGAAGTGCCTCCATTGCCCCAAATGACCTCCATTGCCCTCTAGGAGTAGGTCAGCGAAGCTCCCATCGACCTCACTGAAGACCTCACCCCGCAGGCTTAGCCCCATCGAGAAGAAGCCTATGCGGGTGTGCAGCCCCAGGTGCAGCAGGCCAAGCTGATACGACGCCCCAAAGGGTTTGTCCTTCATGCCCTGCAATAGCCGATCATAGTGCAGGTGGTAGGGCGAGCCTGGCGCACCAGGGCGAGAGAGTGCGCTGGCTAAGGAGAAGGGGGAGGAGAGCGAGAGACCCGTCTCGCCCAGGGGAAGGCCGATCACAAGACGAGCATCCTCGGGGGTATAGGCGGGATTGAGGTCTATGCGGGAGAAGTCCGCCCGGGAGGTCATCAACGTAGCCTCGGAGATCTGAGCATCGGCCCTCTGTAGAGAGAGCCCCAGCATGAGGATAAGGCCTAGGGCTATAGGACAAATCCTTGAGGATATGGTCAGGGGGTACATTAGGGCTTCTTATTTAGAGAGACAACGACTTTGAACTGTATATCTTGGCTAGCCCTGAGCTCCACCCACTCACCTGAGGACTGGGCGTAGCCCTCGAAGCGGATATAGCGAGCATCGGGCAGGAGGCGCAGCTGTCGGGTAGTAACTCGGATACTGAGCTGACTATCCTGCGGCTGCACCCCATCGGCACTGGGCTTGAGGTCGAAGTCCAGGGGGATGAGGCCATCGCTCAGCGGCTCACGCTTGGCATTGAGTAGCATAAGGCTCGAGATCTTGAAGCCTATAGGCAACTTCGAGCGCACATCGAGGTTGATGAAGCAGCTCTCCAGGAGGCCCTGCCCCTGGTTGTCCACCTCTGCCCCTGCGTTCAGCTTAGGGATCGGGAGGTTAAGCTTGATGGGCAGGCGGTCGAACTTCATCCTCAGTGGCACATCCAGCACGAGAGAGAGGTCGATGAAGCTATTGCGATCGAGGTATATCGCCGAGCGAGAGTAGTCGAGGGTAATGGAGTTGAGCGAGAGACCCGTCTTCGACAGCCCTCGCAGCATATCGTCGAGCTGCTCGGCATCGAAGGAGAAAGTCTTGGAGGCCTCTTGGTCGATCGAGTTGAGACTGACGAGCGGCAAGGTGGGACGTAGACGCAGGGTCTTGCCCTTCTTGTTCGTTAGGCTGATGTCCGCCGTTGCGCTAAGGCCCATTCGCCCCCTATGGCCCAGCTCGAGGCTGAGACTGCTACCCTGCAGGGCTAGATCCTCCAGGACGCCCCACTCCTCGAAGTCGAAGACGATGGGCTTGGGCAGTCGGATCTCCGCCTTTTTGCTGAGCCGCCCCTCGAAGAGCTCGACCTTGAGCTCCCCCAGGGAGAGCTTGAGCGAGGCGATCTGTGGCAGGACTTGCCCCTCCTGCTTGATGCCTATGATCTCTGGTGAGATCCGCCACTTGAGATGTAGCCGCCCTGAGGGCTGCTTGCCCAGGAGGATGTAGGGGAGCTTATAGCTCGCCTCCAGACCATCACGCTGGGTATCGAGGGTGATCTGTATAGGGTTGCCCAACTGATCTTTAGCTCCGACAAACTCGATCTTGTAGCGCAGGTACAGGGGTAGATCCCCTGCCTCAAGGGCGAGATCGAGACTATAGGCCAATTGGTTGATCGTCTGCACCTCCTCGGGCAGGGCGACCTCGACCTCGATAGTACTGGGAGCGAGACCACGCTCCTGGGCGATCACCTCGGGCGAGACGGGCCGACCAGCCTCCGAGAGAGGCCAGGAGATCACCTGCCCCTGCTGCTCACCTCGGGGCTGAACGAGCTCGAGCAACTGGGCTCTGTAAATCGAGGCAAACCGCTGGTGTAGCCTCAGCAAGCCATTCGGGTCGGCTTGTATCACTTGACTGCGCTGGGCGTCTTGCCCGATCAGTATATCTCTAAGGTTAGCTGTGCCATGCACTGCTGGCACGACCCATCGAGGCGGCTCATCAGCCACGAGCTGCAGGCCATCCTTGAGATCCGTAGGGCTGTAACACCCAGCAAGCATCGCCACAAGGAGGAGGGCGATGAGGGAGTAAGGAGCTTTTCGCTTCATAAGGAGCAGGAGTATAGAGAGTGAATACTGGGGGCTGAGGATCTTCCTACGAGCTTATCGGGCGAATCCTATCCAACTGTCCACAAAGGCCATAAGCTCATGTCCTCCAAGCCCTATCGAGACAAAGATAAGAAAAAGCGGGTTCGCTACACGACAGTACAAAAGAGCAATGCCCTAGTGCAGGTTCAAGTATCAAGTGCAAATTTACTTTATAGCAGCGAAGAATACTTTTGCTGGGGATTTGAAACCCAACTTTTCTCTAGGCC
>NZ_JRAO01000015.1 GCF_000768875.1 Porphyromonas sp. COT-239 OH1446 | reverse complement strand
GGATGGCATAGCGCACATTTGCCCCTCGAGAGCGGAGTTTATCGGCAAGCGAACGAAGCTCATGCTGCGCCTGAGATAGGGCCATACCATAGCCTGGGACGATGATCACATTGCGGGCCTCTTGAAGAGCCTGCTGCAGGGCATCCTCGGGCTCTTGGGGCTTGGGGTTCGACTCTGCCTTAGCCTCGGGGGCAGAGGGCTGAGCTGGAGCAGGGATAGATCCACCACTCTTGATGCCAGTGCCGAGGAGAATACTCATGAGACTTCGGTTCATAGCCCGACACATGATCTGTGTCAGCAAGAGGCCACTAGCCCCAACGACTCCACCGATCGAGATGAGCAGGAGGTCGCCCGTAGCCATCCCTGCAATCGCTCCTGCAAGGCCACTAAAGGAATTGAGCAGTGAAATGGTGATCGGCATATCCGCCCCACCCACACGAATGGCGAGCAGCCAGCCAAAGAGTGCAGAGAGGATGATCAGGGCCAGGACGGAATAGAAGTCCCCCTCGAGCACCCCGAAGAAACTTAGGACAACGAGAGCTGCACCAAAGCCTACACAGAGGTTCGCCCAAAGGCTATGCCCAGGGTAAACGACAGGTCTTTGGGGGAGCAACTTGTGCAGCTTGCCCGCTGCCACAAGGCTACCGATGAGGGTCATCATCCCGATGAGGATCGCCAGCATCGAGCTCCCGACGGCGAAGGTAGGGTAATCGGTCTTGGCAAGTCCCAGGAGACCCAAGCGAAGGGCTAGGATGCCGACGAGGGCCGAAGCCCCACCACCGAGGCCGTTGAGGACGGCGACCAGCTGGGGGATCTCAATCATCTTGACCCGCAGGGCCAGCATTAGCCCTAGAGCCGAGCCGACGAGGATGAAGAGGTAGATCTCCGTAGCACTGAAGACCTCATAATAGGCAAAACTCAGCAGGATGCCCAGCAGCATACTCAGGGCACTGAGCATATTGCCTAGTCGGGCAGTCTGTACACGGCTCATCATAGCGATACCGCCCAGCACCATGAGGGTGAGCAGAGAGCAAAGGATGTAGTAGAGTGTTTCGGTCATGGCTGTCTAATGCTTTTTCTTTTTGAACATCCGAAGCATGCGATGGGTAATGGCAAAGCCCCCAACGACGTTGATCGTAGCGAGAATGATGGCGATGCCGCCAAGGATTTGGCTCATCCACAGCTCACCACCACGAGCCGAGAGCAGGGCTAAGCCTGTAGCAGCAATCGCTCCCACAAGAGTTACGCCCGAGAGGGCATTCATCCCCGACATCAGAGGGGTGTGCAGGAGGCTGGGAACGTTTCTGATGAGCAAATAGCCCACAATGGTCGAGGCCAGCAGTACCAGTATCGAGATAAGGGGTGTCATAGTATAGTGTATTGAGAAGAAGCAGGGGCTGCCCTCTGCGGTTGGCTGGGCAGCCCCTGCTCTAGTTATTCGACGTCTGTGAAGCGAGGTGGCTGGACTATCGGCCCATAGCCTCGAGCGTACCAGCGTGGACGATCTGTCCGTCTCGGGTAACGAGGATCTTGGCGCAGATCTCATCGCTCATATCGAGGTGAACCGAGCCGTCCTTGACAAGATACTTGACAAGGTTGTACATATTGTTGGCGAACATCCAGGTAGAGCTCTTGGGCAACATCCCAGGGATGTTTTTAATTCCCTCTAGCACTACGTTGTGGATGACCTTACGCTCGCCAGCGGGAGTGATGGCACAGTTACCACCCTGGTCAATGGAGATATCCACGATGACCGAACCAGGCTTCATCTGCTTGACCATCTCTTCGGTGATGAGGATTGGAGCGATCTTGCCTGGGATCAAAGCACTACAGAAGACGATATCCATATCCTTGATCACCTCTGCCAACCGCTGACGCTCACCCTCTAGGATATGCTCGGGCAGCGTCGCAGCATAGCCACCCTCAGCGACGGCCAACTCGGCAGGGACACCCAGCTCTACGATCTTAGCCCCGAGACTCTGCGCCTGCTCGACGGCTGCGGGACGAATATCTGCGGCATAGGTTACTGCTCCAAGACGCTTGGCCGTGGCCAAGGCCTGTAGACCAGCTACACCGACACCGATGACTAGGGCCTTGGCAGGGGGGATCATCCCCACAGCCGTACCCATCATGGGGATGAAACTAGCCAGATCGTTCGCAGCCATGAGGATACCCTTGTAACCCGCACAGGTACTCATCGAGGTGAGGGCATCTAGGTTCTGCGCACGGCTGATACGGGGTACTCCGTCTAGGGTTAACCCGATCACGCCACGCTCGGCCAGACGGCGTACCATCTCATGATTGACGGGCGAGGCGGGGTGGATGAAGGTAATCAGATACTGACCGCTGTGCATAAGGTCTACCTCGTGTGTGGCGAGTGCATGGTTCATCTGCGGTTCTTTGACCTTGAGGATGATCTCAGAGCGTTCGTAGACCTCACGAGGGCCATCGATCAGCTCTGCGCCGCTCTTGGCATATTCCTCGTCGCTGTAGAGCGCACCAACACCAGCTCCACGCTCCAGGAGGACGCGAAAGCCATCCTTTACAAACTTCGCAACGGTCTCTGGCGTTGCAGACACACGGGCTTCACCGTGCATAATCTCTTTGGGGATACCAATAGTCAACATCTTTTTATTCGTATCAAGGTTACTATATGGATAATTAAACAACAATCTAAACTGATTTATATGCGTTATTTACAAAACAAAGTGGGCTCGGAAATACTTATTTCCCCTATATGCGCCTACAAATATATTGATATAATCAGCATAAACAGCTCCTGGGAGAGAATATTTTTCGATGAGGTGCAGAACTCCCATTGGGGGACGAGCTGAGGCGAGGCTGAGAAGGCGATAGGAGCAGAGGTGAAGCCTCGGCAGCATCTCGAGCGAGAGGACGTCTAGCATCGCAATGCAAGCCCAAGTAGGATCGCTGTAAAGATTGTTACGTAAAAAACTTGTGGAGAGGAAGTATTTTGCTACCTTTGAGGCGAATACATCACCTTTGTCTTACCCTCGATATTGCGTCCACAGGAGCGCAGCTAGAGACCTTCCTCCCTGCTTATAGAACCCTTTCCTCTTCCTCCTCCTCTCCGTAGGGGGTAGAGCCAACCCTAATACGTTTCTATGCTATGTGCCGCAATNTCCCTGCTTATAGAACCCTTTCCTCTTCCTCCTCCTCTCCGTAGGGGGTAGAGCCAACCCTAATACGTTTCTATGCTATGTGCCGCAATATTTTTATGATCTCTTGGGCCTTGGCCTTGCTCCTGGGGGCAGGTCTGGAGGCTCATGGCCAGCGTCGCCTCTCTCAGATGCCTAAGGCCGAGCGTGAGGCCCTGCTCGTTAAGTGGGCCAAGGAGGAGCAGAAGACCTCCCCCTACCTCAAGGATAAGGAGTGGCAGCTTGAGATTGACTCCGTCCATATACGGGAGGATATTTGGCTGCCAGAAGACCCGAGAGAATCCCCTGCACTCTACTATGTCGTAGACCTGTACAATAAGGATGCCTATAAAAAATTTCTCTATGAGTGGCTCTTCGTCTTCTCTGTTTTTATTAGTGATGAAACGGGGGCGACCACCTCTCTTATGAATGGGAATGGTTATGTCTCTGAGCCTGAGCAGAAGCCCCGCTACAGCGTTCCCAAGCAAAAGGAGCAGAAAGACTCTCGAGAAGACCGAAAGAAGATCCTCGACTGATCGAGCCCAGGCCTATTATTTATCCAACGAGGCTGAGACCCTCCCCACAAAATCCTCGAAGCTCGGGGTCTCGGGAGCGCATCGGCCGAGGTGGTCATCCGATGAGAGCAGTGCAGACCCTCCCCAGTGGTCTGCACTGCTGCATTTTGCGAGGTGGATGTCTTGAGGGGCTCTGCATCGCATGGCGATTGAGATAGGCCCGCCCTAGAGGTCTAGATAGGATCGCAAGTGAGACTCAAGTAGGAGCTCGATTGAGCTCCTACTTGAGTCTCTATCGAGAGGGTAATAGGATCGCAATCGAGGGGGCAGTTAGAGCTCGGGAGAGCTCCAGCCGAGAGCGCAGCTGAGCCCTCGAGGAGACTTCACTCGACCTCCGCCCGAGCTCGAGGCATTTGCCCCATAGGGCCCTAGAGGTCGAGGCCGCACGCTCTGGCGGGTCGATGGGTCGCAATTATTGATTAAATTTGCGTCTCCAATCAAACGAAAACAAACTTTAGATCAATGAATATATCCTACAAATGGTTGCGAGACTATATCGACACTGATCTCAGTGCCGAGGAGGTCTCTCGAGCCCTGACCTCCATAGGCCTAGAGACGGGTGGCATCGAGGAGGTCGAGTCCGTCCAGGGCGGTTTGCGTGGCCTCGTCATCGGTGAGGTCTTGACCTGCGAGCCTCACACCAATTCGGATCACCTACACGTTACGACCGTCTCCATTGGCTCGGGTGAGCCCCTCTCGATCGTCTGTGGAGCTCCCAATGTGGCCGCAGGCAAGGCTGTAGTCGTCGCTACCGTAGGCACAGTCCTCGGAGAGGGGGTGGATAGCTTCACGATCAAGAAGTCCAAGATCCGAGGCGTAGAGAGCTATGGGATGCTCTGCAGCGAGGTTGAGATCGGTGTGGGGGAGGACAATAGTGGGATCATCCTGCTCGACCCTCATGAGGTTACCATCGGGATGAGTGCCGCAGAGTACTTCGGCGTGCAGCACGATGAAGTCCTCGAGGTGGATATTACCCCCAATCGTGTCGATGCGACCTCGCACCTAGGCGTAGCCCGAGATCTAGCCGCCTACCTAAGCCAAGAGCATAAGCAGAGCGTGTCGCTACGCCTACCCGAGCTGCCCGAGATCCCCAAGCAGCCCTGCCCCGTGCCCGTAGTGGTAGAGGCGGCAGAGAGCCTTGTGCCCCGCTTCGAAGCCCTCGTCATCCGTGGGCTGAGGGTAGGCCCTAGCCCCGAGTGGCTGCGCTTCCGCCTAGAGGCCATTGGCCTCAGGCCTATCAACAACGTCGTGGATATTACCAACTATGTGCTGCACGAGTGTGGCCAGCCCCTACATGCCTACGACCTCGGACGGGTAGGCGAGGGCGGCCTGCGGGTACGCCTGGCCGAGGAGGGGCAGAGCATGACCACCCTGGACGGCGTAGAGCGCAAGCTCTCGGCCGAGGATATTATCATCGCCGACGCCTCGGGCACTGCCCTCTGTCTGGGTGGTGTAATGGGTGGCCTCGACTCGGGGACGACCCTCGAGACGACGGATATTATCCTCGAGGCAGCGAACTTCAATCCCTCCTCTGTGCGCCGCTCAGCTCGTAGGCAGGGCCTCGGGACAGACTCCTCGTTCCGCTTCGAGCGAGGCCTAGACCCCAACCGCACAACCTGGGCTCTGCGCCGTGCCGCAGGCCTCATCACCGAGCTCGTCGAGGGGGCTTATATCGACGGGGGCATTGCCGACCACTATCCCGTGGTGGCCGAGCCCTATGTCGTGGGGCTCTCCCTCGAGCGGATGCGTCGCCTCGTGGGGCAGGAGATCCCCGAGGCCGATGTGCTGCGCATCCTCGCAGCCCTCGAGATCGAGGTGCTGGAGCGCGAGGGCGATCACCTACGGCTCAGCGTGCCTCGCTATCGTGTCGATGTAACTCGTGATGTCGATGTCATCGAGGAGATCATGCGCATCTATGGCTACAATCAGGTCGCCCTGAGCGGCTATGTACATGCCAATCTGAGCTCTCAGACCGAGGCCGACCGCTCGTATCAGCGTCGCCTCCTCCTCTCGGAGCAGCTGGTCGGGGCAGGCTTCTCCGAGATCCTGTGCAACTCGCTCTCGGCCGAGGCCTACTACACGGGGCTCGAGACCTATCCTGCTGAGGCCCTGGTGCGCCTCATGAACCCTCTGAGCGCAGAGCTCGGGGTGATGCGTCAGACGCTCCTCTTCGGGGGGCTGGCCTCGATCGGTCGCAACCTACGCCGCCAGCAGCACCGCTTCTACTTCTTCGAGTGGGGCAATTGCTACAGCTATCGCAAGCCCACCTCCGAGTCCTCTGCCTCTGATCTCCTCTCGGGCTACAGCGAGCGCAGCTGCCTCGGTCTGTGGATCGCTGGCTCTCGGGTAGAGCGTCATTGGGCCCATGCCGACGAGGCTTGCTCGCCCTTCGAGCTCAAGGCCCATGTCGAGCATCTGCTGAGCCGTGTGGGCATTCAGCCCGCTCAGCTGCGCTATGAGGAGGTCTTGCTCGATGCCTTCGCGCCCAAGGCTCTACAGATCCGTGCCGTTGATGGCCGTCTGATCGCCACACTCGGGGTGGTATCGGCGGAGATTACCCGACGCATGGATATTGACCTGGAGGTCTACTTCGCCGAGATCGAGTGGGCAGTCGTGCAGGCCTTGGCCGAGAAGCATCGCCCCGAGATCAAAGACCTGCCCAAGTATCCAGTCGTGCGCCGAGACCTATCGCTGCTGATCGATGCCGAGACGAGCTTCGCCGCCATCGAGGCCATAGCCAGAGGCGTGGAGCGTAAGCTGCTCAGACGCTGCGAGCTCTTCGATGTCTACGAAGGCAAGAACTTGCCCGCAGGGAAGAAGAGCTACGCTGTGGCCTTCTATCTACAGGACACCGACAAGACGATGAGCGACAAGCAAATCGACGGCATCATGAGCCGCCTACAGCAGGCCCTCGAGCAGAAACTCGGTGCCTCGCTCAGATAACTCACCAGGTAACAAACTATCATCAAACCTATTATACAGTAATCACAATGGGAAGAGCATTCGAATATCGCAAAGCTCGTAAGATGAAGCGTTGGGGTAATATGGCCCGCGTCTTCACCAAGCTCGGCAAGGAAATCACCATCGCAGTCAAGGCCGGTGGCCCTGACCCCGAGACCAACCCTAGGCTGCGCGTGCTCATACAGACGGCTAAGAAGGAGAATATGCCCAAGGAGAACGTCGAGCGTGCTATCAAGAAGGCTAGCAGCAAGGACTTCACCGACTATAAGGAGATGAACTACGAGGGCTACGGCCCCTATGGCATCGCCATCTTCGTCGAGACGGCCACGGACAATACCACCCGCACGGTGGCCAACGTGCGCAGCTACTTCAACAAGGCTGGCGGTAGCCTCGGCACTTCGGGTAGCCTGGAGTTCCTCTTCGAGCATAAGTGCATCTTCCACATCGCCAAGCAGGAGGGGATGGATATCGAGGAGCTCGAGCTCGAACTCATTGACTATGGCGTCGATGAGCTGGAGGAGGACGACAACGAAATTATTCTCTATGGAGAGTTCTCTAGCAATGCTGCCATCCAGAGTCACCTCGAGGAGGCTGGCTACGAGATCACTTCGGCCGAGTTCGTCCGCCTGCCCAACGACACCAAGGAGGTTACCCCTGAGCAGAGAGAGCAGCTGCAGAAGCTCATTGACAAGCTCGAGGAGGATGAGGACGTGCAGAATGTCTTCACTAATATGAAGGAAGAAGAGGAGGGCGAAGAGTAGTCGTTGCCTCAGCTTTTGTCTAGAAGCAAAAAGTGAGGGGGAGGTATCAAATAGGTTTTGACTACTCCCCCTCCTGCTTTGTAAGGCGTATGAGCCCCGATGAGACTGGGTGCGGAAGGAGGGAAATCTCCGTATATGCGGAAATATTTTTTCGTATATACAAAAATAAATTTTCGCATATGCGAAAATTTATCGCCCCATATGCCTAGCTCCGAATAGCTCCTCAACCGACTACTCTCCAAGCATTTATTCTCATGATTGTCTGTATCGCCGAGAAACCAAGCGTCGCCAAAGACATCGCCCTTGTGCTGGGGGCGAAGAACCGTCATATTACCAAGGGAATTGGCTATATGGAGGGCAATGGTTATTGCGTTACCTGGACATTCGGACATCTCTGCACGCTCAAAGAGCCCCACGACTACTACCCCCAATGGAGGCAATGGCAGCTGGAGGCTCTGCCGATGATCCCCCATCGCTTCGGCATCAAGCCTATCGACCTGGAGCATTATCAGAGGCAGCTAGAGCTCATCCAGCGTCTCTTGACCTCGGCCACGATGGTCATCAACTGTGGCGATGCGGGGCAAGAGGGGGAGCTGATCCAGCGATGGGTACTGCAGCACTGCGGCTGTCGAGTACCCGTCAAGCGGCTCTGGATCTCTTCGCTCACGAACGAGGCTATTCAGGAGGGCTTCGCTCACCTTCGAGACGAGAGCGAGCTACAGTCTCTCTACGAGGCAGGCCTAGCCCGAGCCATAGGCGACTGGCTACTAGGGATGAATGCCACTCGTCTCTACACTCTGCGTTATGCCAAGGCTAGAGGGCAGGTGCTCTCCATCGGGCGTGTGCAGACCCCTACGTTGGCCCTGATGACGCAGCGAGAGCAGGAGATCGCCCACTTCACCCCCGAGACCTATTGGGAGCTCAAGACACGCTATCGGGCGACAACCTTTAGTGCAGACAAAGGCCGCTTCGACGACAAGACAAAAGCCGAGGCCCTACTGGCTCAGATCCGAGACGAAGAGCTCGAGATCGTAAGCGTGAAGAAGAAGGGGGGCAAGGAGCTCCCCCCTCGCCTCTTCGATCTGACTAGCCTGCAAGTGTTGTGCAATAAACGCTTCGGCATGAGTGCCGAGGAGACCCTCTCGACGATCCAGTCGCTCTACGAGAAGAAGCTCACCACTTACCCCCGTGTCGATACTACCTATCTTAGTGAGGATATCTATCCCAAGGTGGGCAAGATCCTGCTCGAGCTAGTCAGCTATCGAGCTCTCACGAGCCCGATTCTCAACTCGGGTAAAATCCGCAAAAGCAAGAAACACTTCGACAACAGCAAGGTTACCGATCATCATGCCATCATCCCGACGGGACAACCCGTGCATGGCCTTAGCGATCGAGAGGCAAAAGTCTTTGATTTGGTGGCGAGGCACTTCATAGCGATCTTTTATCCTGACTGTGAGATCAGCACGACGAGTGTAGAAGCTCGGGTGGGGCAGCTGCCCTTCAAGGTCAAGGGGCGAGAGGTGCTCTCTCCAGGCTGGCGAGTAGTCTTCGAAGAGGAGAGAGGAGGGCAGTCCTCCAGCGGGACGGAGAGCGAGGGCGAGGAGGCGGAGAGCGAGGGAGAACGCATATTGCCCACCTTCGTCGTCGGAGAGAGAGGCCCTCACAGCCCGGAGATCAAGGAGCGACAAACGCAGCCCCCCAAACCCTATACCGAAGCTACGCTCCTTAGGGCTATGGAGACGGCTGGTAAGCTGGTCGAGAACGAAGAGCTGCGTGAGGCAATGAAAGACAATGGTATCGGCCGTCCCTCGACCCGAGCTAACATCATCGAGACTCTCCTCAAGCGAGGCTACATCGTCAAGGAGCGTAAGAACGTCCTTCGCCCCACACAGATGGGGATGCGACTCATCTCGACCATCAACTCCGAGCTGCTCAAGAGCGCAGAGTTGACGGGGCAATGGGAGTACAAGCTTCGACAAATTGAGCGTCGAGAGCTGCCTGCATCAGCCTTCATCGACGAGCTTAAGGCGATGGTGATTGAGCTAGTGAGCGAAGTCCTTTCGCCTCCTGCTGCCCCTCGCTCTCGAGAGCCCCTTAGCCCCCCTCCTGCCGAACCCCAAGGGCCTCTATGCCCACTCTGTGGTCGTGGCCGCATCATCCGAGGGCGAGAGGCCTACGGCTGCTCGGCCTGGCGTGAGGGATGTGCCTATAGGCTTAACTTGGAAGAATATGCACGGAGCTATGCCTCCAACCCCCAGGGGCAGGGAGAGGAATAGGCATTGGATAAATTGCTACATTTGCCCCAATATGACCCCACAGCTGTACTTCTATAGTCATGACGATGAAGGCCTAGAGCTCCTCGAGAGGCTCGTAGGCCTGGTGCGCCAGTATGAGCAGTCGCCTCTGGGGCTGCCCGAGGGCTGGTGGTGTGAGGTGATCTACTCGGGTCGTAACCGCCTCTATCGTGTTGGTGGCCCTGAGGGTGAGGACTATGTGGTCAAGAGCTTTGGTCGTATTGCCTGGCTGCGCAGGCTCTATTATTCGATCACCAATCAGAGCAAGGCCAAGCGATCCCTGCTCAATGCCCTGGAGCTCATCCAGCTGGAGGTCGGTACGGCCCAGCCGCTGGGCTACGTCGAGGAGCGGAGTGCGATGGGCATCCTCGGCGATAGCTACTATGTCTGTCGGTATATCGCAGGTCGGGTAGACCTACAGCCCGAGATGTATGGTTATAGTGCCCCGGAGGGCTTCTACGAGGCTCTCGGGGGCTTCATCGCCTCGCTGCATGAGGCGGGCATCGAGCATATCGACCTCTCGCCTGGGAATATCCTCTATGCTCGGGGCGAGGAGGAGGAAGAGCCCTACCGCTTCTACCTCGTGGATCTCAATCGCATGCACTTCTATCCCTATGCCCTCTCGGGACGTAAGGCCTACCGAGGTCTGAGCAAGCTCTCCTCGTCGCTCTCGGTGAGCACGCAGCTAGCGCATTACTATGCCCTCGCCCGAGGTCTAGAGAGGCGAGAGGTCATCCGTGCGGTCAATGAGGCCAGCGATCGCTTCTTCGCTGCTCGCCATCCTAAGCTCAGCCTGCGTCATGCTCGACGCAACCTCGGCATCCCTCTCCTGGGCTTCATTCGCCTCTATATTCATTATCGTCTCGTGCGCAGGCTTAGGCTCTCCCTTGGGTCGCAGAGCCCTCTAGCGCAACGCCTCAAGAGATGGGAGGAGGACTACTACTCTCGCTACCTCGCCGAGGAAGATATTCGCCGTGTGCTACAGCGACGCTATGGCTATCGGCGGCGTTTCTTTACCCCCGAAACCCCTTAACCATGAACATTGCCTTCGACGCCAAGCGCATCACCCACAACCGTACTGGTCTGGGCAATTATAGTCGCTTCCTGGTCAAAGCTCTAGCCGAATATTCGCCTGAGAATAATTACCTCTTACTCTCCCCCTCGGTGGGGCAGAGGGAGTTGTATGCCGACCTGCTCGAGTACCGTTCGCTAAGTCTGCGTACGCCCCGTTCGCCTCTGGGCAAGCCCTTCCCTTCGCTTTGGCGCAACTGGGGCATTGGGCACAGCCTCTCGGAGCATAAGATCGATCTCTACCATGGCTTGAGCAACGAGCTGCCCATCGGCCTCTACAAGAGCCGTCGGGTAGGTACTGTGGTAACGATCCACGACCTGGCCTTTGTGCGTTGCCCTGAGTTTTACAAGCCTGCTGATCGCCTCCTGTATCGCCTCAAGTATGGGGCTTCGGCTCGGAATGCGGATCATGTGATCGCCATCAGCCATGCAACCAAGAGGGATGTGGTGGAGATCTTCGGCGTGCCGGAGGAGCGTATCTCGGTCGTCTACCAGGGCTGTGCAACCCGCTATGCCCATATCGCCCCCGAGGCGGAGGCCGAGGCTCGGCGGCAGTATGGTCTATCGGGGCGTTACCTGCTCTTCGTCGGGAGCATCGAGGAGCGTAAGAATCTCAAGCTCGTAGTGCAGGCCCTCTCGCTCCTCGAAGATCGAGAGATCAGCCTCGTAGCCGTAGGTAAGCGAACGCCCTACTGCGCCATCGTCGAGGCTGAGGCTCGACGTCTAAGGGTACGCTCTCGGGTGCAGCTCCTGCATGATATCTCCGACAACATGCTCTCAGGGCTGTATCGAGGAGCTGAGGTCTTCGTCTACCCCTCTAGGCTCGAGGGCTTCGGCATCCCGCTGATCGAGGCCCTACAGGCCGGGACGCCCGTCATCGGGGCTACGGGCTCGTGCCTCGAGGAGGCGGCAGGCCCTGACAGCCTCTACACCGACCCCGACGATGCCGATATGCTGGCCTCGATGATCTCGCAGCTCTTGGCCTCAGAGGAGCTGCGTGATCGGCTCGTCTCTCGTGGTCAGCTCTACATCCAGCGTTTCAGTCCCAAAACCATCGCTCGAGAGCTCCGAGGGATCTACGAGCGTGTCCTCCTAGAGCGCGACTAAGGGCTCTAGGGGGCTTTCACCCCCATCCACCATTATCTTTCTATGCACTTACCCCCAGCCTCTATTGCCTTTGCTCATCACCAATTCGTCCTTGGTGGTGCGGAGCGTGTCTCCTTCTCTACGGCCGATCGCCTGCGTAAGAGGCATGGTCTCAGGGCCTATTTCTTCGCCTATCATCGGGATGAGCAGGTCAAGAGCCCCTTCGACGAAGACGAGTCTCATCTCTTGCTCATGCCCAATAAGGGTGGCTTCTTCACCCCTGACAATGTAGACTATATCATCGAGCAGGTGCGGCGATACAATATCCGCATCCTTTTCGTCGCCTCCCCTTCGCTCGTAGTGCCCGAGCGCATTCGCCAGGAGACGGGTTGCCGTCTGTGCTACTGGCTGCACAGCATACCCTTTTGGGAGCTGACCAATAAGGTAGAGAATGCTCGTACACGAGCCTCTCGCTCGATCGGCGACTGGCTGCTGTGGCACTTGATCAAGAAACCTAAATATGTGTGGAGCGATGGTTTCCTCAATCGTCTCAAGAAGGCCTATAGGACGCAGATCGAGGGCTACGATCGCTACATCTGCCTCTGCCAGGGGGACAAGGATACTCTTGTCAAGAGGTTAGCCCTGTCGAGTCAGGAGGCTCAACGCATAGTCCCCATCATCAATACGATGGAGCCGCTCCCCGAGGTGAGGCTCGAGGAGAAGCAGAGGCAGATCGTCTACCTCGGTCGCCTCTCTCGTGCCGATAAGCGTGTCGATCGGCTGCTGTACATCTGGCATCGGGCCCATGCGCAGCTGCCCGACTGGGAGCTCAAGATCTATGGCAAGGGGCGTGAGGAGGCTTATTTACGTTGCTTGGCAGAGAAATTGCAATTGCCTCGGCTGGAGTTCTGCGGCTATCGCTCCGATGTCGAGCGGATCTATGCCGAGGCCTCAGTGCTCTGCCTTACCTCGACCTATGAGGGCTGGCCACTGGTATTGGCCGAGGCACAGAATGCTGGTGTCGTCCCACTGGCCTTCGACTGTAGTCCTGGGGTACGTACGGTGATTGGCCGTGATGGTCAGTTTGGCCGCCTCATCGTGCCCTTTGACCGGGAGGCCTATGCTCGTGCGCTGGTGGAGGTATGCTCTGATCCGCTCGAGCTTCGTGCTCTTCAGGAGCGTATTCTCGAGCATCGCCTCGACTATCGCCCCGAGGTCAATGATGATACTTGGGATCGCTTGCTCTCGGAGCTCCTCAGCTAATCGAGCCCTTCGAATGTCCGCCTCGTAGCCTGTGCCCCATGTAGGGTTGGGCTGCGAGGCATTTTTTGAGGGGGCTTCGTTGAGGTGAGAGCCCTCTACCTCTTACTTGAGGGGTAGGAGGTCTCTAGTGCGCTACCGATACTCTCGCCACACCGCAGCCCCCTCGAGAGCTAGATTGAGCTCTCGAGGGCTTCTCGATCGAAGACTTATATGAGAGCTCTTCGGAGGCTCAAGTAGGATCTCGCTCGAATTCCTATCTAAGCCTCGATTGAGGTCTAAATAGGATCGCATAAGAGGCTCAAGTAGGATCTCGCAAGAGGAGGTAGAAAGAGATTTGGATGAAAAAAACATTTTCCCCTCGTGCAATGTTATCGCCTAGTTTGCATTTACCCTTACAGAGAGGCAAATTAGATGTTCAACTTAAATACGAAACGAAACAATGAGACTTGCCAAGAAACTGGCTCTGCTGAGCCCCCTCGTCCTACTCCTCTTCACCTCCTGCTTCAAGGACGAGCCAGGTGTCCCTCCAGTTACTCCTCGAGCTGAGGATTTCATCGGAGAGTATCAAGGGAAGATGCTCATCAGTAACTGGGGCGAGGAGACCATGCATGTGCGTGTGGACAATAAGGAGATCGAGATCTATGACTTCCCCACCAAGAGCATCGTTACCCAGCTGGTTACCAGTGCAGATCGAGTCGAGGCTCTGAGTAGCCTGTCCCAGACATTTATGAAGATGAAGTTTAAGGCACTCGTTTATGGGACGCAAATCCGTCTTTGGCTGCTGCCTCCTGATTTGGAATTTGAATATACAGTCAAGGGTAAGGTCAATAAGGTTAAGGTGGAGTTTCACCAGGAGAGTGGAGGAGTTTGGGGAGCTGTAACGCGTCTCTTCACCTTCCGAATAGGAGTCAAGTCTGTTAAGCTCAACGGTAATCCTATCGCAGACTTCCCCCCTATGATCTTCATGCTTAAGCCTTGTCCTCGAGTGAGTAAAAAACCAGTATAGCTAGACAATTAGCTTTAAATGCCCGTAGTGCACTGATATCTGTTCGCAGATATATAACTTTGTCTAGGCCTTAGAGACGAGGTTCGAGGATTGCTCCCAAGAACCTCGCTCTCGTGGCCTGCCTTCCTTCCCTCGCTCAAGAGACACTTGTGAACGAAAGCCAAGAGATAGCCCTAGTCCAGGGAGTGCTTAGTCGAGAGCCCGCTAGTATGCGAGAGCTGTATGATCGCCACATCGGTTATTTGGCGACCGTATGTCATCGCTATATCCTGGGCGAGGATGATCGTAAGGATATCTTACAGGAGAGCTTCATCAAGATCTTCTCCTCGATAGAGCGTTTTCAGTATCGTGGTGAGGGCTCGCTCCGAGCGTGGATGGCACGCATCGTTGTCAATGAAGCACTGGGACAATTGCGTAAGAACAAAGGCTTCGAGAGCGTTCTGCCTGTCGAAGAACTACCCGAACCACTGGTTGAAGATGAGGATGTTGATACCATCCCCGAGGGCGTCCTTCTAGATATGATCGCTTCGCTCCCCGAGGGTTATCGTACGGTGCTCAACCTCTATGTCTTCGAAGAGCGTAGCCATCGAGAGATTGCCCAGCTGCTCTCGATCAAGGAGAGTAGCTCAGCCTCACAGCTTCACCGAGCCAAGAGCCTGCTGGCACAAAAGATTAAGGAATACAAAAAACAGCTCTAAGGTCATGAAACAAGACTGGACAGAAAAGCTCCGAGAGCGTTTACAGGAGCATCAGACCCCTCCCCCTGCAGATCTGTGGGAGAGTATCGAGCGTTCTCTGCCTGCAACCCCTCCTGTACTACAGCGCAAACCAATACCATTGCCATGGTATTATGCTTCGGCGGCCGTCCTGTTGCTGCTGTTGGGTGTCGGGGGTTACCTCCTCTCGCCTCAGCTGCCCGAGGTCTCGGAGCTAACGGCAGAGACCCAAGCCCCTTCGACCCCATCAGATGAGCAGGGGCTCATAGGTATGTCCCAGCTGGCCGAGGTGTTGATCCCTACAGAGTCTGTCCCCTCGCATCGCCACTCCCGAGTCTTGCAGCCCTCTAACTCGAAGCCCGAAACTCCAGGTCTCTTGCCCGAGACCTCAGTACAGTCAGAGCATATCGAGTCCCCTAGCTCCGATCCTTCGCCCGACCCCTCATCTGAGAGTACATCTCAGCGTGAGGATGTACCTCGCCTGGAGCCAATCAACTCCTCCCCAACCTCTACTTCGCAGTCTCGTCTGCGACCCAGCCGCTCCCGAGGATCGGTTTGGCAAGCAGGGCTTTATGCCTCGGCCTTGACTACAGGCTCGTCTTCTCTTAGCGGAGATCTTGCCCTTAGAGTGAGTCAAGAGCCCGATTGCTTCTACCTAACTGATGATGACCTTATGGAGGAACCCCAATTGTACTCAAAGTCGGGTGAGAGCTCCTATGACTATGCCCATCGGCCTACTAAGCGTTTTGGCCTCTCACTGCGGTATCGACTAGGGGGACGTTGGAGCTTGGAGACAGGCCTAGTCTACAGTCATCTCTCCTCTGACTTCACTTATCAGCCTAACATGAGTATGGCTGGTGTCCAGGGAGAGCAACATCTACACTACCTCGGTGTCCCCATAGGAGTAAGCTATAACCTCTGGCAGGGGAAGAGCTTCGAACTCTATGCCCAGATGGGCCTCGGCCTCGATATCCCCCTCTCGGGCATGCGTCGCAGCCAAACCGTCATCGCTGGCTCGAGTGAACCCTCGACTGTAGAGGATCTTCATCCACGAGAGCTTCAGTGGTCGCTCTACAGCTCAATCGGACTTCAATACAGGATATGGCCTCGTCTGAGTCTCTATGCAGAGGGACGCCTCGATTATTACTTCTCGAACGATCAGGATCTACGCACCATCTACCAGGATCAACCCCTAGTGCTGAGCCCCCAGGTCGGCCTTCGCTGGTCGCTCTAGGAACTGTGGGCATTGAAAGTCTTTGTGTATCTTTGTCTTCGGATTGTGGGCAGCCTCACCATGCGCTCCATACATAACCCTCCAAAGATGACAACCCTAGATCAAATTAAAGCTCCAGTAGCGGAGTATGTAGATAGCTTTCACCAACAATACGAGCAGGTTCTGCTCTCCAAGTCCGAATGGCTACAGCAGGCCGTTGAGCATCTGCGTAGCTCTACGGGCAAGATGGTCCGCCCTATCATGACCACCTTGATGGCTGGGCTGGTGCGTGAAAGCCTCCCTGCCAAGACCATTAGTGCAGCTGTATTGCTCGAGCTTATTCATACAGCTACCCTCATCCACGACGATGTGATCGACGAGGCCTCCACTCGCCGAGGAAGACCTACGCTCAATGCTCTCTTTGACAATCGTATTGCCGTGCTCATGGGCGACTTCGTCCTCGCCTCGGCCCTCATCGGAGCGATTGGTATCGGCGACCTTAGGGTCGTGGCTATTGTCTCGGCTATTGGACGAGAGCTCACCGAGGGAGAGATACGGCAGTTCGAGACGGCCGAGCATGCAGTCCTTGATGAGAGGATCTACATGGAGGTCATTCGACAGAAAACGGCAGCTCTCTTCCGCTCCTGCGCCGAGATCGCCGTCGTTACGACCGATGGCTCTGACGAGGATCTAGAGCGTCTCGGAGAGTGTGCAGAGCTCCTCGGGCTTGCCTTCCAAATACGCGATGATGTCTTCGACTACTATCCCCAAGACATAGGTAAGCCTACGGGCAATGATCTGAGGGAGGGTAAGGTTACCCTGCCTTTGCTCTACGTCCTTACCCGAGAGACTGAGCCTAGCGCAGAGGTGCGCCAGTGCCTCGAGTGGCTGCATAGTCGCAGCTATGGTCCTCGAGAGATAGAGCAGATGATTGCTTTGGCTCAGGAGCGGGGAGGCATCGACTATGCCTATCAGCGTATGCATGAGCTTATCGATCGAGCCAAGGAGCTCCTGCTGCATTACCCCGACACTCCTTACCGTAGAGCCCTCATGTCTCTCTCGGACTATATCCTTGAGCGTAAGGTCTAACGCCATTAACCTAAGCATCCGATGAACTTGCAACAACTTGAATACATCGTTTCCCTCGGGCAGCACCGCCACTTTGGCAAGGCTGCCGAGCATTGTAGTATTACCCAGCCCACACTGAGCACGATGCTACAGAAGTTAGAGGACGAGCTAGGGGTTAAGATCTTCGACCGATCTCGCCAAGCCATTCAACCCACTCCCGTGGGGCATAAGATCCTCGCTCAGGCTGCTGTCATCCTGCGACAGGTAGAGATCATGCGGGAGATTATCACCAACGAGAGCAATGCCCTGAGTGGGCATCTAACCATCGGGGTGCTACCCACTATTGCCCCTTACCTCCTGCCTCGTTTGATCCCCATCCTCGAGCGCAAGCTCTCCAAGCTGAGTATTACCTTCGTGGAGCTGATCACTTCGGCCTGCCTCGAGCATCTGCGTTCGGACGAGATCGATGTGGCCCTAATTGCGAGTCTCTCTGAGGCCGAGGATCTCATCGATGCTCCACTCTACTATGAGGAGTTCATTGCCTATATCTCAGAGCGAGAGCCTCTGTATGAGCAGCAGGTACTGCGGTCTTCGGAGGTAGATCCGACTCATCTGTGGCTCTTGGATGAGGGGCATTGCTTCCGCAATCAGCTTCTGAAGTTCTGTGCGCTCAGGGGGAACAAGCCTCGCCGCCTCGACTACAATAGGGGAAGCCTAGAGACCTTCATGCACATGGTGGAGCGAGGTAGTGGGATCACCTTCATCCCAGAGCTGTGTATGCTCTCGCTGGATCAGTCTCGTCGCCGCTTCGCTCGTCCCTTCACCATCCCCCGACCTGCACGGCAAATTAACCTCTGCACGCGGGCGGACTTCGTTCGCATGAAGCTCAAAGAGGTACTCATGGAGTGCATCCTAGAGGCTGTGCCCGAAGAGATGCATCAGCTGCGAGTAGGGCAGACCCTCGTTTAGCCGTTCCCAAGGAAATTGCTCCTTCTTCAAAGAGCGCAAGGGGAGGCCGTTATGGCCTCCCCTTGCGCTCTTTGAGGCTCTTGACTACAGGGTAGAAGACGATAATCCCGGACATGAGGATCGTCAGGACGACGAAGCCATCTAGAGGTACTCGAGAGAGGATCCAGCCGACCATCACTACCCAAAGGAGGATGATGCAGGCGATCTGTGTATTGCTTAGGGGTCGTTTGTATGCCATGTATGCTGCGATGGGAAGGTTGTTCGGAGTCCAAGGGGAAGGCGTTATCGTTGCTCGCTGGCGGGGTCGAGGGGATCTCTTCTAGGCTCGGAACGGGCCATCAGGAGCGAGATAACGACATTCTGCACGACGATGTAGGCAGCGGCCGAGAGCGAAGTCAGAGGATTGAGGAAGAGCAATGCGAGCCAAATGGCTAGCGTTGTATTCTTCTGCCCGAGCGACTGACGAGCTGCATGGGGCTCGAGCCCAAAGAAGCGGCCTAGGAGATGCCCTAGGGTAAACTGTAGCAGGCAGGCGAGTGCACCGACTAGGCTCATCTGAGCGATCGTCTGCCAATGGATCTCGGGGTTCGAGGTGATGTATTCGGTCGTATGCCCCATGAGCAGGAGCAGCGAGCAGAGCCAGAGGATGAAGGAGGTCTCGTGCAGCTTGTTGAGCCTAGTGGCAAGGCCTGGTAAGAGCCAGCGCACCAGCTGAGCCGACACGATCGCCAGGATGATCAGCGGGAAGACGATGGCGAAGACCTCCCACGCCATAGCCCAAAAGCCGAGCGAGCTCTCCCGTCCGACATAGGGGAAGACGAGAGGGACGATGAAGGTGATCAGAATGTGTGAGAGTAGGACGAAAGCCGTGATGAAGCCCACATCGCCCCTGAGGATCGACACGATAGCTGGAGATGCCGTGGCCACTGGAGTCATGAGGCACAGAAGAGCTGCCTCGGCCCAAAGCTCATCAAGAGGGAGCAGGAGGGCGTAGGCCACTGCTCCGAGGAGCATCTGCAGGCCGAAGAGGTAGAGGTGTACGGGCCTCAGCACCACCTGCCTAGGGCTGAGGCGCAGGAAAGTGAAGAAGAGCATCCCTGAGATACATAGCGGGATGCCCGAGGAGAGCCGAGAGAGATAAGGAGCTAAGAGGCATCCTAGGAGCATGGCCAGTGCGGGTAGGATACCTCGCAGGCGTTGGGTCATGGCTCGAGGGGGGCTCTCCTGGTGGGGAGGATGAGGTCTTGATGCTCGATGAGGTAGGCAATGGCCTGACGGATCGAGCTGAGGCCGAAGTCCTCGGCCCTGAGCTGAGAGAGGAGAGAGATGACGACCTCGGCAGCATCGTCTCGGGCGACAGCCTTGTCGAGATCATCCACCTCGACGAGGAAGAAGAGGTCGGACGTGTAGACCGTTACCCCCGAATAGGGGTAGACGTTGGGCAGCGACATGAGGTAGCGCATGGCTCGAGCCTCGAGCCCAGTCTCTTCCATGAGCTCTCGGGCGACGGCCTCCTCGACCGTCTCGAGTGGATCGACGAAGCCTCCAGGCAGGTCGAGTGTCCCTTGGGCTGGTTCATGGGCTCGGCGTACGCTCAAGAGCCTGCCCTGCTCGTCGATGATGACGCAAGCTACGGCCGAGGCTACGTTGGCGTAATAAGTGAGCCCGCATTGCTCACAGTGCATGGCTCGCTCCCCCGAGGGAGTGAAGTCATGCGCTGCGCAACGCGGGCAATAGGCAAACGAGGCTAATGGATGCTCCTTTAGCTTCATAAGGCAATGGGGTATGGGCTAGGGCATAGAGCCTAACGAGCCTCCCACCCGAGAGCACTAGCCCCGAGTACGGCGGCATCGCTCTCCTTGAGCTGTGAGAAGAGCAGCTTGGTCTTACCCTTGTAGATATTGAGCAGGTTCTTCTCCATGTGGTGCTTGATGGGGTTCATCAAGAGGTCGCCTGCCTTGGTCAGACCTCCGAAGAGGATGATGGCCTCGGGGCTGGAGAAGGTAACGAAGTCGGCGAAGGCCTCTCCGAGGATTGCCCCCGTGCTCTCGAAGATCTCAAGGGCAAGACGGTCGCCCTTGATGGCTGCGTCATAGACATCCTTGGAGGTGATCTTGTCGGCTTCGATGTCTCGCAGCTGACTCTCATCCGAGCGGATGCTGAGATATTCGCGTGCTGTACGTGCTACACCAGTGGCAGAGGTATAGGTCTCGAGACATCCCTGGCGACCACAGCCGCAGATGCGTCCGTTGCGGCGCACGATCATGTGTCCGAGCTCACCTGCGAAGCCATCGTGTCCGTAGACGAGCTGGCCATTGACAACGATCCCACTGCCGACGCCTGTGCCGAGGGTGATGACGATGAAGTCCTTCATCCCACGAGCCGCACCATAGGCCATCTCTCCGATAGCAGCGGCATTGGCATCGTTGGTCAGGGCTACGGGGATGCCCATGCGCTCACTGATCATCTGTGCCAGGGGGATCTTACCCTTCCAGGGGAGGTTAGGGGCGAAATCGATCGAGCCGGTGAAGTAGTTCCCATTTGGAGCTCCTACGCCGATCCCGCGGATCATCTCCTTGCCTCCGACCTGCTCGCAGAGCATGGTAAGCCCCACGACTAGGTCGTTCAGATACATTTCAATATCGTTGTGAGTACCGGTCTTGATCGAGGCATTTACGACCACATTACCACGAGCATCAACGATGCCAAAGACAGTGTTTGTCCCGCCTATGTCTACGCCTAATACGTAAGGCTTTTCGATGGAAACCACTTTGTATAAGAATTAGAGTTAATAATATCTGCGGGCAAAGGTAATTATTTTCTGAAAGCGAAGCCTCATTTTGATACAATGGTATTTAATCAGAGATACTTCCCTGAGCATTAAATTCCTCTATACAGCATTCTCCCCAAACTTTTGCTCCGAAAAATCCGCTGTGCTTAGAATAGAAATTTGTTCTCTGAGCAAGCACCTATTGTATTCACGGATAGAATGTTTTGTTGCCTGCTCTGAGGGCCTGTTGGCTCTGGGGGCTACCTGCTCCTTGCTCTGCCGCTAGAATTCCCTTCGTGGACAGCTGCCCACGAGGGCTCGGGAGGGGGGATCTCGAGCCTTCTGAGCCGCCTGCTACCGCCTCTCTCGAGGCATAGATAGGACTTCGATCGCGCTCCTACTTAGATCTCAAGTGCGATCCTATCTGAGCCTCAAGTGCGATCCTACTTAGATCTCTATGGGGCATCTAGACGATACCTCGATCGAGCTGCCCCCGGGCCCTCATCTGTGTTCCCTCTTGAGCCTCCCTTGAGCGTCGAGCCTTCGCCTCCCCGACGCCCTCTCCTTCCTCTTGGGTCGCTGCTCGTTTCGTCGCATCCTGTAGATCTATTTCTTATCTTTGCGAGAGAAGAGAAATGGTAAAGTTATGATGCTATGAGACGAATTGAGATAAGAAACTTGGGGCCTATATCCAGCGCAAATATTGAGCTTAAGAGGAGGAATGTTATCATCGGGCCGCAGAGCTCGGGTAAGAGTTGCGTCCTCAAAACCGCATGCTACTGTGTGTGGGTGGAGAAGCGTATCGAGTTGGCTCAGTCTGAGGAGTACTTTCGCTCAGGGGATAACTTCATCAAGGAGCTGGAACGCTTTCATAAGCTCTATGGCTATATTCAAGGTGATACCTATATAGCGTACGAGTCTGAGTTTATGAGCTTCAGCTATGACAACTCTAGCAAAGAATTTCGCTTCTCATGGCAGCTAGAGCGTTTGCAATACCGAAGGACTAAGGTATCCTATATCCCTGCAGAGAGAAATATGGTTGCGGCGATCCCTAATTGGTTTGATGTCAAGCTGGCTGATGACAACATCCGGAGCTTCATGAGCGACTGGGAGACAGCCCGAAGGGCAACTACAGACAAGCTTGATGTCCTCAATCTTGGGGTCTCATACCACTACGATAACTCCTCTAGACGAGACAATGTCTTGGTCGATCAGACCTCCAATGCTCTTGACCTTGATCTGACGAATACCTCGAGTGGGTTGCAGTCTCTCATCCCGCTCTTTGTCCATCTAAACTACCTCAAGAATATTCACAAGCATCAGGAGGTACGGAGTGTCATACAGAGTTTGGAGGAAAAAGATTTCTTAGAGGAATGGGGTGCAGAGCGTGTTGTTGAATATATCAATCAACTATTGAAGAGCTACTCCCACCATCTTGATCTTGATGAGCAAATCAAGGAGGAACTGCAGAAGGAGATTGCAGAGGAGATAAACAAGCAAGTTATAAGCATTAGGGAGAATTATCAAAATTATCATCACTGTGATATATTCCTAGAAGAGCCTGAGTCCAATCTCTTCCCCCCTACACAGAGCGTATTGGTGCACTGGTTGAGGACAATGACCGAGGGAGAGCATGCGAGCAACCTCTTTGTTGCCACCCATAGTCCGTATATCTTGACAGCTTTTTTGGAGGAGAAAGACGATCGAGACCTGGCGGTGTTTTTAGTTAAAGCCGATGGGGTAGGGTCTGAGGTTATTACCGCCTCCGAAACAGAACTAGGGGATATTTATGACTGTGGCATAGATGCGTTCTTCAATATCGAATTCTTTTCATCAAGTCATCAAGCCGGCGATGAGTAAAGATATTATCCCCGAATGTTATATCGATACTGCCCTCGTCGAGAGCCTGTTGTCCCTCTGTGGGGCTCTGCGCGGAGGTGTCAATCATCAGAAAGGGTGCAATACGGTCGCCAAGACCATGAAGGAGAAGTTTGGCGAGAGTTTCGCCCTGGGGGTCATTGACGAGGATAAGCGTCAGCCTAAGTATTGTGAGAATTTTGGGGAGATCTGTAGATCTGAACATCTGAGCATTAAGAAGCACAAGGATAGACCCCACTTCTTAGTCGTTGTGCGTCCAGCAATGGATCGGTTCATCTTCGATTGTGTCGATGACCTCAACAACTCTGCCAGTAATCATCAGATTAATCTCTCCGATTACGACTTGCCCTCTTCTTTTGAGGAGTTTAAGTCTGAGTGTAAGAGGGTTGCCTCTAAGCAAGATCCTCGATTTAGGAGGCTGTTCTCAGCTCTTCGTACTCATGAGGAGATGAAAAGACTGCAAGATTTACTCTGCTATCTAGTCCAAAACAGTTACCAAGCTGATCTCGATCATATTCGGAGACTCTTTTAGCCCGTAGCTATCTCTCCATTGAGGGCTTATCCCTTTGCTAACGGATGCCGTGATGCGTGCGCTCTTCATGGGGAGAGCCTCTGTCTCCCCCTTTCACCTTGATCTTACCCTGCCCACCTAAGTCAAATTTAGGCCTCTCGTTTGTTCTCCTTTGGGACAATAGTCTCGAATTATCTCTATCTTTGGGATTGCTTAGTCGTGGGAGTACATCCTAGCAGAGCAACGTTTCTACATCTGAGAGCCCTCCCCAAGGCTGAGCTTGGTCGCCGAGACTGAGTGCAGGATCGGCCTATACACCTATTCGTCGGGATTACTCTTAATCGTTAGAAATGAATAAACTGCTTCACGCCCTTGCCGCCCTCGCCCTATCGACGGGCTTGGCCTTGGCCCAACAAGGCCCTCTCAAGTGGCAACTCAGAGATCAGTCTACAGACAAGCCGATCACTCAGGCAGAGGTGTCGGTCTTTGGTTATCATGGTTCAAAGGTTGTTCGCCTGCGTACGACGGTCGATGCCTTGGGTCAGTATATGCTGAGCCTTCCCCAGGAAGGTCGCTATACCATCACCATCATGGCCCCAGGCTACGAACCGATGCAATACATTTGGCAGGCCTCGCAGAAGGGGCAGAGCCGAGAGAGCATCTTGCGCCTCGTGCCCCTCGGCCAGAGCTCAGATCTCTCGCTCGAGGGACTGACCCTCGTGGATGATCTCTCGGAGGAGGGGTCGACCGATATTGGGGGGCTATTGACCGCCTCACGAGACCCCTTCAACAGTGCTGCCAGCTATACCTTCAGCTCCGCTCGCTTCCGCATCAGAGGCTATGACAACCAATACTCGGAGCAGATGCTCAACGGAGTCCCCATGAACGACCTCAACAATGGTTACTCCGTCTGGAGCCTATGGGGCGGGCTCAACGACGTTGTGCGCAACCAAATGACCTCCGAGACGATGGAGCCCACGAGTTCGGGTTTTGGAGGAGTGGGGGGGAGCAACAACGTCCTCACCCGTGCCTCAGCCTACGGAGCGCAGCGTCGCCTCACTTACTCCAACAGCAACCGTACCTATACCAATAGAGCGATGATGACCCTAACGACGGGGCAGCTACAGAGTGGTTGGTCGCTAGCCCTCTCGCTCGGCCGCCGCTGGGGTGATGGACTGCATTCCTATGTCCGTGGCCAGCATTATGACGCCTATAGCTACTTCGTCTCTGTCGAGAAGCGACTCAATGCCCGCCACAGCCTAGGCCTTGTGGCCTTTGCTGCTCCCACACGCCGAGGCGTAGCCAGTGCCTCCACGCAGGAGGCTTACGACCTCGTTGGGTCGAACTTCTACAACCCCAATATGGGTCGTCAGGGGGGCAAGTGGCGCAATGCTCGTGAACGCAGCAACCACGAGCCGATCCTACAGCTCTCGCACTACTTCTCCACTCCTGACAAGAGGCTGAGTGTGAATACAACCCTCAGCTATCGCTTCGGCTTCAACTCTTACTCGTCGCTCAACTGGTACAATGCTCCCGACCCTCGCCCTGACTACTACCGCTATATGCCGAGCTACTTCACCCGAATGGCTGGCCCCAACGGACAAGACCCCGAGACGGCAGGCATCTATGAGGAGCTGTGGCGCAGCGATCCCAATACCCGCTACATCGACTGGGACAAGCTCTATAGGATCAACCGCTCTAACGTGCGTGATACCTACGACGCCTCGGGCAAGCTCATTGCCTCTGGGCGCAAGGCTCTCTACATGATTGAGAACCGACATACGGATCAGAGAGAACTTGCACTGGCCTCCTCGGCCAGCTGGACGATCTCTCCTAGCCTGAGCCTCGAGGCTGGGCTCAATCTGCGTCGCAATAATACGGACAACTATGCTGAGGTTGGAGATCTCTTGGGTGCGGATTATTTACATGATATAGATAAGTTCGCCGAGAGAGACTTCGGTGGAGATCCCTCCAAGGTACAGATCGACCTTGATCATCCTGATCGTATCGTCCGCAAGGGGGATCGCTTCGGCTATAGCTATCGTTCGCTGACAGATCGTTATCAGCTCTGGCTCAATACTCGCTATACCCATCGCTCCTTCGACGCCTATGCTGCTCTCTCTTTGACACAGACCTCTATGCAGCGCATTGGAGACTATCGTCGAGGGCTATTCCCCAACAACTCCAAGGGGGAGTCGGATCGCTTAGGCTTCCTAGACCTTGGAGCTAAGCTCGGGCTGACCTACAAGCTCAGCGGTAGGCATTACCTCGTTCTCAACGGGGCTTACCTCGAGCAGGCCCCTCACTTTATCAACGTCTTCGTCTCTCCTCGAACCCGAAATAGCTACATCACCCGACCTCAGCGTGAGCGCATGCTCTCGGCCGATATGAGCTATGTGGTACGTCTGCCCTGGCTGCGTGGTCGTCTAACAGCTTTCTATACTCGTATTGCTGACAAGGCTAGGACGATGAACTTCTACGACGATACCCAGGCCTCCTTCTCTAACTACGCTCTCTCGGGCATTGCCACTCGCCACCTGGGGCTAGAGGCTGGCTTCGAGGCTAAGCTCTCGCCAACCCTATCGGCTACGGCAGCCCTTGCCCTTGGACAATACCAGTATGACAGCAATCCCGAGTACATTCAGACGATAGACAATTCGCACCGCACAGTCGACCAAGATGTCGTTTATTGGAAGGGGCTTAACGTCTCAGGCACTCCACAGACAGCTGCTACCCTCGGGCTGACCTATCGTGCCCCTTGGTACGGCACCTTCGGGGTCAATGCCAATTACTTCGGTCGTAGCTATATCTCCATGGCCCCTACAACCCGTACCGATCGTGGGCGGGCGGAGCTAGATGCTCGCTACATCATGCCAGAGAGGCTTCGGGATGGCTTCACTGTAGATCTTTATGCCGGCTACTCCTGGCGCATCAAGAGAGATGTCTTCCTGCGCTTCAACCTCTCGGTCAATAACGTGCTCAACAACAAGAGCCTTGTGAGCAGTGGATTCGAGCAGCTGCGTGTGCGCACCATCCGAGGCGAGGATGGGCAGAGTAAACTCTATGCTCCCTTCGACTCGAAGTACTCGTATGTGTATGGGACAACTTTCTTCTTCAATACTTCCCTTCAATTCTAAGTTCTAGACGAATATGAAAGCATTATCCTATATCTTTTTGGCTTTGAGCCTGGTCTTCGTGAGCTCTTGTAAGTATAATCGCCCCGAAGAACCTAAGGATACAGGCGATAGCCCATCAGTACAGCTGACCTCAACGCATACTGTAGCAGCCCTCAAGAACCTCTATAGGGGGGGGGCAACGACTATCGAGGAAGAGGTCGTCGTCGAGGCTATTATGGTCTCGGACGATACCGAGGGTAACCTCTACAAGTCGTGCTACATTGCAGACCAAACAGGAGGGATTGAGCTCAAGCTCTCAATGGGCAATCTCAGTGCCCTCTACCCCCAGGGCTCTCGCATCTGGCTGCGCGCCCAAGGCATGACCCTCGGCCGATATGGCGAGCAGATCAACCTCGGCTATCGCTCCCTAGAGCCTCGCTACGAGACGGCCTATTATCCTGAGAAGCTCGTCCCCATGGCCCTCATCAAGGCTGGCCGAGGCGAGCTGTCGATCAAGGATCGCAAGATCAAGACCCTCTCGAAGGCTGATGCGGGTACGCTGGTGCGCCTCGAGGGGGTGCAGTTCGCTTCCTCCGAGCTAGGCTCTACCTATGCCTCTCCGGAGAACAAGGTGGCGCAGCCCAACGTCAATCGTAACCTCGTCGATGCCTCAGGCAATCGTTTAGTAGTGCGTACGAGCAGCTACGCTAAGTTCGCAGGCAAGACCCTCCCCCAAGGTTCGGGGAGCATCACGGCTCTCTTAACTTACTTCCGGGATACGCCCCAGCTGCTCCTGCTGCGTGAAGCAGATGTGGCGTTCAATAACCCTCGCTTCTAAGTATCCAATGCTTATTATTCTAAAAATCAAATAGCAATGACCTCTTCATCCATGCTCCGAAGCCTCAAGCTTCTATCCCTCGGCCTCCTCTCAGGCGGGCTAGGGTTGGGCCTCTTGTCCTCGTGCAAAGACAACGACGACGACTACCAAGAGCCCAAGGTGATCATCACCCCAACACTAGAGAACAATCAGATCAACATCCCTGCCGAGGGCGGTGAGCAGAAGCTCTCCATCGACACGAACCGTGAGTGGAGCGTGAGCAATACTGCCCCCTGGATCTCTGTCAGCCCCTCGAGAGGCTCTGAGGGTAGGCACACCATCACGGTCAAGGTGCTCCCCAACCTCGGGGCTAATCGTACGGCTCAGATCACGCTGGTGGCCAAGATTAAGCGGTTCACCTTCACCGTTGTTCAGGCGGGTAAGGGTGGCGATATCGTGTTCGAGGGAATGCCTCTAGCAGACTTCATCAAAAAGTATGATAAGGGTAGCGATGTAACGCTCACCGAGGACGAGACCTTCCAGGCCGTTGTGATCAGCGACTATGAGCAGAGCAACAGCACCAGCCGTAAGAATATCACTGTGCAGGCAGGCAAGGTCGGCATCGCTGTGCGTTTGGCCTCTGACGGCACTTTCAAGCGAGGGACTCTATTGACCTTCAAGACTAAGGGGACGAAGGTGTCTCGCTATATGGGTGGCGTGCTACAGATCGACTACACAGGCGTGGCAGGGGCTGCCGAGGCGGTCAAGGCCTCGGGCGACCAGGTAGAGGTCAAGCCTACGGATCTGACTCTCGCTGATATCTATACCGGTAAGCACGAGAGCATCCTTGTCTCCGTCCAGGGGGTACAGTTCAAGAACCCTCAGGGTAAGCTCAATGATCGTGCCAGCGGGACGAAGTACTCAGCTCTGACAGACTGTGCGACGACGCCCCCAGCCTCTGTGGGCGATCTGAGCGTGGCTGTCTCGGCCTATGCTAAGTTTAAGGGTGAGGAGATGTCCAAGCTCAATGGTACTATCACAGGTATCTTGACTCACTCGAAGAGCGGGGAGCGCAAGAACCTCAACCTTTGGCCTCGTGATCTGAGCGATATTGCCTTCACGGGCCAGGCCTGTACCCCTAGCCCCGGTCCCAATCCCGATCCTGATCCAACGCCTGCCACTGGCAAATTGGCAGACCTCTTGACCAAGCTCGGCGAGGTCGATGCTACGGGCAAGGTGATCAATGAGGAGTTTGCTTTCGAGGCCGTACTGCTCAACAATATCGAGGCCAACAACCTCGTTAGCCTCAAGAACATCACCGTGCAGGACGGCGACAAGGGGGTTAGCCTACGCCTGAAGAGTAACGTGAGCAATAAGCTCAAGGCTGGTGATGTGCTCAAGGTCAGCGTCAAGGGGGCTAAGGCTCTGCGCTACCAGGGCGGTGGCCTTCAGATCGATTTCTCTGCCCTCGACGATGCGGACACTCGTGTCAGCGCAACGGGCAAGACCAAGGCCGTCGAGCCTATCGACGCCAAGCTCTCGGACATCTATGCCGGTAAGTACGAGAACGTGCTGGTGAAGGTCAGCGGTGTGCAGATCAAGGAGGCCAAGGGCAAGCTCAATGAGCGTACCAAGGGCACCATGTACCACACGCTCACAGACTGTGCGACCGCAACCCTGGAGGGTGTGCAGCCACTCTCGCTGCCCATCTCCTTCCACAGCACTTACAAGGGCGAGGCTACGCCCACGGGCAATGGTAGCATCACGGGGATCTTGCTGCTCTCTGTCTTCCAAAACAAGAAGCAGTTCGCCCTTTGGAGCCGCACCTTCGGCGATCTCGACCTCAAGGGCAGTCGCTGCCAGGAGGGTCCCGTCTCCCCAGACCCTCAGCCCGAGCCTCAACCCTCGGAGGATCACCCCATCATCTCGGCCTATGTCGAGGGTAAGGGAACTGAGAAATACCTACAGATCTACAACCCTACGGCCAAGGAGATCGACCTCTCGGCCTATAGCCTCGTGCTGGAGAACTTCTCGGGCGAGAACACCCTCGTGCCTGGGGACAAGTCCCTCAAGCTCACGGGCAAGCTCGCCGCAGGGGCAACTCAGCTCTATGCTCACAAGTCTGCCAACCTCTATACCGCTGAGGGTGTGGTCAAGGACGATGTTGTGTTGAACTTCAACGGTAATGACAATGTGGCACTCTACTACGGCAAGACTCTCGTAGACTTCATCGGGGCTGCGGCCAATGCCTCGGGAGAGCCTCAGCCCTGGCTGACAGCTGACAAGAAGCCTGCCGGGATGGACATCGTCCTCAAGCGCAAGAAGAGCGTCAAGAAGCCCAGTAAGAGCTTCGACGAGGCTGCCCAGTGGCAGCGTACGCTGTATGTGGACTATATCAAGACGGATGCAGGGCTGAGCTTCCTCGGCAAAGCTCCTGAGGTAGAATAGTCCTGCCCCAAGAGCCGTTGAGATATGAAGCATTTGTTTAGTCGTCTACTGGTCAGCCTCCTGGCCCTGGCTCTGCTGGCGAGCTGCGATCCTAAGTCCAAGCCCGACATCCCCGGGCCTGATGGGCCGCTTGTCGTGCAGTTCCTGGGCTCGGAGGCCGACAAGAAGGTCTCGCCTGCTGGTGGAGATGCCTTTTTCGTTCGGGTGAGTGCCTCTAGTCCCTGGCGGATGAAGATCGCTCCCGAGGGGGCTGCCGCATGGGTCAAGGCCGATCGCATCGAGGGAGGCATAGGAGCAGAGCAGAGCATTGCCATTGTGCTTGAGCGCAATGAGGGTGGGCTGCGTACTGCGGAGCTGCACTTCGCCTCGGGTTCGGAGACCAAGGTGCTCAAGATCGAGCAGACCAGTGGAAAGCATATCCAGGGCGATGCCGCCCGCATCGAAGTCCCCAAGCTCAATGAGGCTGATGGGAACTACTTTGTCTCCCACTACAGTGAGGGTGTGGTAAACTTCTCTCTCGAGTACGACGTCCAGCGTCGGCATCCTCGCTGGGTTGCCCTGACCTTCGACCCCATTACGTCGGCCCGTAACTACCCCAAGCGCACTGACGCTTGGGCTTGGGATCCGAAAGTGCCCGAGGAGTACGCTACAGGCTTTGATAATAAGGATCATTGGTTCAGAGGTACGGGCTTCAGCCGAGGTCATATGGTCGCCTCGAGTGATCGTTACTACAGTCGTGAGGCCAACGAGCAGACCTTCTACTACACCAACATGAGCCCTCAGCGACAGGATCATAATGCAGGGGTATGGTCTCGGCTCGAGCAGAAGGTGCAAGACTGGGGTCGAGACGGGGCATTTCGAGAGGTTCTCTATGTGGCCAAGGGGGGGACGATCCGTGATGACCAGGTCGAGCCCAAGAGAATCCGAGGCAAGATGGTAGTGCCCAAGCACTACTGGATGGCTCTCCTGCTCAAGCGAGGGGATCTCTACAAGGCGATTGCTTTCTGGACAGATCACAAGAAGTATCCCGCACTACTGGAGCTCTCCTCGCTGGCGATCTCGATCGACGAGCTGGAGCAGCGCACGGGTCTAGACCTCTTCCACAACCTCGAGGATAGGCTTGAGGAGCGTGTCGAGGCTGAAGCTCCAGAGGCTAGCTTTTGGCCTGGTCTGTAGTTGTCTTGGTAAACTCCTGCGATTTGGGGAGGGCTCATAGCGAGCCCTCCCCAAATTGTCTCTAGAGACCAAGTCTTTGTCGTCCGAAGGGGAGGATCTTCGAGGGCGGCTAGGCCGCTGCCCGAGCTCGGCTGCGCTGGCTAAGGCGATCGACGATGAGTGCGATCGCTCCGTCGCCCGTTACGTTGCAGGCTGTGCCGAAGCTATCCATGGCGATGTAGAGGGCGATCATGAGGGCCTGCGCCCCCTCGTCGAAGCCGAGCATCGACTGTAGGATGCCGAGGCAGGCCATGATAGCCCCTCCGGGGACGCCTGGGGCGGCTACCATCGTTACCCCGAGCATACAGATGAAGCCGATGTACTGCATGCCGTCGATCGGCATTCCCAGCATCATCATCAGAGCCAGCGAGCAGCAGACTATCTTGAGCGTACTGCCCGAGAGGTGTATGGTAGCGCAGAGGGGGATGACGAAGCTAGCGACCTCGTCCGAGACCCCATTGCGTCGGGTCTGCTCGAGCGAGACGGGGATCGTAGCTGCCGAGGACTGCGTCCCCAGGGCGGTGAAGTAGGCGGGCAGCATGGTCGAGAGCAGGCGTAGGGGGTTGCGCCCAGTGATCAGTCCTGCGATGGTGAACTGAAAGAGCAAGAGCCCGATATGCAGGACGAAGATCACCCCAATGATCTTGACAAAGACTTCGAGGATGCTGTACACCTGCCCCAGCGAGGTCATGCAGGCGAAGATCCCGAAGATATAGATCGGCAGCAGGGGAATGATGACCGAGGCGATCAGGCGTGTGATGATCTCCTTGAAGTCTCGGGCTACGCTCTTGAGGGCCACGCTCTCGAGAGAGGCGAGGCCGAGCCCCAGGACGAAGGCGGTAACGAGAGCTGTCATCACCCCCATCAGTGGAGGGATGGAGATGCTAAAGTAGGGCTCTACGACCGTGCTGACCTCCATCTGCTGTAGTGGGGTGCTGCTGTCGATGAGGCTCGGGAAGGTAAGCATCCCTGTGCCGAAAGCGATCAGACCCGAGAGCAGCGTCGCCCCATAGGCAATCGAGACGGTCATCAGGAGCATCCGCCCTGCGCTACGGCCGATGTCGGCAATGGCCACGGTTACTAAGGCCAGGATGATCAGGGGGATGGAGAAGCTCAAGAGCTCACTGAAGAGGGCGTTAATTGTCGAGAAGAGGCGGACTAGGCCCAGGGGAAGCCATCCTCCGAGGGTTACCCCCATCACGATGGCGATGAGGATGCGGGGCAGGAGGCCGATACGGATTGGTTTCATACGTACGATGCGTGTCAGGATAAGTGAATAGGTTAGAGGTCGAGGCCTCGGAGCAAAATTAATCAATTTCGCCTCTAGCTGTATCGCTCTGCCTCAATGATTGTTTCCTCTGAAATGCAGAGAGATGAGAGGGAATTTAATTACCTTTGCGATGTTTCATCAATACTTATCGCTTATGAACAAGAAACTGTCTCTAATCGCTTTGCTCGCAGCTGGCCTCTTCACCGCCTGCCAGCAGCCCTCTGCCCCCACTGGCTATACGATTAGTGGGACGATCCCTCAGGTTGATTCGCTCAAGGGCGTTGAGGGACTGTACGTTTACCTCTATGCCAACAATGTCCCAGGCCCTATCGACAGTGCTTTGGTGAAGGACTTCACCTTTAAGTTCGCCGAGCGTCCCGTGGTGGATAGCCTGCCCGAGGGGGTACTGATGGTACGTGTGAGGCCTAGAGGCCATCGCACCCCAGTAATTCTCGAGCCAGGTCAGATCTCTGTCGATATGGCTGAGCTCTCGGCCAAGGGGACTCCGCTCAATGATGCCCTCTCGGCACACTCAGCCAAGGTCAAGGCTTACCAGACCAAGGCCGAGGAGGAGGTAGCTCCTCTCTCTGCACTTTTGCAAGATCCTGCTGCCCCTGCCAAGGAGAAGAAGGCTGCCGAGCAGAAGTACCAGGAGGTAGTCGATCGCTACGAGCAGCAGATGAACCTCTACAACAAAGAGCTGCTCGCTGCCCACCCCAATGACATCCTCGGTGTGCGTGCCCTCTCGGCCCTGCTGCGCTCGGTTTCGAATGCTACCGAGGCTGCCGAGCTGACCGCTATGGCTGGTGAGAAGGTACTCAACAATGCCAAGATCGAGCGCATCCTCAAGGTGCTCAAGGCTCGTGAGGCTACCGAGGCCGGGAAGATGTTCGTGGACTTCGCAGACGACCACAAGGCAGACCTCAAGCTCAGCAAGTATGTGGGTCAGGGCCACTACACGCTCGTGGACTTCTGGGCTAGCTGGTGCGGCCCTTGCCGTGGCGAAGCTCCTAACCTCAAGAAGGTTTATGCCAAGTACAAGAAGCGTGGCCTCGAGATCGTGGGCGTAGCCGTCTGGGACAAGATGGAGGATCACCTCAAGGCCGTCGCCGACGACCATATCTCTTGGCCTCAGATCTTCTCAGAGAAGCAGGCTACTGAGCTCTATGGCATCGACGGCATCCCTCAGATCATCCTCTTTGCGCCCGATGGTACCGTGGTGGCTCGTGATCTGCGTGGTGATGCCATCAGCAAGAAGCTCGATGAGCTCATGAAGCAGCACAAGGGCTCGCTCCGGGTCAAGGGCAAGCGTTAGCCAACCCTGGGGCTTATCCCCCAATGCTCTACAACGCCAAGGGGCTACAGTGCATCGTGCACTGTAGCCCCTTGGCATTTGGCTTAGCCTCAGAGGGGTCAGAATCTAAAGCTATAGACTGCCTGCAAGAGGAGGGGGAGCGTATTGCGCCCTGCGCTGCTATCCCAGTAAGCCTCGCCGCTCGTGTGCCTGTACTGTGCCCAGAGGAAGCCCAGGCCTAGTGAGGCCCGCAGATAGGATCGCTCGCCCAGGGGGAGCACCCAGCCAAAGGTGGGGGCAAACCCGAAGTTGAGGTAGGCATTGGTGTAGAGATACTCATCGGAGTACCTGACGCCCACGGGGTCTAGCTGGGGAAGACGGCCGAAGAGATGCAGACCGAAATAAGCCCCTCTCTGATAGTAGCGAGACTCGGGGCGGGAAGAGAGGGTGTACATCGGCTCGATCGAGAGGGTGGGGCTCAGCCCCTCCCTCAGCACAGTGGGGTCGTCCAGCTCTAGGCCTAGACGAGCACTGAAGGCCCAGTGCCTGCTGAGCTTGGAGGTGTAGCTGAGGGCATTGACCGTCCCGAGCTCAACACCCAGGGATCGCTGTGCCTGAGCCTCGGCGATGAAGAGGAGGCTCAGGAGGAGGAATACTAGTTTTTTGTTCATCATAAAATAATGTAGTGGGTTAGCCCCTCTCGCATCCTGGAGGCCGATGGGGCTGAGGAAAAATCGGCGGCGAAGATATGAATAATTCCCCCCCCAAAAAAAAATCACAGCCCTACTGCTCCTACTTACGCCTCTCTTGCGATCCTATTGATACCTCTGTGGAGCTCCTATCTGAGTCCTCTGCTACGCTCCTACTTAGACCTCGATGGAGCTCCTACTTGGGTCTCTATTGCGATCCTATTTGGGTCTCTGTTGCGATCCTGGTGACCTCCATACTGGGCTTAGCGCGAGGGCTTTAGCACGCTCCTGATCACTTGTACAGCCTCTCTCCCCAGGCTTAGAGTTCGAGCCCTCAAGCTCTAGCGGAGCATAGATCTATTTATAAACTCAATCATGCTTTCAGGTTTTATATTGTTTTAATACCCTACCTTTGGAGGACTGTTTAGGCAATCTCTAGATGCCAATACCTGTTAAAGTGTAATGATAATCCCTCATGATCTTTAATAACCTCATAAATACATCCAAGACAATGAAACGACTGACACTCCTCGTCCTCTGCCTCCTCTCGGGGCTGTGGACGAACCTCTCGGCTCAGGATCACCCCCGCTGGACGATCGGCCTCTCTGCCCAGTCTGGCACGCTTATTGAGAACAATTTTCGGCCAAAGGCTGCTGCCCTCACTCCCTCCGTACGCTATCACTTCGGCTCGAGGTGGAGCGTGGGCGGTGCGTTACTCCTCCCCTGGGCGACGGCGAAGAGTGATCGGGCCGTGTGCTACACTACGGGTCTAGAGCTCTCCCTACAGAGGGCGTTTGAGGTGAAGAGGGACCTTCACCTGACGCTCTCGGCCGTCGGCCTTTGGGGGATTACTGGCCCTTACGAGGTGGTTTCTAATACTGTCGTTGCGTCCCTCTCCCCTCTAGATCCCAATTATGGCAAGCTTCGAATAGACTACCAGTCTTCTCGCTGGCTCGTCGGCCTAAGGCCTGGGCTGAGCTATCGCTTCGCCCGAGGCTGGTCGGCAGAGGTGAGCTATGGCCTCCTGGGCTATCGCTCGAATAAGGTGTTGGACGAGACCCATACCTCCGATGGCGAGAGCCGTGAGGGGGCTTGGGGCTTCAATACCGAGGTGGGCTGGGGTAATGGCTTGAGGGTCGGCGTGAGTTACTCCTTCTAACCCCTTGTGTCTAGTGCCTCTCTTGCTATAGTTCTTATTCTAATCTCATAAATACGTCCAAGACAATGAAACGACTGACACTCCTCGTCCTCTGCCTCCTCTCGGGGCTGTGGACGAACCTCTCGGCCCAGGATCACCCTCGCTGGACGATCGGCCTCTCTGCCCAGTATGGCACGCTTGCCCGTGAGAGCGATCGGACTATGGGCGCAGCCCTCATCCCCTCCGTACGCTACCACTTTGGCTCGAGTTGGAGCGTGGGCGGTGCACTACATCTCCCTCTAGCCTCGGCACGGGGCGACTGGGCCGTGTGCCATACTACGGGCCTCGAGCTATCCCTCTCGAGGGGCTTCGAGCTCTTGCCTCAGCTCAGACTGACGCTCTCAGCCGTCGGCCTTTGGGGGATTACAGGCCCTTACAAGGTGGTGTCCAATACGGTTGATGCTGCCCTGCCTCCTGGTGATCCTGGTTATGGTAAGCTTAGGGTCGATTATCAGTCGTCTCGCTGGCTCGTCGGCCTAAGACCTGGGCTGAGCTATCGCTTCGCCCGAGGCTGGTCGGTAGAGCTGGGCTATGGCCTCCTGGGCTATCGCTCGAATAAGATGCTGGACGAAACCTATACCTTCGATGGCAAGAGTCGTGAGGGGGCTTGGGGCTTCAATACCGAGGCGGGCTGGGGCAATGGCCTGAGGGTCGGCCTGAGCTACTCCTTCTAACTGCCCCTCATCCGAGGGCACGTTCGGGGGCTTATGCGCTGCTACAGCAGCGCATAAGCCCCCTATATCGATCTGCACCAATAGCCTTGAGACTCTCCTAGAGGAGGGGCGAGGTATTTACGAATAATTCTGCGGAGGTAGGTGTTTATTTGGTTAATGTGCTATCTTTGTTAAGCGGTTTTTGAATAGACCTCCCTCGAGAGGGCTGTCGTCTATTATCCTATCACACTCTATCGTGATCTAATATGAACAAACGACTACTCAGCATCGCCTGCGCACTCCTACTCCCTTGTGCGCTCAGTGCACAGGATGCTGCCAGGGGGAGGGCTCTCTCGCTCAGCCTTGGGGCAGAGACCAGAGGGATCACCCTATCGTATGAGCAGAGGTTGTTGAGCTTCTCTGCTGAGGATCATCTGAGCCTCAGAGGCTTCTTGGGCTATGGGTTCAGCTCCAGCAAGCAGACGGGCTCGGGGTTCGTCCATTGGAGGCTGTCTACCTATCTCCCCTCCGACGACGAGGGGAATAGGGATCGAGCCCTCTACGACTTCGGTGACCTCCAGGAGTACTCCCTGGGGGTGGAGGCGAATTACCTCCACGGCAAGGGGAGGCACTTCCTCGAGCTTGGCGGCGGCATCGCTCTCGACTACTTCTCCGTAGGGGTGAACTTCCACTCCTCCCGCAAGACCCTGGGCGAGACCCCCACGCCCGCTGAGCTCTTGGCCAGCCCTGGGAGCAAGCTTGCCAATCACTACTATGGGCGCATTGGCTATCGCTTCGTCTCTAGAGGCGGGATCACCCTGGGGGCAGGGCTGTCGGTACATAGGCTCGAGGGCCTCTTCACCCACTTCTACGCCGCTGGTCGGAAGACTACTCCCTATCTCTCGATTGGTTACTCCTTCTGATCTACATACACCGGGACACCCCGACCTATAGATCTCGTTTTTACAGCAAAATATGATGAACAATGAAGAGAAAGCAGTATGACCCGCATCCGATAGCCTCCCTCATGAGCGTGAGGTGTGTTTTGCTCCTAGTCTGCGCCCTCATCAGTGGAGCGCTGAATGCACAGGGGCGTTACGATCGCAGGGGGATATGGGGCGAGGTAGGCTTCGAGCCTGGCTCTGTAACGAATACCGCACTCTACAAAGGGCTACATCATGGCGAAGACACTTTCGCCTCCCTTTATGCCACCGTTGGGCTACACCTTCCTAGGCTGGATGGACTACAGGTGGGGGTCGGCGTCTACAGGATGGCCTACAGCAATCCCGAGTCCCTCGGCCTTCATGGCTGGCATCTGGAGCTCAAGTATAGGCCGCTCTCTAGCCTGCGAGGGCTTCAGCTCTCGACGAGACTCTCGACGCTGACCGACTCGTTCGGGAGGAATTCGTCCAATGAGACCTTCTACCCTAAGTTCCTCGGTTCGCTTGCCGTTGGCTGGGAGCTCCCCCACCTCTTGGGTCGTGTAGGGATCGCTCCGTCTCTGGGGTACTCCTATACCTCCTTCGGCTATAGGTATCCTGTAGGTCATGCGGATAGCTCTGTCTATGAGCGGAGCTCCTCGAGCCAGGGGGCATTCTTCCTGCGGATAGCGATTTTATTCAACTGATCCAGTTGGTTCAGAGGCTCAGGATGGGTGTGGGCTACTCCTTCTAACTGCCCCTCATCCGAGGGCACGTTCGGGGGCATTCGCCCCCTCCCTCGCCTAGCCCTCGCCCCAAGGGCCAGCCTTCCCTCCCCCTCTCCCACGCTCTATATCTCTGTTCCCTACGAATATGTTCGGAGAAGCCTTGGATCTTGATTTTTTTTGTTACTTTGACGTCGTGTTACAACATCTATCGCAGCTCGTCGAAAAACGAACTCAACCCGAAGAACAAGAACCCTATGAGACCCATTCTACTCAGCCTCATCCTCTGTTTCTGTGCTACCCCTCTCGTGGCACAGACCGCCCCCGAGGAGGGCAAGCAGCATCGCCTAGAGGGCCGGCTCATCGACGCCCAGGGCGCACCCGTAGAGTATGCAACCCTTACCCTCATGCGCCAGGTCGAGGGAGAGCCGAAGCTACAGACCCACGCCATCAGCTCTGCCGAGGGGACTTGGAGCCTCACAGCTCCCCGAGGGCATTACATCCTCGTGGTTACCTCCCTGGGCTACAAGGGACACGAGCAGGAGATCACCCTGCCCCATAGTGGTCCAAGGCTACAGATCACCATGCAGGAGCGGCTCGAGGAGCTGCAGACCCTCCTCGTGCAGGGCCGTCCGGTGCAGGTGAAGAATTTGCCGACGGGTTTCATCGTAGATGTTACCGAGATGAGGAAGACTCGCAACAATGCCCTCGACCTCTTGGGTGGCCTTCCCCACATCATCGTGCAGGGGGATGACCTCAAGGTGGTGGGCAAGGGCAATATCGTCCTGCGCATCGGCAACGTCCTACAGAGGGTCGAGGCGAGGGAGCTGCCCGACCTGCTCAAGGGCTACGATGCCCGACTGGTCAAGTCCGTCGAGGTCTCGCTCAACCCGCCCCTACGCTACAATGCGGATGGCAATACGGCCATGATCACGCTGCACATGATCTCAGCCTTCTCGGAGTACTTCGGCGGGGTCGTCGGTGCAGAGGCCATGCCCAGTAGCGAGCCGAAGAGCTTCCGTGATGCACTCTATAGCACAACCCTCTTCAACCGAGGGCTTTGGGGTGCATCCCTCGGTCTCTCGGGCAATCAGTCGGGCAGCAAGCATCGCGAGCGATCTAGGTATCTCTACCCCCAGCAGGAGCGTGAAGTCCTCGCCCCCAGTACAGGGACGAGGGGCTTCGCCCAGGCTCGCCTCACCCTGCAGAGGGAGCTGGGCCAGAGGGGCAATGTAGGCCTCTTCGCCAAGTACAACTACATCGACAATCGGTCGGACTTCGATCGCTCGGAGCTCTACTACACCCTGCCTACGAGGCAGCTGGATCTCAAGCTCCTCTCTCAGGAGCACAATCGGGATCTACAGCACAAGCTCAACGCCACCCTCTACTCCGAGCTCAAGTTTAGCCCTCGGGGCTCTCAGCTCTGGCTCGACCTCTCGGGCTATAGCTACTGGAGCGATCGGGATGGCGAGCGTAGTCTCGAGGAGCTGCGCCCAGCCCTAGAGCCCAAGGCCCTGCCTGGCTACAGAGATCGGGATGCCATCTCTACCGCAGGGCTCTCCAGCAGCCTCGACCTCTACCTGCCCCTGAGGGCAGATAGGGCCTGGATCCTTGAGCTGGGGCAGAAGTCCGCCTGGAGTCAAACCAACAACCGACGCAACTACATTAGCGGCTCGATGCCCGAGCAGGGGGCGCACTTTGTCTATACCGAGGCCTGGGTAATGCCCTATGCAAGCCTCACCTGGCGTCCTAAGGGGGGGCGGATGTGGGCTCGGGCCGGCCTTCAGCTGCCACTTACCTGGCGAGAGACCGCCCTTGGGGGGCAGAGCTCTCAGCAGACGACCGACCTACACCTCTTGCCCTCGCTGCACTGGGACTATAGCCTCTCGGAGCGGCACAGGGTCTTCGCTACGCTCAATTCAGGGCTCTCGAGGCCTCAGTTCGCCGCCCTCAACCCCTTCGTTTGGATGATCTCGCCCAACCTGCACTATGTGGGTAACCCTGATCTTGGGCTGGCAACGAACTATGCCCTCAAGGCAGGCTACTCGTACCGCAGCATGCTGACCTTGGGCGTCCTGCTGGAGGAGAAGAGGTCAGAGGTCCTCTCCGTACCTCAGATGCAGGGCGATGTGATCGTCTCTCGCAAAGAGAATGCGCAGAGCAAGACCTTCCTCGGTCTCACTGGCTCGCTGTACTGGGACAGAAGCCGCTCCGTCAGCCTCTCGCTCAATGGTCGCTATGGCTACGTTCGCTCCTGGGGCATCATCCCAGCTCTGCCCTTCGAGGCTAAGGGGGAGGACTGGAATGTGAATGCCTCCTCGACCCTCATCCTCAACAAAGCTCGCACCCTGACCGCCTACCTCTGGGCAGGCTACAACGGACGTCAGTACAGCTCCAACTCCACCGTCGAGCCTCAGCCCTACATGGGTGGAGGCCTGCGCTGGAGCTTGATGCAGCGACGCCTCAACCTCTCGCTACAGGCCCTGAACCTCTGGACGACGAACTACAAAGGCGTCTCTCGCATGCGAGGAGCTGAGATCCACTTCAACAATCGCTACGAATACCCCACGCTCTATATCTCTGTCTCCTACAAGTTTGGCAAGGTCGAGGACAAGTCGCCCCGCAAGAGCCTCAGCAGCGACTCCAGCGAGGATCGCTTCTAGCGAGACCTTTGCCGGGTCTCTCTTGCCTAGAGGATGAGTTTTTGTCCCCCGAGAGGCGTCGATCGAGTGGCTAATTGTGTATATTTGTCTTTCGGTTAGGTTTACAAACCCCTTATACATTACAGCAATGAAGACAGATATTGAGATCGCACGTGAGGTCGTCCTCCAGCCGATCACCCAGGTCGCTGAGCGTCTAGGCCTCAGCCACGAGCAGCTCGAGCCCTACGGGCACCACATCGCCAAGGTATCGCTCTCTGCCCTAGAGGGTCGAGAGCCCCAAGGCAAGCTCATCCTCGTTACCGCTATCACGCCGACGAAGTCAGGCCTCGGCAAGACCACCGTCTCGATCGGCCTAGCCCTCGGGCTCAATCGAATAGGCAAGAGGGCTGTCGTGGCCCTGCGCGAGCCCTCCCTCGGCCCTTGCTTCGGCATGAAGGGTGGGGCGGCTGGCGGAGGCTATGCCCAGGTGCTGCCCATGGAGCGCATCAACCTGCACTTCACGGGCGACTTCCACGCTATCACCTCGGCGCACAACATGATCACCGCTCTCCTGGACAACTATATCTACCAGCATAGGGCCGATGCCTCGAAGGGACTCTCCGAGGTGCTCTGGAAGCGTGTGCTGGACGTTAATGATCGCTCGCTGCGCAGCATCGTAACAGGCCTCGGAGGCTCGGCCAATGGGCTGCCTGCCGAGAGTGGCTTCGACATCACCCCTGCCTCCGAGATCATGGCCATCCTCTGCCTCTCCCGAGATCGTGAGGATCTGCGCCGTCGCCTGGAGAATATCCTCCTGGGTTACACGCACTCGGGTGCACCCTTCTACGTGCGAGACCTGGGCGTGGCAGGGGCTATTGCCGTCCTCCTACAGGAGGCGATCAGCCCCAACCTCGTTCAGACGACCGAGCATACCCCCGCCTTCATCCACGGAGGCCCCTTCGCCAATATCGCCCACGGCTGCAACTCGATCCTGGCCACACGCATGGCCCTCACCTATGGCGACTATGCCGTTACCGAGGCGGGCTTCGGGGCTGACCTCGGGGCAGAGAAGTTCTACAACATCAAGTGCCGTGCCGCAGGCTTCTCGCCCGCCCTTACCGTCGTGGTGGCGACGCTCGGCGGGCTCAAGATGCACGGCGGCGTGCCCGAGACAGAGCTCAAAGCCCCCAACCTCGAGGGAGTCTCTCGAGGACTGGCTAACCTGGATCGACACCTCGACAACATTGCCCACTTCGGGCAGAGTGCTGTCGTGGCCTTCAACCGCTTCGCCACCGATACCGAGGAGGAGATCGAGCTCGTGCGCTCGCACTGTGCTGCTCGGGGCGTGGGCTTTGCTGTCAATACAGCCTTTGCCGAGGGGGGCGCAGGGGCTGAGGCCCTAGCCCGCCTCGTGGTCGAGACTATCGAGCGTCGTCCGTCGCAGCCCCTACGGTTCACCTATCCGCTCGAGGCGAGCATTCAGGACAAGGCCGAGGCCGTCGCCCGCAAGATCTACGGAGCTCGCCAGGTGAGCTTTAGTGCCAAGGCTCAGAGGCAGCTGCGCCGCATTGCCGAGCATGGCTGGGGCGACTTCCCGATCTGCATCGCCAAGACGCAGTATTCCTTCTCCTCAGATGCCAAGGCCTACGGCAGCGTCAAGGACTTCGACCTCGAGGTCGCAGATATTGTGATCAACTGTGGGGCGGAGATGATCGTCCTGGTGATGGGCTCTATCATGCGTATGCCAGGGCTTCCCAAGTCTCCCCAAGCAGAGCGAATTGACCTGGTCGATGGCTTCATCGAGGGGCTGAGCTAGCCCTCCCCTCTCCCGTGGGGCTAGAAGGGCGATAGGGGCGAGCCATTGGCCTCGCCCCTATCGCCCCTTTTGCCTATCTTTGAGCCATACATCACAAAAGAGACCCCAAGATGATGAACAAAGGACTTAGAACCGCCCTAGCCCTCGTGCTCTGCATGGGGGGCTGGACATCCCTACAGGCTATGCCCACAAGACCCCATATCCCCCAAGCCCCAGTGCAGGGCACAACCCTGGCCCTAAGCCCCACCCCCATCCGTCCCGAGGCTGGTAAGAGTGCCCTGCTGCAGAGCTGGCAGTACAAGGCCCTTGAGGACAGCCTTTGGTACGCTACCTCCGTCCCCTCGCTCGTGCAGCAATCCCTCATCGACGAGGGTCGCCTACCCCAGCCCTGGTATCGAGACAACGAGGCTCGGGTACAGTGGCCAGGCGAGCGAGACTGGGTCTATCGTACTAGCTTCACCCTAGAGACCGAGGGCGTAGACCCTGAGCTCAGGCATCGGCTCGAGCTCGAGGGGCTCGACACCTATGCCGATATTTACCTCGATGGGCAGCTGATTGGCCGTAGCCGCAATATGTTCGTCCCTCAGCGCATCGATATCACAGACCTCCTGGCCAAGACGAGGGAGCATCACCTGGTGATCCACTTCACCTCTCCCCTTAGGGCTGCACATGCTCAGTACCTCTCCAACGGCTTCAATTACCCAGCCGACAACGACCATGCCCCCATTCATTACAGCCCCTTCACCCGCAAAGCTCCCTATCACTACGGTTGGGACTGGGGGATGCGCCTCGTTACGATCGGCCCGTGGCAGCCCGTACGCCTCTCCTCCTATCGTTCGGGTCGTATCGACGACTGTCGGATCGAGACCGAGATCTCTTGGCATGAGAGAGGGAAGGCTCAGCGGGCTCACCTCAGCCTCAGCCCCGAGGTCGAGCTGTGGGAGGCCCGAGGGGGGCATCGGCTCGTAGCTCAACTTTATGACGCTCGAGGAAAGGTTGTGGAAGAGGCTACTCAAGAGCTTGACTCTCAGGAAAATCATCGTATTAGTCTCGAGGTTGATCGGCCACGGCTGTGGTGGCCTCGCCCTTGGGGCGAGCCCTATCTCTATCGTCTCGAGCTGCGCCTCGAGGATGCCCAGGGGTACGAGCTCCATCGTCTGAGTCGCTCGGTTGGGCTGCGAGAGCTTCGTCTAGTGAATGAAGCGGACAGCCTCGGCACGAGTTTCTCCTTCGAGGTTAATCAGTACCCTCTCTTCATCAAGGGGGCGAACTATATCCCTGGCGAGCTGCTCCTTACCCGACGCAGAGCAGAGGACTTCGACCGATTGATGCAGGATGTTGCCTTCGCCGAGATGAATATGATCCGTGTGTGGGGCGGTGGAGTGTACGAGGATGACGCCTTCTATGATGCCGCAGATCGGGCGGGAATCTTGATTTGGCAGGACTTTATGTTTGCCTGCACGGCTTATCCGAGCGATCGAGACTTCCTCGACAATGTCCGTACAGAGGCCGTACATCAGGTCAAACGACTGAGGCATCACCCCTCGATCGCCCTATGGTGTGGCAACAATGAGGTCGAGGAAGCCCTCAAGTACTGGGGCTGGCAGCGTAAGTTCGCCCCCGAGCACTACCAGCGTATGGTCGAGGGCTATGCCCCCCTCTTCGGTGATCTCCTGCCTAGGGTTGTGCAAGCCCATGCACCAGAGCAGGCCTACATCCATGGTTCTCCAATGCAGGCGAATTGGGGTCGTCCCGAGAGCTTTGCCCACGGAGACATCCACTACTGGGGGTTGTGGTATGGTAAGCAACCCTTCGAGGTCTTTGACCACCGTCCGATGCGTATGGTCAGTGAGTTCGGCTTCCAGTCCTTCCCCTCGATGCCGAGCATTGCTCGCTTTGCCGAGCCCGAGGACTATGGCCTCGAGACCCCTGTAATGCGGGTTCATCAGAAGGCTTCTACGGGCAATGGCCTTATTCGTGAGTATATGGATCGGGACTACATTGTTCCTAAAGATTTCGAAGACTTTGTTTATGTATCTCAGGTACTCCAGGCTAGAGGAATGGAGCGGGTCATGCGGACTCTGCGTAGCCATCGCCCCATCTGTATGGGCTCGCTCTATTGGCAGCTCAACGATGCCTGGCCTGCCGTCTCGTGGAGCAGTATAGATTACTACCACGAGTACAAAGCGATGCACTACACTGCTGCACGGGCTTATGCCCCGATGGCCCTCGGTGTGCGCCTCGTAGGGGGAGACACACTAGAGATCTATGGCCTACTCGATGATCTCGACGGCCGTTCGGGGGTGAGGCTGCGCTCAAGGGTCTATGCACTCTCGGGTGAACTCCTGACAGAGCGCATCCTTTCGAGGGAGTCTCTTCGGCCCAATAGCTCACAGTTGCTCGGCCGTTATAGTCTTGCCTCTCTAGGCCTTTCTGAGAGTCTGAATTCTCGAGTGCTACATCTTGAGCTCAAGACGAGCTCGGGTACTTCGGAGCTCTTATGGTATGCAGTGCCTACGAAGGCTCTAGAGCTTCCTGAGGCTAAGATTCAGCACCGCATCGTGCGCCAAGAGGCAGGGAGGGCCATCATCGAGCTCCGGGCGGATAGCTTCGTCAAGGATCTTGTGATCGAAGTGCCAGAGCTGTGTGCAGTTCGCCTCTCGGACAACTGTTTCGATATGCTTAGGGGACAAAGACGTCAGATTGAGGTCATCCATCCAGACCTTCGCTCGGGTACAAAGCTTCGAATCAAGATGCATACGATGAATCAAATACATCGACCTTGAAATGCTCACCAACTTGTGTATGTCGGGAATAATCACTTACTTTGCACGTCGATTGCGCCTCACTCCGATGATGCTTAGCGAGTAGCCAGTCCCCCGATTCGTATATGTAGTACGCTACAGAACCGAAAATATAACACTAACATAATATAGGAAATGTCTAAGATTTGTCAGATTACAGGTAAGAAGGCTATGGTCGGCAACAACGTTTCGCACTCTAAGAGACGCACGAAGCGTACGTTCGACGTAAACCTCTTTACTAAGAAGTTCTACTGGCCAGAGAACGACTGCTGGGTGATCCTTAAGGTATCGGCAGCAGGTCTGCGCCTCATTAACAAGATTGGTATCGATGCAGCGATCAAGCGTTCTGCAGAGAAGGGCTATCTAAACGCATAACCTCATAAGGAGTTCACGACAATGGCAAAGAAAGCAAAAGGCAATAGAGTACAGGTGATCCTCGAGTGCACGGAGCACAAGGATAGCGGTATGCCTGGTACCTCTCGCTATATCACTACAAAGAACCGTAAGAATACGACTGAGCGCATGGAGCTGAAGAAGTATAACCCCATCCTCAAGCGTATGACCCTTCACAAGGAAATCAAATAATTAGGAGACTAGAACAATGGCAAAGAAAGCGGTTGCATCATTTAAGAAGTCAGATGGTCGTACCTACTCGAAGGTGATCAAAATGGTTAAGTCTCCCAAGACTGGTGCCTATACCTTCATGGAAGAGATGGTACCCAACGAAGCCGTTCAGGAGTTTTTCGCATAGTCGATTACTCTCAAAGGACGGACTAATCACCCCTTGCCCTCAGGGCTAGGCTACTCATCAAGGGTGTTGCGAGCTTGAACCTAGCTGCAACGCCCTTGTTTCGTATTCCCCCTCACCCTCGGCGTTTCGATCTCGGTAGCTTCGTCGGTGAGCGAAGCTCTTCTGCTCGATCGAGCTCTCGGAGGGCTTGCCCTTGAGGCTTCGATAGGATCTCACTCGAGGCTCAGATAGGACCTCACTTGCGATCCTATTAGGGTCTCTGCGAGGCCCTGCCTCCCCTATACGTTACGATATGACTATGATGGATCATCAGGAGCGCACACGACGCCTCTCCGAGCAGCCCCTGAGGCGGCTGCTCATGCACTATGCCATCCCTGCAACAGTGGGGACGATGGTTACGGCTCTGTACAATGTAGTCGATCGGATCTTCATCGGTCAAGGCGTGGGCGAGCATGCCATCGCAGGGCTAGCCTTGACCTTCCCAATTACGATCTTCCTGCAAGCCTTCGGGATGCTGATCGGGGCTGGGGCTTCAGCTCGGGTCTCCATCTTACTCGGTCGGCAAGATCGAGAGGGGGCAGAGCGCATCCTCGGTCAGGCGATCGTTTTGACCTTCATCACCCAGCTGATGACCATCATTCCCTCGATGATCTGGATGCGAGAGCTGCTCGAGGCCTTTGGCGGTAGTGAGCGGACGATCCCATATGCGGTAGATTATCTTCGGATCATCGTCCCTGGCAATATCCTCATGACTCTCTGCTTCAGCTACAATGCTGTCATGAGGGCCTCGGGCTACCCGACGAAGGCCATGTACACCATGCTCATCGGGGCGGTGCTCAATACGCTACTTGATGCGCTCTTCATCTATGGTTTCGGCTGGGGCATCACAGGGGCAGCTTGGGCAACAGTGATCGCGATGGCCGTCTCGGCGGCGTTCGTCTTGAGGCACTTCTTCCTCAAGGATAGTGTTATCCGCTTCCGCCGTAGGTATATCGGTCTGTCTTGGGCACCGATGTGGGCGATTGCTTCGATCGGGCTCTCACCCTTTGCTGTGCAGCTTTTGGGCAGTCTCGTAAGCGTGCTCTTCAATAGAAGTTTCGCTATCTACAGCCCCAGCAGCCACGAGGCGGATCTGGCCATTGGGGCGTATGGTATCATCAGCAGCTATGCGATGGTTGGGGTCATGCTCATGCTGGGGATCTCGCAGGGGATGCAACCCATCGTCGGGTACAACTATGGAGCGGGGCTCTACGATCGGGTACGCAGGACCTTTCTCATGTGTGCCTCGATCAATACCCTAGTGGGCCTTGTGATCGCCCTATCGGCCCTACTGCTCTCCCCCTTTATCGTCTCGGCCTTCACGCAGAGCGAGACGCTCATGCTTGTGGCCTCGGATGCCCTAAGCAAATGCCTTGTAGGCTTTGCCTTTGTGGGCTTTCAGATTACGGCAACGCAGTTCTTGCAGAGCCTCGGGGTGGTGCAGCGATCTTTTGTGCTGAGCATCTCAAGGCAGACCTTCTTCTTCATCCCTCTGCTCCTGGTTATGCCCCCTAGGTTGGGGGTTGATGGGGTATGGTATGCTGCTGCGATCTCCGATACCTGCTCGGGGATACTCGGTATGCTGCTTATCGGCTGGCAAATGCGTCGCATGATGCACCAGGAGATGAGGCCCTAGGCCCAATCCAAAGACTATTCACCAAAACTCAACCATTATGGTATATCTGCAGTCCCTCATTGGACGTATTATCCTCTATCTGTATCTAGGCCTCAGAGCCCCCGTTGTACTCTCGCCTCGAGGGGTGAAGTGGCTACGTCGGGCGATGATTGGCGAATTTGTCCTCTATCTGTTGGGCTTCCTGCTACAGCTCGTGGTTACAGACGAATGGGTCAATCTGTATGCTGTCGGGGGCAGCTCCCTCTTCTTCTCTATGGGCTATGCTATGATGTGGCTCGTGCTGTGGGATCTCTTATTCTGGATCGACAGGCGTTGGCTCGGACTGGTGTCAAGGCTCAGCCCCTCGGTTCGTCGGCGAGGCCTCTCGCTCCTGCTCGCTGTAGCAGGGGGCATCGTGCCACTGATGCTTTGTGTGGGCTACTATAACGTGCGCTACCCACGCCTCAGGCACGAGCACATTGTCCTGGATCGTCTGACCGAGCCAGGTGTCCGCCCTGAGAGGCGGCTGCGCATCGTGCACCTGACAGACCTACACATTGGACAGGGGATTACCCAGAGCTACATTGATCGAGCGGTCGAGCAGGTGATGCAGCAAGAGGCCGACCTCATTCTCATCGGCGGGGACTATATCGATCACCATGCTTCCTATGCCGAGACGTCGGAGATGATTGCCTCGATGGGCCGCCTCAGAGCCCCTATGGGAGTTTACTACACGCTCGGAAACCATGAGTATCGGGCAGGGGTGGAGAAGAAGATCGACTGGGTGCGTCGGGTAGGGGCACGCCTTGTTAGAGACGAAGTAGTCTACCCGGCCGATAGTCTGCTGGCCCTCGTCGGGCGTGATGACTATGTGAATGATACTCGGGCCACGCTAGCTCAGCTCATGGACTCGGTCGAGACATCGAGGCCTGTGATCCTCCTCGAGCACACGCCCGAGGGGCTGGATTTGCTCGAGGGGGAGACCATCGACCTGGCTCTCTACGGCCATACGCATGGCGGGCAAATCTGGCCGATGCACCTGGCTGTGTGGCTCAAGTACGGGATCGTGAGCGGATGGGCTCAGTATGGCGAAACTAAGGTGTTTGTTAATAGTGGATTGGGTGCAGCTGGAGGGCCTTATAGAGTGCTCTCTCGCAGCGAAATCTTTGTCCTCGATCTCTATTGGTAGCTGAATAGATCCAGCGAAGAATACTTGTCGGGTAAAAGTCTGTGTATCAGAAAAAAGATCGGGAAAACTTTTGTTGGTATTAAAACTTGCCGTACATTTGCACCGCTTTAGACAAAGCACATCTAGTAAATATTGCTATTCACTACATCACAAAAACGAAAATGAAGAAGATCGTATCTCTCTTTGCCCTTGTAGCTGTCCTTGGTCTCGCTTCTTGCGAGGAGAACAAACAGGCTGCTGCCCAGGAAGCTGTAGAAAACGCTGCTGAGGCTACTCAGGAGGCTGCCGAAAAGTCTGTTGAGGCTGTTCAGGAAGCTGTAGAGAATGCTGCCGAAGCTGCTCAGGAGGCTACAGAAAAGGTTGTTGAGGAAGTACAGGAAGTAAAGGCCGAAGAGGTTAAGTAAGTTACTGGGGACAAGATTAGTTCCCTAGTCTGAGGTTTCTCTATATACGAAGCCAAGCAAAAGAGAAGGCGTGTCGAGTCATCGACACGCCTTCTCTTTTGCTCTTAGAGTCTGACTGGTTGGAGATGGTGAAGCTTGAAAAAAGCTAAAGTACGGCATCGTGAAGCCCCTTGAGGCCTACGATGCCGTACATCTTGACGGTTGTCTGCTAGGAGGGTCTTGCTGGGTCTAGCCGCGGAAGGCATCGATCATCCAAATATCCTTCTCCTGAGAGGCGAGCAGGTCGCCTACGAGGGCGATCGTAACCTCGTCCTCAGCCTCTTCGGCCAGTGCCAGTACCGAACGCTCCTGAGCGATCAGAAGGCGATAGCTCTCGAGGATGTCATTGAGGATCTCGTTGGCATTGCTTACGTTATGTGTCTCGCGCAGGTTGCTCTGCTCGATGTAACGAGAGAAACGGTTCTCGGGCACTCCACCGAGCTGTAGGATGCGCTCAGCTAGTTCGTCCACAGTTTCTGCCACTCCATCGTACATCTTCTCGAAGTGTGCGTGCAGGGTGAAGAAGTTTGCCCCACGTACGTGCCAGTGGTAGCCACGTAGATTTGAGTAGAAGATTTGGAAGTCTGCCAGCAGCACACCTAGTGCTTCGGCTACCTTGCTGGCCTTAGCCTGCTCAAGGCCTGTAAATGCTAGTACGCTCATAGTGATTGTCTGATTTATATCGATGAATTTTAGTTTGTTGCTACAAAGATAGTACTTCCTGTATAGCTGCCCAACTGATACCCTCTATCATCCTATAGTCATCGTATATCTGAGCTCTTGCCTCCTAGTCCCTGGGTCTAGGTCTTGACTTTTGGGGTTGGAGCATCTCCCCTGCCTGAGCTGAGCTCGGAAGGCCTCCCTCGGGTATTTGCCCTTAGGATGTATTGGAATAATGCTCACTTTTGATTACCTTTGCACGGATTTTACTCAAAATGCAAGTGGAGCACAGCGATACATACAAGCTGAACCTCAAGTCCCTCTCCGAGGGTGATCATACTTTTGATTACCTCATCGAGCAGGACTTCTTCGATAGCCTCCATTCCCCTCTGCTGCTTGGCGGCGAAGTGGATGTACAGGTAGACCTCAACAAAGCTGGTGGTACACATACACTTGTGCTGAACCTAGAGGGTGTGGTCGATGTACCTTGCGATCGTTGCTTGGAGCCCGTCGAGGTAGATCTCGAGTCCGAGCGAGAGATCGTAGTAAAGTTCGGAGCAGAGTACCTCGACGAGGGGGAGGATATTGTTATCGTCCCTGAGCGGGAGGGTGTCATCGACCTCAGACAGTATATCTACGAAGAGATCATGCTGGCTCTGCCCCTACAGCGTCTGCACGCCGAGGAGGCTTGTGACCCCGAGATGCTTGAGCGATTTGCCCGTCTCTCTGTGGACGAGCTGCGTGTGCCCGAGGATCAGAGCGATCGGGACGAGGAGGGTATAGACCATCGATGGGCTGCCCTCAAAAAATTAAGAGATCAGTAATAATAAATAATAAATAAAATGGCACATCCAAAAAGAAGACAGTCCAAGACAAGAACAGCCAAGCGTCGTTCACACGATAAGGCTATGGCACCTACACTCGCTAAGTGCGCTAACTGCGGTGAATGGCACATCTTCCACACCGTGTGTGGAGCTTGCGGTTATTATCGTGGCAAGCTAGCTATCGAGAGCGATATTGCGCTCTAAGCATTAGTCCTTCAGGGCTACTAAGCACAAAGCGACCATCCCCAGTCATCCGAGTGATGACTGGGGATGGTCGCTTTGTGCTGCCCTCTCTGCCGCTAAGGTAGGGTGATCTCTACATACGAGCCGTAGAGGCGTCTAGGGTCTCCCCAGAGCATGAGCGACTCGACGAGGGCATCCCAGCTGGGCTCGATGCGTTTGCGCACCACCTCTACGCCATTGAGTTGCACAACGATGGGTTGCTTGTAGTCTATCTCGTCGAGGTAGAGGCGCAGCTTGCCCGAGACCCCATTGCCCTCGTGGGTAGTTACCGAGAGGGTATTGCCCGAGCGGTGTACATCGAGCGAGATGCTGCTGGCATCGGAGGCCCTTCGAATTTGACGAAAGTCTAGGTAGTACACCCCAGCCGAGTAGCTTGCCGCGGCATAGTCGTGGGTCATGTTGTGGTACTTGTAGCTGACCCGCTTAGGGTAGTTGCGGCGACTATGATGCTCGAGCCATGGAGCTGTGGGGTAGTAATTGATCCCATGCCCCATGGCGGGTTGTATGTGGACCTCGTGGACGAAGTCGCCAGGGTTCTGCTCTGCTAGACGGGCAAGCTCCTCCTTCCACGCCTGGGCCAGCTTGTTGCGCCCGAAGCCACGGTCATGCTCGCCGACAGAGAGGCGAAAGGCAACGTTGCGCAGGTTCTCCGCGGCCTTCAGGGGCTCGGCCGCCGCCATAGGCCCTATGCCTGCGAAGTAGTCTGGCATATAGAGGGCGAGGCGATGGCTGCCATAGCCCCCCTCCGAGATTCCCATCAGGTAGATCCTATCGGGGTCTACTTCGCCGCTGAGTACTGCCAGTTGCCAGGCTCGGCGAAAGGCTACGCGCTGCGGAGCTAGATACCATCTCCCCTTGCGATCGTCAGCCATACGAGGCACATAGTAGAGCGAGCCGGTATCTTTATAGGCCTGCCCTAGTGAGCGGGCAGCGGCCCACTCTCTGTCGTTGAAGGCCGCTCCCCAGGGCGAACTAGCACTGGGATCCTTGCCCCCTCCGTGCAGGTTGATGTAGAGGGCATAGCCTCTACTGGGCTTATTCCCTTTGCAGAAGAGGGCTATCTTCATCCGCTCTCCCTCGGGGAGATCCCAAATGACCTCTTGGGGGGCTTGACAAAGGCTCGTAAATTGATTATCTTGCATTCTCTTTTCGTTGGCTTCTCTCCACAGTTGCCATAGCTCTTCCCGGGCCTCCTCGAGATGTCCTACCCTCAAAGGCAGGCTCGAGAGTAGGTTTCGCTGTCGCTTCTGTAGCATTTCGGGGGTTTCCTTGTCCATCTGTGCCATTAGATAGCTGCGCACCCCCTCCTTGGCTTGTGCCGTGAGGGCCTGGTGCTTCTGGGAGCGAGAGGAGGGCAGATGTGTCGAGCAGCCCCAAAGTAGGAGGGCCGAGCAGGAGGCTAGGAGTAGGTTTCGTCTCATTGAGTTCATTGGTTTTATTCGGGCGGGTTAGATGTTTGTCGCTGTATTGAGGTCTCTAGACTAGGGCGTAGAGGCTCCCAGGTAGAGAGCGGATATGCCCCTCTAGCTCTAGCTCGAAGAGCTCGGCACTGATCTTGCGCATATCCATGCCTGAGCGGCGAATGAGGTCGTTGATGTGCGCAGGCTGTAGTTCGGCGATGAGCCGTAGTAGTGGTTGGTCGATCGTCTGCGGTGGGGCGAAGGCAAGCTCCTGTAGGAGGGCATTACCCTCTTGCTTCCAGCCCATGCGGCTGAGGATGTCTTGGCCGCTCTGCACCAGCACCCCCTTCATCGAGGCGATGAGCTCGTTGCAGCCACGGCTGTAGGTGTCCTGGATGCGCCCTGGTACAGCCAAGACCTCTCGATCGTAGGAGGCTGCTAGCTCGGCCGTGATCAGCGACCCGCTCTTGCTCCCAGCCTCGATGATGAGGCTGGCTTGGCTTAGCCCTGCGATGATTCTATTGCGAGCGACGAAGTTGAATCGGTCGGGTCGAGTGCCAGGGGGGTATTCGCAGAGGAGTGCTCCACCCCTCTGCACGATCTCTTGGGCCGTCTGTGCATGCACCGAGGGGTAGATGCGGTCTAACCCATGCGCCAGTACAGCAACCGTTGGCATCGAGAGGGCGAGGGCCTTGCGATGTGCCGCCACATCCACCCCGTAGGCCAAACCACTGTAGATCGGCATCCGAGGTGTGAGGCTGTAGATCTCCTCGAGGAGTCGGTCGAGGGCACTCTGTCCGTGGGGGGTAATGTTTCTCGTCCCCACGACGCTTAGGTGGAGCTCGCTGGCGTTGAAGTCATAGTCGCCCGAGGCATACAGCATCACAGGGGCATCGGGGCACTCCCGCAAGAGCTGAGGGTAGCCCTCATCCTCGACGAAGAGGCAGCGAAGGCCCCTCTGCTCGCTCCATCGGGCGATCTCTTGAGCCCTATGGTGTAGCTCACTTGAGAAGAGCGAGGACAGTATGCGCCGACTGAGCCGAGGCAGTCTGCGCTTGAGCTCTGCTTCCGAGGAGAAGATCGCCTCCACATTCCCCAGCTCCTCGAGCAGGTATCGGGCATGGATTGGGCCAATGTACTTCGCCTCCGCTAGGGCGATCTTGAGTGCCACCGACATATCTATCTCTGCTTATTGGTGTGTCGCTTGAGTGGCTCGCCATAGAGCAGCATGGCAAGTGTTGGGCTGAGCTTGACGACTCGGATCGTCCCGAGGGTGAGTAGCAGTACCCAGGTCGAGCCAACAAAGGCGAAGAGCAGCTCCCAAGAGAAGGCTGCTGCGGGGTTAGGCAGTCCCAGCAGGAAGGGCATCATCATGGGGAGTACTGGCAGGAAGAAATAGTGGGTTAGGTAAATGGGCAGGCTCTCTCGGCCCAAGTAGTTCAGTAACCTTGTCCCTCTATTGTCGATCCCGAGGTCGCAGGCCCTTAACCCTAGGGCATAGAGGGTGAGTACTCCTGTCAGAGTCTGTAGAGCCTCGAGGTTGAGGCCGATGAGCCCGTGATAGCAACTCCAGCTCTCAGGGAATGTGATCCCCTGGTAGGGCAGCAGCATTAGGCCGATGAAGCTCAGCGTGAGCACAGCCACGATATGATCCGAGCGAAGAAGGGCCTCTAGCCGAGGGATACGTCGAACGAAGTAGCCCAGTAGGAAGTATTTGTACAGCCAGTTGAACTGGTCGAAGCTGAGCAGCCTCTCATAGAAGCTATCCTTGACGGCATGCAGTACCCCATCGATGAGCACAACAACCAGGACGGATATAGCCCCGAGTGCAAGCTCGACAGAGATCCTCCTACGCTTGTTGAACCAGGAGTTTATCCAGCCGAAGAGGAAGAAAGCCAGCATGATGCCAAAGAGTACGAAGGTGAACCAGTAGCCCTCCTTCTTTGTCTGACTTATCGCAAGCTTAAAGCTCTCGTCGAAGCAGAGTAGATAGAGTGGCGGGATGAAGAGCAGAGGTACGAGGAGTCGTTTAGCCTTGCTCCTTAGGAAGCTGGGTAGAGCCCTCAGCTCGTGCCTCGTACTTAAGGCTAAATATCCTGAGAGCATCACAAATAGAGGCATATGTACGCCCTCCAGGACTCTCCAAAGGACGAAGTCGTCATGCCCACCCAAATGATTGCTACCGTAGACGAAGATGTGTCCACAGACTACGAGGAAGATTGCAATCCCCTTGAGCAGATCGAGGTGTGCAAAGTGTGGTTTAGGTTGCATGGGTCAGTTTCTTCGGTTAGCTATGGCTGTGGGGTTGAGGAAGCTTGGGCGAAGAGCTCGACGAGGCGTGCGTGCTGCTCCTCGATGCTCAGATGACTATTATCCAGAACGATGGCATCCGGGGCTTGACGCAGTGGGGCGACGGCTCGGTGGGAGTCCCGATAGTCTCGCTCCTGAAGCTGGGCACAGATCTCTTCGAGGCTGGGGACAGCCTCCCCTTTCTCCAGGAGTTCCAGTCGTCTGCGCTCTGCTCGGATCATCGGTGAGGCCGTTACAAAGACTTTGAGCTCAGCCTCGGGGAAGACGTTCGTCCCAATATCCCGGCCATCCATGACAATGCCCTTGGCTCTGCCCATGGCTTGTTGCTGGGCTGTGAGGGCCTCACGGACGAAGTCCAGCGTAGCAATACGGCTTGCATATTGGCCTACTTCTAGCGATCGGATCTCTTGCTCGACGCATTTCCCATTGAGGTAGAGGTCTGGGCGTGCGGTCTCGCTATTGAGTTTGAAGCTTAGCTCGATCTGAGGCATATCCCTACGCAGAGCCTCTTCGTCGAGCCCCTCGTCGGTGAGGTAGCCATGCCTCAGGGCATAGAGGGTAACGCCTCGATACATCGCCCCTGTGTCCACATAGATATAGCCTATTTGTGCGGCGAGCTTACGGGCCATAGTGCTCTTACCGCAAGAGCTGTGGCCGTCGATAGCGACAATAATCTTCTTGTTCATTCAGTTATTGGGTCTATTCCTTAAGATTAGGGGACAAAGTTAGGCTAAATCGCTGGGAGGCTCATCCCTGTGATCTGTCTGTAGAGGTCTAGGGCGTAGATATCTGTCATCCCTGAGATGAAGTCTAGGGCGCATTGGATCCGTCCGTAGACGGTACTCCGACGGGTATCGTATTGAGAGCTCACCCTTCCGAGCAGAGCCTGACTGTAGAGGTGCTCGGGAGACATCTGTGCCTCGACGAGGCTGTCCAATAGGGCACTGAAGATGCGATGTCCTGCAAGCTCTACATCCAGCACCTCACGGGCTCGATAGATCCGCTCCCAGGCGACTTGGCTACACCGGTCGTAGGCCTCGACAATGCGTGGGGAGGATAGGCGTATGAGCGGGCGAGAGAGCTTGCCCGAGAGGATCTCGGTCTCGCTGTCGAGGAAGATCGAGGCAGCCTCCTCGACCATGAGGTTGATCGCCTTAGAACGCAGGTAGCCAATCTGTTCGTTTCGGTCGCTGATGAGCCTGAGGGTGCTGAGTACCTCTCCCTGTTCCTCTGCTGAGAAGAAGGGTAGGATCAGCTCTCGAGTCTCATCGTAGGAGAGGATCCCCATCTTGTAGGCATCCTCAATATCCATGATTTGATAGCAAATGTCGTCGGCAGCCTCGACGAGGAAGACAAGCGGATGGCGGGCGTAGGCTAGAGGCTCTCGGCTCTGCTGTATCAGCCCCAATTCGTCGGCAAGGCCTCGCATGGTCTCCTCTTCGGTAGCAAAGAAGCCGAACTTCGGCCTTCCTGCTCCCAAGAGGCTACTGTACGGGTACTTGATGATGCTGGCCGTCGTGCTGTAGGTCAGGGCGAAGCCCCCTGGTCTGCGACCAATGAACTGATGCGTCAGCAGGCGAAAGCCATTGGCATTGCCCTCGAAGAGCAAGAAGTCCTCCCATCGCCCCCCCTCTCTGCGTACCAGCTCCTCCCATCGCCTTCCATTTCCCTCTCTAAAGTATGCCCCGATAGCTCGCTCTCCACTATGCCCGAAGGGGGGATTGCCCAGGTCATGTGCCAGGCAAGCTGCACTGACGATTGAGCTGACCGCTGGGATGAAGGGGATGCCCCCCTCCCTCCGATGCCGCTCTTGTAGGCAGGAGGCTACCATGTTGCCGAGGGATCGTCCGAGGCAGCTTACTTCGAGGCTATGGGTGAGACGATTATGGACGAAGATGGTTCGGGGTAGGGGGAATACCTGCGTCTTGTTTTGCAGTCGGCGGAAGGCTGGGGAGAAGACCAAGCGGTCATAGTCTCGCTCGAATTCGCTTCGTGCCACCCGGCCGGTATTGCTCGTAGCTCCTGGTTGCTTGTCTGCACCCATGCGCCTGTCTGAGAGTAGTTGTGCCCAGTGCATCATAGTCTCTAGGGGAGTGTCTCTGCGTTATTTATTTCTCATATAGGAGCTCCAGAGGCTTAGATAGAGGCGAGGCATTGCGAGGAAGGCTGCCCAGTGCAGTCGCTCTGTCCTATTCCCCCAAATATAGTCCATGGATCTAGCCCTCTTGAGGTGGGGTCTAAACTGTTGCAGCCAATAGCTGCGTCTCTGAGGATCATTCTCCCATGCCTCAAGGGCATAGAAGCGCAGGTACATAACTCGAATGGTATTGAGGTAGATGGCCCTATCGGTAGGAGCGTTTGCCCCTCGATTTATGGAGGCCTGGATGTTGTCGAAGATGTCTAGCCTCTTCTCAGAGAAATGCTCGGTGATGGAGCCTGGACGCTTCTGTCGGTACATATACCCAGCCTGAGGCAGGCTAGCAACGCTTCGAGAGAGGCAGAGTGTATCGAATACCGTGGCGATATCCTCGTGGTACTTCCTGACCGGGAAGCGTAGCTCGTCGAAGAGACGAGCCCGATAGATCTTGGCACAAGCGCAGTGCTGTATCTCTCTCTTAAGCGCATAGTCTCGTAGGATCTCTTCTTGATTTTCAGATCGGAATGTTGGCGTGGTAACCCTCCCAACGCCCTCGTCCTGCCAGTACTCTTGCATCCCAAACTGCAAGAAGTCTGTCTTGGGATGTGTCCCGATGTACTGCATACAAGTACTGAGAATATCCCCCTCTAGCCAATCATCCGAGTCGATGAAAGTAACATAATCCCCTCGCATACGCTCAAGACCATAGTTGCGGGCAGCCGATAGGCCACCGTTGGTCGTGTGATAGACCTTGATGCGAGGATCTTGTGCTGCGTAGGTGTCGCATATCTGAGGACTGGTGTCGGAGCTGCCATCATCGACGATGAGGATCTCTAGACGAGGATAGCTCTGTGCCAGAATGCTGTCTATACAATCCCGAAGGTAGGCCTCTACATTGTAGACGGGGACAATGACGCTGAGGAGGGGCAGGTCGGAAGATATAGATCTCTGAGGATCTCTGTGGTCGGACTTCATATTCGGATAAGTGCAAGAATGCTAGGGCGAAGTTAGTAAACTTCTCTCAGAGGGCAACCCTAGAGCTCTCGAGTAGAGTCCGTCTTCGCTCTCGGGGGAGCCTCAGATGAAGTCCTATCTAGGCCTTTGTCGAGACTTAGATAGGATCTCACCCTCGATCCTACTTAGACCTCGATCGAACTCCTATCTGAGCCTCACTTGCGATCCTTCCGAGATCTCAGACGAGCCTTCGGGGATATCTTTGGCGAGGGGCAGATGCAATTGCTCGAATTTCCTTATCTTCGTACTGAAGAATGTCCTATTAAGTTTGAGATGGCTCTAGAGTGCTTGGAATGCTCAAGTATTAAAATATTGAAATAAGTGGTGGTGTGCTTACGATCATTGGTGTTATACTGATATTGGCCTTGATTGGGGCTCTCTTTGCTGGAGGGGAGGGCTTCGGAGACTCTATTCGCAAGGGCTGCGGCTGTGTTGTCTTCGCCGTAGTGGGTCTCATCATCCTCATGCTCGTGTTGCTGATTTAGTCTGCACAAGGGGGCATCAGTCTTGCCTCTCCTCCCTTCGGGGGCTCTGCACCTCGAGGCTCGGGCTAGGTTTGTGGTTCTCTTTGTGTTAGGGTTTTGTGGGTTCGGAAATTATGTGTACCTTTGCCCCGATTGTGTATTGTGCTGCACTGTAAATTGCACGCCTAAGAAACGAGATATAGTATTGTAATATAACAGATTAAAAAGAAGAAATGCCTACAATTCAACAATTGGTTAGAAAAGGCCGTGAGACTCTTGTAGAGAAGGGAAAGAGCCCTGCACTGGATTCTTGCCCTCAGCGCCGTGGTGTTTGTGTGCGTGTGTACACGACTACGCCTAAGAAGCCAAACTCTGCTATGCGTAAGGTGGCTCGTGTGCGTCTGACAAACTCTAAGGAGGTGAACGCTTACATCCCAGGTGAGGGGCACAACCTTCAGGAGCACAGCATTGTGCTGGTGCGTGGTGGTCGTGTGAAGGACCTGCCAGGGGTGCGCTACCACATCGTTCGTGGTGCGCTGGATACGGCTGGTGTGAATGGTCGTACACAGCGTCGCTCTAAGTACGGTGCTAAGCGTCCTAAGCCCGGGCAGCCTGCTGCTCCAGTTAAGGGTAAGAAGAAGTAAGCCCTTGCTCATTGCCTAGAGTCTCCCGGGTAGGGATGGCTCGCTGCGGGAGACCTGCTCCCGAGCCACATATTAGGGTGGCAAGATATTCAAAGTACAAGAACCGGTTTTGAGTTCGTTGGATAGGCTAAAACAGGGTTGAGTAAATGCTCCAGCGGGAGCGTTGAAGACAATTTAGACGACAACCATCGACAAGGAACGAAATTTTTTAGAAACAATGAGAAAAGCAAAGCCAAAGAAGCGTCAGGTGCTGCCTGATCCCGTATTTGCTGATGTTAAGGTGACTAAGTTTGTTAATCACCTGATGTATGACGGCAAGAAGAGTATCGCTTTTGATATCTTCTATACTGCCCTAGAGATCGTTAAGAAGAAGATCCAAGACGAAGAGAAGACTGCGCTTGACATTTGGAAGGCTGCATTGGACAATATCACCCCTCAGGTAGAGGTGAAGAGCCGTCGTATCGGTGGCGCAACCTACCAGGTGCCTACTGAGATCCGCCCCGAACGCAAGGAGTCTATCTCTATGAAAAACCTTATTCTCTATGCTCGCAAGCGCGGTGGTAAGACTATGGCCGACAAGCTCGCAGCAGAGATCACAGATGCTTACAACAGCCAGGGCGCAGCCTTCAAGCGTAAGGAGGATATGCACCGCATGGCCGAGGCAAACCGTGCATTCGCTCACTTCAGATTCTAATACTGCACGGACATGGCTACCGACAAACATCTTGAGCTTACCCGTAATATCGGGATCTCTGCGCACATCGACGCAGGTAAGACAACTACATCTGAGCGTATCCTCTTCTACACTGGTCTGACGCACAAGATCGGAGAGGTGCACGATGGTGGTGCTACCATGGACTGGATGGAGCAGGAGCAGGAGCGTGGCATCACGATCACTTCTGCTGCTACGACTACTTTCTGGAACTATAACGATACGAAGTATAAGATCAATCTGATCGACACCCCAGGACACGTGGACTTCACCGTAGAGGTGGAGCGTTCGCTGCGTGTACTCGACGGTGTGATCGCTACTTACTGCTCTGTAGGTGGTGTGCAGCCCCAGAGTGAGACCGTATGGCGTCAGGCCACTAAGTACGGTGTACCCCGTATCTGCTACGTAAACAAGATGGACCGCTCTGGTGCTAACTTCCTCGAGGTTGTGCGTCAGATCCGTGTCGTGCTTGGAGCAAACCCAGTACCCATTCAGCTGCCTATTGGCCAGGAGGAGACTTTCAAGGGGGTTATCGACCTCGTAACGATGAAGGGTCTCATTTGGGAAGGTGAAGAGCAGGGTCAGCACTATGAGGTTGTCGAGATTCCCGCTGCTCTCGTGGCTGAGGCCGAGGAGTGGCGTGAGAAGATGCTCGAGGCCCTCGCCGAGTGCGATGACGTGCTCATGGAGAAGTTCTTCGAGGATCCATCTACGATCACTGAGGACGAAATTCGTGTAGCTCTGCGTAAGGGGACTATCGATATGAAGATCAACCCCGTGCTTTGCGGATCTTCATTCAAAAACAAAGGTGTGCAGCCCCTGCTCGATGCCGTATGCTCTTACCTGCCTAGCCCCATGGATACCCCTATTGTCAAGGGTACCGATCCCGATGACGAGAGCGTAGAGCTGACTCGTGAGGTAAGCCCCGACTCTCCTCTGACGGCTCTTGCGTTCAAGATTGCTACAGACCCCTATGTAGGTCGTCTGTGCTTCTTCCGTGTGTACGCTGGTCAGCTACATGCAGGCTCTTATGTCTTCAACTCTCGCAGCGGCAAGAAGGAGCGTATCTCTCGCCTCTTCCAGATGCACTCCAACAAGCAGAACCCCGTGGAGGTGATCGGCTGTGGAGACATCGGTGCTGGTGTAGGCTTCAAGGATATTCGCACTGGGGATACCCTCTGCGACGAAAACAATCCTATCACGCTCGAGTCTATGTCTTTCCCCGATCCTGTGATCGGTATCGCTGTCGAGCCTAAGACGCAGAAGGATATGGACAAGCTGGGTGTGGGCTTGGCTAAGCTGGCTGAGGAAGACCCAACCTTCCGTGTACAAACGAACGAAGAGACTGGTCAGACTGTTATTAGTGGTATGGGTGAGCTCCACCTGGAGATCATCATTGACCGCCTCAAGCGCGAGTTCAAGGTAGAGGCCAACCAGGGTAAGCCCCAGGTGTCCTACAAGGAGGCCATCACAAGACCTATCGAGCTGCGTGAGGTATACAAGAAGCAGACTGGTGGTCGTGGTAAGTTCGCCGACATCATTGTTCGTGTAGAGCCTGCTGACGAGGGCTTCGAAGGCGATCTGCAGTTCATCGACGAGGTGAAGGGTGGTAATGTGCCTAAGGAGTTCATCCCCTCTGTACAGAAGGGCTTCCAAAATGCTATGAAGAATGGTGTGCTGGCTGGCTACGCTATGGATAAGCTCAAGGTAACACTGCTGGATGGTAGCTTCCACCCCGTGGACTCTGACCAGCTGTCGTTCGAAATCGTGGCTCGTGAGGCATTCAAGAATGCTTGTGCTCAGGCTGGCCCAGTTCTCCTCGAGCCTATCATGCACCTCGAGGTAGAGACTCCAGACGACTATATCGGTGCCGTAATCGGCGACTTGAACAAGCGTCGTGGTCTCCCCGAAGGGCAAGACTCTACCCCAGGTGGAGCTACTCTGGTCAAGGCCAAGGTGCCCCTGTCTGAGATGTTTGGTTATGTAACCCAGCTTCGTACGATTACTTCTGGCCGTGCAACGAACTCTATGACCTTCTCTCACTATGCAGAGGTGGCTAGCGGTATCGCTCGCCAGGTGCTTGAGGAAGTAGGAGGTCGTGTTGATTTGATCAAGTAAACACCTAATTATAGATATGAACCAAAAGATTAGAATCAAATTGAAGTCTTACGATCACACACTGGTAGACAAGTCTGCCGAGAAGATCGTTAAGACTGTGAAGACTACTGGTGCAGTGGTGAGCGGACCTATTCCGCTCCCCACGCACAAGCGCATCTTCACGGTGAACCGTTCGACTTTCGTGAACAAGAAGTCTCGTGAGCAGTTTGAGCTCTGCTCACACAAGCGTCTTATCGACATCCACAACTCTACCGCTGCGACTGTGGATGCCCTCATGAAGCTCGAGCTTCCCAGTGGAGTAGAAGTAGAAATCAAAGTGTGAGATTATTAAATAGAAACTGAAATGCCAGGTTTATTAGGAAAGAAAATCGGAATGACATCCGTGTTCAGTGCCGAGGGAAAGAATCTTCCATGCACTGTTATTGAAGTAGGTCCTTGCGTGGTAACGCAAATCAAGACCTTGGAGAAGGATGGCTATGAAGCACTTCAGCTCGGTTTCTCTGATGCAAAGGAGAAGAATACGAGCAAGCCGCTTCAGGGACACTTCGCCAAGGCAGGCGTTGCCCCCAAGAGACACTTGGCCGAGTTCAAGGGTTTTGATTGTAGCCAGTACAATCTTGGTGACGTAATTGACGTAACCTTCTTCGAGGGGTCTACATTCGTTGATGTAGTGGGTACCTCTAAGGGTAAGGGATTCCAGGGCGTAGTGAAGCGTCATGGTTTCGGTGGTGTAGGTCAGGCTACCCACGGTCAGCACAACCGTCTCAGAGCTCCTGGTTCTGTGGGTGCATGTTCGTACCCCGCTAAGGTGTTTAAGGGGACTCGTATGGCCGGTCAGACAGGTAATGAGCGTGTAACCGTTCAGAATCTCGAAGTGATTAAGGTAATGCCAGAGCACAACCTTCTCTTGATCAAGGGAAGTGTGCCAGGGGCTAAAGGTTCAATCGTCGTAATCGAAAAGTAAATGGAACTAAGCGTATTCAACATCAAGGGCGAAGACACTGGTCGTAAGATCGTTCTCGACGATGCCGTATTCGGTATCGAACCCAATGACCACGCTATTTACTTGGACGTAAAGCAGTACTTGGCTAATCAGCGTCAGGGTACGCACAAGTCTAAGGAGCGTAGCGAAATCTCTGGTAGTACACGCAAGCTGATTCGTCAGAAGGGCGGTGGCGGTGCTCGTCGTGGTGATATCAATTCGCCCGTGCTCGTAGGTGGTGGCCGTGTGTTCGGTCCTACTCCACGCGACTATAGCTTCAAGCTCAACAAGAAGCTTAAGGGGCTTGCTCGTCGCTCTGCCCTGACGCACAAGGCTGCTGCCGGAGAGATCATCGTGGTGGAGAACTTCGACTTCGAGGCTCCCAAGACCAAGAGCTTCCTGGCTCTAGCCCAGGCTCTCAAGGTTGCCGATCAGAAGGCTCTTTTCGTAAGCGAGAAGATCAGCGACAACGTTGCCCTCTCTGCGCGCAACGTGCAGACAGCCCGTCTCTCAAATGCTTTCCAGCTCAACACCTATGCTGTGCTTAACTGCAAGCAGCTCGTGCTGACTGAGAGCGCAGTGGCTGTTATTAACGAACAATTTAAGGCATAATCGGGAGGTATCTATCAATGAGAATTATCATCAAGCCGATCATCTCGGAGAAGTCAGCCGCTATGACAGAGAAGACACCCGAGCGTTATGCGTTCAAGGTGGTTCCTTCGGCCAACAAGATCGAGATCAAGAATGCCATCGAGGCAATGTACAATGTAAAGGTTGAGAGCGTAAACACAATGAATTATAGCGGTAAGCGTAAGGCTCGCTATACGAAGAGTGGTTTGATTCGTGGCAAGGTTGCTGCGTTCAAGAAGGCTGTGGTTACACTCAAGGAAGGTCAGACCATCGACTTTTACGCAAATATCTAAGACAGAACAATGGCTATACGTAAACTAAAGCCCACAACGCCGGGGCAGAGACATAAGATTATTGGTGCGTTTGACAACATCACTGCAAGCACACCAGAGAAGTCTCTCGTAGTAGGTAAGAAGAAGTCTGGAGGTCGTAACAACACCGGTAAGATGACCATGCGTTACATCGGTGGTGGCCACAAGCAGAAGCTTCGTCTGATCGACTTCAAGAGAAACAAGGATGGTATCCCTGCAACAGTCAAGAGCATTGAGTACGACCCTAATCGTACGGCTCGTATCGCTCTGCTGTACTATGTGGACGGAGCCAAGGCTTACATCCTAGCCCCTGATGGGCTGGAGGTAGGTCAGACAGTGATGTCTGGTGCAGAGGCTGCTCCAGAGGTGGGTAACTGCCTGCCACTTGCCAATATCCCCGTGGGTTCGATCATCCACAACATCGAGCTGCGTCCAGGTCAGGGTGCTAAAATGGTTCGCTCTGCTGGGGTATTTGCTCAGCTGACCTCTCGTGAGGGGACCTATGTGGTGATCAAGATGCCTAGCGGAGAAACTCGTCGTATCCTCTCTGCTTGTAAGGCTACCATTGGTAGCGTAGGCAATAGTGACCACGCTCTTGAGCGCAGCGGTAAGGCTGGACGTTCTCGCTGGTTGGGTCGTCGTCCTCGCAACCGTGGTGTCGTGATGAACCCTGTTGATCACCCAATGGGTGGTGGTGAAGGACGCGCTAGCGGAGGACACCCACGTTCACGTAAGGGCCTCTACACGAAGGGTCTGAAGACTCGTGCTCCTAAGAAGCACTCCTCTAAGTACATCATCGAAAGACGTAAAAAGTAATTGATTAATCGTAGAACATTATGAGTCGTTCACTTAAGAAAGGTCCATATATTAATCTCAAGCTTGAGAAGAAGGTCTTGGCGATGAATGAGAGCGGTAAGAAGGCCGTTGTCAAAACTTGGGCACGAGCTTCAATGATTAGCCCTGACTTCGTAGGGCATACGATTGCTGTGCACAATGGCAATAAGTTCATCCCCGTTTTCGTAACGGAGAACATGGTAGGGCACAAGCTTGGAGAGTTCTCTCCTACTCGTACCTTCCGTGGCCACGGCGGTAACAAGAAGAAGTAATTCGGCTGAAGTTATACCTTCAGACATCTCAAATAAAAAGAGTATTTAAGAAAAATGGGTACAAGAAAGAAACTGTCAGCCGAAGCACGCAAGGAAGCTCTCAAGACTACTTACTTTGCCTCTCTGCGCAATGTGCCCACCTCGCCTCGTAAGATGCGCCTGGTGGCAGATATGGTGCGTGGGATGGAGGTAAATCGTGCTCTTGGCGTACTGAAGTTCTCCAACAAAGAGGCTTCTGCACGCGTAGAGAAGCTGCTCCGCTCGGCTATCGCAAACTGGGAACAGAAAAACGAACGTAAGGCAGAGGATGGTGAGCTCTTCATCACACGTATCTTCGTGGATGGGGCTGCTACGCTCAAGCGTATGCGCCCAGCTCCCCAGGGGCGTGGATATAGAATTCGCAAGCGTTCTAACCACGTAACGATCTTCGTTGATACACTAAACAATTAATTGATCAGATGGGACAAAAGATTAATCCAATAGCAAATCGTTTGGGATACATCCGTGGATGGGACTCCAACTGGTATGGTGGCAACAACTATGGGGATAAGCTCCTGGAGGACTATCGCCTGCGCCGCTATCTGAATGTTCGTCTGGCCAAGGCTAGTGTATCTCGCATCGTTATCGAACGTGCACTCAAGCTCGTTACTATTACGATCTGCACAGCCCGCCCAGGGCTCGTGATTGGTAAGGGTGGTCAAGATGTAGACACCCTGAAAGAAGAGCTCAAGAAGATCACGAACAAGGACGTTCAGATCAACATCTTCGAAGTGCGCAAGCCTGAGATCGATGCTGCTATCGTAGCAGACAACATCGCTCGTCAGCTCGAGGGCAAGGTGGCCTATCGCCGTGCCGTAAAGATGGCTATTGCCTCTGCTATGCGCTCTGGAGCCGAAGGTATTAAGGTCCAGATCTCTGGCCGTCTCAATGGAGCTGAAATCGCTCGCTCCGAAATGTATAAGGAGGGTCGTACTCCGCTGCACACACTGCGTGCAGATATTGATTATGCTCGTGCGGAAGCTCTTACCAAGGTGGGTATTCTTGGTGTTAAGGTGTGGATCTGCAAGGGTGAGGTTTACGAGAAGCGTGACCTTGCTCCTTCATTCACTGCACCTAAGGCTGCGCAAGGTGGGGCAGGACGCCGTGATGATCGCCGTCGCGATGGTCGTGGAGGTAGAAGAAGAGGTAATCGCTAACATTTAAGCTAAGAGAAAAGAAATGTTACAACCAAAGAAAACAAAGTTTAGAAGAGTCCAGAAGGGCCGTGCCAAGGGCAATGCTCAGCGTGGTAATCAGCTGGCCTTCGGTTCTTTCGGGATTAAGTCTCTCGGTACTCGCTGGATCACTGGCCGTCAGATTGAGGCTGCTCGTATTGCGGTTACTCGTTATATGCAGCGTCAGGGTCAAGTGTGGGTGCGTATCTTCCCAGATAAGCCTATCACGAAGAAGCCTGCTGACGTCCGAATGGGTAAGGGTAAGGGTTCGCCCGAAGGCTTCGTAGCCAACGTTACTCCAGGGCGTATGCTCTTCGAGATCGAGGGGGTATCCTACGAAGTTGCTAAGGAGGCTCTTCGCCTGGCTGCTCAGAAGCTCCCTGTAACGACTAAGTTCGTGATCCGTCGAGACTATGATATGTCTAACACTAACCTGTAATTAAGCAATGAAACTAGCTGAAATCAAGGCTCTGACCACTGCTGAGCTGCAGGAGCGTCTGGTAGCACAAGAGGCTGCCTACAATCAGAAGTGCATCAACCACGCTGTATCTCCAGTAGATAACCCTGCTGAGATCCGCCAGCTGCGCCGTGGTATCGCACAGATCAAGACTATTCTTCGCGAGCGCGAACTCAACAATAACTAAGCGTGCAACTCATGGAACAGAGAAGATTAAGAAAAGAACGCGTCGGTGTTGTTTCTAGCAACAAGATGGATAAGACCATTACGGTGGCCGTTAAGTGGAAGGAGAAGCACCCTATCTATGGTAAGTTCGTAAACAAGACGAAGAAGTACCATGCTCACGATGAGAAGAACGACTGTAACATCGGTGATACTGTGCGTATCATGGAGACTCGTCCTCTCAGCCGTACTAAGAGATGGAGATTAGTAAACATTATCGAAAGAGCCAAGTAATTTATGATACAACAAGAGTCAAGACTCGTAGTAGCCGACAATAGCGGAGCTAAGGAAGCCCTTTGCATCCGTGTACTCGGCGGTACACGCCGTCGCTACGCCTCTGTCGGTGATATTATCGTCGTGTCAGTGAAGAGCGTCATCCCCTCTAGCGACATCAAGAAGGGGATCGTCTCTAAGGCTGTCATCGTTCGTACCAAGAAGGAAGTTCGTCGTGCTGATGGGTCATACATCCGCTTCGATGACAATGCTTGCGTACTGCTCAACGCAGCTGGCGATATGCGTGGTAGCCGTATCTTCGGCCCTGTAGCTCGTGAGCTTCGTACCACCAATATGAAGATTGTTTCACTGGCGCCCGAAGTGCTATAAAATCAACGAATCAGCAATGAGTAAGTTACATATCAAGAAGGGCGACACCGTGATGGTTCTCAGCGGGGTGGATAAGGGCAAGACTGGCCGTGTGCTGGAAGTCCTAGTAGACAAGCAGAGAGCTATCGTAGAGGGTGTAGGCATCATCACCAAGCATGCAAAGCCCAGTGCCAAGAACCCTCAGGGTGGTATCGAGAAGGTAGAAGCACCTATCCATATCTCTAACCTCAATGTGGTGGACCCCAAGACGGGGAAGGCTACTCGTATCGGTCGCAAGCTGAACGAGGCTGGCAAGCTAGTACGTTATTCTAAAAAGTCTGGGGAGGAAATCAAGTAATGAGCAATACAGCAAGTCTAAAGAAGGAGTACCAGGAGCGCATCGTTCCTGCCCTGACTGAGCAGTTCGGCTACAAGAGCCGTATGCAGGTGCCTGTACTCAAGAAGATCGTGATCAACCAGGGTCTCGGTATGGCTACAGGTGATAAGAAGATCATCGACGTAGCGATCGCCGAACTGACGGCTATCACTGGTCAGAAGGCCGTAGCTACAGTGTCTAAGAAGGACATCTCAAACTTCAAGCTCCGTAAGAAGATGCCTATCGGTGTGATGGTTACGCTTCGTCGTGAGCAGATGTATGAGTTCCTGGAGCGTCTCGTGCGTATCGCTCTACCTCGTATCCGCGACTTCAAGGGGATTGAGAGCAAGTTCGATGGCCGTGGCAACTATACCCTCGGTATCAGCGAGCAGATCATCTTCCCTGAGATCAACCTCGACAGCATCACCAAGATCCTCGGGATGAACATCACGTTCGTAACGTCTGCTCAGACCGACGAAGAGGGTTATGCACTGCTCAAGGAGTTCGGCCTCCCATTCAAGAACGCTAAAAAAGGAAACTAAGACATGGCAAAGGAATCAATGAAGGCACGCGAGGTAAAGCGCGCCAAGCTCGTAGCCAAGTATGCTGCTAAGCGTGCTGAACTCAAGGCCGCTGGTGACTACGAAGCACTACAAGCTCTTCCTAAGAATGCTTCGCCTGTGCGTCTGCACAATCGTTGCAGCATGACAGGTCGTCCTAAGGGTTATATGCGCCAGTTCGGTATCTCTCGTATTCAGTTCCGTGAGATGGCCTCTGCTGGTCTGATCCCAGGCGTGAAGAAGGCTAGCTGGTAATCCCTCCAGCCTCCGCATAAGATCCTCCCGCCGCATTGCTCTTGAGAGCAGTGCGGCGGGATTGTTTTGGAGAGAGAATTGAATTCTTTTCTTTCTCGGACTGAAATCTTTTTTAGATACATTTACTCTTAATATATTATTATATAGTATTTTATGGGATAATAACTGAAATCTTTTTTCTACTAGACTGAAATCTGTAGCTGTCTCAGAAGTTCTCTTTACGGGCTTGTTGGCTTGTAGAGGCTTCTCTCAGGTGGAGGGCCTGGGCGCATCCTCGGGTACGCTGCTGGGATAGGAGCTACTCCTCTCAGGCTAAGCTCCCAACTCTTCGTCCCCTGCGCTCTCGGTAGGCTCTCGGGTGAGGTGCCTCGGGACTCTCAAGCGAGAGCCCATCGAGATCTCGATGGAGATCTACTTGAGTCTCGAGTGAGGTCTAGATAGGACTTCACTCGAGCTCCTATCTGAGCTTCGATGGCGATCCTATTGAGATCTTTTTCGAGAGTTTTATATGTTTCCCGGAGAATGAATTAACCCCCTTTGGGGTGTTTGAGTGGCGGCAGCCTTCGCAGAGAGGCCTATTGGGGAGTGAGGGATCACATCTCTTCGAGGAATAGATAGAGGCGTTGGTGCTGTAGGATTATCCAGCTCTTTTGCTACATTTGTCGGTGTGAGATAGCTCGTATGTGGCTAATATTAAAACTTTTGTTTTTATGATGAAGTACTACGCAAAGCATTATCGCCCCTTGACCCAGGAGGAGCAGAGCATCCTACAGCACAACCTCTGTAGCTCGAGCGATTGGTCTCTGATCCGAGTGGCCGAAGGTTTTGACCCAGCTCGCTGTCGAGGGGCACACTTCTCGGGAGAGGTGCTGTTAGCACGTTTCGATGCTGAGGTCGAGCTCCCTGGGGGGGTGCGCAAGCCGACAGGCATCTATCATGCCCACCTGCATCACTGCAGTATCGGGGATAACGTCCTGATCGAGGGTGTGAACGAGTATATCTCGAACTACAATATCGGGCCATATACGATCATATTCAACATTGACCGCATGCTCGTGTGCTCTGAGACCACCTTCGGTAATGGACTCAAGATCGAGGTGCTCAATGAGACTGGAGGGCGAGAGGTAGTGATGACACATAATTTATCGGCTCATGTGGCTTATCTGATGGCTTTCTATCGGCACGACCCAGAGCTCATCCACGCACTGGGGCAGCTGACTGAGCGAGAGAGTAGGGCCCGTACTCATTGCATGGGCGAGGTTGGCGAGCGTGTGCTCATTCGTAGCACGCACACGATAGAGAATACCTACATCGGCCCTTATGCACGCATCGAGGGAGCTTCTCGCCTGCGGGAGGGTTCGCTTATGAGTAACCGAGAGGATCCTGTGTATATTGGTTACAATGTGAGCTGTGTCAATTTCATTCTACAGTCGGGTAGTAGTGTCCTCGATGGGGCTACGATCAGCAACTGTCTCGTCGGGCAAGGGACTAGGCTCAGCCACCTCTTCTCGGCTCATGACTCGCTCTTCTTCGCCAATTGCCAGGGAGAGAATGGGGAGGCCTGTGCCGTCTTCGCAGGGCCCTATACGGTGAGCATGCACAAGTCCAGCCTCTTGATCGCAGGCTATTACTCTTTCCTCAATGCAGGCAGCGGCTCGAACCAAAGCAATCACCTCTACAAGCTTGGCCCGATCCATCAGGGGATCGTCGAGCGAGGGTCGAAGACTACGAGCGACTCTTATGTCCTGTGGCCCTCGCACATAGGCCCTTTCACCCTGGTGATGGGTCGGCATGTGGATCATGTGGATAGCTCGGACTTTCCCTTCTCCTATCTCATTGAAGATCACAACGAAACCTACCTAGTCCCAGGGGTGAACCTGCGCAGTGTCGGTACGATCCGTGATGCCAAGAAGTGGCCTGCCCGAGACCGCCGAAAGGATAGCCAGCTACTCGACAGTATCAACTTCAATCTTCTAAGTCCCTACACTGTGGGCAAGATGATCCGAGCCCATCAAGCCCTTTCTGAGCTGAGTCATCTGCTGGGTAATACGGCTGATCATAAGATCGCCTACCGCAATATGCGCATCCAGCAGCGAGCCCTCGAGCGAGGGATTAAACTCTACGAGATTGCGATCGTTAAGTTCCTTGGCAACTCCGTGATCCACCGCCTTAGAGACAGCGACTGTAGCACGGGTACTCGTCTGAGAGATGCCCTGCGCCCCCACAGCGAGCGAGGCTTAGGCTCTTGGATTGACCTTTGCGGCTTGATCGCCCCGGAGCAAGAGATCGATGAGATTATCCAGCGAGTCAAGAGCCACGAGATCGAGAGCCTTGATGCACTGAATGCTGCCTTTGCAGACCTGCATCGACACTACTATGATCTAGAGTGGCCATGGGCCTATCAAGCGATGCTTGAGTGGTATGGCCTCGAGGAGGAGACGATCTCTCGAGCAGATATCCTCGCCCTGGTGGATCAATGGGAGCAGTGTGTAACCGAGCTAGACCATATGCTCTACGAGGATGCTAAGAAGGAGTTTGCCAAGAGTGTCAAGGTCGGCTTCGGCATCGTCTCGGGTGGGCGAACTCAGGAGGCAGACTTCGAGAGCGTACGAGGGGCATTCGATACGAACCCCTTCGTTCTCAGTGTGCTGGAGCATATTGAAGCCAAGAGGGCTTTGGCAGTAGATATGCGAGAGCGACTGCGAGCAGGCTCTCCCTCTACCGACTAGCTCGATACGATTATGGATAAGCCCCACAACTGCTCTTTCGGGAGTAGCTGTGGGGCTTGTTGCTCGAGGGGCATAGGGCCTTGGCCTCATCGCCCTCGTTAGTGCATGAGTTAGGGAATACGCTCCAGCTCGACAGTGAAGTGCCTCATGACAGGCAGCTCGTGGGTAATGCGGAAGCCCTTGGCAATTTGGTCGGCACGCTCTTTGACGTTGGCCAGTGCCGCCGCTACTACGTCCATGTGATTGTTGGTATAGGTGCGGCGAGGTATGGCTAGTCTCAGGAGCTCGAGCTTAGGATAGCGGTTCTCTCGGGTGTCAGGGTCTCGGTCAGCCAGGATCGCTCCGATCTCCACGCCTCGGACACCTCCCTCGAGGTAGAGCTCAATGCCCAGGGTCTGTGCAACGAATTGCTCCTTGGGTACATGGCGGAGGATCTGCTTGGCATCGACGAAGATCGCATGTCCACCAGCAGGACGCTGATAGGGGATGCCGTATTCGTCGAGCTTGGAGCCGAGGTAGGCTACCTGACGGATGCGGGCATCGAGGGTATCGAACTCTGTCCCCTCGTCTAGTCCCTGCGCCAGGGCATTCATGTCTCGGCCGCTCATGCCCCCATAGGTGATGTAGCCCTCGTTCATGATGCAGAAGACCTGACACCTGCGCCAGAGCTCTTCGCTCTTGAAGGCTACGAAGCCTCCCATATTGACTATGGCGTCCTTCTTGCTCGACATGGTCATGATGTCGGCGTAGGAGAACATTTCCCGAACAATATCCTTGATGCTAACATCAGCATAGCCCTCCTCTCTAGTCTTGATGAAGTAAGCATTCTCTGCGAAGCGAGCAGAGTCGAGCAGTAGGGGGATGCCGTACTTGTGGCACAGAGCCGAGGTCTCTCGGATATTCTTCATAGATACGGGCTGCCCGCCAGCGGTGTTGTTCGTTACCGTCAGCACAACGCAGGGGATACGCTCACGAGGGGTCTCGCTGAGGATCTTCTCCAGTTTGTTCAGATCCATCTCGCCCTTGAAGGGGAGCTCGAGCTGAGTGTCCGCAGCTGCATCGATTGTACAGTCAGGGGCATAGGCGTGGCGAAACTCAATATGCCCCTTCGTTGTGTCGAAGTGGGAGTTGCCAGGGATGATGTCGCCCTTGTGCACGATGGTTGAGAAGAGTACATTCTCTGCTGCACGGCCTTGGTGTGTTGGGAGGAAGTAGTCAAAGCCAAGGATGTCCCGAATGGCATGCTTCATGTTGAAGTAGCTTGATGCACCCGCATAGCTCTCGTCCCCGAGCATCATGGATGACCACTGTCTGTCGCTCATGGCTCCTGTGCCCGAGTCGGTGAGTAGGTCGATGAAGACCTGATCGCTGCGTAGCATGAAGAGGTTGTACTTGGCGTCATGAATCCATCGCTCTCGATCGGAGCGGGTGGATAGGCGTATAGGCTCTACCATCTTGATTCTATACGGTTCGGCATAAGGTAGTTTCATGTCTCTTGTGTTTAGTGTTAGGTGAATAATGGACTAGCCCAAAGTTACGAAAAAAGACTTTTACCTGTACCCCTTCCCTGGCGATCTAACCTTTTCTCTAAGAAGGCCTCGTTGGATGTCGATTCATTTTGTTAGCTTCTTTTGTATGATGTTTGCAAATAAATAACTACCTTTGGGCATTGGCAATTCTTTTAGTATTCACTCAAAACTGATCTAAAGATGAAAAAAGTATTAGCTTCGTTGGCTCTGACCTTTGTAATGGCTTCAACGGCATTGGCTCAAGGGCTGTCTATACGTGCAGAAGGGGGGGCTATCTTCGGCTCTTCTTCGAACATCGCCTTGCCTGGAGCTGGTGGTAGCTCAACGAACCTCGAATTTAAGGACAACACGGGCCTGCGTCTTGGCGCAGCTTTGGAGTTCAAGTTCCTCGGATTCTTCTATTTCTCGCCAGGGCTGACTTACAATGTGGCTACGAGCAATCTCACTGCCGCTTCAGTCCTCTCGGGCAAGAAGGTGAGCCTTACGGATCACAACTTGAGCCTACCTCTGAACCTTGGCTTCCGCATCAAGCCCCTCGGACTACTCGGAGTATCTGTAGAGGCTGGCCCTTATGCCTCTTATCAACTGAGCAACAAGGGTATTGTCGATGGTAAGGAGATCGATACGAGTGAGATCTTCAAGGATGTCCAAGGCTTTGATTTCAACAAGCTCAACTACGGACTCAATGCTTCGGCTGCGGTTGAGTTCTCCGCCTTCTATGTTCGTGGCGGTGTCCTGCTGCCTCTATCCGATAAGTTCAAGAATGATCCTTTCGGTGAGGCAGGTAAGGGTTTCGAGAAGGTGTGGAACGAAATCAAGGATAAGGGCCTCAACAGCAAGAGCCTGAGTTATTTCGTAACTCTCGGTATCCGTTTCTAAGGACAACTCTCGAAGAGAATCTTACTAGCATGAGGGTGTGGCAGTGCGTTGCTCTAGCCACACCCTCTTTGTTTTGTATCTACTTCATCTTGCTATCTTTGTGTGGTAATATTGACCAATCATGATAATGAATAAACACTCTCTTCTTCCTTTGCTTGTGCCAGCCTCGCTTATGGCACAGGAGCGAACGATGCCCAATGTGGTGCTTATCTATGCTGATGACCTCGGCTACGGAGACCTCTCGTGCTATGGTGCGAAACAGATCCAAACGCCTCATATTGACCGACTCAGCCAGCATGGAGTACGCTTTACTAATGCCTATGCTCCAGCTGCGACAAGTACTCCCTCTCGTTATGCTATTTTGACTGGAGAGTATGCTTGGCGAAGGCCTGGGACAGATGTTGCCGCAGGCAATGCAGGCATGATTATTCGCCCCGAGCGTTATACGCTGGCGGATCTCTTCCGCCACGAGGGCTATGCCACGGGTGTCGTGGGCAAGTGGCATCTAGGCCTTGGGGACAAGGATGGTGAGCAGGACTGGAATGCTCCCCTCTCTTGCACTCCAGCTGATCTAGGCTTCGACTATAGCTACATCATGGCCGCCACGGGCGACCGTGTTCCCTGCGTCTTCATCGAGCAGGGTCGTGTGTCGGGCTATGACCCGAGTGCTCCGATCGAGGTGCGCTATACTCATCCTTATGAGGGAGAGCCTCTAGGGCGTACCCATCCCGAGCTATTGACCAAGCTGCGTCACAGCCACGGACACGATATGAGCATCGTCAATGGGATTGGTCGTATCGGTTATATGCGTGGTGGGGGGAAGGCCCTGTGGAGGGATGAAGAGATCGCTGACTCGATCGTGCACCGTAGCAAGCGTTTCATCGATGAGCATCGCTCGAAGCCCTTCTTCCTTTATCTTGCTCCGAATGATGTACATGTACCTCGCTATCCACACCCTCGTTTTCGAGGTAAGAGCTCTATGGGGCTCAGGGGTGAAGCCATTCTGCAGCTTGACTGGACTGTAGGGCAGATCACCAGCCACCTCAAGCGTAGAGGCTTGCTAGACAATACGATCATCATTGTCTCGAGCGACAATGGTGCCATCATAGACGATGGTTATGCCGATCGTGCCGAGGAGCTGCTCGGAGGGCATGACCCCTCGGGAGGGCTTCGTGGACATAAGTACAGTGCCTTCGATGGTGGGGCGCGTATCCCTGCGATCGTCCATTGGCCCAAGGGGTTGCGTGGAGGGCAAGTTTCGCACGAGCTGGTGAGCCAGATAGACTGGTTCGCCTCTATGGCCGCTATGCTAGAGGCAAGGCTGCCTGAGGGCGTACCTCACGACAGCCAAGATGACCGCTCGGCTTGGCTCTCGGCTGGCAAGAGTAGTCGCCCCTATGTGATCTGCCAGGCTGCGAACAAGACCCTCTCGATCCGCCGAGGTCGTTGGAAATATATTGAACCACACAAGGGCCCCAAGATGATCCCATGGGGAGCTAAGGTAGAGACGGGCAATTATCCTACGCATCAGCTCTACGATATGGAGAGCGACCCTAGAGAGGAGCGTAATGTCGCTGACGAACATCCCGAGCTGGTTGACGAGCTTAGAGAGCTGCTGGTCAAGGAGCGTGCTCGTGGTTTAGGGCTCTAAGCCGAGGCTTGAGGCCTAGGCTCTACGCTTAATTTCGCTACAGATCCCTCGAGGAGTGCCATTTGGGTAGGCCTCGGGGGATTTGTTTTGCCTGATCTTTCGAGAGCATTGCCCCCTCGGGTGAGATCCGGATAGGCTCTTGCCGGAGAACTCATCTAGCCTTGCCCTTGAGGCTTCGATAGGATCTCACTTGAGGCATAAGTAGGACTTCACTCGAGCTCCTACTTATGTCTTGCTTGCGATCCTATTAGGATTGATTGTTCGGTGAGACTGCTTAGTCTGTAGAGGCGTCCAGAGCCGAGGAGTGCAAATTATGAGAGATGCCCTCGTCGAGGGTTGCTTTTGAGGCAACTTATCGACGAGGGCTTCCTCTGTACAAGGGAGAGTGTTCGGTAATGATCTCCCTCCCGATCAGTAGAATCAGATCTTCCGAGAGGTCTGAATTAATGGATTGCTTCGTTAATATCTATTCCGAGCACCTCGGCCAATCCCCTGCCGTAGGCCTCATCAGCCTTGTAGCAGTTGGATAGGTGGCGGAGTTTGATCTCCTTGGGAATATCTCCCATGGCCCGTGCAGTATTCTCGAATAGTGCTTGTTGCTGCTCTGGACTCATGAGACGGAAGAGGTCTCGAGTTTGAGAGTAATAGTCTGCATCATCCTCCCTAAAGTCCCACTGATAAGCTGCTCCGTCGAGTTCGAGAGGGGGCTCTTTATACTCGTTCTGATCCTGCCATTGTCCGTAGCTATTAGGTTCATAGCCCAGACGAGAGCCGAAGTTGCCATCGACACGCATAGCTCCGTCCCGATGATACATGTTGAGGAAAGGACAGCGGCTTTTGTTTACTGGGATTTGGTGATGATTGACCCCGAGTCGATAACGCTGCGTATCTCCGTAGGAGAAGAGACGCCCCTGAAGCATACGATCGGGAGAGAAGCTGATCCCTGGTACGACATTGGCTGGGTTGAAGGCTGCTTGCTCTACATCGGCAAAGTAGTTCTCAGGATTGCGATTGAGCTCTAGCACTCCCACCTCGATCAGAGGAAATTCCTTCTGAGACCATACCTTGGTTAGGTCAAATGGGTTGTAGGGCATCGCCTTGGCCTGCTCTTCGGTCATGATCTGTACCTTCATCGTCCAGCGTGGATAGTCTCCTCGTTCGATGCTCTCGTACAGATCCCTTTGATGACTTTCTCTATCTTTCCCGACGAGTATTTCAGCCTCAGCATCGGTGAGGTTTTTGATCCCTTGTTGGGTATGCAGGTGAAACTTCACCCAGTGCCGCTTGCCCTCGGCATTGATGAATGAGAAGGTGTGGCTTCCGTATCCGTGCATATGACGGTATGAGTAGGGGATGCCTCGGTCGCTCATCGTGATTGTTACCTGATGTAGTGCTTCGGGTAAATTAGTCCAAAAGTCCCAGTTGTTGCGAGCACTACGCATATTGGTACGAGGATCTCGCTTGACAGCGTGATTTAGGTCTGGGAATTTAAGCGGATCACGAAGGAAAAACACAGGAGTGTTGTTACCGACAAGATCCCAGTTCCCTTCTTCTGTATAGAACTTGATTGCGAATCCACGAATGTCTCGCTCGGCATCTGCAGCACCACGTTCTCCTGCCACGGTAGAGAAGCGAACGAAGAGCTCTGTCTGCTTGCCGATTTCAGAGAAGATCGCAGCTCTGGTGTACTGCGTAATGTCGTGCGTTACGGTGAAGGTCCCGAAGGCCCCAGAGCCCTTGGCGTGCATGCGACGCTCTGGGATTACTTCTCGATCAAAGTGTGCCAGCTTCTCCAGAAACCAAATGTCCTGTAGGAGCATTGGGCCACGACGTCCTGCCGTAGCCACATTCTGGTTGTCCCCAACGGGAGCTCCAGCGGCTGTTGTCAGTTTGTTTTTGTCCATGTTGTGAATTGATTAAAGAAACGGTAGTTAGCCATTTAGTTTATTGAATGAGTTGCTTATGCAAAGGAGCATGGGCGATTGCTTACGAAGGGTTAATCTCGATGGAGATGTTCTGTTTTGATCTCGGCGACATATTTATCCAGCAAGTCTCGCTCCCTATAGCCCAAGATCCCGGTCTTGGATTTGAGTATATCAAGGAGTTTAGTGCTCTGTAGACCGAGATGCTTCTTCATCTTCTCGAACATACTCCCTGTATGTATCTTGTACGTAGCGAAGAGAATGATGCGAGGGGGGAGCTGCCCAGGAAGCTTCTTGGCAAAGTCCACCCATATCTTGTTTGGATGCTGTCTGATGACGAACCAGCCTGATGTCCAGCAGCCGAGCATCAGTAGATCGCACCCCTGCAATTGTTCGGGCTTGAAATCCGCTACAGAACTGTAGCTAACACTCATTCCTTTGCTCCATAGATACATCGCCATGGCTCGTGCATAAGCCGCTGTGCGCCCACGCCTACTTTGATAGAGTATAGTTGCTTTCATTATAAGTGCTTACGTTTGTATTTCAAGGGACAAAGTAAGTCTTATCCTTCAATAAAACCAATCGAAAATCTCTATAGATAAATAGGATATGCAGATCGATTGATCCAACTCGAGAGGGATATTTACCTAGAGAGTATGCCCTCCTCTAAATTTTGTCTCTGAATGCGAAAAACAGTAGCTCATAGCTCGAGGGCTTTATGATTTCTTAAAGCATTTTGTTATCTTTGTCGAAGTACCTCTTTGCTTACAACTAAGCTAGTCCTGTCGGTTATGAAACGTTATAGACGCTATATACTGCTCGCACTCGTGATGCTCCTAGGTCTCCCGCAGATTGATGCTGCCACTCAGGCTGCCGCTCGCAAGACTAAGGACAGCTCCAAAGCTCCAAGCAAAACGAAGAAGAAACGTCGGCTGAGTGCTCGTGCCGAGGCTCGCGCTCGTGCACGTGCCGAAGCAAAGGCACGCAAAGAGGAGGAGGAACGCCTCGAGCAGGAGCGTCGGGCTCGGCTCTATACGATGCTCGGCTCTTCGCCTAGCCCCGCACAGAGACCTCTGCCCTCGGCAGAACCTATTCTGCTGCGTTTTCATCGTAGTGACAGCTCTCTCTTGCCCTCAGATATTCACTATCTCTATCATCGTACACCCTCGTTCAAGAGTCAAGCCTGGGCTGTAGTTCAAGAGCCTTATATTGATAGCTTGATCATGAGCAAGAGATTTGTAGAGGCTCTTGACCTTACTTGGGAGAGCCTCCGGCTGAGCCCTGTCCATCTAGGTCTTTTGCGCCGTTCGTGCACGCTGGCCAATCATTTGGGGCGTGAGGAGCTCCTTAACCGGCAGATCTGGAAGGTCGCCGAGTTGCTCAGCTGTATTTCTCGCTCAGGTAACGGCAAGAATGCCGAGACGGCTTACCATGTACTCTCTCGCGAGGATGCTCTCTTTTTCGAGACCTATTGGCTTGACACCCCACAGGAGCAGATCCAGGACATCCGTACAGAACCCGATCCCTCGGGCAGTCAGAGCATCGAGGTGATCACCTCGCTCTGTCCCAAGACGGGCAAGTCCATTGAGCGTTATTATCGTCTCAGCCTCAAGGAGCAAAACAAAAAAATAATATACAATGAATACCCCATGGATCATAACTCCACTATCGCCCGAGGAGGAGGCGACGGCACAGCACCTGGCTGCCCGAATGGAAATGAGCCTGGTGGTCAGTCGCCTACTCGTTAGGCGTGGCATTCGTAGTGTCGAGGCCGCCCACTCTTTCTTCAATCCTCGGCTCGAGGAGCTGCACGATCCGTGTCTGATGCAGGATATGGATCGGGCGGTGCGTCGCCTTGTCTTGGCTATCGACCAAGGCGAGGGCATCATGCTCTTCGGCGACTACGATGTTGATGGGACAACGGCCGTCGCCTTGCTCTACAACTTCCTTCGCTCACACACCCCTGCCACTGGGCTCAGCTACTATATCCCTGATCGTTACGATGAGGGCTATGGCATCAGCCGTCGGGCCATCGACGAGGCTCATGCTCGAGAGGCAAGTCTCATTATCGCCCTCGATTGTGGGATCAAGGCTCATGAGGAGGTCGCCTATGCCCGAGAGCTAGGCATTGACTTCATCGTCTGCGACCATCACCAGCCTGCCGAGACGCTCCCCGAGGCAGTGGCCGTACTAGACCCTAAGCGTCTCGATGATGATTACCCCTGCAAGCATCTCAGTGGTTGTGGTGTAGGTTTCAAGCTGGTACAGGGTTATCTACAGCATCGAGGAATGGAGCCTCGGATCGCCTTCCAGTACTTAGATCTCTTGGCCATCAGTATTGCGGCCGATATTGTCCCCATTGTGGGAGAGAACCGCATCCTTGCCTATCATGGCCTCAAACAGCTCAATAGCCATCCGAGCATTCCCATCGCAGCCATTATGCGCCTGTGCCAATTGGAGACAGGTGATGTAGATATGGGGAGTATTATCTTCAAGATCGCTCCTCGGATCAATGCCTCTGGGCGGATGATGAATGGCAGTCAGGCTGTCGAACTCCTGCTCTCGAGGCAGGACGACGAGGCTGAGCAGCTCTGCCAGAGGCTCGAGAGCTGCAATGAGCAGCGTCGGGAGCTGGATCTAGAGCTCACGAATGAGGCTCTCGAGCTTATCGCCTCTCGACCTGCTCTGCTCGAGCGTCGAGCCCTCGTCCTCTATCGTCCCGACTGGCACAAGGGCGTGCTGGGGATCGTAGCCTCTCGGCTGGCCGAACGCTTCCACCGCCCCACCATCATCCTCACAGGTTCGGGCAATGAGGTCTCGGCATCGGCTCGCAGCGCAGGCGGAGTCAATCTATATGAGGCCCTAGAGGCTTGTCAGGACTGCCTCATCAACTTCGGTGGTCATCCTTTCGCCTCGGGGCTCACCATCGCCGAGGAGCGAATCGAAGAGTTGGCTGAGCGGCTCGACCATTATCTGCAGAGCCATGTGGCGGAGAGTTCCCTGGTGCCAGTCCTCGAGGCAGACGATGAGCTCGAACTCTCGGCCCTAACACCTCAGCTGCTCAGAGAGCTCTCAGCCATGGCCCCCTTCGGTTCAGGCAATGAGATGCCACTCTTCGTGAGCCGCCGTCTAAGAGATGCAGGAGGTAGCCGTGTGGTGGGCAAGGGAGATCGACACATTAAGCTCCGCCTAACGGATGCTTATTGCCAATCTCGTCCGATCAATGCCATTGCGCTGCGCCTATCCAAGCATGCCCCACACATTCTGCGGCAGCAACTCTTCGATCTGTGCTATACGATAGAGGAGAACAACTTCTATGGCAGTGGCTTCATGCAGCTACAGGTCAAGGATATTCACCCGATACAGCCCTAGAAGCCGTGTCTCAGCCCTATCCGCAAGACCTCACAGAGAGGAACGAAGCTGAAGGCCTAACCCTTGCCGAAGAGCTGCCCGAGCGTGAGCAGCTCTTTTGGCCCTCGGACTATATCTCCTCAGTCGGGCAAGAGCCGATGCCCTCGGTGCCTTCGCTCAAGATCACACCCGAGACGAAACCTGTCGAGGTGCTGAGCTACTACTGGGGCTACGATGACTTCCGCCCTATGCAGCAGGAGATTGTTAGCTCCGTGCTTGAAGGGCATGATACGCTGGGTCTCCTGCCCACGGGTGGAGGCAAGAGCATTACCTTCCAAGTACCTGGTCTGATGCTGCCTGGCCTGACCCTAGTCATCACACCGTTGATTGCGCTGATGAAAGATCAGGTTATGGGTCTGCGTGCTCGTGGTATCAAGGCCGAGGCGATCCACTCGGGGATGTCCTCAAGCCAGATCTTGACCTCGCTCGACAACTGCCTCTACGGTCGATACAAATTCCTCTACATCTCGCCCGAGCGTCTCGGGAGTGAGGCCTTTCGGGAGCGATTGGTCTACATGGACATTTCGCTGCTGGTCATCGACGAATGCCACTGCATCAGCCAGTGGGGGTATGACTTCCGCCCTTCCTATTTGAATATCCTCGAGGTTCGTGAGCTCTTGGGTTCTGTGCCTGTGCTTGCCCTTACGGCCACGGCCACGCCCGAGGTAGCGTCGGATATTGCCCAGGTGTTGGGCTTCGGCGAAGATGCCCGAGTGCTCTCCAAGAGTTTTTATCGTCCCAATCTATCGTACTCCATCCGTCGGGTCGAGGATAAGCCTACCATGCTGCTGCATATCCTATCACGAGTCGAGGGGTCGGCCGTCGTCTACTGTCGCAGTCGAGAGCAAACGCGGCAAATTAGCCAGTGGCTGGAGAGCTGTGGAGTAAGCTCCAACTTCTTCCACGCAGGTCTCACACATCTGGAGCGAGACATGAGACAGAAGCGTTGGATGCGTGGGGAGGTGCGGGTCATGGTAGCGACGAATGCTTTCGGGATGGGGATTGATAAGCCCGATGTGCGCCTTGTGGTACACATGATGATGCCGAGCTCGCTAGAGGAGTATTTCCAGGAGGCTGGTCGGGCAGGACGAGACGGAGAGCGAGCCTATGCTGTAGCTCTAGTAAGTAGCCGAGACGTTAGCCTCCTGCGCAGACGCCTCTCTGATGCCTTCCCCGAGAGGGGGTACATCTACAAGACCTATGAGGCCCTCTGCGACTACCTCGGTATCGGCGAGGGGGAGGGCTACGGGCGAACCTATGTTTGCGACTTGGAGGAGCTCATTCGTCGCTTCCGCATGCGTCCTGTACAGACTTATTCGGCCCTGGAGATCATGCAGGTCTCGGGCTGGCTTAGCCTCGATGAAAGTGAGACCCGATCTCGTCTGACTTTTCTATACACCAGGGATCAGCTCTATCGAGAGGCTTTGCCTGGGGAGGAAGTCCTGCGTGCACTGATGCGTCTCTATACGGGCCTCTTCTCCGACTATGTCTTCATCTCCGAGGAGGAGGTTGCTGCTCTGCTTCAGAGGCCGATCCTAGAGGTTTGCGAGGCCTTGGCACAGCTCTCTCGCCAGGGGGTGGTACACTATATCCCGCAGACTCATCTGCCCCACATCACCATGCACATCCGTCGGGAGGATACCAAGTACCTACATATCCCGCCTCGTGCCTATGAGGAGCGTCAGAGGCGCATGGCTGATCGTATTGCGGCCGTGTGTCGGTATATAGATCGGGAGCAATGTCGGTCGATCCAGCTCTTGCATTACTTCGGGGAGGCCTCAGAGCAGAGCTGTGGGATGTGCGATGTATGCCTACGCCGTCTAGGGGATGGAGGGCTGCATTACTATATTGTGCACGAGACGGAGCGGGCGTTGCGATCGCTCCTCGATCGCTCGGGTGGCCAAGCGGTATCTGTGGGGCTGCTGGTCGGGGACTTGCCCTTTGAGCAGGAGCTAATCCTCGAGGCCCTGCGCTATGTCGTTGCACAGAGGGAAGATCTAGCTCTCGAAGGGGATTATATCTGTTCGTTGCGCTAGAAGGGGTATATATAAAAGAATAATCGCTGCAGAACTGATGTTCTACAGCGATTGCTTATTCGGTTGAGTGCTCTCTGAGCTCCCTTGCGGTATGGACGGGACTCGAACCCGCGACCCCCTGCGTGACAGGCAGGTATTCTAACCAACTGAACTACCACACCGTTTGCGAGGCTTTGGAGGTGATCTCCTTTGCTTTTGCTCTGCAAAGATAGAGCAAGTTTTTGGTTCATGCAAATATTGCCGTTAATTTTTTGACTTCATAGGCCTGTAGAGGGGCTTTTCTTGCTCTTGTTTAATGAAATAAGTGTGCGATTGTTTTTGTTCTGACTGGGGCTGCTGGATGGGGCGTTTAGGATATTCTCGTGGTCAAGGGGGAGCTTTGGAGAGCTCTTTTGGGGGCTCTTCGCTCTTGGTTGAGGGTGGGGAGGGTGTTGCTTCGGAAGGGAACAGAATGAATTTTTAGGGGAAATCTAGGGCGAATGCTTTGCTGGTTCAAAAAATACTTTTACCTTTGCAGCGCAAACGAGCTTCGAGAGGATCTCGAGCGGATATTGCCTCATGGTGTAATGGTAGCACAACAGATTCTGGTCCTGTTTGTTAAGGTTCGAGTCCTTATGAGGCAACACAGGGGTGAGGGTGCGGTGAAACGAATGTTTTGCCGCACTTTCTTTTTGTGCCCGACCCTGCGCCCTATCAGAGATTGGCCTGCATTGTTGTTGGGGATGTGCTCGATGCTGTCGTTGGGGCTACGGCTGTGCCTCGTTTGTATCTCTGTTGCATCCCTACTTGAGTCTCTGTTGTGATCCTGTATTGGGTCTCTGCGGAGCTTCCACTTATGTCTCTATTTTGGTCTTACTTGAGTCTCTATTGTGATCCTAGTAGGATCTCGATGGAGTTCCTACTTATGTCTCTGCTTCGATCCTATTTGAGTCTCTGTTGCGATCCTGTATGAGGCTTCTGCGAAGCTTTTACTTATGCCTGTGTTTGGATCTCGAGCGAGGGACTGTTGTGGCCTTTGTGGGATTTTTGGAGAGGGAGGCCTGGTTGTGCTCTTGTTTTGGGCTGGGGTCTATGGAGGGGTTCGGGGTGAGATAATCGCTTGTAGACGCGGATATTATCGAACTCATTTTTTGGGCAGTTCGATAATTCTTCGTAAATTTGCCTGCTCTTAATGTGTGGACGTGTGCTAGTCTCTTAGGCTAAATCGCTCTGGCAGAGAGAGCACAACGATCGTATTGTTAAATATTGCTCGGGCGTTCCGAGTCAATTTAATTCTTTTATTTCATGACAGATCCTATAGCGGATTACCTGACGCGCCTGCGTAACGCAGTGAAGGCTGGCCACAGAGTGGTTGAGATCCCAGCGTCTAATCTCAAGAAGGAGATCACCAAGATCCTTTTTGACAAGGGTTACATCCTGAACTACAAGTTCATCGAGGAAGGCCCTCAGGGTAGCATCAAGGTTGCCCTCAAGTACGACCGTGCGAGCCGCGTGAATGCCATCAAGGCCCTCAAGCGTGTTTCTCGTCCAGGTCTTCGTAAGTATGTGGGTTATCGTGAGATGCCCCGTGTACTCAATGGTTTGGGTATCGCTATCCTATCAACTAGCCGTGGTGTGATGACCGACAAGGAAGCACGCACGCTCAAGGTGGGCGGTGAAGTATTGTGTTACGTTTACTAAAAGAAGGAGGACAAGCAATGTCAAGAATTGGTAAGTTGCCCATTAGCATCCCAACTGGCGTAACTGTGTCTCTCAACGGCGACGTAGTAACAGTCAAGGGCCCCAAGGGAGAGCTCACTCAGAAGGTAGACTCTCGCATCAGTGTTAAGGTAGAGGATGGTGCCATCATCGTAGAACGCCACAGCGACGAGCGTCTAGATCGCTCTATGCATGGTCTCTATCGTGCACTCATCAACAATATGGTTATTGGCGTGTCCGAGGGCTTCAAGAAGACTCTCGAACTCGTGGGTGTGGGTTATCGTGCATCCAACCAGGGACAGATCCTAGAGCTCTCTCTGGGCTTTACGCACAACGTATTTCTCCAGCTCCCCAAGGAGATCAGCGTGGAGACGAAGTCGGAGCGTAACAAGAACCCTCTGATCATCCTCGAGAGCGCAGACAAGCAGCTCCTAGGACAGGTGTGCACGAAGATCCGTTCGTTCCGCAAGCCTGAGCCTTATAAGGGTAAGGGTATCAAGTTCGAGGGCGAAGTGATCCGTCGTAAGTCTGGTAAGTCTGCTGGTAAGTAATCGCTAAAAAACCAAAGAAATCATGGCAAATAAGGAAAATAGAAGACTGAAGATCAAGAAGCGCATTCGCAGCAAGATCAACGGTACAGCAGAGCGTCCTCGTCTCACCGTATTCCGCAGCAACAAGCAGATCTACGCTCAGATCATCGACGACGTGGCTGGATGTACGCTGGCCAGTGCTTCATCTCTGAAGCTCGAAGCCCAGGGAACTAAGAAGGAAATCGCTGCCCTTGTGGGTGCTGAAGTGGCCAAGGCTGCTCAGTCTGCAGGTGTGAGCACAGTAGTGTTTGACCGTAATGGGTATCTCTACCACGGTCGTGTAAAGGAACTGGCAGATGCTGCTCGTGCTGCAGGCCTCAAATTCTAAACAACAAATGGCTAGAATAGAAAATCGTGTAAAGTCGACGAACGACTTGGAATTGAAGGATAGACTGGTTGCCATCAACCGTGTAACTAAGGTAACCAAGGGTGGTCGTACCTTCTCGTTCTCCGCTATCGTGGTGGTAGGTAACGAGGATGGTGTGATCGGCTGGGGTCTTGGTAAGGCAGGCGAAGTATCTGCCGCTATCGCCAAGGGCGTAGAGGCCGCCAAGAAGAATCTGATCCGTGTGCCCGTCCACAAGGGTACTATCCCTCACGATCAGGAGGCATCGTTCGGTGGAGCTCGTGTGCTCCTCAGACCCGCTAGTGCTGGTACCGGTGTGAAGGCTGGTGGTGCTATGCGTGCCGTACTCGAGAGTGTTGGTGTGTCCGACGTATTGGCCAAGAGCCAGGGTTCGTCTAACCCCCACAACCTCGTTAAGGCAACTATCGAAGCACTCGCACAGATGCGCAGCCCTCTGGATGTGGCTCGTCATCGTGGAGTTTCTGTGGAGAAGGTATTTAAGGGATAGTAATCAGTAATATAAGGATATTGTATCATGGCAACAATTAAGATACAGCAGGTTCGTAGCCAAATCAAGCGTCCTAAGGTGCAGAAGCTAACCCTGAGAGCCTTGGGCCTGAAGAAAATGAACCAGGTAGTAGAGCACGAGGCCACTCCTCAGATCTTGGGTATGGTCAATGCCGTTAAGCACCTCGTTCGCATCGTAGAATAATAAACGCAACTCAAAGACAGAAATGAATCTATCAAGTTTGAAGCCTGCTGAAGGCTCTGTTAAGACGCGTAAGAGAATTGGTCGTGGACCCGGATCTGGCCTTGGTGGTACCTCTACTCGTGGACACAAGGGGGCTAAGAGCCGCTCAGGTTACTCTAAGAAGGTCGGTTTCGAAGGTGGTCAGATGCCTATTCAGCGTCGTCTGCCTAAGTTCGGCTTCAAGAATATCAATCGTGTTGAGTACTCACCCATCAATCTCTCTACCCTGCAGATGCTCGCTGAGACCAAGGGCCTAGAGGTGATCTGCAAGGATGAGCTGGCCAAGGCTGGTCTCATCTCTGGCAAGGAGCTCGTTAAGATCCTTGGCAACGGTGAGTTGAAGGCTAAGTTAGAGGTTAAGGCAGATGCCTTCTCCAAGAGTGCAGAGGCTGCAATCCTGGCAGCAGGTGGCTCCGTAACAAAACTTTAAGCTCATGCGTTTGGTAGAGACCCTAAAAAACATCTGGAAGGTTGAGGAGCTGCGTCAGCGCATCCTCACCACGGTGTTTTTTGTGATCATATATCGCTTTGGATCACACGTTGTGATCCCCGGTATAGACCCCTCTGCGCTCTCAGGTCTTCAAAATCAGACTAAGGATGGTATGCTCGCTCTTCTGGATATGTTCTCCGGGGGGGCCTTTGCCAATGCCTCCATCTTTGCGCTCGGGATCATGCCCTACATCTCTGCCTCTATCATGATGCAGCTGGCCGCTATCCTCGTCCCCTCGATGCAGAAGTTGCAGCGTGAGGGGGAGAGTGGTCGTCGTAAGATCGATCAGTGGACTCGCTACCTAACGGTGCTGATCCTGCTTATCCAAGCCCCAGTTTACCTGGGTAATGTGGGCGATCAGCTCAAGCTCTCAGGCTCTTCATTGCCCGAGGGATGGTGGTTCGGTATCTATGCCACAGTCGTTATGGCTGCTGGTAGTATGTTCGTCCTCTGGCTCGGTGAACGCATCACAGATAAGGGGCTCGGCAACGGTGTCTCTCTGATCATCATGGTCGGTATCATTGCCCGCCTCCCTCATGCCTTCCTGGCAGAGTGGAATGGCCGTTTGGCAGGTAGCATGGCTGGAGGTCTAGTGGCATTCCTCTTCGAGATCGTATTCCTACTCTTTGTTATCGCTGGTGCTATCATGCTCGTTCAGGGTGCTCGTCGTGTGCCCGTTCAGTATGCCAAGCGTGTGGTAGGTAACAAGCAGTATGGCGGCGCACGTCAGTACATCCCCCTGAAGGTGAACTCTGCCAACGTGATGCCTATTATTTTCGCCCAGGCCATCATGATGCTCCCCATCTATCTGATCGGTCTCGGTAGCACTGGTGAGGGAGGCGGCTTCTTCGCAGGCTTTGCGGACGTAACGGGTTGGTCTTACAACATCGTTTTTGCTCTGCTCATCCTCCTATTCACTTACTTCTACACTGCTATTACGATCAATCCAGCTCAGATCGCTGATGATCTCAAGCGAAACAATGGCTTTATCCCTGGCGTTAAGCCCGGTAAGGCTACCAAGCAATACATCGACACGATCATGGATAGAATTACCCTGCCAGGGGCATTCTTCCTTGCCATTGTGGCAGTGTTGCCTGCCCTGGCACGAAATGTGCTGGGTGCTCAGCCAGAGTTCTCGCAGTTCTTCGGTGGTACTTCTCTGCTCATCCTTGTAGGCGTTGTCCTGGACACCTTGCAGCAGGTAGAGAGCCACTTGCTCATGCGCCATTATGATGGTTTGCTCAAGAGCGGACGCATCAAGGGAAGAACTGGATCAGTGGCAGCTTACTAGCAGAATGATTTACTTAAAGACAGACGAAGAAATCGAGCTCATGAGAGCGGCCAACCTCTTGGTTGGTCGCACTCTAGCCGAGGTCGCTAAGCTTATCGCCCCTGGGGTAACTACTAAGCAGCTCGACAAGCGAGCCGAGGAGTTTATCCGAGATCATGGCGCAGAGCCAGCCTTCCTCGGTTATCATGGCTTCCCAGGTAGTCTCTGCACCTCGGTCAATGACCATGTAGTGCATGGCATCCCCTCGGACAAGGTTGTCCTCCAGGATGGAGATATTGTTTCGGTCGATTGTGGTACGAAGCTGGCGGGCTTCACAGGAGACTCTGCCTACACCTTTGCTGTAGGAGAGGTCGCTGAAGAGACCCTCGCCCTCTTGCACACCACTCGAGAGGCCCTCTACATCGGTATCGAGCAGGCTGTGCCTGGCAAGCGTACCGGAGACATTGGTCATGCCGTGCAGCAGTATTGCGAGCAGCGTGGCTATCATGTCGTCAGAGAGCTTGTCGGCCATGGCATCGGGCAGAGTATGCACGAGAGCCCAGAGGTCCCCAACTACGGCCGTCGTGGCACGGGTACGGAACTTCGCAGTGGCATGTGTATCTGCATTGAGCCGATGATTAATATCGGGAGCAAGAATGTTACCTTCGAGCGAGACGGTTGGACCGTACGCACCAAGACCCGCAAGCCCTCGGCGCACTTCGAGCATTGTGTGGCTATCCGTGAGGGTAAGGCTGACATTCTGTCTTCGTTTGACTTTATCAGTGAAGTACTAGGAGATCGACAATTTTAGTTAGATTTTATGTCAAAGCAAGCTGCTATAGAGCTAGACGGAGTTATCCTCGAGGCTTTGTCCAACGCAATGTTCAAGGTGGAGCTGGAGAATGGTCATCAGATCACCGCTCACATCTCTGGGAAGATGCGCATGCACTACATCAAGATCCTCCCAGGGGACAAGGTTAAGGTCGAGATGTCTCCGTATGATCTGTCCAAGGGCAGAATATCGTTTAGATACAAATAACTCAATATAGATATGAAAGTAAGAGCATCACTCAAGAAGCGCACTGCAGACTGCAAGATCGTTCGTCGCAAAGGTCGCTTGTATGTAATCAACAAGAAGAACCCTAAGTTTAAGCAACGTCAAGGGTAGTTTCGTCATTACACTAATCACTAAGAAATAAGTATGGCTATAAGAATTGTCGGCGTAGACTTGCCACAAAACAAACGAGGAGAAATTGCCTTGACTTACATCTTTGGTATCGGTCGTAGCAGTGCTGCTAAGATCCTTGACAAGGCTGGGGTTGATCGCAATATCAAGGTTAAGGACTGGACAGATGACCAGGCTGCTAGCATCCGTGAGGTGATCGGCGCAGGCTACAAGGTAGAGGGAGACCTCCGCTCAGAAATCTCGCTCAACATCAAGCGTCTCATGGATATCGGTTGCTACCGTGGTGTGCGCCACCGTATCGGTCTGCCCCTGCGCGGTCAGAGCACAAAGAACAATGCTCGCACACGTAAGGGTAAGAAGAAGACAGTTGCAAACAAGAAGAAGGCTACTAAATAATAACCGTTGATATGGCAAAGAAAACAGTCGCTAAGAAGAAGGTCGTAAGAATCGACGCCGTGGGCCAAGCTCACATCCATTCTTCTTTCAATAACATCATTATCTCTCTTGCTAATAGCGATGGCCAGGTGATTAGCTGGTCTTCGGCTGGTAAGATGGGCTTCCGTAGCTCTAAGAAGAACACCCCTTATGCTGCTCAGATGGCTGCCCAAGATTGTGCTAAGGTAGCTTATGACCTCGGCTTGCGCAAGGTTAAGGTGTATGTCAAGGGCCCAGGTAATGGCCGTGAGTCTGCTATCCGTACCATCCATGGTGCTGGTATCGAGGTGCTCGAGATCATCGACGTTACCCCAATGCCTCACAATGGCTGCCGTCCACCTAAGAGACGTAAGGTGTAATCAGCAAACGAGAGACTCGACACATGATTTATTGATGCGGTAGGGCGGGGATGACCCCTCGCAGCTGGAGTCTGAGACTGGGCGAATAGATTGGCTATACTTTCATATTTCTATCCTCTCCTCATAACCGGTCGCGGCTGCGCCACTCAGACACTCTCGAGGCTTCTGACCCCACAGAGCCCCATCGCCCAAATTTAAGATAACAATGGCAAGATATACAGGTCCTAAATCAAAGATCGCACGTAAGCTGGGTGCTCCCATCTTCGGTGCAGACAAGGTGCTGGCAAAGAAGAACTATCCTCCTGGACAGCACGGCAACAGCCGTCGTCGTAAGACGAGCGAATACGGCATTCAGCTCAAGGAGAAGCAGAAGGCTAAGTACACCTATGGTGTGCTTGAGAAGCAGTTCCGCAACCTCTTCGAGAAGGCCCATCGTAGCAAGGGCGTAACTGGTGAGGTACTCCTACAGCTGCTCGAGAGTCGTCTCGACAACGTGGTGTTCCGTCTCGGTATCGCTCGCTCTCGTGCTGCTGCACGTCAGCTGGTTTCTCACCGTCATATCACGGTGGACGGACAGGTGGTGAATATCCCCTCTTATACGCTCAAGCCTGGTCAGGTAGTAGCTGTTCGCGAACGCTCCAAGAGCCTCGAAGTGATCGAGGGTGCTCTCTCGGGCTTCAACCACAGCAAGTATCCTTGGCTCGAGTGGGAACAGTCTTCTCTAAGTGGTAAGTTCCTCCACCAGCCTGAGCGTGCTGATATTCCTGAAGATATCAAGGAGCAGTTGATCGTAGAATTGTATTCTAAGTAATAGTAATCTCTTATAGTTCACATGGCAATATTAGCATTTCAGAAGCCTGAGAATGTCATTATGATGGAGGCCTCGGACTCATTCGCTAAGTTTGAGCTCCGTCCTCTTGAACCAGGCTATGGTATTACGATCGGTAATGCCCTTCGTCGTATACTCCTTTCTTCACTCGAGGGTTATGCCATTACGTCCATCAGGATCGAAGGTGTAAATCATGAATTTGCTACTATTCCGGGTGTCTTGGAGGATGTTACTAATATCATCTTGAACTTGAAGCAGGTGCGCTTCAAGCCTCTGTCTTCGGATGCTGTGTCGGAGAGTATTCAGCTCACCGTCGCTGGCAAGAAGGTCTTCACCGCTGGGGAGATGAACAAGAAGCTCACAGGCTTCGAGGTCCTCAACCCCGATTTGGTGATTTGCCACCTGGACGAGGAACATTCCATCACGATCGAGATCAATATCGACAAGGGCCGTGGTTACGTCCCTGCTGATGAGAAGCTACAGGCCGAAGCTAAGGCTGGCGAAGGCGAGATGTTGCAGACCATCGCTATCGACTCGATCTACACGCCTATCCGTAATGTCAAGTATTGGGCTGAGAACTTCCGTGTAGAGCAGAAGACCGACTATGAGAAGCTCATCCTGGAGATTACTACCGATGGTAGCATTCACCCACAGGATGCTCTTAAGGAGTCTGCTCGTATCCTGATCGAGCACTTCCGACTCTTCTCTGACGAGACGATCGAGGAGGAGGTTGTAGAGCAGGATGCCAATGACGACTTCGACCCCGACCTCTTGCACATGCGCCAGTTGCTCAAGAGCCCTCTGCAGGAGTTGGATCTCTCGGTGCGTGCCCTCAATTGCCTCAATGCCGCTCAGGTGTTTACGCTGGGTGAGTTGGTAGGCTATGAGAAGGCTGATCTGATGAAGTTCCGCAACTTCGGTAAGAAGTCGCTCGATGAGCTACAGGAGCTGTTGGATAAGCTGAACCTGACCTTCGGGATGGATATTAGTAAGTATAAATTAGATAAAGACTAAGTAAAAGATGAGACATAATAAGAAATTCAATCACCTCGGTCGCAAGAAGGCTCACCGTGAGGCGATGCTCTCCAACATGGCGTCTTCGCTCATCATGCACAAGCGTATCTTCACGACCCTTGCCAAGGCTAAGGCCCTGCGTGTGTATGTAGAGCCCCTGATCACCAAGACGAAGGAGGACTCTACACACTCTCGTCGTATGGTGTTCGCCGAGCTGCAAAACAAGTATGCCGTTCAGGAGCTCTTCTCTACGGTGGCTGCTAAGGTTGCAGATCGTCCAGGCGGTTACACTCGTATCCTCAAGACGGGTTACCGTCTAGGGGACAATGCTGCGATGTGCTTCATTGAGCTGGTAGACTTCAACGAGAATATGCTCAAGGGCGAAGAGAAGAAGGCTGCCAAGGCTACTCGCCGCTCTCGTCGCTCTAGCGGCAAGGCTAAGGAAGAGGCTGCTCCTGTAGAGGCTACCTCTGCTGAGTAATACCTCCCCAAACACAAAAGAATGAGTATCAGCGGGAGTATTGCCCTAGGGCAATACTCCCGCTTCCTTTTTGTCTCCTCGACTACTCTAGCTTAATTCTCTCCTCCGCCCCTAGCTGTAGTGTCGTGGAGCTCCTATCAGGATCTCGAGTGAGGCTCTACTTAGTCGTCCCTTAAAAAGCAATGCTAAGCGAGGAGTCATTCATGGATGACCTCTCGCTTAGCTTTTCGCTTATCATTTTGAGCAGATACAAAAGAGCTCTCATGGCTCTTTTGAAGTTGTAAGCAGCGGCTGCCAATAGTATGTTCACAGCATCCCCAGCCACTCCCTTGTAAAAGTTGCGGCCTAAACGATGATCTGATTTCAAGTGTCCAATGGTAGGTTCTATGCCCGCTCGCTTGCAGAATAGTTTGTGTTTCTTGCGCTTCTGACACCTGCTGTCTGAAGGTTTGGGGGCATCTGGGATTAAAATCTGAGTGCCATTAACCTCTTTCTTCCCCCGATAGCCCCTGTCGCCTGCCAGTATCTTGATCTTTCTCTGTGTCAGGCGTTCCACTTGTGCCAACGAGGCTTCTATCGTGTGCCCATCATACTCATTACGAAAGGATTGTGCGCCAAGAATAAGCCCCGTAGCTGAGCGGATGATGGAGACCTTATTGCCGAATTCATACTTCTTATGCTCTTTGCCCTTGCTGATGCATTGCACATCAGGCTCATGAATAAAATAAATCTTTTGCGGACTATGACGTCGTTGAGCAAGAATCGCCTCAAATCTCTCTATCAACTCCTTATAGGCAGAATGCTCTCCCAGATTACGCTTGAGCTCTCGGACTAATCGGCCGGCTATGGTGCGCAATTTCCTATCCGCTCGAACTGCCTTTTGGCGATTCTTGGGATGATGGCGAAAACGTTGGTCTCGATAAATGCGCTTGAGAACAAAGGTATAGCTTTGGCGAAGCGGTAGCTCCAGCTTGTGGACGATGTCTAGAACCTTGCGGACAATCTTTTTGTGCAACTTGGCATCTGTAGGATAGGTGATATTCTTCTCTTGAACGGTCGAATCAATAAAAGCCGTGTCATGATGATGCTCATCATCATCTTCGTTATTGACACGAATGCTTTCTTGGAAAATGAGTTCTATCCCCTTCTCACCAATACGCTTGCGAAAGTGCACCAATTCAGAAGAGGCACAGGGGGCATTAGGGCTGAACTCTTGCATGCCACAAAAGTATTGGTAATAAGCATTTTCACTCCATTGCTCCACAACGGATTCGTCTGAAAGATTACGCAGGTGTTTGAGAATCAACAAGCCACACATCAAGCGAATGGGTTTGGCCGGACGACCATTATTCTGACAATACAGAGGAGCGAAGGCTGTGTCGAATTTTGCCCAATCTATTTTGTCGGCTAGTTTGTAGAGCGGGTGCGATGGGTTCAGCATGTCGGAGAGACTGCTGAAGAATGATGGGGTGCTATGGGGCTTTGTAATCATAAAATCTGCAAGTTTCGTACGATGAAGATACGAAAACTTGCAGATTTGACAAAGGATTTAACCGTTTATATCACTGAATAACAAACGATAAACGACTATTTAAGGGACGACTACTTAGACCTCCATAGAGGTTCAAATAGGAGCTCAAGAGAGCTCTCCGAGGGATCTCATTCTAGGGACTATCAGCTTCTCAGGCGAGGCTAGATCTTGCCTCTCCCTCTGTCTTGCGCCCTCTCTAGACATGGCGAATTTGTATATCTTTGCGCCAATATTCACCCTCGTATTTTTCGATGAGCAAACTCTACCATATATCCTTGGGTGCTGTCTCCCTAGGGCTTTTTCTCTCCCTCTCCCCCAGGCTTTGGGCTCAGGAGCAGGGCAGCTCTAACCTAGAGCAGGCATTGACCCGAATGAACACACTATCCCACCGCTACTTCACCCCTCGCCCCATCGAGGATAGTCTCCTCATTGAACGGATGAAGGAGGCGGGTGCACCGATGGCGGCTCTCTCTCGCTTCTATCTCACCTCTTTGCGCATCCCTCGGCCTCGGGTGATGGATAATGTCGTGCAGTACCTTCATCTGCCGCTCGCCTTCCCTCCTCATGAGGTGCGCATGGCCGATCCCTTACCCTCCCTCGTGCCTGATAGTTTGACGATGCTTTGGCCCAAGAGAGCCGCAGGCCTATATCGTCCTAAGCCTTGCGTGCTATTGCCCGACTTTGACTATTCTCGTCGGGTACGCTATGCCCTTGAGCAGCGATTGGCTCGAGAGTCGGTACTCTATTTCGATCGAGCTGCATGGGCACAAGCCCCCTCAGGCACTCAGCAGCATGCCCTCCTGACGGATGCGCCTAAGACGATCAATGCTGACGATCTGCGTACGGAGGCACTAACGGGGCGTAGTGCCAATGATTTCAATGCTGTCGATGGAGGACTCGAGATTCGTACTCGCTATTGGCTCCCAGCCTTCGAGAGTACCATTCAGTTCTCTCAGAACTATATGTCTGAGAACTGGTACAAGGGGGGCGCGAGCAACCTCACTCTCTTTATGCGTACCTATGGGGCGATGACCTACAGCAAAGGTAAGGTGCAGTGGAAGAATGAACTAGAGAATAAGGTCAGCCTCTACAACTCGGGTGGAGACTCTAAGCATCGCTATCAGGTGGGGGAAGATCTGCTTCGTCTGCAGAGCGTCTTTGCTCTACGTGCAGCCAATAGGGTCTATTATGCCCTTAGTGGAGAGCTGCGCACCCAGCTTTGGGATACCTACAAGCGTAATAGTGATAGGTTGCAGACGGCTCTCTTGTCTCCCACTACGATCAATGTGGGGCTCGGGGTTAAGTTTGACTATAGCAAGAGGTATCGCTCAGTCTATGGGCGGAGGATTAACTTCTCCGTCAATCTCTCCCCTTTCGCCTACAATATGCGTACAACGATCAACAAACAGATCGACCTGGCCAGGCAAGGCCTGAGCCTAGATAAACTCACGATACACAACTTCGGATCGACTCTGAGGGCCGATATGCGCTGGGACATTAACATGAACCTAAGCTGGAGCTCTCGCCTCTATTTCAATACGACCTATGGCAATGTAGAGAGCGAATGGGAGAATACCCTCAACATGAGCTTTGGCCGGTATTTCTCTACCCGTGTCAATCTCTTAGTGCGCTTCGACGATCGTGTGCGTCCCTCGAATGCTTGGCATCGGTATTTTCAGCTCAATGAGCTCCTGAGTTTCGGGTTCAATTATCGCCTCTGAACTCTTTGATTAAAAGATAAATAAGTTAGGTGTTATGGGCAAGCGAAAATACATCAAGACCCCTGGTGTTACTAAAGTAAAGAGGGCTGTACTTCGATAAAATCCCCCTCCACCGCTTGCTCTTTAATAATTATTCCTAACTTTGTCGCAGGGATAATAAAAGTTGTATTTAATAAAAAAGTTTTGGGAATGATGATCGCACAGGTTGGTTTAAAAAGTCTTTCTGCGCTGACGGATGCAACGCCTCAGATCCTTTTTGTGATCTGTGTATTGTTGGGTAGTGCGGTCATCTCTTACTTCTCCTGCATTCTAGTACCATGTCGAAATGTGAGATATATTCATAGTATAGACTTTGGCCATTTGATAGGTTTTCAGATATTTTCATAGATTAAGATCCCCTGGTTTTATGAGACTTACCAAGCTATTTACCCTTCTTGTATCAGTCCTGCTCCTTTTGGGCAGCTGTGTTACCCGAAAGCAAGTTGTTTATCTCCAAGGGCTCGAAGACGAGGCTCTGACGACCAAGCTTCTTGACCGTCGCATTGTCCTCCATCCTATGGACAAGATCTCTATTGTAGTCAATAGTAAGGATCCTATTATTTCTTCTCTCTTCAATCTCCCTATCGTTTCGCATCGAGTTTCCTCTTCGGATATCAGCCCTCTGAATGCTGCTCAGCAGGTCTCTCTATATAGTGTCTCCGAGGCTGGTTCGATTGACTTCCCCGTCTTGGGCAAGGTGGAGGTTGTAGGGCTCACCCGAGGCCAGGTTGCTGAGCTGATCAAGAAGAAGCTTGTGGAGCAGTCTCTTGTCAAAGATCCTGTTGTAGTCGTCGAATTTGCCAATCTCTCCTTCTCAGTGATGGGAGAGGTCAATCGCCCAGGAAGGCAGATGATTGACAGGGATCGAATCACGATCCTCGATGCCCTAAGTATGGCTGGAGACCTTACGATCCATGGCCAAAGAAAGAATGTCTTACTGCTTAGACAGGAGGGAGGACGGCAAAAATCCTATCGCATCGATTTGCGCTCTGCAGAGCAGGCCTTTGCTTCGCCTGCGTATTATGTGCAGCAGAATGATATCATTTACGTTGAGCCCAACTCCATGAGGGCTAGACAGTCTACAGTTAATGGTAATAGTGTCCTCTCCTCCTCGTTTTGGATGTCATTAGCTTCGCTGGGCACTACTATTGCGCTGCTATTTATTCGTAAATAAGAGATTTAGGATATGATTCAAAACACTACAACAGTTGTTGAGAAACCTGCAGCAGAAGGTCAGCAGGAAAACTTTTTTAGCCTACAGGATTTGTGGCGATTAGTGTGCATCAGATGGTATGTGATTGCTATATCTATTCTCTTGGCCTTAGGGGTAGCTGTCCTCTATATCCTAAGGACTCCGCCCGTCTATAAGCGTACCGCATCGGTCATGATCAAGGCCGATGATAAGGGTAAGTCTCTGTCCAACGATATGAGCTCTGCCTTCAGCGAGTTGGGACTCTTCCAGTCCAATACCAACGTTAATAATGAGCTTCTCTCGATGAAGTCTCCCATGCTGATGGAAGAAGTTGTCCGTCGCCTGGAGCTTTGGACGAGCTATGAAGCACCAGGGGCATTTCATGACCATTTGCTTTATGGGACAAATTTGCCCTTAAATCTGCGCTTTACAGATCTTTCGGAGCAGGAGTCTGCGGAGTGTATCTTGAGCCAACTCCCCAGCGGAGAGCTTCAGTTACATAGTTTTGTGCTCAATGGGGAGAAAACAGAGGTTCAAGATCCGGTAACTCTAGTGTTGGGTAAAGCTACCGAGACTCCTCTTGGCAAAGTCCTTGTGAATAAGAATCAGGGTGATGACTTGGACCTAGTTAATGGATTGATAATCAAGAGATCTTCCCTGTACGATGCCGTAGAGAACTTGGGTAAGAATTTAACTGTAAATCTTGCTGATGAAAAGTCTACTATTCTCTCCCTCTCTCTCTTGGATCGCTCACAAGAGAGGGCGGATGCCATTCTTAACACCTTGGTGGCTACTTATAATGAGAGCTGGCTTGCTGACCGTAACCTATCGGCCGTAAGTGCTTCTCTCTTTATTGATGAGCGTTTAGGCCTTATCGAGAAGGATCTAGGAGAGGTCGATAAGAATATTACAAAGTATAAGAGTCAGCATCTTCTCCCTGATGTACAGACGGCCTCTAACCTTTTCCTCAACCAAGCAGCTCAGGTAGACAACCAGATCGTGGAGCTTCGTAGCCGCGAGTATATGGCTCGCCAGGTCAGGAATTTGCTTAAGAACTTGGATAAGTCTCGCCTGCTCCCTGTGAACTCCTTTGTCAATAACCCTTCACTAGAGCAGCAGATTGGGGAGTTCAATGATCTTCTACTCAAGAGAAATAACTTGGTAAAGAATAGTAGCGAGAGCAACCCTCTTGTTGTAGATCTAGATGCTAATTTGAATGACCTCAAGTCTGTCATCGTCGCCTCCCTCGACAACCAGTTGCTAGCCATTGAGACTCAGCTCATGAGCCTACGTAGTAGTGAGCGCAAGAATGCGGGTCGCATTGCTGCTAGCCCAGAGCAAGCGAACTACTTGATCGCTGAGGGTCGTCAGCAGACGGTTAAGGAGGCTCTCTATCTCTTTTTGCTCCAAAAGAGAGAGGAGAATCAGCTTTCCCTAGCTTTTACGGCAAACAATACGAGGCTTATTTCTGCACCAACGGGCTCTCCTCAACCAGCTTTCCCTCAAAAAAGGAACATCTTGCTGGTTGCATTGGCTCTCGGCATCATCGTTCCAGTAGCTTTTCTCTATCTCAAGGAAACTTTGGACACCTCTATACGTTCTCGTCGAGATTTGGACAATATGCAAATTCCTTTTATTGGAGAGATCCCCTCTTTTGTACGTGTTAAGAGAGGTTATAGAGCTCAGATCAAGAAGCTCCTAGGAATCGGTAAACCTCCTAAGAAAGAAATTCGTCTCGTTGTTGAGCACAATAATCGCAATGTGATCAATGAGGCCTTCCGCCTCGTTCGAACGAATATTGAGATGATGCTGGGACGCAAGAATGAGCAAGGACGAGTTCTGTCTCTTACTTCGATCAATCCGAATAGTGGTAAGACCTTTGTTGCCCTTAACCTTGCGGCCAGCCTTGCGGCAAATGGACGTCGGGTATTGCTCATCGACCTGGATATGCGTGTGGCTACGCTATCAGACTTCGTTGGCCGTGCTCCTTGGGGAGTGTCTAGTCTTCTGACAGAGGCTACTGATGATTATAGAGAGTTGATTATCTCTACTCAGGTTGCTGGCCTAGATGCCCTGCCTGTGGGTATTATCCCCCCGAACCCCACTGAGCTTCTATCTCAGCCCAAGCTTGGGGACCTTTTAGTGCAATTTAGGAAGGAATACGACTATATTGTTATTGACTGCCCTCCTGTAGATCTTGTGGCAGATGCCGCTCTGATCAATGAACATACAGACCTAACTATCTTCATCGCCCGGGCAGGTATGTTGGACAAGCGTGTACTCCCCGTGATTGATAGTTACTATAAGGAGCGTAAGCTCCGGAATATGGTTCTGCTGCTCAATGGCACAGACCTAAGTGCTAGTTACGGCTATGGTTATGGCTATGGCTATGGTTATGGTTATGGCTACCATAGAGAATAAGTCGAATATGTCCTTTTTACTAATGGGATTCTAACTATATAATATTTTTATTATGTTGTTCGCAAAGTTGAAGCATCTGCTAAAGGATGGTATCTATACTAGGGCCAGTGTGGTTCTAACGCTCGAGATTTCTCTCTCGACATTTGCTTCATTGCTCTCTTTTCTGCTCTTGGGAGCGATAACAGAGGTGGATCAAGGAAGTGACCGATTTATTTTAGGTTGGTTACTGGTCTCATTAATTTCCTCGGCCTTTGCCTTTAGGTTGATCAGAACCCATAGTTCTGCTGTTCGATATAGTAACCTTTGGGACTATAGGCGGGTCTTTCTAGCCTTGATGGTGAAGGCTGCCTTTCTGTGCCTTTACATATTCTTTATTGGAAAGCAAACCCGTATACATCTTGGGGTTGCGCTCCTCGATTTCTTGATCTCTGTAACTCTATTGCTCTTGGCTAAAGGCTTTGTAGTGATGTTGTATCAGAGTGTGAGAGAGCGTACGTTAGCCTCTTTATCTAGAACTTCTCTGCTCATCGAAGGGGTTGGAGAATCTTCTCGAAGTCTAGCTCTTTATCTAAAGAGCTCCGAGAAATACAGGGTATTGGGTTTTTTGACCGTTGGAGAAACAGATATTACCACACTCTCCGACCTTCCTGTATACAGGGTGAGAGATGCTCGAGAATTGAGTGAACTTAAGGAAAAATTAGACTTCTCTGCCGTTCTCTTCGCAGACCAAGATCAGGTTAAAAATAGAGAGGGAGATATTCTGGATTGGTTATTAGATTTGGGTTTAAAACCTCTAATCCATACTCCAGCTGTAGAGCTCCCTCCTGCGAATGAACCCCGACCTAATTTTGATGTTCGTAACATCAAAATTGAAGATCTTCTCGGTCGATCAGAAATTAAAATATCTCTAGAGGATATCACTCCTAATTTCTCGCAAAAGACAATTCTTGTTACGGGGGGGGGCGGATCCATCGGCTCTGAGCTCTGTCGTCAGTTAGGCTCTCTAGGAGTGAAACGGTTGATTATCTATGATAATGCCGAAACTCCTGTGTATGAAATTCGACGACAGCTCGAGAGGCGTTACCCTCATTTAGATTTGAAGACTATCGTAGGTGATGTTAGATTGCTTTCCCGTTTGGACTTTGTCTTTAAAACACATAGACCTCAAATTGTTTTCCATGCTGCGGCCTACAAGCATGTGCCCTTGATGGAGGAAAATCCATGTGAAGCTATCCTGGTGAATACCATCGGATCGAAGAATGTGGCTGATAAGTGTGTCGAATATGGGATAGAGACTATGGTCATGGTTTCGACCGATAAGGCCGTTAATCCGACCAATGTGATGGGTTGCTCCAAGAGACTAGCCGAAATCTATGTCCAGAGCCTTGGCCTCGCCATTGAGCAAGGGAGTGTTTTGGGAAATACAAGATTTGTTACCACGAGGTTTGGTAATGTTCTGGGTTCTAATGGTAGCGTGATCCCCCTCTTCAAAGAGCAGATTGAACGAGGCGGGCCTGTTACTGTTACTCATCCGGATATCACTCGATTTTTTATGACGATCCCAGAGGCTTGTCGTTTAGTCATGGAGGCCGCTCACTTGACGAATGGTAATCAGATCTTTGTCTTTGATATGGGAAAAAGTATGAAGATTCTGGATTTAGCGAAGAGAATGATTGAGTTGGCTGGTTATCAGGTAGACAAGGATATTAAGATCGAGTTCTCTGGGTTACGTCTTGGAGAGAAACTCTATGAAGAGGTGCTTTCCGATGAAGAGCAGACCTTACCGACTTCGCATGCCCGTATTAGAATTGCTCAGGTAAGGGCATACGACTATCCTAAGGCCCTTGAGGCTGTGGCGACCCTTGAGAAGCTTGCTTGCGTTGTGGAGGTAGATAAGATGGTAACGTTGATGAAAGAGATTGTCCCCGAGTACATCTCTCAGAACTCTAAGTTTGAAGCACTAGATAAACATTAAACTGAATACTTAAATAACTGGTAATCTTTATGAAGAAGTATAAGATTGGCTATACAACAGGAGTATATGATATGTTTCATATCGGTCACCTAAATATACTACGCAGGGCCAAGGATCTATGCGAGGTACTTATAGTTGGTGTCACAACTGATGCACTTTGTCTTAAGAGAAAGAATAAACTACCAATCATTAATGAGAAAGAACGAGTTGCAATTGTGGAGGCTATTCGGTATGTCGACAAGGTCGTTCTTCAATCTGATATGCAGAAAATTCGCCCAGTGAAAGAGCTCGGAGTAGACGTGGTTTTCGTTGGATCAGATTGGAAGGGAACAGAGGCATGGGACACTTATGAGAAGGAGTTTGCTGCAGTTGGATGTGATGTCGTTTATTTAGAGCATACGGATGGGATTAGTTCAACTATATTGAGAAATAAACTAGGGAAATAAACATACTTATGAGAATTTTACTGTTGTGTACAACGGACTCTATGATCTGGAATTTTATGACTAGACATATCATAAGGCTTCAGGAAGAAGGTTATGTCGTAGAATCCGCCTGTTCTATTACAGGAAAATATTTTCAAGAATTGAGGCAAAAAGGATTTATCCTTCATGAAGTTCCATTTGCAAGGAATCCTTATAGCTATAAGAATCTAGGGGCCTATCGTAAACTGTGTTCCTTAGTTGCTTCTCGTGGATATGATGTGATATTTTGTCATGAACCAGTCGGAGGCCTAATGGGACGTTTGGTTGGTAAGAAGTATGGGATTAAAGTTGTGTACATGGCCCATGGATTTCATTTTTATAAAGGAGCTCCTTTGATCAATAATATCCTCTATTATAACGTAGAAAAGCTCCTATCTAAGTGGACTTATACACTAGTAACCATTAATAAAGAAGACTTCGACGCTTCTCAAAAATTCTATGCTAGACACAAGTGCTTTATAAATGGTATTGGAGTAGATATCAAAAAATTTTCCCCTAATGAATCGAGCTTGTTTAACTCTGAATTTAACCTTAGTGAAAAGAGTATTAAACTACTCTCGGTTGGAGAACTTATACCTAGAAAGAACCATATTGCCGTTATAGAGGCCATTGGATCACTTCAAGACGTTGATATCCATTACTTCATAGCAGGAGAGGGGATGTTGTACAGGAAGTTAAGAGAAAGAGTGATCGGGTTAGGATTAGAGAGACGGATTCATTTTTTGGGCTTTAGGAGAGATATCGGACAGCTTTGTAACTCTTGCGACATATTTGTACTTCCATCTCTCCAAGAAGGATTGTCTTTGGCTTTGATGGAGGCTATGGCTTGTGGAAAGCCGATCATTGCATCTAACATTAGGGGTAATGTCGATCTAATTAAAGACGGAGTAGGAGGGATATTAGTCTCCCCAAAAGATAGCTCGAGATATGCAGATGCGATACGCTATTTGTCTGAGAATCAAGGCCTTGGTAGGTCTATGGGGCTCTTCAATAAGGATGCAATCAAACAATATGATATCAACATCATTGAAAATAGAATTATAGAGATAATAAAAAAGTAAAACCGTATGTATTATTCTTATAAGGACATTGTAGAATCATTGCCGATCAAAAAAAACAGTAAAAGTTCTCTTTGGGTAAAACTTTTTGTAAGAAAAGCTTCTTTTCCTCTTACTTGGATATTGATCAACTTAAGGTGTTCTGCGTGGGGCGCATCTATACTCTCCATCTGTGTTGCATTAACGGGTTTTGGATTTTTGTTAATTGATAACGAACTCTCTCGAATAACTGGAGTGATATTAACGCAATTATGGCTGATCCTGGATTGTGTGGATGGGAACATTGCGCGAGTCCAAAAGAAAAGCTCAGAATATGGCGAATTTGTAGATGCAATAAGTGGTTACTATGTGACAGGTTTCATTTTTCTTGGAATTGGTGTTGCGGCTTACAATACATCGTCAATAGTATCGTCTCCCTATCTGATTGGATGCATAATATTGGGTGGTGTATCCTCTGTCTCAGGATTATTGTGTAGGCTTATCCATCAGAAGTATACATACACCACTATGGTCGTCAATGATAATGCATCGGCGATCCCAGAGAATGAGGCTAAGCAGAAATTCTCTCTACAATATATTCGAAGTAGGGTTGACAAAGAATTAGGTATATCTGGATTATTTATGCCTTTTCTAATTGTTGCATGTGTTTTTCATATCTATGACTTAATGACCTTCTTTTATTGTTTATTTCAGGTTGTTAGCCTCATAATTATCACTTTGTATTACGCAGTCAAGGCTCGCTAATGAAACGAAGAATTCTAGAGGTTGTCGGTCGAATGGATCGAGCGGGGCAAGAAACCTTTCTAATGAATGTCTTGCGAACCCATGACCCAGATAAATATGAGTTTACATTCTCTGTGAACACAAGTCATGTAGGATCTTATGAGCCAGAGATATTAGCTCTAGGGGGGAGAGTTTGGCACAATCCTTATCCTGTCACTTGGAGCACTGTATATAAAAATCTAAAAGCTTTTCGGCTTTTCCTTCGGGAATATGGTCCCTTTGATGTCATACACTGTCATGTCTTTCATTTTGGAGGATTAATATTAAGAGTAGCTAAAGAGGCAGGTATTCCTACCCGGATTATGCACAGCCACAGTACAACAGATGGCTATCGGGATACGCTATGGCGTAAATTATACCGCTCTTTATCTTTTAGATTAATCGAAACCTGCGCCACTCACAAAGTGGCGTGTGGAATAGATGCATATAAGTCCTTATTTAGACAAGAATGCCCTGATAGCCGATTCATTCTCAATAATGCAGTCGCGATACATGATTTTATATTTCCTTCGCTTGACAAAGCGGAAATCCGAAAAAGATTAGGAATTCCTCTATCTGCGCAGCTTGTCATTAGCGTTGCTAGGTTTGTCCCTGTCAAGAATCATTCTAAGATTGTCGAAATATTCTCTAAGTTTTATGATAGATGTCCTGACGGCCTCCTTTTTCTTGTTGGAGATGGTGAAGTGCTCGAAAGTATTCAAAACCTAGTCCAGCAAAAGAATCTCGAGAGTGTGGTAAAGTTCTTAGGGAATAGGGAAGATATCCCTTTCTTATTAGGGGCATCGGATATACTATTAATGCCATCCTTGTTCGAGGGGCTACCCGTAACACTGGTAGAGGCACAAGCTTCAGGGCTTCCATGTTTAATCTCGGATAATATTTCTAAAGAAGTAGATATGGGGCTAGGTTTGGTCAAATTTGTTAGTCTCGATCTATCTTCTGATTATTGGGCCGAAACCCTAGTTTCGATAATTGATAGCAAATTCAATGTGTCGGCCTCTGAAAGGATAAAAGGCTTAACAAGAAATGGATACACGATTGAATCTACTTGGAACAAATTAAGGCTCTTATATGGTTAGGGATGGTAGAAGAGGTATTAGAATATTAGCATTCTTTTTACTCCTGTTCTCTCTGTTTTTTAGGTTGGTTGGCTCTTTTACCCCTATTAGCCCAGAGTTAGTGTATCTTATTTCTCTCGAGAGTGCGATATTCATGCCATTGATAATTTTTAGTTTGACTCAATGGCTTAAAGGATTCTTTCGGATTGTAATTATATTCTTGCTCTTGTTCTTCTTGTATATGCAAGGGCAATTATTTCTCAATGCGATTGGAGCACTTAGTACTCCATTACTTATGGGAAAGTTCTCCTTAGATCAAGTGATGGATGCAGTGATGGATGTTCATCTGTATCTATCTTTTTTCTTGTTTGGTCTGACATTGCCAAAACAGGATACTAGAACCCAAGAAAAATATGTATCAGATCAGCATGCTGTTCAGGTAGGCTATTGGATTCTACTACTTTCATTCCCATTTTATTTGTACGTCAATGCTACCAAACTATTCTTTGTCTTCACGTATGGATATGCCTCCCTTTATCAAGAGGTCGCTCTGAATGCCATCCCTTCAGGATTGAAGATCTTATCTTATTTCTATCTGCCAGGAGCTTTTTACGTTCTGTTTGGCGCAGAAAATCGATCTAAGCACGAGAAGATCGCCCTGTTTCTTATTCTTGCTCATTGTCTCGTGCAGTTATTTATGGGATATAGATCTGCTACCATTACTCCTGTGTTGCTTATTTTCTATGCGGTAACTGTGAAAAAGAGCTCTTATCGGGTAAGAACGCTAAAGAAGAAATGGTTATTTTATATTGGAGGTGGATTAGCCGCACTTGTGATATTCTTCATATTCCCTGCTATGAGGAAGACTCGAAATGATGGAGGGATTGCTACCGCATCTGCAAAAGAAATCTTTACATCTGACCAGTCGAATTCATTTGAAACGGTATACGATATGGGAAAATCTCTGCAAACTGTCGTTTACACTAAAGAGTTAGTCCCCAAAGAGTATCCATTTAGATACGGGGTCACCTATATCATGAATCTGACATCTGTATTTCCTAATTTATTTTGGGATAAACATCCTGCTGAAACTTACGGGACTTTGGGGAGATGGATTACCAAAATAGTCGATAGAAATTTTTATGACTTTGGTGGAGCATTGGGATATAGTTGTGTTGCTGAATCTTATATTAATTTTGGGTATTTCGGACTAATACTAATACCCCTTGTATTTGGCTACATACTACAGAGAGCCGAAAATAGAGCTCTCGCTCTCAATTCCCCCATTACATATGCTTCCCTTGCGATTATTTGTATTTATTTGTCGATGTATCCAAGAGGGGAGTTTGCCGATTTAGTGAGGGGTATTTTTTGGTATATGTTTATCCCAAGATATATATATAAACTGACGAAGAAATGAAATTTGATGTTGTAATTCCGACAAAAGATAGACCGGAAGATCTCCAACGAATCTTAGAGAGTATCGAACAATCTAGTGTGCTGCCAGAGAAAGTCATTATTGTAGACCAATCCTCTCACATAGAGTCTGTTTTGAATTCATCGAAATTTGTGATTAATCATTTGCATAAACCCAATATTTCAGGCCTTACTATGGCCAAAAATCTTGGGGTGAAGTATTGTGACTGTGAGCTTATTCATTTTTTTGATGATGACATTATTGTTGATCACAATTACTTCGAAACTCTCAATCGACATTTTGTAGAAAATCCTCAATATAAAGGAATTTGTGGAAGACAAAGAAATAGCAAATCATCTAGATTCAAACTCTTAATTTTCTCAATTTTTCATGTGGGCCCTTTTCATGATGTTCGTAAGAAGTGCAATTCTGGTTTTGTTAGTCAACGATTGGTTGACACTCCCATCCTTCCTGGAGGAGTAACAGCGTACAAGATTGAAATTTTTCAAGAGTTCCAATTTGACGAAACCCTAATTAGATACTGCTTAGGGGAGGATATGGATTTCTCTTACAGAGTAAGCCGTAAGTATCCTCTTGCATTTGCGACAGATGCTAAGGTCTTGCATAACCATTCTTCTATTGGAAGATACGACCCTGTAGAGTCTTTTGCGTGTAAAGTTGCAGGGTACTCATACTTTTACCAAAAGAATACTTCTAGAGATTTTGTGTCCAGGGTTTCTTATGCCTTGGTTTTGCTAGGAGTTTTGGTCGATGCCATCGGGTTCGCACTTGCTAAAGGATCATTTGCATCTATTGTAGGCTTTCTACGAGGGTTGAGATACGTGTCTCATCGATACAAAGGAGTGCCGTTCTTAGATTACGGGAAAATAGATATCTAAACGTGCTAATGGGTTCTTCCATGCTAAATTCAAGAAAAATAGCCTCCAATACAATCTTTATGTACATGAGAATGCTTCTTTTGATGGCTATTACTCTTTATACATCTAGAGTCCTGCTCGCTCAGTTAGGAGTTGAAGATTATGGATTATATAATGTCGTCGGGGGGATTGTCGCAATGTTTGCCTCTCTTAAAACAGTATTTGTAACCTCAATACAGAGATTCCTAAATGTGGTAAAGGGGCAAAATAACCCAATGGCACTAAACAAGATATTCAATATGGGAGTCCTTATCCATATAGGTATCGCCATTGTTTTTATTCTTGTCGTAGAGGTTGCAGGCTCTATAATGGTACAACATTTGAATGTCGAGCCGTCGAAACTCCTAACTTCTCACCTTGTACTGCAATTTTCAATCTTTACAACCGTACTCGCCATTATATCCATCCCCTATGATGCCTTGATTATAGCTAATGAGAAGATGGGAGCCTATGCGTATATCTCTATCTTTGATGCTATACTGAGATTATCCGCTGTTCTTGTTTTAAAACTCTTCATAGGGGATAAGGCTATCCTCTATGCTGCTTCTCTTCTTTTTGTCGCAATTATTATCAGAGGAGCTAGCATTATTTACTGTAGAAGAAATTTTCCGGAATCTCGTAGAGCTTTTTTCTGGGATCAAAAGTTATTTCGTCAAATGACCCAATTTGCGGGATGGAACTTCATGGGAAATACAGCCTATGCATTGACAACGCAGGGAGTTAATTATATGTTAAACTTATTTGGAGGAGTTGCTGTAAATGCAGCTAGAGCAATCGCCTATCAGGTGCAGTCAGCACTTCTTGTATTCGTGGAAAACATTCTTGTGGCATTTCGGCCTCAAGCAATGATGCTCTACGGGAATAGAGATATGGATCGATTCTGGTACTTGGTACTACTCTCCTCAAGAATATCATTTTCTGTCTATATATTATTATCTACAGTCATTGGGCTGTATTGTGTCCCTTTATTGGAAATTTGGCTTGGTGAAGTTCCTCAATATTCAGTAGAAATGGTGTTGTCTATTTTAGGGTATACCGCTCTTCGTAGTCTGCATGGGCCTATTGATCTAGTATTTAAAGCCTCGGCGAGACTGGCAAGATACCAATTAATTGAACTATCGGTTATGCTGTTAAATCTACCTATTGCCTACATCATTTTGCTAAATGGACTTCCATATCATTATGTGTTTATTGCAATGGCTCTAGTAGAGCTCCTGAATTTCTCTTTGATACTACTCCTAGCCTATCGACAGGAAGATTTCAATTTTAGGTCCTATTCCCATCAAGTAATTATTCCTTGTTTAGTCTTTTTATGCTGTATCACTTTATTCGTCATTCCCTATAGACTTTTTTGTTATTCAGATGGATATTTCCTAGTTCTTCAGTTTGGGGTATTAATGTTGTATATGTTAGTCTCTGTATTCTTTTGCATTCTTCGTAAAGAAGAAAGGTTTAAAATTGTAAAAATTATACAAAGGAAGATATCTCTTTAATAACTTGGAAACAACCATTTTCTTCAGTACAAGTAAATAGATAAAACTATGAACAGAAAGAATATCCCTTTTTCTCCTCCTGATATTACAGAGAGTGAGATCGCACTAGTCGCCGAAGCCCTTCGCTCAGGTTGGATCACTACTGGCCCTAAGACTAAGCTCTTCGAGAGCAAGATCGCAGAGTATTGCCACACAGAGAGGGCTGTGTGCCTCAATTCGGCTACGGCTTGTATGGAGGCTATCCTGCATGTCCTCGGGGTAGGTCCTGGAGACGAGGTGATTACGAGTGCATATACTTACACTGCAAGCGCGAGTGTTGTGTGCCATGTCGGGGCGAAGGTAGTCCTCGTAGATACTGCCCCAGACTCTTTCGAGATGGATTATCAGGCACTAGAGGACGCTATCACAGAGCGGACTAAGGTGATTATCCCTGTAGACCTTGGTGGAGTAGTCTGTGACTATGACCGCATCTTTGCTGCTGTAGAGCGTAAGAAACATCTTTTCAAGGCTAGCAATAAGATTCAGGAAGCCTTTGGTCGTGTTATCGTGATGGCGGATGCTGCACACGGATTTGGCTCTCGTCGCAAGGGTAAGATGTGTGGAGAGATAGCAGACTTCACATCATTCTCTTTCCATGCAGTGAAGAATCTTACTACTGCTGAGGGCGGGGCATTGACTTGGAGGCCTATACCTGTCATTGAGCCTGATGCACTCTACAAGGAGTTTATGCTTTACTCTCTACATGGACAGAATAAGGATGCTCTAGCTAAGACTCAGCTTGGGGCTTGGGAGTATGATATTATCGCGCCTCTCTACAAGTGCAATATGACCGATGTAGTTGCCTCTATTGGTTTGGCTCAGCTCGAGCGCTACGATCAGATGCTTGCACGCCGTCGTCAGATCGTGGAGATGTACAACGAAGGCTTGAAGGGGCTACCCCTACAGGTGCTTGAGCACTACTCTGAGCATGGAGACTCATGTGGGCACCTATACTTGGTACGTCTAATAGGCAAGGGTGTAGAGGAGCGTAATGCGATCATTATTAAGATGGCTGAGCAGGGGATTACCTGCAATGTACACTACAAACCTCTGCCTATGATGACCGCTTACAAGGCTCTAGGCTTTGATATCAAGGATTATCCTAATGCCTATGCGCAGTATGCGAACGAGATTTCACTCCCACTCCACAACTGCCTTTCAGATGACGATGTGGCTTATGTGCTAGAGCATTTCACTCAACTCATCGGCTAAAGACAGATGAAGAGAATCTTTGATATTGTTATGAGCTTGATAGGGTTGCTCCTATTGAGCCCATTGTTTGTCATCATCGCTATCTGGATCAAAGTAGACTCCCAAGGACCGGTCTTCTACAAGCAGATCCGAGTAGGACGAGATAATAAGGATTTCCAGCTCTACAAGTTTCGCTCTATGAGACCTGGCTCGGACAAGGGCAGTCTCATTACAGTCGGAGGTCGCGATCCTCGTGTGACGCCTTCGGGGTATTATATTCGTAAGTTCAAGCTAGACGAGTTTCCACAGCTCATCAATGTCCTCAAAGGCGATATGAGCGTTGTAGGGCCTCGACCTGAGGTGCGTCGCTATGTGGATCTATATACCGCAGAGCAGATGCAGGTACTCAAGGTAAGACCTGGTATTACGGACTTGGCCTCTATTAAGTATCGCAATGAGAACGAGCTATTAGAGTCTGCAGAGGATCCTGAGGCTTTCTATCGAGAGGTTATCATGCCAGATAAGCTGAAGATAAATTTAGAGTATATAAAAGACCAAAGCTTTGTGAAGGATTTGTCAATTATACTGATGACCTTGAGAGCTGTATTCCTTTAATGCTCTATCTCACACCGATATAGGACAGTCCCCTCGCAGTGCATTTGCACTGCGAGGGGACTGTCCTTTTGATCAATGTAGAAATAGTGCCCAATTCTATTGGTTGCTTGGCCTCGGCACACCCTACTTGCTGTGTAGGGTGATGGTGGCGGAGCGGACACCCTTGGCCGAGACAGTGAGGGTAATCTTACCCGCCTGCTTTGTGCTCTGCACGAGGGCTGTTAGCTCGCCCGAGAAGAGGTGATGCTGGGGCAGGTGGAAGAGGTCAAGTGAGGCTGGATTGCCCGAGGCAGCAGCCCTGAAGCTACCTGCACCCCCAACCTTGAACTTCACTAGACGCTGGTCTGAGGGGATGAGGTTGCCCTCCTTGTCCACGAGGCTTACCCTAACGAAGGCAATATCTCGCCCGTCAGCAGCGATCTCTGAGCGATCGACCGAGAGCTTAAGGCTGTGTGGCTTGCCCGCAGTGCGCAGGGTCTTGGTCTCGGCGACCTTCCCACTCTTGTCATAGGCAACGACCCGTACTTCGCCTGGTTCGTACTTCGTTTGCATCCACATGAGGCGATAGCGTCTCTGGCGGGTGAAGTTATTTTTCGCCTCAGAATGCTCTGTCTCAGCAATACGTACGCTTAGATCCTTGCGCTGACGTCCCTGGCTCTTGCCGTTGATGAAGAGCTCGGCCTCGGGGTAGTTGGTGTAGACGAAGATCGGGGTTACCTCGCCCTCTCTGCCTGGCCAGGTCCAGTGGGGTAGGATGTGTAGCGTGGTCTCCTCCTTATTCCAATGACTGCGATAGAGATAGAAGCGATCCTTGGGGATACCCGCCAGGTCTACCGCTCCGAAGAGTGAGCTATGGCTGGGCCAATCGCTGTAGTAAGGGGTAGGCTCGCCAATGTAGTCGATACCTGTCCAAATAAATTCGCCCATTGTCCAGGGGTGATCCTCGTGGCGCATCCAGTCATCCTCGGGTAGGTTGCTCCAGCTGCAGTGCTCTACATCGTAGCTAGAGGCTTGATGGTCAGGGTACTTGGCCATGGCCCTGCGCTGTACGGGGAACTTGTAAACGCCTCGAGAGCTGAGTGTAGAGGCGGTCTCGCTGCCGAGGATGAAGCCCTGAGGGAGGACACGATGGGCCGTGTCGTAGAGGTGTGGGCGGTAGTTGAAGCCTGGCACGTCGAGGCTGGCGGCCATGCCATTTTTGAGGACAGCTAATGGAGCATCCATCCCATTGGTTACTGGGCGTGTAGGATCCTCTCGGTGGCAGATCTCCTGCAGGGTGTATTGGGTCTTGGAGCCATTGTCCCTCCACTGCTCGCTGACCTCGTTGCCGATGCACCACATAACCACGGAGGGGCTATTGCGGAATTGGCGGATAAGGTTCGTCAGGTCTCTCCGATGCCACTGGGCGAAGTCGAGGTTATAGCCATTGGGCACTTTGGGTACTGCCCAGCTGTCGAAGCTCTCGGCCATGACCATCATCCCCATCTCGTCGCATAGGCGAACGAACTCTGGGGCAGGCATATTGTGGCTAGTACGGATGGCATTAGCCCCCATGTCCTGCATGGTGCGAATTTGGCGGCGCATAGAGGCCACATTGACTGCAGCCCCGAGTGGCCCCTGGTCGTGGTGGAGGCAAACGCCCTGGAACTTGATCTTGCGCCCATTCAGGTAGAACCCGTCATGCTGTCGGAGCTCTATCGAGCGAATGCCAAAGCTCGTCGTGTCGCTGTCGATGAGCTGCCCATCTCGGTAGAGGAGAGCTACATGGCGATAGAGGTGGGGCTGCTTGATGTCCCAAAGCTCGGGGCGATCTACCCCGAAGCTAGAGCGGATGATCGTGTCTCGCTCGAGAGCCTTCTGCCCGATACCCTCCGAGCGGAAGGAGGCGATCTCCTGCCCCTTGGGCGAGAGCAACTTGCCCTCATAGGTGAGGTGCGATGAGCCTAGATGGCTACGCCCCTCAAGAGCTGTGCGCACCTCTACCCGAGCATAGTCTTTGCTCACCTGGGGCGTTTGGATCTGCGTCCCCCAATGGGCGATATGCGTCTGAGGGGTAATGAGCAGGTGCACATTGCGATAGAGGCCTGCACCAGGGTACCAACGACTGCTCTCGTGCTTATTCTCCAGGCGGACGGCTAGGGTGTTGTCCCCAGGGCGGACGAGGTGGGTGATGTCGAGGATGAAGGTATTGTACCCATAGGGCCAATAGCCAGCCTCCTGGCCATTGACATACACTCGGGCATGGCTCATAGCCCCGTCGAAGCGTAGCTGTACACGCCTGTCATCAAGGGAGGAAGGGAGTGAGAGCGAGCGGCGATACCAGCCTACTCCGACGAAGGGGAGGCCTCCCGTACGTCCTGCGTGCTCCATAGCCTCCTTTTGTCCGTCCTGGGTAATGGCCAGGTGTTGCTTGTCGTTGTCGAAGCTGAAAGGGCCATAGATGGCCCAGTCATGGGGTACTGTAACGCTCTGCCACTTGCGATCGTCGAAGGACGGCTGTGCGGCCTGGGCCTTGTCTTCTCGGCTAAATCGCCATCCCTCCTCGAGGGTCTGCAGCGTGCGCTGAGCCATCAAGGAGTTCAGGCTAAGCCCCGAGAGTAGTAGAGCGGTGTAGAGTTTGGATCTAGTCATGATGTTATGATGATTTTTTGTTGAGAATGCTTGAGAGCCCTCAAAGATACGGACTAATACTGAGCTTTGGGCTAAGCCTTTCGGGTGCGCTTGTAGCCGAGAGAAAGCAGGATCTCGAGGAGCTTGTCTCGCTGGTCACCCTGGATGATGATCTCTCCCTGCTTGACGGCCCCGCCTACGCCGCAGCGTTGTTTGAGGAGTTTGCCCAGCTCCTCTAGGCTTCCTTCTGATCCGACAAAGCCCGTGATGAGGCTGACCTCTTTGCCTGCCCGATGGCGTCGGCTGATGGAGATGCGTAGCTCCTGCCGTTCCTCAGGGAGGGTTTCGATGCTCTGTGAGCTATCGGTCCTTTCGTAGTCGAAATCTGGGTTTGTGCTGTAGAGGACACCCAGACGCTTTTTCCAGTCTGCCATAATGATCTATGCCTGCTAAGTTTTGACTATATTTGCTCGCAAATATACGACTTAATCGCCCGTACCATAGTCCTCCGACCAGGCACGTGCACAGAGCAGAGAAACAATGGCAGTAGAAATCAGACAAGTATCTTCCTCGGCAGATATGAGGAAGTTCGTAAAGTTCAATCTCAAGCTATACAAGGGCAACCGCTACTATGTCCCAGGGCTCATCGATGATGAGCTGAGGACTCTTGACGCAAAGAAGAACCCCGCCTTCAAGTTCTGCGAAGCAGCCTACTTCTTAGCCTATCGAGATGGTGAGATTGTAGGGCGCATTGCTGGCATCATCAATAACAAGGCTAATGAGACTTGGAATCAAAACAATGCTCGCTTTGGCTTCGTAGACTTCATCAATGATGACGAGGTCGTAGATGCTCTATTTGGAGCTGTGATCGATTGGGCCAAGCGTCGAGGTAAGGAGATGCTTCAGGGCCCCATGGGCTTTACAGATCTAGACCACCAGGGAATGCTCGTGGAGGGCTTTGACCAGCTGGGTACAATGGCTACGATCTATAACTATGCCTACTATCCTAAGCAGATGGAACGCATGGGTTTTGTTAAAGACCAAGACTGGAGAGAGTATAAAATCTTCGTACCGGCCCAGATGCCTGAGAAGCACATGCGTATCTCTGAGATTGTGCGTAAGAAGTACGGGCTCAAGATCCTTAAGTTCAAGAGTCAAAAAGAGGTCTTGCCTTACGCTCACCGCATCTTTGAGACGCTCAATCAGGCCTATGCCCCTCTGTATGGTTTCTCTGAACTGAGCCGTGAGCAGATCGATTACTATGTTAAGGTCTATATCCCGATGATCCGCTTGGATTTCGTTACCGTGATTGTACGAAAGGAGGACGACAAGGTCGTAGCCTTCGCCATTACCATGCCCAATTTGAGCCGAGGATTGCAGAAGGCTGGTGGCAGCTTACTTCCCTTCGGATGGGCTCATCTGTACAAGGAGTTGAACTTCCGAGGTAATAAGGTTGTAGACCTCTACCTTATCGGGGTTATTCCAGAGTATCAGAACAAGGGGGTGAATGCTTTGCTCTTTGATGACCTCATCCCTATCTTTCACCGCAATGGGGTGGAGTATGCAGAGAGTAATCCTGAGCTCGAAACCAATACTGCGGTACAGATGCAGTGGAACTACTTCGAGCGTGAGCATCACAAAACACGCCGATCTTACATCAAGCGTATCTAACCCTGGGGCGTATGATACAATTAGGGAGGGGCGAAACCATGGTTTCGCCCCTCCCTAATTGTTTTTTGAGGATCTAGGGTCTGCCCTCGAGGGGGTAGAGACCTAGAGAGGAGGACTAGAGGATGTCCTTCTGTAGGTTAGCTACGAGGCTGCTAGCCCCGATGCGCATGAGCTCGGGTGTGAGCCACTCCTGGCCGAGGACGTCCTTGACGATGCAGTAGTAGCGTACGGCGTCGGTAGAGGTCTTGATGCCTCCGCTGAACTTGATCCCACGCTTCTCGCCCGTCTTCTTGTAGAACTCTCGGATGACGCTACACATGATATAGGCGGCCTCGAGCGAAGCTCCAGGGTACTCCTTGCCCGTCGAGGTCTTGAGGAAGTCTGCTCCAGAGACGAGAGCAAGGATACTGGCTCGGCGGATGCGCTCGGGCTCTTGGAGAGCTCCAGTTTCGAGGATTGCCTTTAGATGAGCCTCACGGGCTGCACTTTTGAGCTCGAAGATTTCGTCGCCAGCCTCGGTGTAGTCGCCCTCGAGGAAGCGACCGAGGTTGAGTACGATGTCGATCTCATGTGCCCCAGCTCGTGCGGCGAGGCTGACCTCGGCGACCTTGACCTCAGCGAAGCTCTGCGAGGCAGGGAAGGCTCCACTCACGCAGGCTACTCGTACGCCTTCGGCCGTGAGGGTCTCTAGTACAGTGGGGACGAAGTTGGGGTAGACGCAGATAGCGGCCACGCTGGGTACGCTCTCGTCTGTACCCTCGAAGTCATTGACAGAGTGTACCAGGGCTGCTACCTTGGTCTCGGTGTCTGCTCCTGCGAGGGTCGTTAGGTCGATCATGCCGTGCAGGGCCTTCTTGACCTCAACGGTATTGCACTGCTCGTACTCCTTCTCTAGGATCTTGTCGATGGCCTCTTGGAGGGCTTGCCCTTCGAGGACGGGGGCGTAGGAGAGGAAGAGCTCCTCCCACTTACTTTTGTTCTGATTCATATAGTTTGGGGTTATTGATATGTCTTGTGCTGTCTCGGGCGGTCTTCTTGGCCATATTGCGTCGGAAGGCCTCGCTAAGGTCTACGCCCGTTTGGTTGGCCAGGCAGATGAGTACCCAAAGCACGTCGGCCAATTCGTCTGCTAAGGCATCGCTCTCGCCGTTTTTGTTGCTTTGGTCTCCGTAGCGGCGGGCCATGATGCGGGCCACTTCACCGACCTCTTCGGTCAGTATAGCCATATTGGTCAGTTCGCTGAAGTAGCGTACGCCATAGGTCTTGATCCATTGGTCTACGGTCTCCTGGGCCTGTCTCAGGCTCAACTCTTCTGGGGCTAATGCGCTCATGAGTGCTGGGGTCAAATGCAAACTCTACAAAAGTAGGCTAATTCGCCCGAAATACCAGCGAAAAAAGGTTTTAACTATGCCTCGACCTCTTCCCTCCTCACCTCTCTCTCGTTTGAGCACGAGACGGGACTAGATAGGATGCCTCAATGAATAACGAGGCTCGACGACTTTCCGCAGCCTTCGAGTTGCCCCTAGAGGGTCTATTGAGGGAATATGGAGGTCTCGACCGAGGTCTCGTATAGGCTCGCTGTCGGGGTTTCGGTTGGGCCTAGCATGAGCTATCGAGAGGTTTGCACTCGAAGTCTAGATAGGACTTCACTTGAGGCTCAGATAGGATCGCATCAGAGACCCAAATAGGAGCTCGAATGAGCTCCTATTTGGGTCTCGAGTGAGGTTGCAATAGAGGGTGATGGGAGGGGGTCGGGGGAGCTCTAGAGCTATTCCTTGCTGAGTAGCTCCTGTAGCTGCTCGGCCGTGATGTCGAGCATGATCTCGCCCCGATAGGCCATCGAGATCGTGCCTCGCTCTTCGCTGATGATGATGACCTTGGCATCAGTCTGCTGAGAGAGGCCTAGGGCCGAGCGGTGGCGCAGGCCGAGATCCTTGTTCAGATCGGGGTTGCTCGCCACGGGGAGGATGCAGCCTGCGGCACGGATCTTCCCCTGGGCGATGATCATAGCCCCGTCGTGCAGGGGGCTATTCTTGAAGAAGATGGTCTCGATCAGTCGGGCATTGACATCCGCCTCGAAGCGTTCGCCCGCATGCTGGTAGACCGAGAGGTCGAAGCTCTGCTGTATAGCGATCAGAGCCCCCGTGCGCTTGCGGGAGAGGTTGAGGCAGGCCAGGACGATGGGGGCGATGTATCGCTCTCGATCTGCGCTTTGCTGTCGCTTGTCTCGGAAGTAGCGTCTAAACCGCTTCCATTTCTGTGCCGAACCGATGGTCGAGAGGAATTGCTTCATCTCATCCTGGAAGATGATCACCAGCACCAGGAAGCCAATATTGACGAACTTGTCCAGTAGTGCCCCCATGAGCTGCATCTTGAGGATGTGCGAGATCAAGATCCACAGCCCGAAGAAGGCAATGACACCCGTGAAGATCGCCTTGCTCCCAGAGGCCTTGAGCACTGTATAGGTATAGTAGAGGAAGACGGCCAGCAGGAGGATGTCGATGGCATCCTTGAGGGAGAATTGAAGCCACCACATAGCCCTAGCCGTTGTTTGAGGTGAGTGAAGTGGCTCGAGAGAGGCTCAGGTGCTCCGAGGCGTTGTGCTTGCTCGAGCGTCGCAGCTGCTCCACTAGGCGTACACATTGCCTAGCCTCCAGGACGTCATGCACCCTAAGGATGTCTGCCCCTCGCTCTAGGCATAGGGTGTGCAGGACGCTCGTGCCATTGAGAGCCTCTGGGCTCGAGATCTCGAGCAGGCGATAGATCATGCTCTTGCGAGAGAGCCCGACCAGTAGCGGAAGGCCCAGCGTGCTCTTGAGCTGAGGTAGCTGTGAGAGCAGCTCATAGTTCTGCTCGAGGGTCTTGCCGAAGCCGAAGCCTGGGTCGATGATGAGGTCATGTACCCCCAGCTCGTACAGCTGCCCCACACGCTCGATGAGGAAGTCGGCTACGGCTGTGGCCACATCGTCATACTGGGTCATGCTCTGCATCGTCTGCGGCGTGCCCCGCATGTGCATCAGCACATAGGGCACTTGTAGCTCGGCGATGGTGCGTGCCATGGCCTCGTCGAGCGTGCCGCCAGAGATGTCGTTGATCATCGAGACCCCGTACTCCTCCACCGCCCAGCGTGCCACGCTCGAGCGGAAGGTGTCTACCGAGATAGGGAGCTCGGGGTATTCATCTCTTAGAATCTTGAGGGCTGGGGCGAGGCGGAGCATTTCTTCCTCGGCGGAGACCTCATCCGCCCCTGGGCGAGAGCTATAGGCCCCTAGGTCTACGAGGTCCCCCCCTTCGGTGACGATCATCTCGAGGCGTTGGCGTAGGGCTGTCTCGCCTTGTACTCTGCTATCTGGGTAGAAGGAGTCCGGGGTAACGTTCACAATCCCCATGACCAGGGGGCGCGAGAGGTCGTATAGCCGCCCCGAGAGGTTGAGCGTTCGTTTGATCATTATCATTCGGTATCTGTGATGGTGTATGGGCTGTATGCCAGCCGTAAAGGTACGCTTTTCTCCACACTTGTCCCCAGCAGGCTCGATCAGCAGATCTCTTTGCTCCTTCGATGCTGGCCTTGCTGGGCAGCCGATCCTGAGCTTAGGCAATTGGAGGAGGGTTATTTGGTCTGCTTTGGAGCAACTTTGCACGGAAGTTATTATTATCTTTGTCTCCGGCGGGTAAGCGCCCGAACCTTCTTTGGGTAATTCACCATTTTTAGGTCAAACAATAAACAAAAGCAGCAATGAATGATGCAGTAATCTTTAATCTCATCGAGCAGGAGAGCCAGAGACAACTCAAGGGTATCGAGCTCATCGCCTCGGAGAACTTCGTAAGCCAAGAGGTCATGCAGGCCATGGGTAGCTGCCTGACAAACAAGTATGCCGAGGGCTATCCAGGCAAGCGTTACTACGGTGGTTGCGAGGTCGTAGACCAAGTAGAGCAGGTGGCCATCGACCGCCTCAAGCAGCTCTTCGGCGCAGAATGGGCCAATGTGCAGCCACACTCGGGTGCACAGGCCAATATGGCTGTGCTCCTGGCTTGTCTCGAGCCGGGGGATACCTTCATGGGGCTCAATCTAGCCCATGGCGGACACCTCTCGCACGGTTCGCCCGTCAACAGCTCAGGGCTGCTGTATCGCCCCATAGAGTACAACGTCCGTCAGGAAGATGGCCGTGTGGACTACGACCAGATGGAGCAGAGAGCCCTAGAGCATCGCCCCAAGCTCATCATCGGCGGTGGATCGGCCTACTCTCGTGAGTGGGACTACAAGCGCATGCGTGAGATCGCTGACAAGGTGGGTGCGCTGCTGCTCATCGATATGGCTCACCCTGCTGGACTCATCGCTGCAGGCGAGCTCGACAATCCCGTCAAGTATGCCCACATCGTAACCTCTACGACCCACAAGACCCTGCGTGGCCCTCGTGGAGGGATCATCCTCATGGGCCGCGACTTCGATAACCCCTGGGGCAAGAAGACACCCAAGGGAGAGATCAAGAAAATGTCTGCCCTGCTGGATTCGGCTGTCTTCCCTGGTGTACAGGGGGGGCCACTCGAGCATGTGATCGCCGCTAAGGCAGTAGCCTTCGGTGAGGCTCTCAAGCCTTCATTCAAGGAGTATCAGATCCAGGTCAAGAAGAATGCTAAGGCTATGGCTGAGGCTTTCATCCGTCGTGGCTACACCGTGGTCTCTGGTGGTACAGACAATCACAGCATGCTTATTGACCTAAGGACTAAGTTCCCCGAACTCACCGGTAAGGTCGCTGAGAAGGCTCTCGTGGCTGCAGACATCACTGTCAATAAGAACATGGTTCCCTTCGATAGCCGCTCAGCCTTCCAAACCTCTGGTATCCGTGTCGGAACGCCTGCCATTACTACTCGTGGCCTCAAGGAGCATGAGATGGATGCTATCGTGGACAAGATCGATAGAGTGCTCTCTGCACCTGAGGATGCCTCCGTCATCGATGCCGTACGGGCCGAGGTCAATGAGGCCATGGTCAAGTATCCGATCTTCGCTTGGTAGTCAGTCCTGAGAGAGACTGAGGTAACGATGCTATAGCACAGAGCTTCTGTTGGGGAATATCCTCACTCGCTTCTGTGCTATAGCATTGACACAAATTTAGATCATTAATGTGTATCCTATGAATAAATTTATGCTAACTATGGCTACAGCTGTTACCCTGCTGCTGTCAGCCTGTACAGATGCCGTCGAGAAGACGATGCCTGAGTACAACAAAGGAATCAACATCATTCCCAAGCCACTATCCCTCACAGAGCATGGTGGAGAATTTGAGCTTGGTAAGTCTGCCGAGCTTATTGCCCAAGGGGCAGAGGCTCGCACGATCGCAGAGTTTTTCGCAACCAAGATGCGTGCCTCGACCGGGTATAAGCTCCCTGTCGTAGAGGGCGAGCAGTCTGCAGAAGGCTCTATCTTCCTGCGTATCGATCCCTCTCTTAAGCTCAAGGAAGAGGGTTACACTCTCGAGGTCAAGGCTAGCGGGGTAGAGGTCGTTGGACGCTCTGCTCATGGCCTCTTCTACGGTATGCAAACCCTAATGCAGCTTCTGCCTGCCGAGATCGAGAGCCGTAGTCTCGTGAGAACTGTTTACTGGAAGGCTCCTGTGGTCTCTGTCCAGGACGAGCCCGCCTTTGGCTATCGTGGCCTATTGATTGATGTCTGCCGTCACTTCCTCACGGTCGAGGATGTTAAGCGTCAGATCGATGTCCTCTCTATGTTCAAGGTCAATCGCATGCATTGGCACTTGACCGAAGATCAGGGTTGGCGCATTGAGATCAAGAAGTATCCCCGTCTGACAGAGATTGGTTCGAAGCGCATCGAGGGCGATGGCTCTGAGTATGGGGGCTTCTATACTCAGGAGCAGATCAAGGAGGTTGTCCGTTACGCTCAAGAGCGCTTCGTAACTATCATCCCAGAGATTGAGCTTCCTGGGCATGCTATGGGTGCCATCTCTGCTTATCCTGAGCTCGCTTGTAACCCGAAGACACAGGCTGGGCAGGACTACAAGGTGCGTAACCTCTGGGGTGTCGAACTGGATGTCTACTGTGCTGGTAAGGAGGAAGTATTCGAATTCCTTTCGGATGTGATTGACGAGGTTGCCCCTCTCTTCCCAGGAGAATACTTCCACATCGGTGGCGACGAGTGCCCTAAGGATCGATGGAAGGTCTGCCCACTCTGTCAGAAGCGTATCAAGCAGGAGAAGCTCAAGGATGAGCACGAGCTGCAAAGCTACGTCATCCGTCGAGCTCAGAAGATGCTAGATAAGCATGGCAAGAAGCTTATCGGTTGGGACGAAATCCTCGAGGGCGGTCTAGCTCCATCGGCTACAGTCATGAGCTGGAGAGGCGAGTCTGGAGGGATTGCCAGTGCCAATATGGGGCATGATGTGATCATGACCCCTGGTAGTGGTGGCCTCTACATCGACCACTATCAGGGTGATCCTAAGATAGAGCCTGTGGCCATCTGCTGCTACTCTCCTCTAGAGAAGGTCTATAGCTACTACCCCGTCCCTGAGACGATCGCTGAGGATAAGCGTCATCACATCCTCGGGGCACAGGCCAATCTGTGGGGGGAGTATCTCTATGATACTCGTACTATGGAGTACCGAGCCTATCCTCGCCTGCAGGCCCTGGCCGAGCTGACCTGGACTCCAGTGGAGAAGAAGGACTTCGCAGACTTCTCTCGTCGTATCAACAACGCCTACGTGCGCCTAGATCATGTAGGGGTTAATTACCACATCCCCCTGCCTGAGCAGCCCAAGGGCTCATGCGACTTCATTGCCTTCGTAGATAGCACTCAGCTCACGCTCAAGACGACACGCCCCATCAAGATGGTCTATACCCTCGATGGCAGCGAGCCTACAGCTAGCTCAACGGAGTACTCTGAGCCTCTGTTGGTAACGGAGAGCAAGGTGATCAAGGTGGCCTCGGTATTGCCCTCGGGCAAGCTCAGTCGTGTGCGTGAGATCACCTTTGAGAAGCAGGAGCTCAGCCCCGCTGTCGAATTGAAGAAGCCTGTAGAGGGCCTCTTGACTCGCAGATCAATGGGGAATTACCTCAAGGCCTCGGACTTCGCCAATGCTACCAACTGGGTAGAGGGCAAGGCTGAGAGGCTCGAGCGTGTGAAGCCCCATGGCCTCAAGAACAACATGGATGAGTTCGACGCCAGTGCGGTTATTGGTGAGGGTTATGTCCTAATCCCTGAGGATGGTGTGTACTTCTTCTCTACAGACAATGATGAGTTTTGGATTGATGGGAAGAAGATCATCGACAATGCAGGTGAGGTGAAGAAGTTTAGCCGACATGACTGTAGCGTCGCTCTGAAGGCTGGCTATCACCCCATCAAGGTTGTCTTCATTGGGGCTGTGCACGGAGGCTTCCCCACTTACTGGTCAGACTCCTCGGTGTATATGCGTGCTGAGGGTGCAGATAAGTTCACCCCCATCACCTCCTTCATTGCCAAGTAAGCTGGCGGTCTAAGGGCTGCTGAGGTGAAGCTCCCTCAGCGTCCTCATCAAGCCAAGAGGGGCTGCCTTGAAACGATCGTTTCGAGGCAGCCCCTCAAGCTTTGGGTGGGTAGCCCATTGGATTAGACCACCCCTCGCTCTGTCTCATCTCTATGCCTGCTCTTCGCCCTTGACCATGACTCTCTCTGCCCCCTCTCTAGGCCCTAAAAAGCAGGGAGCCCCGACCCAAGGCCGAGGCTCCCAAGAGCAAGGTAACGAAAAAGATTGGCAAACCTAGAAGCTCAGGCTTGTGCCCAGGAGGAAGTTGATCCCAGCCTGCGGATAGAGTCCTACATGGCTCACCTCCTTGCCTCCATCGACGTAGAAGTAAGTCCAACCATTGCTGGAGTACTTGGCATCGAAGAGGTTATTCACCTGTAGGCTGAGGTTCATACGCTTCACCCCTGGCAGGCTGAGGTCGTAGCTCATGCGCAGGCCTGCGACGTGGTAGGCGGGTAGCTTACGAGCCTCACTCCCCGTATTGTCTAGGTACTGCTTGCCGACGAATTGGCTGGTCAGACCAGCCTCGAAGCTCCCGAACACGAGGCTAGCTGCAGCAGAGGAGACAATCTCTGGGGAGTAACCGATGGGGGTATTGCTATACTTCACCTCCTCGCCTGTGCTGAAGTTGTGGTAGTCCTTGATGCGAGACTGGCTGAGGGCTAGAGCTCCGTCGAGGCGAAGCCACTTCGTAGGGCGATAGCTAGCCGAGAGCTCAAGGCCCATGCGGTAGCTATGATCAACATTCTCCAGTAGAGGTTCGCCTACATCGCTGATCTTACCATTGGCTACGAGCTGATCTCGATAGCTCATGTAGTAGAGTCCAGCCGAGAGACTTAGTCTGTGGCTGCGATAGCCGTAGCCCAGCTCGTAGTCTATGAGGTGCTCGGCCTTGGGCTCTGCGCCACCAGCGTTGCTCCCCTCGGTGTAGATCTTTCGCCCTGGCTCACGCTGTGCCACAGCTACCGAAGCGAAGGCATGATGCTGGGGGGTGAATTGGTAGTAGACACCCGCTTTGGGGTTGAGGAAGAGGAAGTCCTTCTTCAGGTCAATGGCCCTCATCCCCTTGGTCGCATCGCTGTACTTGTCCAGTGTCCCCTGTACGTCGTAGGCGATGTGGCGTAGCTGGAGGTCAGCGAATAGGTTCAGCTGCTCGGAGAGTTGCCAGTTGGCCTTGACGAAGCTTGAGAGGTCTGTCTTGTGCGCTAGATTGTCATAGTAGCGGCTCTCGGGGTAAATCACTTCGGGGTATTTAGATATCCAGCGACGCTCTCCATAGTGTAGCCCCTTGTAGTAATTGCCGCTAAGCCCTGCGCTGAGCTGCCAATCCCTCTGCTGCCAGTTGAGCATCGCATTGACCCCGTAGAAGTCATTGTCGAGGTACTTGCGACGGATGATGTCCGCTCGCTTAATCTGCTTGCCCGAGGCGTCTACATAGTTCTTCAGAGCGTACTTCTTGAGTGAAGAGCTTGCTTTGAATTCGTCTGTGTAGCCAAAGCCTGCTGTATAGTGCGCCGTGAGGTTGAGCGTCAGCCTGGGGGAGAAGCTGTGGGTGAGGATGAGCTGATGATGAGGCTGGCTGTAGTTGTCAGTATCGTGGTAATAGTGTGCCTTGCCTGCAGCATCAGTGTACATATAGCCAGCTGGGTTGTAGGTGCGCCCGTAGCTCTTCTCGTCGCTGGCCTCGATGCCATGCCAGGCAATGCCTGTGATCTGCTTACCGCCGAAGGTTACATAGCGCAGCATTGTCGTCTCGGTGGCATAGCTCGCTTGTAGGAAGTAAGCGTACTGATCTACCGAAGCTCTATCGACATAGCCAGCACTCTCTACTCGGGATAGTCGGGTGTCGATCGTCCAGCGTCCGCCGAGGCGTCCTGTGCCTACCTTGATCGAGGCCCTCCGAGTTCCGAACGAGCCTGCGCCTGCGCTCACCGTCGCATAGGGCTTGAGCCCGATCTGATCGGTGCGCATGTTGAGGCTGGCTCCGAAGGCTGCCGCTCCATTGGACGATGTCCCTACGCCTCTCTGGAGTTGTAGCTCCTGTAGGCTAGAGGCGAAGTCGGGCATATTAACCCAAAAGACGGCCTGGCTCTCTGAGTCGTTGAGAGGGATGCCATTGACCATGATGTTGATCCCTGTGGCATCCACCCCACGCACACGCAGCGAGGTGTAACCGATGCCCGTGCCCGCATCGCTTGAGAAGACGACCGAGGGAAGGCTCTGCAGCAGGAAGGGGATATCTCGGCCAAGGTTCTCCTTCCCAATCTCTTTCTTGCCCAGGTTGCTGTAGGCCATAGGGGTGCGCTTGTCTGCACGTACGCCTACGACGGAGAGCTCCTGTAGGGTGGTTACTCGAAGCGAGTCTGCTTCGGAGGACTTTGGTGCAGTCGATTGGGCTGCTACCGAGAGCAGGCTACCGCCTGCGAGCATGAGAGTAATGAGTGATCTCATCGTTGCTATAAAGTATATATATGATGAACGATAATGAAGCATCAACCTCGATGCTCCATGACCAGGACAATGATGAGACCTGTCGATGGTCTAATACTGCCGATGGGAACCTGATGTGGATGTTGGTGTGGGGTGAGGCTCGAGGCGGATGCCTAGTAGGGTAGATCCCTGAGAGACGAGCCCTCCGACACGGATAAATCCCTACGCCAGTACTATCTGGATCAGGTATGAGGGTTTGTTCTCAGCTGCCGATCTCTCTGCCGCTGGGGCATTGAGAGGCTAGCACCCCTTTTGTCCTTATGTCGAGACAAAGGTACGCATTATTTCGACATCTTCTCAGGTGGAGAGATGCTCTGAGAGACCTATTTGTCTCGCTGTCTCGGGCCTTTGCTGACCCCTGGCAGAGATCTTGATAGAGCCTCGTCTGCGCCCTCGGGGAGCGTTCACCCCAGCTCCTACTTATGTCTCTGCAGAGGCTCAGATAGGACTTCACTTGAGTTCCTACTTATGTCTCTGTGGAGGCTCAGATAGGACTTCACTTGAGCTCCTACTTATGTCTCTGTGGAGGCTCAGATAGGACTTCACTTGAGCTCCTACTTATGTCTCTGTGAGGGCTCAGATAGGACCTTGTCTGAACTTCTCCCAATCCCTTGCTTATCTTCCCTTCGAGAACCCCTTCGAACGGTCTGCAGCATTGAGAATGAATGCTTTGCTCGGCTTTATACCTAATCCTAGGGAGCATGAGGGTGTAATTATATCTTTCTTTCTTCAATTATTGTGCAATAATCTCCTTAATTCGCTTATCTTTGTTGCGGAAACACGCTTCCTCTATACCTACTCGTGGGGGGAACGCCGTGTTGGTTGGACAAGTAACATCATAACAACTTAATAGTAATTCTTTATGTCGTGGTTAATTAAATCTTCGATTGGCCGCAAGCTCGTGATGAGTATTTCTGGGCTTGCGTTGATCCTGTTCCTAACCTTCCACATGTCGATGAACTTGGTAGCTCTGTTCTCGGCCGAGGGTTACAACATGATCTGTGCATTCCTCGGGGCTAACTGGTACGCTTTAGTTGCAACTAAGGGGCTGGCACTGCTCTTCATCTTGCACATCGTCTACGCACTTATCCTAACCAATCAGAACCGTAAGGCTCGTGGGTCAGATCGCTATGGTGTCGTGGGCAAGCCTCAGGGCGTAGAGTGGGCCTCTCAAAACATGATGGCTCTCGGTGTCGTAGTATTGCTCGGACTTGGTCTGCACCTCTTTAACTTCTGGGCCAAGATGCAGCTGGCAGAGCTACAGCACATTCATGATCTAGGTATCCCAGGGGTTAATGGCCCTACCGATGGGGCTGGCCTGATCCGCTACACCTTCGCCAATCCAGTTTATGTGTTGCTCTACCTCGTATGGCTAGCTGCCCTGTGGTTCCACTTGGCACATGGTTTCTGGAGTGCTCTGCACACGATCGGATGGAACAATACGATCTGGATGAAGCGTCTTCAGGTGATCTCTAATATCTACTCTACACTGATCGTCCTAGGCTTTGCTGCGGTGGTGATCTTCTTCTTCCTCCAGTCGCTTTGCAATGGGACTGCATCTTGCCCCTTCGCATAAGTTCGCTTAGTGATCCATCTACAGATACATTACTACTATGTCAAAGATTAACTCTAAGATACCTCAAGGCCCACTCGCAGAGAAGTGGACTAACTATAAGAACCATCAGAAGCTGGTGAACCCCGCCAACAAGCGTCGCCTTGATGTGATCGTTGTCGGTACAGGATTGGCAGGTGCATCGGCAGCCGCTTCGCTGGGAGAGATGGGCTTCAACGTCCTCAACTTCTGTATCCAGGACTCTCCTCGTCGTGCACACTCGATCGCTGCACAGGGGGGAATTAACGCTGCCAAGAATTATCAGAATGATGGCGACTCTGTCTATCGTCTCTTCTACGATACCATCAAGGGCGGAGACTATCGTGCCCGTGAGGCCAATGTATATCGCCTGGCAGAGGTGGCCAACTCGATCATTGACCAGTGTGTCGCTCAGGGTGTCCCCTTCGCTCGTGAATATGGTGGTCTGCTCGATAACCGCTCTTTCGGTGGAGCTCAGGTCTCTCGTACCTTCTATGCCCGCGGTCAGACGGGGCAGCAGCTCCTGCTGGGTGCCTATTCAGCTCTAAGCCGTCAGGTGGGTAAGGGCTCTGTCAAGCTCTACACCCGCTATGAGATGCTCGATGTGGTGATCATTGATGGACGTGCCCGTGGGATTATCGCTCGTAACCTCGTTACTGGTAAGGTAGAGCGTTTCGCTGCCCATGCTGTAGTCATCGGCACGGGTGGTTACGGTAATGCCTTCTTCCTATCGACCAATGCGATGGCCTCCAATGGCTCGGCCGCTTGGCAGTGCTATAAGAAGGGAGCTTACTTCGCCAATCCATGTATGGCGCAGATCCACCCAACTTGTATCCCTGTGCACGGTGAGTTCCAGTCCAAGCTCACACTGATGTCAGAGTCCCTGCGCAACGACGGTCGCATTTGGGTTCCCAAAAAGCTCGAGGATGCTAAGAAGCTACAAGAGGGCAAGATTCGCCCCACAGAGATCAAGGAGGAGGATCGAGACTACTACCTCGAGCGTCGCTATCCAGCCTTCGGTAACCTCGTACCTCGAGACGTTGCCAGTCGTGCTGCTAAGGAGCGTTGTGATGCTGGCTATGGTGTCAACAATACAGGTCTTGCCGTATATCTAGACTTCTCCTCTGCGATCCAGCGTTTGGGTCGTGATGTCGTAGAGGCTCGCTATGGTAACCTCTTCCAAATGTATGAGAAGATTACCAACGATAATCCCTACGAGACGCCCATGATGATCTATCCCGCCATCCACTACACCATGGGTGGGATTTGGGTAGACTATGAGCTGCAGACCACCATCCCAGGTCTCTTCGCCATCGGAGAGGCAAACTTCTCCGATCACGGGGCAAACCGACTGGGGGCTTCGGCTCTGATGCAGGGGCTTGCAGACGGATACTTTGTACTCCCTTACACGATCCAAAATTATCTTGCAGATCAGATTCAGGTACCTCGCTTTAGCACCGACCGTCCAGAGTTCGACGAAGCTGAGAAGGGCATCAACGATCGCATCGCCCGTCTGATGAACATCAAGGGCAAGCAGAGCGTAGACAGCCTGCACAAGAAACTTGGCCACATCATGTGGGACTTCGTCGGCATGGGTCGTGAGAAGGCCGGCCTTGAGAAGGCTATCAAGGAGCTCAAGGAACTGAAGAAGGAGTTCTGGAGCGACGTCCGCATTCCTGGTGCTGCGAATGACCTAAACGTTGAGCTGGAGAAGGCACTTCGCTTGGCCGACTTCATCGAGATCGGCGAACTGATGGCCCACGATGCCCTCGATCGAGAGGAAAGCTGCGGTGGACACTTCCGTCTCGAACACCAAACCGAGGAGGGTGAGGCAATGCGCCACGACGACCAGTTTGCCTACGTGTCTTGCTGGGAATATCAGGGCGAGGACAAAGATCCTGTCATGATCAAGGAACCACTAGACTACGAGTTCGTAGTGCGTCAGCAGCGTAACTATAAGAACTAAACCTCTCTAAGCAACAAGAAACAATGGACAAGAATATCAATATCAAGGTTAAGGTTTGGCGTCAAAGAGGTCCCCAGGCTAAGGGCGCATTCGAAACGTATTCACTCGAGAATGTCTCTCAGGGAAGCTCCTTCCTCGAGATGCTTGATATACTCAACGAACAGTTGATCCGTCAGGGCAAGGAGCCCGTGGTCTTTGACCATGACTGCCGTGAAGGGATCTGCGGTATGTGCTCGCTCTACATCAACGGCCATCCTCACGGCCCAGATGACAGCATCACAACCTGTCAGCTACATATGCGTCGCTTCAACGATGGCGATACCATTACGGTAGAACCTTGGCGTTCGGCTGGCTTCCCCATTATCAGAGACCTTATGGTTGATCGCTCGGCCTACGACAAGATCATCCAGGCTGGCGGTTTCGTCTCGGTGAATACTGGAGGAGTTCCCGATGCCAATGCCATCCCCATCCCCAAGAAGTATGCGGATATGGCTATGGATGCGGCTGCTTGTATCGGCTGTGGAGCTTGTGCTGCCGCTTGTAAGAATGGCTCGGCTATGCTCTTCGTCTCTGCTAAGGTCAGCCAGCTGGCCCTCCTGCCACAGGGTAAGGTCGAGGCTGCCCGTCGTGCTAAGGCAATGGTTGCCAAGATGGACGAGCTCGGCTTCGGTAACTGTACGAATACACGTGCTTGTGAGGTCGAATGCCCCAAGAATGTCTCTGTGAGCAATATTGCTCGTCTGAATAGGGAGTTCCTCTCGGCTAAGTTCAAGGACTAGCCTCTAGTCTCCGAGCGCACAATAGCTTTAGGGGGATGGGCTATTATAGCCCATCCCCCTATCTTTTGTCCCTTCTCTCATCTCTATTGATGGGAGACTATTATTTGGATTTGATGCGCTTGAGCTTGTCCCGAAGGATCTGCCCTACGAGGCGAAGCCAGAGCAGTCCATTGACAAGGCGGCCCTTCAGTGGGTGGTAGTTTTGCTTGATAACGGGGATGTGCTTGATGTTGTAGTTGGCCTTGAGGGCTTTCTTGTGTGCATAAGCTCCCTGTTGGTGGTATATGGAGTACTGTAGTCCAACCTCCCCTGGCCAGTTGAGTAGACGATACTTTCCCTTATCGAGCTGCTGCCGAACAGGCTCGATGGCATGGCTGTAGGCTACAGGCCCTGTTGTCTTGATGACCCCATAGAGACCTACCCCGCAGCTGAAAGGTTCGTAGTGATCAATGTTCTTGAATACCTGAATAAGCACTGCCCTAAGGAAGGGGTGCCCAGGTGCACAGATAATTGCCCACTGGATGTATTCGCCCCTGGGGAGGAAGGTCAGCTCGGGCAGCATGCCAAAGCCTTCATACTCCTGCCCTGGGAGGTTGTCCCAGGGGGAGAGGATGTATAGGTCGCTGTCGGACAAGACCTCGTCCAATGGCTGTGTGAAGCTAGACTTGATGTCTAGATACACCCCGCCCCGCTTGTACATGAGCAGATACCTAAAGAGGTCGGCCCGTGCAGCCCCATAGGATCGCTCGATCCGCTCGTAGTACTGCCAAACCTCTAGCCCATACTCGCCCTGGATGAAGTCTCGTATATCCTCATCGTCGTAGAGGGTATAGCTCCAGGAGGGGTTCATCTGCTTGATCCGCTCGATGTTGTCCAGGAGCTTTTCCTCCAGGTCTGTTTTGCTCTTGTAGGTCTGATGGATGAGCCTGGGGATACAGTCCCCGAGCTCTATCGTGGGGAGCAAGGCTTCGTAATCTTTGGGCTTCATAATCTCTTCGTCTGCGGTAGAATGAATGCTTGTACGAACAAAAATAAGCAAAATAAACTGCCACCTCTCCTCTTACCCCGAGCGCAATGGTCTCTCTGCCTCCACATCCCTCGTCTAACCCCTATCGTAGTGTAGCTCTTAGCCCCTCGAGCTTGCTCTCTGGGGGGAGGGCGCAGCACTCTCAGTAGGGCCTCGACTGAGGGGCTAGATGAGACCCCGATCGAGGCTTCGATAGACTTTTTCTGGAGACTTAGATAGGTCTTTACTCGAGGTATAGATAGGAGTTCGATTGAGCTCCTACTTAGATCTCGAGTGCGATCCTACTTAGTTCGTTTGCCCGAGGCTATAGGGCAGTGGACGGGGGCCCTCTCTAGTGTGTTCGAGAGGGTCTGATGTCCCCTCGCTCGATAGATATATTTACCTAGTGCACAGGGAGTCCTCTTCCCGATGTTGAGGTCTAGCTCGTTTGTGATGGGGACATCTCCTCCCTCAATGGCTGTCCTCCTCCTCGAGCCAAGAGCTTTAGAGCCTCTCCCCAGTGCTGCTCTAGGCGATAGAGGAGGTGTCGCATTGGCGTTTTTTATCTATCTTTGAGGCCGTAGCATCTGCATACGACACTTACTTATTACTCAGTAGTATGAACAATTTCAGTAGCCTGGCCTCTCGTATCTTTGATGAGGCTGTAAGCCTGTATCTACACGAGGGGGGGGTAGATGCCCAGCCTCGTAATCCCTATCCCGAGCGTACGATCGAGCATGATCTCTTTCGCAAGAATTGGATCGACCACGCCCAATGGGGACTGGAGGACATTATCAGAGACCCCGAGATCGCAGCCGAAGAGGCCCTGCGCATCAAGCGACGCATCGATCGAAGCAATCAGGAGCGAACAGACCTGGTGGAGCTCATTGATAGCTTCTTCCTGCAGCAGTTCGCCGATATAAAGCCCCTGCCCGAGGCCACGATCAATACCGAGAGCCCTGCGTGGGCTATCGACCGCCTCTCTATCCTCAAGCTCAAGATCTACTATATGGGTCAGGCTGCCGAGCAAGCGAGCGATCCAGTACTCAAGGACAAGTGTCTCGGCAAGCTAGCTACACTCAAGGAGCAGGATCGAGATCTCTGCCGTGCCATAGACGAGCTGCTCGCAGACATCTCTGCTGGTCGCAAGTATATGAAGGTCTACAAGCAGATGAAGATGTACAACGACCCTCAGCTCAACCCGATGCTTAAAGGGCAGAGCATTTAGTTCCCGAGCACCCATCCTGCCTTAGCTCCCACCACTGTGGCTCATTATCTGATCATGAGGCTCTCGGCCATTGGCGACGTCGCCATGGCTGTGCCCGTGCTCTATGCCTTGGCTCGAGCTTATCCTGCGCATCGATTCACGCTCCTGACGCAGCCTTTCCTGACAGCTCTTCTGATAGATCCACCGAGCAATCTCGAGGCCATGGCTATTGACATTCGTCGGGAGGAGCGACACCTATCTGGCCTGGTGCGCTATGCCGATCGATTGCGTCGAGAGCATTTTGATGCGGTCATCGATCTGCATGCTGTCCTGCGTACACGGCTGTTGGGTTGGTCGCTGCGTCTGAGTGGTGTGCCCGTGCGTACGCTGAGTAAGCCTCGTCGGCAGCGTCGTCGCTTCGTTGCCCGTCCGCCCTCCAAGGATCTCACTCCTCTGCCCTCTATGCTCGAGCTGCAGCGTCAGACGCTTGGCTTGCTAGGCCTTGAGCTTCCGCAGCAGCTACCCCCTATAACCATCGATCCTAGGCGTATCGAGAGCCTCGCAGAGGAACATCCCGAGCTTGCGCCCCTCTTGGACAAACCTCTCATAGGTATTGCTCCCTTTGCCTCGACAGAGGCTAAGACCTACGACCTCTCGCTCATGGAGCAGGTCGTGGCCCAGCTCTCTCTTAGAGATGATTGTCGGCTCTTACTCTTCGGAGGGAGAGGGAGAGAGGAGAAGCTCCTCAGCCTCTGGCAGGAGCGTTACCCCCATGTTCATTCTGTCGCTGGCAGGCTCGAGCTCTCGCAGGAGCTAACCCTCATTAGCCGCCTGCGCTGCATGCTCTCGATGGACAGTGCCAATATGCACTTCGCCTCTATGGTCGGCGTCCGTGTCCTCTCTCTTTGGTGCTCGACCCATCCCTCGGCTGGCTTCCTCGGTTTGGGGCAGAGCCTCGAGGACTGTCTACAGCCCAACCTATCGTGCCGCCCCTGCTCCATCTTTGGGCGCGTGAAAGCCTGCTTGTGTGGCGACTTCCCTTGTCGTCGCACTGTATCCAGTCATGAGATTATTCGTCGTATCGAGGGCGTTCTCTCTAGTCCTCACCTCTCCTAAGCACTCATTTGTCTAGCACATTATACCTCCAATGAAACTTCGTATTAACAAACTGATTAGCGACGCAGGCCTTGGCTCTCGTCGTGATGTTGAGGACTATATCCGTCAGGGAAGAGTCAAGATCAATGGCCGTCGAGCTCAGCTGAGCGATATGGTCGATCTAGGCGATGTTGTCTTCTTCGACGAGGTAGATCTGCCCGTCAAGGAACTGCTCCAGGAGCATGCAGCCATGCAGAAGCAGGTGCAGAAAGAGCAGCGAGACGACGCTCGACCCCGCCCCAAGGGTCGTGCCGAGGAGCGAGCGGAGAGCCAAAGACTACAGGTCCAAAGCAAGAGCGCAGCCCTACGTAAAACGAGCAAGAACAATCCCGAGAACAAACGTGCTGCCCGCCTGCGCAATGAGGTATGGGACGACGAGCACTCTTGGGACGTCCTACCTATGCGCCACTCGAGCAAGCGAGCGCAAATGCGGCGTCCGTCCTCGCCTCGTGGTTCGAAGGGCCGATTTCGCTACCGAGACGACGATTAGCGAACTTTAACCTCGACCTTATGGTTACTTGGGGTAGAGACATTGTATTCAGATAAATGAAGGTTTATATCGTTAGACATACCTCGGTCGTCCTCGATGGCAATGAGACTTGCTACGGCTTCAGCGACGTGCAGACTCGAGAGAGCTTCGAGCAGGAGGCTGAGCAAACCAAGCAAACGCTTGAGACACTCCTTCGAGGAGAAGCTCCAGTGGAGGCAGTCTTCACCAGCCCCCTCTCTCGTGCAGCTAAGCTTGCTGCCTACGTTGGTTACCCTGATGCTCAGAGGGATGATCGCCTCAAGGAAATGAACTTTGGAGCGTGGGAGCTGCGCCCTTGGGCCGAGCTGATGCAGGGCAAGAGCTATGAGGAGTTCTTCTCTTACTATATTGACCACCCGACCCCTGGGGGCGAATCTCTGATGATGCAGTATGAGAGGGTTAGGGACTTCATCCTCGAGCAGAAGGCTTGGGGCTATAGCTCGATCCTTGTCTTCTGTCATGGGGGGGTAATCAACTGTGCTCGTGCCCTCTCGGGGGAGTGTGAGCTACGGAATGCCTTTGCTCTCTTGCCAGGCTTTGGTTCTGTAACGGAGCTGGAGTTCTGATCCTCTGCAACGATACTATTTACAAAGTAATAAGATTGTCCAACTGCTAGAGCTTTTATAGACTCTAGCCTCAAAACACAAGAAGATGAAGCTAACGCAAAGAATGCAGGATGCCATCAACGAACAGATCAACTTCGAGATGTGGTCTGCTAACATTTACCTCTCTATGTCCGTTCACTTCGCTCAGAAGGGCCTCAATGGCTTTGCCCACTGGATGCGTAAGCAGTCTGCAGAGGAGAACGAGCACGCTGAGGATATGATGCACTATTTGATCACTCGTGGTGGAGAGGTGAAGATCGGAGCGATCCCAGCTGTACCCACCGAGTTCGAATCGCCTATGGCCATTGCCAAGCAAGTCTACGAGCATGAGTGCGAGGTGTCGGAGAAGATCCAGCAGATCGTACGGCTGGCCTCTGAAGAGAAGGATATGGCCTCTCAGGACTTCTTCTGGAAGTACATCCGCGAGCAGGTAGAGGAGGAGGCTTCCGCTGCTGGCCTTGTAGAGCAGCTTGAGCTCGCTCAGGGGCATGCGATCATGTTTCTCGATAGAGAGCTGGCACAGCGCAAGTAATCTCTCCTGAGCCCTTATCTAGGGCCATAAACATATAGAGGTCAGTAGAGCCATGGCTCTACTGACCTCTATATGTTTCTATAGCTATAGTGTTGGCGGGTCGATCCAGACTGCCTCCTATGCCGCTCTCCCTCCCCGCCCTCCACCGAGTCCGAAGAGCCCCCTCGATGGGGTTAGGCGAAGGGATCTTCCCCCTCACTCGGGGCGAAGTCTGACCAGTTCAGCTCGGGAGCCTCTTGCCGAAGCACCTCCTCTTGCAGCTCTTGTGAGGGCTCTTCCTCTCGGGGCAGGAGCTGGATCTTCTGCGCCGTGATCTCGGTTACAAAGTGTCTATTCCCCAGTCGATCCGTCTCTGTGAAGGAGGCTATCTTGCCCTCCAATGCCACTCGATCACCCTGCCTGAGGTGCTCCTCCACCCAGCCTGCTAGAGGCCCATGGGCTCGGATGTGATGCCAGAGCCTTTGCTCTCGCTCTCCTGAGCCATCGTAGAGGGGGATGCATTCGCAGGTCATCAGACGAAAGCGTGCTGTCGGCAGCTCGTAGCCAAGGTAGCGGATCTCGGGATTGCTCTCGACCTCACCGCTCAGTAGGACGAGGTTGATGGGGTATGGGGAGGGAAGGGGTTGCTTCATAGCTTTTTGGAGATTGAGCGAAGGTGTCGGCGCATGAACTCGGCATCATCTTCCCTCTCGAGCCGCTCATACACATCGACAAGCAGGCGACAGGAGGGGCGATGCTCAGGGGCGATCTCGAAAGCCTTCAGTAGAGGTTGCAGGGCCTCCTCGTAGTGCCTACGCTCGTGGAGGGCATGGCCGAAGTGATAGTTAGCCTCTAGGCTTCTAGGCGAGAGCTCAAGGGCGGAGCGCAGACTTCGTAAGGCTTCATTTGCCTTGCCCAGCTGTAGCAGAGCACGTCCTCGCCCGATCATAGAGCCGAGGCATCGGCTGTCGAGGCGCAGGGCCTTGTCGTAGCAGCGTAGAGCCGCTCGGGCATCTTTGACCTCAGAGAGGCATTCATCGCCGAGCTGGGTGTGTTCCTGGGCCAATCCCCTAAGGAGTTCATCTTGGCGGGCAATATGCCTTCGTTGCTCCTCCAGCTGTCGCTGAAGTTGAGGCACACGCTGCAGCTTGCTTGCGAGCATACGGCGTAGGGTAGGGTGGCTGAGCTCGTTGCTCCGCTCAATAGCCCCTGAGAGGGCAGTGATGGCTTCGGCATAAGCCCCCCTATTCCACAGCTGGCAGGCCTCTATGTAGCCACGCTGTGCTTCAGCTCGCTCCAGCGAGGCTGTGATCTCGCCCTCGTTGTTGGCATGGGCATAGAAGCGAGGGACATCAAGGCTGACAATAACGTCCCTGCGGGAGAGAGGGCTACGCAGATACATCCCCTCTAGACTGCGGCATCGGCTCAGGGCTACATAGGCTTGTCCAGCGGCGAAGGCTCGGTCGCTAAAGTCAATGATTACTCGGTCGAAGGTCAAGCCCTGGCTCTTGTGCGTGGTGATGGCCCAAGCTAGTTTCAGAGGAAGCTGAGTAAAGCGCCCGACGACGAGGGTACGGATGCGTCGCTCCTCTTCGTCGTAGGTATAGCGTTGGTTCTCCCAGGTCTGCGGCTCAACGAGATAGATTGCCCCATCCTCGAGGCGGACGTAGACGTGCCCCTCCTCGGCCTCTATGCGCTCCACTCGGGCGATAGTACCATTGACCCATCGCTTGTCTCGGTCGTTGTGGATGAACATGACCTGAGCCCCGACCTTGAGGACGAGACTCTCCTCAGTGGGCAGAGAGGTCTCGGGAAACTCCCCCTCTATCTGCCCTACAAAGCTATGGGCGGGTTCAGCGATGAGGCCAAGCTGACGCTCATTGATGGCAGACACTTGGCGACGCTTTGTGCCGAGGGTAATGACAAGCTCCTCGTCCTGAGGTTGATATTCGGGTGCATACCGCTGGTTGAGGCTGTTGAGGTCTGTCTGGGAGGCCTGGGCACAGCGAATGCGGTCGAGGATGCCGACGAAGGTCGGGTCGCTCTGACGGTAGACCTTGGTCAGCTCGATCGTAATCGGGGGTCGGTGATGGACGAAGACCTGCGCCCCGAAGAAGAAGTGTGTCCGATAGAAGCGATCTAGTATTCCTCGCTCCTCGCCTGTGATCACAGGCTCTAACTGGTAGAGATCCCCGACGAAGAGGATCTGAATGCCCCCGAAGGGTAGGGTTCGATAGCGAGAGTAGGCCCTCAGGATGCGGTCTATGGCATCGACCACATCCGCCCGTACCATCGAGACCTCGTCGATGATGATGAGCTCGAGGCTGCGGATCAACTCTCTCTGTGCCGCTGTATAGCGGAGTGTCTGATAGATCTGATTGCGGGCGGTGGAGAGCTCTGGGTCGTCTGGAGGCAGGGGGCGTAGGGGGAGCTTGAAGAAGGAGTGTATGGTCTGTCCGCCTACATTTAGGGCGGCAATGCCCGTCGAGGCGAGGACGACATGACGCTTGCGGGTATGCTCCTTGATGTAGCGCAATAGCGTAGACTTACCCGTGCCTGCCTTACCTGTGAGGAAGAGGCAGTCATTCGACTGGTCGAGCAGGTGCAGTAGAGCCGCTTGCTCGAGGTTGGTAGGGTCTAGCTCGTGCATCGCTGAGGGAGGGGACTAACGACCTAATACCTTGTTTTTGGCAATGGTAGCTACATACTCTTTGAGGTAAGAGGGATTCCAGTAGGCCAGATCAACGAAGTCCCCTCTACGGTAGGCCTCAGTAGCCAGGGGAAGCATATATTGAGCCTTTGGGACGAAGTCTGAGGCTATGGAGTAGCTATACCCAGGCCATAGACCCTCGAGCTTAGCCGCCCCTGAGCCGAAGAAGTAGTAGGGTCGCTCCCCAAGATCGGCATAGAGAGGCGTCCCCTCTAGGACTACAGGTCGATCGGCCTCTAGACGCCCGAGCGAGCTGTCGAAAGTCGTGGTGTAGACCTCCATCCGTCGGGCATCAATCATCGGGCAGAGGCGACTCTCGGGGGCGATCTCGTTGAGCTGAGCTCGATAGCCTGAGGCCATGAGCTCCAGCGTAGAGATGGCGACGAGTGGGAGGCCAAAGCCCATAGCCAGCCCTTTGGCCAGCGAGGAGGCAATGCGCAGACCCGTGTAGCTGCCTGGCCCTGCAGCTATGGCAATAGCATCGAGGCTAAGCCCTTCGGAGCGAAGGTGCTCCAGGGCTTGATCTACCATAGGGGCTAGATGTGCTGCATGCTCGCCGTGGCTGTCGCTGGTGAGGTGGTAAAGGGTCTTCTCATTAGTCCCAAGGGCTACCGAGGCGGTGGCCGTAGAGCTATCAAGGGCAAGGATGAGGGGGAGAGGAAGAGTATCTTGTTCTGGTGTCATATCTGAGCTTGTGATTGGTCTACAAAGGTAGACATTAGCCTTTATAGTTTGTTCGTAGTCCTAGGGCTTAGTGTAGTGTCAGGCTGCAGAAGAGGTAACCCATGAGGCAGAGCAGCAGTCCACCCAAGAGCGTGATGAGGAGGTACAGCAGGGCCAGCTGCCAGCTACCCGAGGTGAAGAGGGAGACGACCTCCCACGAGAGAGTGGAAAAGGTGGTGAAGCCCCCACAGAGCCCGATCCCGAGGGTAAGCCTTAGGGCTTCGCTGGGGCCTTCTATCCGCCCCAAAATACCCATGAGGCAACCTAGCAGCAGGCTACCCAACAGATTAACCACTAGGGTGGCGATCGGGAGCCCTGCCTCCACTCTACCCGAGATCCAAAGCCCTACGAGGTAGCGCAGCATGCCTCCGAGAGCACTTCCTAGACCGACCCAAAGTAGTTGCATGACCTATGTCTCCTCTTTGGGGTAAGGTATTGCCCCGATCCTGGGGCAATACCTCAGCCCCGTTGTCCAAATTTGCTCTCTTAGCCTCTCGAGAGGGATCTCCAGCTCGCTAGAGGCCTGGATATAAACCTCGAGGATGCTGGCGGAGGCCTCATCTGTCTCAAGGAGGGCTGCCCCAGCGGTGAAGGCTAGGCGGAGGCTCTCTAACTGATGCCTAGGCCCGAAGCTGAGGACTAGCCCCTTGGCCAGCAGTTGAGCCGCTAGAATCGCTCCTGAGCGGAAGCCATGGACGATCCAACTCGATCGTGGACGCATCCGCTTGTGTAGGCTGAGCAAGAGATCCCAGGCCTTGACGCAGTGGATGATGAGTGGGAGATGAATCTGCTCGGAGAGCTCTATCTGATGCTCGAAGTATTCGATCTGTAGAGCAAGGTCGCTGTTGGTAAGGCGATCTAGCCCTGCCTCTCCGAGGGCGATGCAGTGAGGATCGCAGAGTTGTCTCTCGAGCCGCTCGAGGGCCTCTCGGGTGAGGTCCTCTGCGTACCATGGGTGCAGCCCTCGGCTGTGCCATCGCTCGGGCTCTAGGAGGGGCTCAGAGGGCCTTAGGCTAAGGATCTGGACACTCCCCTCGGGGCTTGCCCCGGGGTGGTGGGTGTGGAGGTCTAGGAGGGCGGGGGATGCGCTCATCTCGTCTAGGGAACAGGGTCGTGCCCACAGCCGCCCCAGGGGTTGCAGCGTAGGATGCGTTTGATGGCAAGCCATAGCCCCTTGATGGGCCCATGTCGCTTGATGGCCTCGACCGCATAGGTCGAGCAACTTGGGGTGAAGCGGCAGGCAGGGGGGAAGAGGGGCGAGATGGCGGCCTTGTAGAAGTAGATTGGCAGGAGCAGCATCCATGAGGCGAGTAGCCTGAGAGCGTGCAAGGCTCGATTTAGGACTGAGGTGGAGGGCATGGGCTAGGCTGATGGCGTTGGATGATGCGTCCCAGGGCCTTGTGTATGGCTCGCTCGACGTCGTTGTAGGTGGGGAGCTCCTTGCTCACGCACATGAAGCCGAGGTAGCCATGTAGGTTTTGCTGGCTTAGGTGGGCGATGAAGGAGGCTTTGTTGCGCCGATAGGCTTCTCGTATAAGTCGCTTGACCCGATTGCGTTTGTTGGCTCGGCGAAAGTACTTCTTCCCGACGGAGACGAGCACTTGGGCTTGCGCACCCTGCTGCTGACTCTCGAGCAGGTAGACCACCCTGAGCGGATAGGCAATGAAAGACTCTCCCGAGGCAAAGAGCCTTTGGACGTCTCTCTTGAGGCAGAGTCGCTCCTGCTTGGGGAAGGTCTGCGAGGGCTGGGGTGGGTCGCTATACATATTGCACTGGTGTCGAACGGCAAGGCGTGTGTCAGGAGAGCTTGTCCTCTGACACACGCCTTACTGTAGATACTATAATGTTCTCAGACTACTTGCCCAGGAAGCTATCTAGTGCCATAGCCATCGACGGGGCCTCTGGGGTGGGGGCTGAGAGATCTAGGCGGAAGCCTGCCTCCTCAATCGCCTGAGCGGTCAGAGGGCCAAAGGCTGCGAGCTTGATGTCCCCCTGCTCGAAGCCTGGGAAGTTCTGTAGTAGCGATGCCACGCCGACGGGGCTGAAGAAGATCATCATATCGTAGACCTCTTGCTTCTCCTCCTCGGTGAAGGTATCGCTGACCGTGCGGTACATAATGCCTGTGGAGAACTGGATCTTCTTGAGCGTAAGCAGGTCGATGAGGTCATTCTTGTGCTCCTCGGCCATGGGGAGGAAGTAGCTCTCCTTGTTGTGCTTGTAGATCAGCGTTGCCAAAGCCTGCACGCTATTGCCCGTAGGGGGGAAGAAGACCTTACGCTTGCGATAGACAACGAACTTCTGAAGGTAGTTGGCCACCTGCTCGTTGATGCAGAAGTACTTCATGCTCTCAGGCATCGTAATGCGCAGCTCTTCGCAGAGCTGGAAGAAGTGCTCCATTGCCTTGCGTGCTGTGAAGACAATGGCAGTATGCTCGAGGATATTCACCTTCTGATTGCGAAACTCTCTTGGAGTAAGCGATTCGACCTTGATGAAGGGGCGGAAGGTGATCTGGACATCGTGCTTGGCAGCAATATCGAAGTAGGGAGACTTACCATTCTCAGGTTGTGGCTGAGAGATGAGAATCTTCTTTACGCTCATTATATGAATATGTTCAGAAATATTTTGTTCGTTACAATGTATGCTCCTGCGGTCAAAATGTAGAGCAGGGGGAGTAATTCGTGGGCGCAAAGGTACAAAAAAAGATAGACCTGAGCATCCGCCTCGCCCCCTAGTCGACGAAGGGTCTGCACGATAGAGAGCAGGAGGCTGAGAACGAGCAGCGTGGTGGCGGTGTACAGACTGATGCTCAGATCGAGAGGACTGAGTAGCATGAGGCTCAGCGGTAGCAGCGAGAGGGCACGCAGCCAGTCGATGACTAAATAGTCCTGTAGGAGGCTCTCCGAGGCCTCCTCGTTCATGAAGGTGTAGCTCCAAATACGGAAAGAGAGCGCACGCAGTAGGCGTAGAGCGAAGAAGACAAGGAGCAGAAGCCCAGTACTCTCCCCGATCTCCAGCCACGAGGCCTCGAGGTCTGCATAGCCACCCCTATAGAGGGTGATCATGATGCAACTGCTCAGGCCGATAGCGTTGGCCATATCGACTAGTCGAGCATAAATGTAGTAGGGGATGAAGCGGGAGATGTAGGGGCGTAGAGAAACAGCCTCCCCTCTGCTACGGGCATATGCATTGAAGGCTATAGCACCCAGGCCTGGTACGACAAGCAGGACGAAGCTCCCGATGACCCACAGCAAGAGGGTCAAGAGGTAGCAGGCATTGTCCCATGCTAGACGACTCCAAAATAGATTGTCCACTTAGTCTAATCTGCGCCAAAGAATAACGTTGCAAAGGTACGAAGAAAAGCCCAACCCTTGCCATCCTCTCCATCTTTCCCATTTCCATACCCCTGCTCCTCAAAGAGTAGTATCCTCCCTCGAGCGATCCAAATAGGATCTCCATCGAGATATAAATAGGATCTCAACAGAGGCTCAAGTAGGATCTCCATCGAGGTATAAGTAGGATCGCAATGGAGGCTTTAGACGGCATCTCTATCAAGTGTGCGATGGGACTTTGGGATGGCTTCTGTGGTGTGGGGCGTAGGGTGTCTTGCCTGACTCTCCTGCAGGGAGGGAGTGGACGATACCTTATTATATATGCTGTGTTCAGGAATGCTCAGTGGTTTCTATCAGTCCAGTAAAACAAAGATCATAGTTCATTATGACCTAAAGGATAAGATTATTTATCTATTTTCTTCTTGTGGATTGTCTATATATACTGAGAATATATTTTCCCTTTATGTCTATTGTTTGTTTTTGTATTATGTATAGTGTTTTCTCCTTTTGGGGCTCGATAGGAGTTGCCTATTCTCCATAAAAAGCTCTTGTAAGTATAGACGAAAAGGGTATCTTTGCCGTGTGTTTGGAAGTTCTAGTGGAATACTGTTGAGGGTTGTCTTTCGTTTCTTTGGGGAGGTGATTCGCTTCTAGTGTTTCTGCTGAGTATTTGGAATACAATTATTCAAGCTTCGGCTATAATTATTTATCAATCAATTTATGAGACGAAAGTTCTTAAGCGTAATGACGCTAGCACTCTCGATCCCTCTCGTGGGAGGGTTGCAGGCCGCAGGTGTGGCTTCGCCCGAGAGTACAAGCGTTCAGCTTCCCAGCGTCAATGCACAGCAGGGGAAGACGATTACTGTCAAGGGTGTGGTCACTGACGAGCAGGGAGAAGCTCTGTTGGGGGTCAATGTGCGGGTCCAGGGTACTTCTCGAGTTGCCACTACTGGCATCGAGGGTGAGTTCACCTTGGCAAACATCTCTCCTAATGCGGTCCTCGAGATTACCTCGATTGGTTTCGCAACGCAGACGATTTCTGTGTCTGGTCGCACCATGATCAAGATCGTGATGAAGGAAGATGTTAAGAGCCTCGAGACACTGGTCGTTACAGCTCTAGGTATCAAGCGTTCGCAGAAGGCTCTGAGCTACAATGTGCAGGAGATCAAGAGCGACGCTCTGACCACGGTCAAGGATGCCAACTTCATGAACGCCCTTTCTGGTAAGGTGGCAGGGGTGAATATCAATGCATCCTCCTCCGGTATCGGTGGTGCTACGCGTGTCGTGATGCGTGGACCTAAGTCTATGAACCAGAGTAACCAGGCCCTCTATGTGATCGATGGGGTGCCCATCTTCAACGTCAATGGTGGGCAGACTGCAGGGGTCTTCTCTGAGCAGCCTCGTGGTGAAGGTATCTCCGACATCAACCCCGATGACATCGAGAGCATGTCTGTGCTTAGCGGCCCTGCCGCTGCAGCCCTCTATGGTGCTAGTGCTGCCCAGGGGGTTATCATGATTACGACTAAGAAAGGTAAGGAGGGTAAGGTGAGCGTGATGCTCTCAAACAGCTCTTCATTCTCTCGTCCATTCATCATGCCTCGCTTCCAAACCGAGTACATCAATACTCCTGGTAGCGTGAAGTCTTGGGGTGCTAAGCAACCCTCTCGCTATGGTGTCTACGACCCAGCTGACTTCTTCAACACAGGTACGAACATCCAGAATACAGCTTCGCTGACTATCGGTAATGCGAAGAATCAGACCTATGTCTCTGTCGGTTCTTCTAACGCTAAGGGTATCATCCCCAACAGTGCTTACGATAGATACAACTTCACTGTACGTAATACGACTCAGTTCCTCGAAGACAAGATGACGTTGGATGTAAACTTCAACTTCATCAAGCAGGACGACCAGAACCTCATGGCTCAGGGACAGTACTTCAACCCATTGGTGCCTCTCTACCTCTTCCCTCGTGGAGAGAACTTCGAGGCTATCCGTGTGTTCGAGATCTACGACCCTGTGCGCAAGATCTACAAGCAGAACTGGGGCTATGGCGACGACTACAAGATGCAGAACCCATACTGGGTGGCTCATCGCATGGTGCGCTCTAGCGACAAGAAGCGTTATATGGGTAGTGCCTCACTCAAGTATCAGGTGCTTGACTGGCTCGACATCACGGGTCGTGTGCGCGCAGACGTGGCCAACACTTTCTACCAGGACAAGCGTTATGCCTCTACCCTAGGTCTCTTCGCCCACTCTCCATTCGGTTACTATCGCTACGACAAGAGTGAGGATCGCTCCGTATATGCCGACTTGATGGCTAACATCAATAAGCGCATTGATGACTTCTCTATTTCTGCTAACCTGGGGATCTCTTCAAGCTCTACGCACGCAGACGTTCATGGTTTCAGAGGAGGTCTTCGTGGCCCATCGAACTTCTTCACGCCTAACCAAATCGACTATGGGCGTCCAACCAGTGCCAATGCTCCTCTCTACTCAGAGGTGGATCACCTGACTCGCTCTGCTTTCTTCAGCGGTGAGTTTGGCTACAAGAGCATGCTCTATCTGACTCTTACTGGCCGCTCAGACTGGGATTCTGCTTTGGCTTACACGACGAGCAACCCATTCTTCTATCCTTCGGTTGGTCTCTCGGGTATCATCACAGAGATGATCAAGGCCCCACAGTGGCTCGATTACCTCAAGGTACGTGCTTCATGGGCCAAGGTCGGTTCGCCTATCCCATCTCAGATCTCCTCTCCTCATCGTTACTTCTACGACGCTGCCACACAGAGCTACAGCACGGTTACTTACAAGTTCCCCAAGGACTTCAAGCCTGAGCTGACTTACTCTTGGGAGGCTGGTTTGACTGCTAAGCTCTTCGATAATAAGGTGAGCCTCGACGTTACGCTCTATCAGTCTAACACGCTCAATCAGACCTTCCTCAATAAGATTACTCCATCCGAAGGCTTCGACAGCGAGTACATCCAGGCTGGAGACGTGCGCAACCGTGGTATCGAGTTGACCCTCGGCCTGAACAACAAGATTGGCCAAGTAGACTGGACTACAACCTTTACCTACAGTGCTAACCAGAATAAGATCATGGATCTGGGCAACGACAAGCCTATCAGTAAGGGTGGCCTGAGCGGTGCAAACATCTACCTCAAGCAGGGTGGTACTATGGGAGACCTCTATATCGATCGTGTCGTTAAGCGCGACCGTGAGGGCAATCCCGTACTCGACGCTCAGGGTAATCTGCTCATCGACAAGCTCCCAACGCCTATCTATCGTGGTTCTGTACTGCCCGATGCTAACCTCGGTCTCGTGAACGAGTTCTCTTGGAAGGGTCTCAACGTGGGCTTCATGTTCTCTGCTCGCCTCGGTGGTATCGTACTCTCTCAGACGCAGGCTATCCTGGACAGCTACGGTGTGTCTCAGGCTAGCGCAGACCTCCGCAACAAGGGCGGTATACAGGTCAATAAGGGCTCCATTAGTGCAGAGTCTTACTATAGCGTAGTGGGTGGTGAGAACCCACTTTGGTCTGAGTACATCTACGACGCAACCAACGTTCGTCTTCAGGAGGCACACATCTCTTACACCCTGCCCACCAACCTCCTTGGTAAGGCTCGCCTGACACTCGGTGTAACGGCTCGTAACCTCTTGATGATCTACAACAAGGCTCCATTCGATCCAGAGCTCACTGGTTCTACTGGTACCTACTATCAAGGATTCGATTACTTCATGCAGCCCAGCCTGCGTAACTTCGGCTTCAACATTAAGCTGCAGTTCTAGTACATCCTAGTTTATACTCAATTACAGATTATCGACTATGAAACTTTATAAGAATAGCCGCCTGGGCAAGCTGACCCTCCTCGCTTCGGCAGGTATGCTGACCCTCTCAGCATGTACCGCAGGCTTCGAGGAAATCAATAACCCTAAGCACGCTGCCAGCGCAGAACAGCTGGCTGTGGATAGCTACAATATCGGTTCGTTCATCACTCAGATGCAGAATATCTCCTTCCCCGAGCAGGAGAATGAGTATCAGATGAACTATGACCTCATCGGTAACTACCTCGGCCGTTACCTCACCTATACGGTGTCGGGCTGGAATGGTAAGAACTTTGCCGTCTTCAATGCTCCTGATGGTTGGGTGCGTTACCCTTTCCGCAGCGTTACTCCCAAGGTCGTGAGTGCTTTCAACGACATCAAGCGTTTGGCTGCTGTAGGGGGAGCTAACTACAAGGAGGATATTAACTACAACTGGGCTCTTATCCTCCGTGCCCATGCGATGCTCTCTTTGACAGATAAGTATGGCCCATTCCCAATGGGACTGGATGCCTCTAAGCCTAATGCTTACAACGCTCAGGGAGACATCTACAAGGCACTTATCGCAGACCTTGATGCTGCCCAGGAATTCCTTGGTCGAAACAACCCTGGTAATCTCTCCATCAACGATGATAAGATTTATGGTGGGGACTTCACTAAGTGGAGAAAGTTTGCCAATTCTCTAAAGCTGCGTATGGCTATCCGCATGCGCTTTGTAGAGCCAGAGCTAGCTAAGAAGTTTGCTCAAGAGGCTATCAACGCTGGGGTTATCGAGAGCAATGAGGATAATGCCCTGCGCGCCTATGTCCCAAGAGGCCTTTACAAAACATCTGTTGAGTGGGGAGACAGCCGCATGTGTGCGGATATCGATTCGTATATGAACGGTTATGATGACCCTCGCTTAGAGAAGTACTTCCGCTCTGCTGAACTTGAGACAAAGCGTCCTCTTATCGGTCTTCTAGCTGGATCAAACACCAAAAACAAGGATCAGGCTGTTAGACTTTATTCCGCTGCTGAGGCTGCGAGCGACTCTAAGGGTGTTTGGATGACTGCTGCCGAGATGTGGTTCTGTCGTGCCGAAGGTGCCCTCGCTGGCTGGGAAGGCATGGGCGGCTCTGTCAAGGAGCTTTACGAGAAGGCTGTTACGACTTCGTTTGGTCAGTGGGGCGTTTCTGGTGCTGCTGCTGCTTATCTCAAGAGCGAGCAGACACCTGATAACTATGAAGATGCCGATGGAGGGCATGGCTCTGACATGCCTGCCGCCTCTAGCATCTCTCCCATGTGGGACGAGGGCTCTTCGGACGAAGTGAAGCTCGAGCGTCTGATCGTTCAGAAGTGGATCGCCCTCTTCCCCCTCGGTCAAGAGGCTTGGAGCGAAATCCGTCGTACGGGTTACCCTAAGGTGTTCGATATCAAGACGAGCAAGAATGGTTATACCCTCCTCGTACCTAATCGTATCCCCTTCGATAGCGAAGAGAAGGTGAATAACCCAGAAGGATACGCTGGCGCAGTAAAGCTCCTCGGAGGTGCCGACGATTATGCGACGCCAATGTGGTGGCAGAAGAAATAAGAATAACTTGATTATTGAATCAAAGCAATGAATATCATCAATAAGACTTCACTCCTAGCTTTCGCACTGGGTGCACTCGTTTTGGGCTCTTGCGACAAGTGGACTGAAACTGAGATCAAGAACCCCACCTCTCTCGTGGGTTCTAATAAGTCTCCTGAGTATTATGAGAGCCTCAGAGCTTATAAGCAGACCGACCACGAGGTTGCTTTTGGTTGGTTTAGTGGTTGGACTGGTGTCGGCTCTAACCTACAGAGCTCTCTAGCTGGTTTGCCCGACTCAGTAGACTTTGTTTCTCTCTGGGGCGGATGGAAGAACCCTAATGCCGCTCAGCTTGAGGACTTGCGTTTCGTGCAGCAGGTTAAGGGTACTAAGGCTCTAGTCTGCTTCCTACTCCTAGATATCGGGGATCAGCTTACCCCTGCTATTCCTGATGCTAAGAGGCAAGAGTACAAGGATAAGAATATCGCAGAGAGCTTACACTGGAGGACTTGGAGACATGAGTTTTGGGATTGGTCTTCTGCAGCTACTGAAGAAGGGAAAGCTAAGCGAATCGCTGCAGCAGAGAGATATGCTAACGCTGTGTGCGATACTATCTTCAAGTATGGCTACGATGGTTTTGATCTAGATGCTGAGCCCAGCTATCCTCATCCATTCAATACTGATTATGAGCTATGGCGTGGCCCCAATGGCTATGAAGTTGCTTATGCCTTTGTTCGCACGATGGGTAAGCGTATTGGCCCTAAGGCGGAGACTGCCGAAGGTCGTAAAAAACTCTTCTGTGTAGACGGTGAGCCTGAAGCATTTAAGGGTGAGATGTGTCAATACTTCAACTACTTTATCTCCCAGGCCTACAATGATGGGGCTGAGCCTTCAAGTGGACGTCTTGGCAGTATGGTTAGAGCTTTCGGCGATGCCATGAGCGTAGAGGAGATCTGCAAGCGTTGGATCGTTACGGTGAACTTCGAGAGCTATGCTGCTAAAGGTGGTGCAGTCCCAGGTCAGTTGCTTACATTTGCTGCTCATAAGCCTGTTTGGGAAGGTGTCAAGTATCGCAAGGGTGGTGTCGGGAGCTTCCGTATGGATCAGGAATATGTAGCTCAAGCTCCAGACAAGGTAGCAGGATTTGATATGTCTGATGTTAAGGGAGCTACCTACCCATGGCTGCGTAAGGCTATCCACATCATGAACCCTATAATCAAATAAGAACTAACAATGAAGACTTTTAATTATAAGAGTTTTGCAGCTTGGGCACTTGTCCTATTTATGGGGACGGGACTCGTGAGCTGTAAGGATGATGCCAAGTACTCTGTCCTTAGAGGGCAGGCCTATATTGAGCAGACGAATACTAAGGGGAATGCCTCTAAGGGTATCTCTGTAGCTGATGGAGAGCTTGGACGCTCGGAGATCAGTGTGCGTCTGTCAGATGTTTTTACAGAGGATGCAAAGTTCGAATTGGTTGTAGACCCATCTGTACTAGATGCCTATAACAAGCAGAATGCCTCCAATCTGAAGGTTCTCCCTGAGGCCCAGCGTCGTGTGTCTGCTACTGAGGTGGTAGTTAAGGCTGGTGCTACCAGCTCTGCTGCTGTCAAGCTTGAGATTGATCCTCTGAGTGATGAACAGAAGGACTCTGGAGAGAAGTTCGCCATCCCCTTCCGTCTCAAGAGTAAGGATGGTAAGGTAGCTGTACTACCTGGTGCTGATGAGTTCGTCTATATCGTACGTCCTGTGATCGTTACGGTAGCTCCTGTACTTGGTTCTGACAGAAGTAATGGATACACCTACAATGGCTTCAAGGCTACAGGTGTTGAAGAAGTTCCTCTCTCTGCTTGGACGGTTGAGTTCCGAGTGAACATGAATGGATTTGGCCGTAATAACCAAGCTCTCTTCGGTAACTGGGGTAAGGATTCTGAGATCTATATCCGCTTTGGTGATGCTGGTACTCCATTCAATACGCTACAGGTGAAGTTTGGAGACAAGGGGCAGTTCGACCGCTCTAATATGGTCTTCACACCCAATACTTGGTATCATATCGCTGTCGTATATGATGGTACTAAGGCTACCCTCTATGTCAACGGTCAGAAGGACCTTGACACTGATAAGCCTGCTGGCAAGGTCTTCAATCTAGGTAATGGTATCAGTGTTGCCAACTCTGGTTCTCAGTGGTTTGTTAATGCTGCAATGATGAGTGAGATGCGTGTGTGGAATATCGCTCGTACACCTCAGCAGCTTGTGGAGAATGAGTTCTCTGTAAGTCCCAAAACACCAGGTCTCTTGCACTACTGGAAGATGAACGAAGGTAAGGGTAACGAGTTGAAGAACTCTATCTCGGGTGCTCCATCCCTAGTCAATCAGAACTCAGGCGGCAATGTGCGCTGGGTAGACAACATCCGCTCGGATGGTAAGGGACGTAATACTTCTGATAAGTAGTTGTAAGCAATCTTAAATTCCAAATAAATACCACTCTCAGAAGCCTTTGTGCTTCTGAGAGGGTATAAAACTCAAAAGAATTATGAAGATAAATTCAATATTGGCTATTGCTGCCCTATCGTTGGTTGGGTTGACGAGCTGCGAGAAAGGTTTCGATCTAAATGCTGAGCTTGTTCCGCAGGAGAAGGTTGATCCAACCCTATTGAAGGCTTATCTGACTACTGGAGATAGCCCATACAATATTTCTACATTGACTCTTATCCAGACTCCAATAGGCTTCGCAGAGGAGACCACTGCTGAGCTGAAGGTTAGGCTGAGTAGCCCTGCTCCAGCAGATGTAACTGTCGAGGTTACCCTCGAGACTACAGAGGCTGATCAGAAAGCTGGGACTGTAGCCCTCCATAAGGGTGGTGGATTGCTGCCCATTGCCCCTAAGGGTGTGCTCAAGTTGAGTACTAACTCCGTCGTGGTTAAGAAGGGTGCTTTGCAGTCGGAGACTTCGGTCCTTGTCCAATTTGATAATAAGGACATGCTTCGTCAAGTGGATGGCCGGTATTTCGTGGCATCAGTTAAGGTCGTTAAGACTTCTGTAGGAGTTCCTAGTACGAACTTTGGTACTTCCTATGTGGCTATCTCTCGCGAAGAGAAGGTTCTTAGGCCCTTCAATCCAAATGCTTCTGTTGACGGATTGACTAAGATTGAAAAGGATCGTTTCACTACCAGTGATTTGCATGGAGTAGAGTATTACCCTGCAGAGAATGCTTTCGATGGTGACAATAGCACTTATTGGGCTCTAGATGGGTATAGAAGGGATGGATACTTCCAGATCAACTTCAATGAGCCCGTAGACCTAGCAGCCTACAGGATGCACTTACGAGCTTCCTCTTATAGCCTTCAGCTTCAAGAGTATGAATTGCTGTTGAGCACGGATGGAGGACAGACCTGGAAGAGCTATGGAAGAGATTCTTTCGATCTGCGCTACAATGATCGCACTGGATGGACTCATCCTATCCAAATCAAGGAATTCTATGGGCCTATGAAGGGGGTTACCTCTATGCGTCTCCTAAAGCCATTAGCAATGTCTCCATGGTCATACTATATTTCTATCGCAGAGCTTGAGCTTTTCGAGAAGAAGTAGTCTGTCTTGTCTTTAAAGATAGCGGCACCAACCGATATTATTCGGTTGGTGCCGCTATCTTTTTGTCCTCTCGGCAGGGAGGGTTTAGGGCTCGGTAGTAGTGGTCTCGCCCCAGAGCTGAACGAGGTGTACGAGGGTCTCGACCGAACGACTCATGACCTCAAGCGAGGCATACTCGTAGCGTCCGTGGAAGTTCGCCCCTCCAGTGAAGAGATTGGGGCAGGGTAGTCCCATGTACGAGAGGCGAGCCCCATCCGTCCCTCCACGGATTGGGCGGATGAGTGGGCGTACCCCTGAGCGACGCATGGCCTCCTCGGCTAGGCTGATGAGCTGAGGGTGAGGAGCGATCTGTTCGCGCATGTTGTAGTACTGATCCTGGAGCTGGAGCTCGGCCACTGTGAGGCCATAGCGTTCGTTCATTGCCCCAACGAGGTGCTCTAGGCGGGCCTTGCGCTGCTCGAAGAGCTCTCGGTCGTGGTCTCGGATGATGTAGCTTGCTGTGGCCTCCTCTACACTGCCCTCGAGGCCGATGAGGTGATAGAAGCCCTCATAACCCTCCGTGTACTCTGGGCGTTCGTTCTGTGGCAGCTGGGCATGCAGCTCGTGCCAGAGCTCGAGGGCATTGATCATCTTGCCCTTGGCATAGCCGGGGTGGATGTTGCGCCCGTGTAGGAGGAGTTTGGCAGAGGCAGCGTTGAAGTTCTCATACTCAAGCTCTCCCTCGACCGATCCGTCCACGGTGTAGGCATACCTCGCCCCGAAGGCCTCGACATCGAAGTGATCGACCCCTCGGCCGACCTCCTCGTCGGGGGTGAAGCCGATGCAGATCCGCCCATGGCGGACCTCAGGGTGTTGGGTGAGATAGGTCGCTAGGGTCATGATAACTGCGACTCCAGCCTTGTCGTCTGCGCCGAGCAGCGTTGTGCCGTCGGTGGTGATGAGGCAGTGCCCGATGAGCTCCTCGAGCTCGGGGAAGGCCTCGGGGCTGAGGCTGTAGCCACTCTCGCCGAGAGGGATGCTGCTCCCCGTGTAGCTCTCGATGATCTGTGGGCGAACGTTGGCTCCACTAAGGTCAGGACTGGTATCTACATGGGCTATGAAGCCGATGGCAGGGGCATCCTCGAGCCCTGGGCTGGGGGCAATCTGAGCCATCACGTAGCCATGCTCGTCTAGGCACAGACGCTCTAGGGGGAGCTCAGCGAGCTCGGTGTGTAGGAGGCGAAGCAGATCAAGCTGCTTCGAGGTCGAGGGATAGGTGTCGCTCTCCTCTTGACTTTGAGTATCGATGGAGATGTAGCGCAAGAACCGCTCGAGCAGGCTCGCACGTACCTCAGCGGCGATGGGGTTTAGGTTCGGGGTCATATTATACTATATGGGGTGGATAGACCCTTTGGGTCTAGGATGTACATTGAATAGGCGAAGTTACGGAGAAATGCTAACCTCCCCAAGGCTGCTCCCATCTACTCGCCAGCCCCTTGTGCCATGCTCTCGATAGGCTCTCGAGTGAGCCGCCCTCTAAGTCTTGGCTGAACTATCGAGTGAGGCTCTCTAGAGACTCAAGTAGGCTCTCATCTGCGACCCTATTAGGATCGCAGATGAGACATAAGTAGGAGTTCACTTGAGATCCTATTTATACCTTTCGGGCAGCCTCTGTAGCTAGGGTAAAGCATTATCTGTTAGTGGATGATGCATTTCGTTTCGAGTCGTATGGCCTATTGGTTAGCTTGGATCTAGTTTAGAATTCTTTTTTATTCAGGGGAATTGAAAATAAATAAGTACTTTTGCGCCCGGTGAGGGTTCTCGTGCCTCTACGCTGCCCGGATGGTGAAATGGTAGACACGAAGGACTTAAAATCCTTTGGCCATTATGGCTGTGCGGGTTCAAGTCCCGCTCCGGGTACTCTCCCAAGAGGACTGCCCCGTAGATCATCGTTGTACGATCTATGGGGCAGTTTGTTTATTGAGGATCTTCACACTCGGGGTTCTTAAGCCCGAGGCCTAGGGATGTATAGAGGTGTCCCCCGTTCTTAGATCTTGGCGGATCTGCTGGAGCGTTCGCTCGAGTAGGTAATCTCCTTCGCTATGAACCTCCTCGAGTGATAGGGGAATGTGTAGGTCGGGCATTACCCCACGTCCACGGGGAAAGCGTTCGTCTACCGTCTCGTCGAAGACGCAGCGCACCAGTGGGATCACGGCATAGAAATGGCTATGCTTGAGCCCCACGTTGGCAAACTTCTGTGCTGTGAAGCAGTGGTAGGCACTCTGTGTCTCTCGCCCGATCACCAGGCCTCGCCTATTGCGCTTGATGCTGCCTGCTAGCTCTGTAGAGGCCGAGGCCGAGCCCGCATCTGTGAGGACGTACACGCGCCCAGGGTAGACCTCTGTCGTCCTCTCTTCCCCTTCGGGGCTTGCCTCCTGAGATTGGGGCAGTAGGTAGAGCCCCCTGCGCCCCTCGATGGGCTTGTAGCCCTCGAAGATGGGTTCGCCCTGGACGAGATTGAGCGTAGGGGTGTCGAAGGCTACGGCATTGACCATCGAGTAGCTCTTCACAGCCACCCGCTCTCGGGGCAGTAGCTCGTTCGTGATAGCCTCCAGCACCTCGACTGCCCCACCAGGGTTATTCCTCAGATCGATGACCAGGGCGGGTTGCCTGCGCCTAGTCATCTCTCGGATGAAGGCGACGATCGAGTCCGTCTCCACCTCGTTGAGCTCGAAGGTCGAGAGCCCTATGTAGGCCGTGGTGTCGCTGAGTACACGCAGGTCGAAGCGATCCTTGTGTCGGTTCACCCTTTGTACCCTTGCGTAGCCTTGGAGCGACTGGCCATAGAGAGGCTTGTTGATGTCTTGCTTGAGCATGGGGACGTCGAGCACCTCTCCGTCTGCGAAGGTCATCCGTATGGGGTCGCTCTCGCGCTTGCGGGAGAGCTGTATGCCCTCGGTGAAGAAATACTTGAGGAAGTGATTGCGCTCTAGCACCGATCGTACACCAGCGTCGTAGATATGCCGTTGACCTACGTCCTCGAGAGCCTCTAGCTCCGAGAGCGATCGGCCATTGATGTGCGTGATCTCACGACCGATGTACCGCTCGAGGCGTTTGCTGGCCAGCAGAGCCACCAGCTTACCACCCACCTTGCTGGGCATGATCTCGGGGATCATGGGTGTACGTGGACTAGAGCTCGTCTGCCAGTCGATGAAGAGGTGCGAGTCGTGTATCTGACGATTGTAGCGAGAGAGGATGCGTCCGAACTCCCTTCTCGAGAGCTGAAGAGGCAGGCGAGCGATCTCGGCCTCGACGAAGCGATCGTATTCGTCCAGGCTCATCAGATCCTCCAGCGAGGGGTAGAGCTCCCGTATGGCTTGGGCTAGCTGGCGATAGTCCGCCTCGGCCTCGGCACGGCTAAGCGTAGCCTTGGGCTTGGACACCACAGGAGCTTTGTAGGTAGTCTTGAGCCCAAAGGGAGTCATCGGGTCTCGAGGCTTGCCCTGAGCCGACGAGATGGATAGCGAGATCGAGGGTTCGTTGATCTTGTGGTAGGAGTAGAGGACTGTGCCGAGGAGCTCGCCACGGGAGACACGCTGCCCCGTCTTGAATGGGCGGGCAGGCCTCAGTCCCGAGATATAGATCGTGCTGCCATCCTTCATCTTGAGCCCAATCTGAGCCGCTAGATAGCGGATAGGGCCGAGGCGAGAGGCGTACTTGGCCTTGACCTCAGCGACCGCAACCCCGAAGTCGCCCCCTAGGGGGAAGCCCATCGTCTGAGTTAGGCTGGAGTAATAGCTCAGCGAGATGGATCTGACAACTGCATCGGTAGGGCACACCACCTGAGAGCCCTCGGGGGCTTGGATGAAGAGGTTGTCGAGGTTGAGCTCTCTGTCGATGTAGTCCTGTGGGCGATAGAGAATATCTTCGCCAGCCTGCTTGCCCTCGATGGGCCAAAGTAGGGTAGGGCCCTCCTGTGCATGGCCCTGCATAGCCCAGAGCATCAGGAGGCCGAGGGCTAGGAACATTCGTTTGAGTACGTGCGACATCATAAATACTTTTAGGTGTGAATAGATCTCTCATTATCTCTCTAACGGTCTTGAGGTCGCTTTTGGTATGCTAAAGGTAACTATTTCGCTCTTTTGTAACGCTCCGGCTCTCCATCGGCCGTTTATCACTCCCCGACGTCGGGGCAAAAGTGTTATCTTTGTAAGATAGTAGTGTACATCAAACAGGCATCCTATGGACAAGAGTAAAGCAACCCAGACCACCTCGCCTCGATCCAAACGATCAGAGGGCAAGCCCTCGTCTCGTTATCTGTGGATCTATCGCCTAGTGGCCATCCTACTGGCCCTTGCATTGCTCGCAGGCCTCGCACTCTACTACATCCTCGATAGACCAGCAGGTAGGCTACAGCAGACGGCCTATGTCTTCGTTCGTCCAGGACAAGATCTCGAGACCGTCATTCATTCGGTACAGAGTAGGGTGTGGCTGCGCTATCCCCGTCTCTTCACCTTCTTGGCTCGTCGAGAGGGATTAGAGGCGAAGCTCCGTCCAGGGCGTTATGCCATCACTCCTCGGATGAATATGGGAGAGATCATCAGGGCTCTAGCCGAGGGCGAGGAGAGCCCCGTTACGATCTCCGTCGGGGCTTTACGCACCACCGAGGAGATTAGTCGACACCTCTCCAGCCACTTGATGCTCCCCGAGAGAGAGCTCTATCAGCTACTCTCCGACAGCACCTTCTGTGCCCGCTATGGTTTGAGTACGCATAGTATTCGTAGCCTCCTGCTTAGGGGCGACTACGAGGTGCTCTGGAGCATCTCTGCCGAGGGGCTTATCGACACGATTGCCCGACACCATCGACGCTTTTGGAATGTAGAGCGCAGGGCGCAAGCCGAGCGGCTAGGTCTCCGTCCTGACGAGGTTACCTCCCTTGCAGCCATCGTCGAGGAGGAGTCGGCCAAGCGAGACGAATACCCTCGCATCGCAGGCCTCTATCTCAACAGACTGCGCCGAGGGATGCTTTTGCAGAGCGATCCTACGGTCAAGTTCGCTCTAGAGGATTTTGCTCTGCGTCGCATTCTCTACGCCCACCTCAGCGTCGCTTCGCCCTACAACACCTATCGAGTGCGAGGCCTCCCCCCAGGGCCTATCCGTATCCCTAGACCCACTACGATTGACCTGGTCTTGGCCGCAGAGACCCATCCCTATATCTACATGTGTGCCAAGGAAGACTTCTCTGGCTACCATAACTTCTCGGCCAGCTATAGAGAGCATCAGGTCAATGCCCGCAAGTATCAGCAAGCCCTCAATGCTCGGGGCATCAAATAGCTTATCCTTCGTGCCTCAGCCACAGGGCTGAGGCACGCCCTAGACTTCAAATGATAGATCATAACAATCACTGGTGCGAGCGTACTCGCCTGCTCTATGGCTCTCCTCGAATGCAGAGGCTTGCCGAGAGCCACGTCCTCGTCGTCGGCCTAGGTGGTGTCGGGGGGGCGTGTGCAGAGATGCTTGCCCGAGCAGGCATTGGCCGCATGACCCTCGTCGATGCCGACATTGTCCAGCCGTCTAATATTAACCGTCAGATCGTCGCTCTGCACAGCACCGTAGGGCGTGCAAAGGCCTCTGTGCTGGCAGAGCGATTGAGAGATATTAACCCCGAGATCCACCTCGAGATCATCGAGGAGTTCATGAAGGATGACAACCTTGTGGCCCTCGTCGATGCCCATCACTATGACTTCGTCGTCGACGCTATAGACTCACTGAGCCCCAAGGTGCATCTGATCGCCCTAAGCCTCGAGCGAGGTTTTCCGATCATTAGTTCAATGGGGGCAGGGGCGAAGCAAGACCCTGCCTCCGTTCAGCTCGGCGATCTCTCCAAGAGCTACAACTGTACGCTGGCTCGGGTGTTGCGCAAGCGACTGCGCAAGATGGGTATTCGCAGCGGTCTACCCGTAGTCTTCTCGACAGAGCTGCCCGATGAGGAGGCTGTCGTAGAGATCTCGGGAGAGCAATGCAAGCGCAGCACAGCAGGCACTGTCTCCTATATGCCCATGATCTTCGGATGCCATCTAGCGGCTTATGTCCTGAGGCATTTGGCAGACGGAGCTACTTACCCCTCTGTAGAGGATAAGTCCTAAGTACTATGGTCATAGAGGCACGCAATATACATAAGACCTTTGGTACACTGGAGGTACTCAAAGGGATAGATCTAGACATAGCCCCAAGGGAGATCGTCTCGATCGTAGGCTCTAGTGGGGCGGGCAAGACCACCCTGCTGCAGATCCTTGGCACGCTCTCTCCTTCCGACCCTGGCGGATGCCTGCGTATCGGTGGGGTGGAGGTCTCGAGCCTTAGCCCGAGGGAGGAGGCTCGCTTTCGCAATCGAGAGCTAGGATTCATCTTTCAGTTTCACCAGCTGCTGCCCGAGTTCACCGCCCTGGAGAACGTCATGATGCCCGCCCTGATCATGGGCCGACGTCGCCGTGAGGTGGAGGCCCGGGCTGCTGAGCTGCTCGAGCGTCTATCGCTGTGGCCTCGCCAGGGGCACAAGCCTGGCGAGATGTCGGGCGGAGAATGTCAGCGTGTAGCCGTAGCCCGAGCCTTGATGAATGAGCCTCGAGTCATCTTGGCTGACGAGCCCTCGGGTAGCCTCGACAGCACGAATAAGCAGGAGCTGCACGACCTAATCTTCGACCTGCGTCGAGATCTCGGTCAGACTTTCGTCATCGTAACGCATGACCTCGAGCTCGCTCGACGGGCAGATCGAATGATCAGCCTCCGAGACGGGATGATCTCGGGTGTCGAGGAATCCTCGCCTCAAGGTTAAATACCCTCGTCCAATAGATCCAGCCGTATGAAACCCCGCCACTTCCTCTTTGTTGGTCGCTCGGAGCGGCTTGTCCTGCTTCTTTTGTCGCTTTTGGTCCTCACCGCTCTAGTACTTCACCTTGTAGGCGGAGGCTCTACGGGTCGGCTCTCGGCTGCCTCTCGGGATAGCCTTGAGCAGCTCGTTGAGGCCTCGACCGATACCCTATATACCTCGAAGGACTATGTAGGCCCTCCAGGAGCTGCGTATCGCATGGGAGGGGTGAAGAAATTCGAGGACAGGGTCGTGCTCGATCTCAATGCGGTCGATTCGCTGACTCTGCTCAAGGTGCCCAGCATTGGCCCTGCTTTCGCTCGTCGGATCCTATCCCTGCGTAGCCGATTGGGCGGTTACTACACACCGCTACAGCTACAGGAAGTCTATGGGATGGAGGAGGATCTCTTCCTCGAACTCAAGTCTTGGTTCAAGGTGCAGAGCCCTCCGACTAGGCATCCGCTCTCTAGCCTCAATCCTGATGAGCTGCCTCGGCATCCGTATCTGAACCTTAGGCAGACGAGAGTCTTGCGCCGCTTGGTGCATCGCCACGGCAAGCGTCTCTCCTGGCCTTTGTTGATGCGGGAGGCTGAGTTCGGTTATGACGATAGTGTCCGCCTCTCGCCCTACTTCCCCTAGAGCCTTTCTCAGCCTTATAACGATAGATACTTTAATCAATAAAAATAACTTCAACGTCAATGTATCCTCTTACACGTTTACGTCGCTTGCGCCAGAGCAAGGAGCTGCGCCAGTTGGTTCGTGAGACGAGCCTTAGTCCAAGTGATTTCATTGCCCCTCTCTTCGTTGTCCATGGGGAGGGCATCCGTCAGGAGATCTGTAGTATGCCGGGGCAGTACCGCCTCTCGGTGGACAATCTAGTCCTCGAGTGTGCCGAGCTGGCCCGCCTAGGGGTCTCGGGAGTCATGCTCTTCGGCATCCCTGAGCACAAGGATGCTACAGGGTCGGAGGCCTACGACGATCATGGTGGCATTGTACAGCAGGCCATCCGTGCCATCAAGGCAGCCCTGCCCGAGTTGATCGTGGTGGCCGATATTTGTATGTGTGAATATACGGATCATGGACACTGTGGCATCATCCACGGTCATGAGGTCGCCAATGACGAGACGCTCGAGTATCTCTCTCGCCAGGCAGTCTCCTTCGCCCGTGCCGGAGCGGATATGGTTGCCCCTAGCGATATGATGGATGGGCGTATCCTGAACATGCGTCGAGCTTTGGACGAGGCGGGCTTTAGCCAAATGCCGATTATGTCCTATGCGGCCAAGTTCGCCTCCGCTTTCTATGGCCCCTTCCGAGATGCTGCAGACTCGGCCCCTTCGTTTGGGGATCGAAGGGCTTATCAGATGGATCCAGCTAATGGTCGTGAGGCTCTCAGAGAGATTGAGGCCGATATAGATGAGGGGGCGGATATTGTCATGGTCAAGCCCGCTCTGCCTTACCTCGATGTGATCAAGGAGGCTAGCCTGCGCTACGATCTACCTATAGCAGCCTATCAGGTTAGTGGTGAATATGCTATGATTAAGGCTGCGGCAGCGAATGGATGGATTGATGGAGATCGCATCATCCTCGAATCGCTGCTCTCGATCAAGCGTGCAGGGGCGAAGATCATCATGACCTACTTCGCTGCCGAGGCCGCTCGACTGCTACATCAAGGCTAGACGTTTGGCAAATCGAGCTCAAAGCCCTATCTTTGCACCTGCAAAACTCGAAGAGTAGGACTGAGTCCTCTCGCGAGCTGGTCCTATAGCTCAGTCGGTTAGAGCACCTGACTCATAATCAGGGAGTCCTTGGTTCAAGCCCAAGTGGGACCACGCTGCGATCAACAGGAGGCTGTGCCACCCATCCCCTCATACAGGGAGATGTGGCGCAGCCTCTCTCTTTTGCCCTAGAGCTACGAGAGTTGTGTTGCTCTAGTGAGAGGGCTCGAGTGGGCCCTCGATAGGACGGCCGATGAACTCCTACAGGGTGCTCCGCTGAGCCTCAACTTGGCTCTCACAGTCGATGCCGATAGGGGCGCAGCTGAGGGGAGGGTAGACCCTCAGCAGAGAGGGTAATAGGATCGCCACCGAGACTCAGATAGGAGCTTACTCGAGACCCAAGTAGAAGCTCTACAGAGATCCAGATAGGGTCTCGATCGAGGTCTAAGTCGGAGCTCTGTCGAGGGGCAATTCGTCTCCCGAAGTCTATGCCTCGGAGCTTTTTGTTAACTTCGCAGTCAAATAGATCTACATCACTAGATAAATGAATAAAATATGGCAGACGAAATATTCGGCTACGATGATGGTGCTTCTGTGGCCTTCATCCGCAACTATATCCCCCAGGAGCTCAAGGAGAAGCTCAGCGACGACGACATCGTCTACTTCGTAGACCTCATCTACGACTTTTACGAGAGCCGTGGGTTGATTGGCGACGATGTCGACGACGAGGATGCAGTCCTCGAGTTCGATGAAGAGGAGCTGCTCGACTATGTGGTCAAGAATGCCCTCAAAGATGGGGTCGGACGTTTCGACAAGGATGAGATCCGCTTCGTCGTACAGGGAGAGCTGGAGTATTGTGAGACGGTAAATCTCTTCGAGTAAGCAGATGGGTAAGAACAAGCTGGCGAAGTTCGCTCAGATGCAGGACTACCCGCATGTCTTCCAGTACCCCTTCGCTCGTATCTCTCAGGAGAGCTTTCCCCTGAAGGGGCGTTGGCGTGGGGACTTCTTCGGCAACGACCATCCGATTATCCTCGAGCTGGGATGCGGGCGTGGCGAGTACACTGTCGGGCTCGCACGCCTAAGGCCCGAGGCAAACTTCATAGGCATAGACATCAAGGGTGCACGCATGTGGGCAGGGGCTACAGAGAGTCAGCTCGAGGGGCTGAGCAATGTGGCCTTTCTGCGCACTGAGATCGAGCTCCTGGAGCATTTCTTCGCCCCTGGCGAGGTGAATGAGATCTGGATCACTTTCCCCGATCCACAGATGAAGAAGGTTACCAAAAGGCTCACGGGCACTCGCTTCGTCGAGCGTTATGCGCAGCTACTTGCCCCCTCGGGTTGCATCCACCTCAAGACGGATAGCTCCTTCCTCTACACCTACACCCGAGCGATGCTCGAGCTGAACCATCAGCCGATAGACCTCATTACAGAAGATCTCTATGCCTCGGAGCTCCAGCATCAAGTGCCCGAGATCCAAACCTATTACGAGCGTCAGTGGCTCAGTCGAGGGCTTACGATCAAGTATATCCGCTTCTCCCCCAGCATCCCGGCGGCTGGGCTTCAAGAGCCCGAGATCGAGATCGAGCCCGATAGCTATCGCAGCTACAGCCGCTCTCGCAGGGTACAATAATTTTGATTGATCACTTCATGGCAACTACTATATATCCTAACCTAATCCTCGAGGCCCTCTCAAAGGTTCGTTACCCTGGTACGGGGAAGAACCTCGTCGAGGCTGGCATGGTCGAGGACGATATTCGCATCGATGGGCTCAAGGTCAGCTTCTCGCTGATCTTTGACAAGCCCAACTCCCCCTTCGTTAAGTCCGTAGTCAAGGCGGCTGAGACCGCTATCCTCACCTACGTTGGCCCTGACGTTGAGATCAAGGGCAATATCTCAGTCAAGATGCCCGAGCTCCAGCCCAAGGTCGAGGCTAAGCTATTGCCTGGGGTGAAGAACGTCGTGGCGATCTTCTCGGGCAAGGGTGGCGTAGGCAAGAGTACCGTATCGGCCAATCTAGCCGTAGCCTTGGCCCAAGCAGGCTATCGTGTGGGGCTGCTCGATGCAGACATCTTCGGCCCTTCTATGCCCAAGATGTTCGGCTGCGAGGATGCTCGCCCCGTCCTCGAGGAGGTCGATGGGCGGGAGCTCATTGCCCCCGTCGAACGCTATGGTGTCAAGCTCCTCTCGATAGGCTTCTTCATCGACAAGGCCAGCCCCGTCCTTTGGCGTGGCAGCATGGCCAGCAATGCGCTCAAGCAGCTCCTCTCGGAGGGTAATTGGGGCGAGCTCGACTATCTGCTGCTCGATATGCCTCCTGGGACAAGCGACATCCATCTAACCCTCGTGCAGACCCTAGGACTCACTGGCGCACTCGTCGTAACGACACCTCAGCAGGTCGCTATCGCAGATGCCATCAAGGGGATCGGGATGTTCCTCGACGAGAAGGTCGGGGTTCCCATCCTCGGTCTCGTCGAGAATATGGCCTGGTTTACCCCCCGCGAGCTGCCTGAGAACCGTTATTACATCTTCGGCCGTGATGGCGGCCGTGCCCTCGCCGAGGAGATGGGTATTCCCCTATTGGGGCAGATCCCCCTCGTACAAGGGATCTGTGAGGCTGGCGACGAGGGAGCACCCTCGGCAATACAGACCAATAGCATGACGGGGATATTCTTCCGCACACTGGCGGCCAACCTCGTTGAGCAGGTCGAGCGGCGCAATGCCGAGCTAGCCCCCACGCAGCGTGTCGAGATGACGCACTAATTGAGGCCCTGGGCCTTTACCATACATCGCCCCCTCTCCAGGGGAAGAAGACCCCTACAGGGGGGAGAAGATCGGTCTGTCGCATTTGCCCTAGAGGCAGGTGAGGAACGTCCGAGCAACGCAGAGCTCCATACTTCCTAACGGGAAGCCGTCCGTGAGGGCAGAGTAGTGTAACAGAAAAGAACCGCCACAGAGGAGTCAATCCCTCGGGAGCGACCTCTGTCGGTAAGGGTGAAAAGGTGAGGTAAGAGCTCACCGCCAGCCCTGGCAACAGGCTGGGCCGTACACCTTATGGGTTGCAAGATCATGTAAACCGACGTTATGAGGGTTGCTCGCCCCATGTCGGAGGGTAGATCGCTAGAGCCAGGTGGAGACATCTGGCCCAGATAAATGACAGACGCCTCGAGGCCTCGGCCTTGGGGTACAGAACTCGGCTTATAGATCCTCTCCCCCCTCCCCTCATCTAGACAGGAGGCTGTAGATCGTCCGCCGCTCTTTGAGCGGCTCGAGCTACAGCCTCCTACATTGTAAGACAAAGCAATAGGCCAAGGTCGAGAGAGCTGACTCCTCGCCTTGGCCTATTGCCTTTCTGTGCTGAGACTAAGGGCTTAGTCCAGCGTCTTCTTGATCTCGATCTCTTCGTAGGCCTCGATCACGTCGCCGACCATGATGTCATTGTAGCCATCGATATTCAGACCGCAGTCCTGACCCATGACCACCTCCTTGGCATCGTCCTTGAAACGCTTGAGCGAGCCCAAAGCACCTGAGTACTTGACGATCCCGTCTCGAATGAGGCGGATCTTGTTCGAACGCTTGATCTTCCCCTCGAGTACGATACAGCCAGCGATCGTCCCCACCTTGGTGATCTTGAAGGTCTGCTGTACCTCGAGGTTTGCCACCACGTTCTCCTTGATCTCTGGCGAGAGCATCCCCTCCATCGCACTCTTGATGTCTTCGATCGTGTCGTAGATGATCGAGTAGGTACGGATCTCTACACCCTCTGCCTCAGCCTTGCGCTTGGCAGCCTGCATAGGACGAACCTGGAAGCCGATGATGATCGCCGAGGAGGCAGAGGCCAGCACTATATCGCTCTCGGAGATTGCTCCCACGCCCTTGTGGATGACGTTGACTTGGATCTCCTCTGTAGAGAGGCGAATGAGCGAGTCCGAGAGGGCTTCGATCGAACCGTCCACGTCGCCCTTGATGATGACGTTGAGCTCCTGGAAGTTGCCCAAAGCACGTCGGCGAGCCAGCTCGTCGAGGGTAAGGCCCTTTTTAGTTCGATTGTCTTGCTCTCGCTTGAGCTGCTCACGCTTGTTCGCAATGCTACGGGCTTCCTGCTCTGTCTCGATGACGTTGAAGGTCTCGCCCGCGGTGGGTGCTCCATTGAGCCCGAGGATGAGTACAGGCGTGCTGGGGCCAGCTTGCTGCACTTTTTGGTTACGTTCGTTGAACATCGCCTTCACCCTACCGAAGAACGTCCCAGCGAGGACGATGTCGCCATTGTTGAGCGTCCCGTTCTGCACCATGATGGTTGTAACGTAGCCTCGACCCTTGTCTAGCGAAGATTCGATGACAGAGCCGATGGCACGACGATTCGAGTTCGCCTTGAGCTCGAGCAGCTCTGCCTCTAAGAGAACTTTCTCCAGCAGTTCATCGATGTTGATACCCTGCTTGGCACTGATCTCTTGACACTGATACTTCCCGCCCCAATCCTCTACGAGGTAATTCATTGCGGCCAGCTGCTCTCGGATGCGGTCGGGGTTGGCGGCAGGCTTGTCAATCTTATTGATAGCAAAGACGATGGGTACACCAGCTGCAGCTGCGTGGTTAATGGCCTCCTTGGTCTGAGGCATCACGTCGTCATCTGCTGCCACGATGATAATGGCGATGTCGGTGATCTTCGCTCCTCGTGCACGCATAGCGGTAAAGGCTTCGTGTCCTGGGGTATCGAGGAAGGTGATGCGCTTGCCATTGGATAGCTTGAGGCTGTATGCCCCGATGTGCTGAGTAATCCCCCCAGCCTCGCCTGCGATGACGTTGGTATTGCGTAGGCGGTCTAGGAGCGAGGTCTTACCATGGTCTACATGTCCCATTACTGTAACAATGGGCGGACGGCTGGTCAGATCCTCCTCACTATCCTCTTCCTCTTGACCGATGGACTCAACCACCTCTGCGCTGACGAACTCTGTTTGGAAGCCAAACTCCTCAGCTACGAGGTCGATCGTCTCAGCATCCAGGCGCATATTGATCGATACCATAAGCCCTACGCTCATACAGGTGGCGATGACCTTGGTTACTGGCACGTCCATCATATTGGCCAGGTCGCTCACAGTAACGAACTCTGTCAGCTTGAGGGTGCGGCTCTCCTGCTCCATTGCCTCTTGGGCATCTTGGGCGGCAGAGCGGGCAGCGTCTCTCTTGTCTCGGCGATACTTGGCACTCTTGCCTGACTGAGGGCTCTTGCCCGTAAGGCGAGCAAGAGTCTCCTTGACCTGACGCTGTACATCCTCGTCTGTTACGACAGCCTTGGGAGCTTCAGCCTTCTGCTTTTTACCCTTGCGGTCGTTCTTGTTGGCTGAGCCATTGCCTTGCCCATTGCGCTGGTTGCGATCAGAGTTGGGTTGAGAGCCCTTGCCGTTCATCCCGTTCTTACCTGTTGAGGCCTTCTTGTTCGAACCATCATTGGCCTTGGCTACCTCGGCTTTGACATCGACAGCACTCTTGTTGATGCGAGCCCGTTTCTTGCGCTCGTTGTTCTCCTTATTTCGCTCAGCTCTTGTCTTTTTGGCTGGGCGCATGCTGTCATTGATGCTCGAGAGGTCGATCTTGCCCACCACCTTGAGTTGAACCCCCTCAGGAGTTGTGTGGCGGAATATCCCTCCCTCGGTCTCCGTCGTCCCTGCCTCGCTAGTTGCGGGGGCAAGGGTCTCGGTTGAGGGGGCGGGCTTCGCCTCAGCCTCTGCTACAGGGGGTACTGCTGGCTTGGGCTCAGTCTCGATCTTGGGTGTACTCTTGCTCTCTGTCTGTGGCTTGGTCTCGGGCTTTACCTCGACCTTAGGTTCTTCCTTGACTTGAGGTTGAGGCTCTACATACTGGGCAGGCTTAGCCTCCTCTTTTTTAGCCTCAGGCTTCACTTCGGGCTTTACCTCGACCTTAGGCTTTGCTTGGGGCTCGCCCTGAGCCCTCTTGTTCAGATCCTCGATGTGGCCTACGACCTTGAACTCTTGCTTGTGGGGCTGGGGTGCAGCCTCTACCTCAGCTTTGGGCTCGAGCTTAGTCTCGGTGCGAGGGCTAGCCTCTTGCTTCACTGGGGCGAAGAGCTCCTGCTTGATCTGCTCAATAGCCTCACGGGGGAGGCCCTTGCCATGCTCTTGGATGAGCTGCTCTGCGATTTGGCGGCCAACACGGGTATTGGGTGTGGCGGCCTCTAGCAGGGCCTTCTGCTCCAAGGTCTCTTGCAGGCTGCGCACCCCGACGTTGAGCTTCTTGGCTAGTTCTACTAACTTTATATCTTTTGCCATACTTGCTATTTCTTTGTGTAATGTCTATCTGGGACGCTCTGTCCCCTGGGTCTGTCGGGAGGGGTATCCTTGGGCCTTCGCCTCCCGCTTACTCGGCCTCGAGCGAGTTAATCTTGAGCTCCCTCACTCTCGCCCTCCTTAGGGTCGAGGTCTTCTTCGTTGGTAGCCTCCTCCTCAGTAGCCCCTTCGCTCTCTTCGTCGCCGAACTCTGCGCTTAGGACTGCGAAGAGGTGATCTACTGTAGACTCCTCGAGGTCTGTGGAGGTGATAACCTCCTCCTTGCCCTTCTTGAGGACAGCCTTGGCTGTGGTGCAACCCATGTTCTTGAGCAGATCAATTACCCATGGATCGATCTCGTCGTCGAATTCATCTAGATAGATGTCCTCCTCACCCTCAGTCTCTCCATCTCGGAAGATCTCTATGCGGTAGCCTGTGAGTAGCGATGCGAGTTTGAGGTTGGAGGCATTCTTCCCGATGGCCAGTGGTACCTCCTCGGGGCGAACGTAAACCTCTGCCTCCTTGACATCTCCCTCGCTGAGTGTAATAGCTGATACCTTGGCTGGGCTTAGGGCTCTTTGGATGAAGAGTAGGGTATTGCTCGTATAGGTCGTAACGTCGATATTCTCCCCACGCAGCTCACGTACGATACCTCGGATACGAGAGCCATTCATCCCGACGCAGGCCCCTACGGGATCAATGCGGTCGTCGTATGATTCGACAGCTATCTTGGCACGCTCGCCTGGGATGCGTGCCACGGCCTTGAGGGTAATCAATCCATCGGCTATCTCAGGCACGTTGAGCTCGAGTAGACGCTTGAGGAACTCCCCACTTGAGCGGGAGAGAATGACCTTAGGATTGTTGTTCTCATTTTCTACACGGGCAATCACGGCACGCACAGTCTCTCCCTTGCGGAAGAAGTCTCCAGGGATCTGTTCGCTCTTGGGCATCAAGAGCTCGTTACCCTCATCATCGATGAGCAGAGCCTCTCGCTTCCAAACCTGATAGACTTCGGCGGTGATGAGCTCTCCGATACGAGAGGAAAAGTTAGCGTAGAAGTTGTCCTTCTGTAGCTCGAGGATGCGGCTGGCCAAGGCCTGACGTAGGTTGATGACGGCACGACGACCGAAGGCCGAGAAGTCCACTTGGTCGGTAACCTCTTCGCCGATCTCGGCCTCGGGGTCAAGCATCTGAGCCTCCTTGAGCTCCACCTCGAGGGGGGGATTGATTACCTCTCCATTGCCCACGACACGGCGTGTGCGCCAAATCTCGAAGTCTCCACGCTCGGGGTTGATGATGACATCGCAGTTGCTATCTGTCCCGAAGATCTTAGAGAGTACATTGCGGAAAGCGTCCTCCAGGACGCTCACCATGGTCTCCTTGGTGATGTTTTTGAGGTCTTTGAACTCTGCTAGAGAGTCGATCAGACTTGTTGTTTCTTTTTTCTTTGCCATTATTGAGTTGTTGCTTTAGATCTTGATAATACGTTTGGTCTGTAGGACTTCGTCCATGGGGATTTGGATGACCTCGAGGACGAGCTGCTTGCGCTTAGCCCCCTCAGGTTTGATCTTGCGTTCGACCTCGAGCTCTACTCCGCTCTCGTTGGCTGAGCGCAGTAGGCCTCTCTCCTTGATGCCACCCTTGCGGAGTAGCTCGACCTCTGAGCCGATCGCCCCGATGTACTGGCGAAGTACTTTGAAGGCAGAGGTAATGCCAGCCGAGCCAACTTCGAGCTCGAAGTCCTCCTCCTCACGATCTAGTTGGCTCTCGATGTGTTTGCTCAAGGCCACGCATTCATCGATGCTAACGCCCTGATCTGCACCGATCTCCACGAGGATGCGGTTGCCTGGGTGTATCGATACCTCCACGATGTATAGGTCGGGATTGTGCTGCTCGATGTGGGCCTGCACGATGGATTGGATTACTGACTGCTCTATCATAATGCTCTATCGGTTGATGAAATGGTGATATGCTACTAAAGAAACATGGAGGAAGCCTTTCTGCCTCCTCCATGTATCTCATTCCGCTGACAAAGTTAAAAAAACTACTGCAGACAAACAAAATATGTATGCCGTTATTTGCACAAATAGTGCATTTAATGGGATTTAAACTCCGAAGTTTACATCCTGATCTAACTCCCATTGCCTAGTGAGAGAGGCTAACCTCAGTCAAACTGACAGAGGAGACTTACTTCTTGTAGGTCTCGGGCAAAGGGAGAAAGCATTACCTTTGCTTCGTCTTTAGAGATCTCAATAATAACTGACAAGGTATGAAACTGACGGATAATTGGTTTACCTCCCTCAGTGAGGGAAAGAATGGACAGCTTGTCTTCGTAACGGGAAGGCTGGAGCTCGAGGAGTTTATGCAGAGCAAGAAGCTTCGAGTTCGGGTGGAGATCAAGTGGCCCTACTCTGCTGACGAAGTTGGGATGCCTGACGAATCAACTGGAGCTCTGATCGCTGAGATAGAGCCCAAGCTGCGCCGGATTATGGAGCGAGACAAATTGGCCATCTTGACAGGCAATTATACAGGAGCAGGGGAGAAGTACTGGGTCTTCTACACCCGACATCTGCCCTCCTTTGGCGAGCGGCTCAATGAGTGTCTAGCTCCCTATGAAACCCTCCCACTAGAGATCCTCTGTGAAGAAGATCCCGACTGGGAGGAGTACCTCGACCTCCTCTCCCTCAACACACCCGATATCGAATAACTCGAAGGTTGGAGAGCCTTTGATTTACTCATTTGCATAAAACATGTTTGAAACAACTAATGAATAAGAGTACACTTACGAAATGGGTGCAAGAGCACCTTTTCCTGAATGCCTATTGGGAACGCTTGGGGAGATCCTCCTGGGTCTTCCTGCTGGCATTTACCCTACAGATGGTGATCAACGTCCAGTTCGTCTCTCGGTCTTACGCTTTGTTGCCGGAGGGTGAGGAGCTCATCGTTGGTCTATCACAGACGGAAACCCTCGTTAGGGGCTTCATCCGAATAGCTTTTTGGTCCTCACTTCTGTGGTGGGGGCATGCCTTATTCTCCTCTCGCTGGGGACGACAGCTCGCAGGGGGTGTCATTGTTTTCTTGTCTTCCTCGATCTTTTTGCTAGAGGCCTTCACGCTCGGCCGGTATGGTGCTGTTTATAGCCATGGGGTGGTCTTAGCCTTGGCTGGGACGAACCCCTCGGAGGCGAGCGAATATATTGAGTCTAGCCTATCCCTATCCACCTTGATTAGACCCGTGGGGATGCTGTGCCTACTTCTACTCATATCCTGGGTCTGGGTGCGATATAGTCCTCGCTGGTGGTCTAAGTTCTCGAGCATTGTCTTGAGCCTACTACTTGTCGTTCCCACCCTTATGACCGCTCTATATTCTCTGCCTAGAACTTACGATAAGGTTATGACCAGTGGCCATGCCTACGATTTGACCATTGCTCCTAATGATAGGGTGCTGTGGAATACTATTGGCTTCCTCAAAAACTCAAAGGCTATAGCCTCCAGTGTAGAGCGAATGAAAGATATTGATCTACAGCTCTCTGTCCATCAAGACCCCTCTACCCCTGCTCAAGAGGATCTGAATGTCATCGTGGTGATCGGGGAGACGCTCCGCCGTGATTATATGCACTGCTACGGCTACCCCTTGTCCAATACCCCTAGGCTAGACTCGATACTCAGCACAGGCGATCTAATCGCCTATGATAGCGTGGTTAGCCCCGCACCGAATACGATAGAGTCTCTGACCAAGATCTTGACTTATCAGACGAATGATTCTGGAGGCAATTGGTATGACTACCCCGCATTGCCTACAGTTTTTGCTCAGGCGGGCTATTGGGTTGAGTGGATCAGCAACCAGGAGAGCAGTGGTACCTTCATCCAGCCTATCAATACCTTCGCCCATCTAGCTGATGAGCACCACTATGTGCATGCCCGAAGTATCGATGAGGAGCATGACCAAACGAAGCACTTCTTTGACGAAGGGGTCTTCCCCTATCTCATCAGTGTCGACAAGGCTAGGGCTAAGGGGCGGTCTGGATTGATGCAGGTCGTACACCTGCTCGGCTCGCACCCTCTCTACAAGAAGCGTTTCCCCGAGGCTTATGCTCGGTTCACTCCCCAAGACCTCCCGATCCGTCGAGGAGAGAAGCCGGACCAAGACATTGCAGACTATGTGAATAGTGTTTACTATAACGACTATGTTGTCTCCGAGATCATCAATAGGTACTCGAATCGGTCCACGCTACTTCTATATTTCTCTGACCATGGGGAGATCCTCTATGATGACCCGAGAAATCCAACTTATTGCGACCATGGGATGACTGTCGGGGGCGTCTCCGTTCCTTTGCTTATCTATATGAGCCCCTCTATGAGGAACAAATACCCAGAGCTTTATGAGCAATTAGTTTCCTACAAGGATCGTCGTATTATGTTGGATCTATTCACCCATACACTGCCAGCTCTGCTGGGCATTCGTACTCAATACAGCACCCCCGAGCTGGAGTTCCTCTCTCCTGGCTACCGAGCCTCTCGTCCTCGCATCATCCGCAGCCTAAATCAGGAGCTTGTCCTGTGATGATGAGTGGAGTAGGGTCATGTGTACACCTCTGCTCCGCTTCTTCTCGGGCTCGAATATCTCTGCGCTTCGACATTTACTCTATCTCTGCATACAAGCCCCCGAGAGGGTCGCCAACTGCGGCTCTCTCGGGGGCTCTGTCGTCTCTATCCCTCCCCTTTTTATTGAGGTCATGATGTGAGGTTCTAGGATCTTGAGGTATTGGGGCTGGGAGCTTGTTCTTTGATCCGCTGGATCGTTTGGAGGACCTCGCCTCGATGTTCTTGAGGGATGGCTCCTAGTCGAAGTAGATGCTCCAGGCCCTTGGCAATGAGGGTGTCTAGCCTTCGTCCGTTGTGCTTTAGATTGGTGAGCTCGTCGAAGGCTGCTCGAGCCTCCTCGTATCGCCCTTCTAAGAGCAAAGCCACAGCTAAGTGCGGTTTGATCCAGTGTGCCTTGGGCTGTAGGGCTAGGGCTGTGCGGGCCTTTTGCTCAGCCTCTGTATACTCTCCTGAGCCGACGAGGAAGTAGACGAGATTGCCTATGGCGGTGAACTTATTCTCTTCTGGGGCTTGGGCTTGCTCCATGAACTTGATGAGCTCCCTCTGCTGTTGTGTCGCTTCGCTCCAGCGTCCCTGCCGGTAGAGGTTCTCCGAGAGGAAGGCCATGGTCGTAGATAGAGCTCCCCAATGTCTGCGAGGCTCTCGGGCGTATAGCCTTTGGCGAATGCTGAGGGCCTCTCGGTGGTAAGCCTCTGCCTCACTATGCCTGCCCTGTTTGCTGATAGTGAGAGCCAAATGATGTAGCGAGATGGCAAAGCTCGACTCATAGGCCTCGGGGTTCTCCGAGAGCAGTAGTCTTGCGATCTCGATGCCTCGGCGGTAGTATCGCTCTGCATCCTCGTCTTGTTGTCGACTTTGAGCACAAGTGCCTAGATTGTGCAGGGTAGAGTATAGGTCTCGCTTGTAGAGCTGTGGATGCAACTCGGCTAATGCCTCCTGTAGGCTGAGGGCCTTGAGGTAATAGGTCTCGGCGGCTTCGCCTCTCCCCGCGGTATAGGCACAAGTGCCGAGGTTGTTGAGCGTCTGTACGAGGTATGATTGCTGAGTGCGATTATTCCCGAGCTTGCCCTGTTCTAGGATCTCCAACGAGCGTAGGTAGAGGGCCTCAGCCTCGCCCAACCTTTGCTGCATGTAGTGATCTGCCCCGAGACCATTGAGGGCGAGCACAAGACCTGGCAGGTGCTCTAGATCTTGCTTTGCCAGTTGCTCCCATAGGGCGAGAGCCTCGGCATCGTATTGTTCGGCAGAGGCGAACTGTCCCTGGCTCTTGGCATTGAGACCTAGATTGTAGAGGAGACTTGCCTGAGAGCGTAGGATATAGGTCTCGGGATGAGAGCCTTGGTGCTCTCTCAGCTCGGTGAGCAGTGTGCTGTAGAGATGTTGGGCCTCGGAGAAGCGTCCGATAGACTGTAGATAGCTGGCATAGTCGAAAAGTACTTTGTGGTTCTTGGGGTCTAGCTCTAGAGCTTGGCGGTAGCGCAAGATGGCCTGATCTCGCTCGGAGCGTAGGCCATGGGTCTGAGCCATGAGGAGGCACTTGCGCAGGAGTAGATCTTTCACACTACGAGTATATTCGTTGCGCTTTTGCGTCGCCTCCTCGAAGGCTTGCTTGGCCTCTTGATAGACCTTGCTCTCTTGCTCCAACTTTTGGAGGTACTCATACTCGCTTTTGTAGTCGAAGGATTGGTCTAGGTAGTTCGATACGCTGTCGAGTTCGCCTCGCTCAAAAAGGCTGTAGGCCTCTCGATAGGTTGAGTCCGCCCCCTCTAGGTTGATCCGAACGAAGGTGTCTGCATACTCCCGTATGTGGCGCAGCATGGCCTCCTGCTCTCGCGAGAGTCGCTGCATGCTGTCGAGGACATGGCGGTAGAGTAGGCTCTGGTGTTGATGGTCGGACTCAAGCTCTGCCACATGGTTCTTAAGCTGGGCGAGCTTTGTCTGTCGGGCTCGTTGGTAGCGATCGATGTTGATCCCGATCAGCTCTGCCTTGCGCTCCTCTAGCTCCTTGCGCTTGCAGATGTACACCTGTACAGGGGTTGTTCTTCCGAGGGTGATATTGCTGATTTCGTGTTCATTGACCACGACATAGTCTCTGTACTTGCCTTGAGGTTTGATGCTGATCCCGATTTGACTCCCTCGGGCCAGGCCAATGATGCTCAGGGTGAATGTCCCCTGAGTGTCGCTGACTGTTGGTTTGGCATTGGGATGCTCGATGAGAACATCGCTAACGTATTCGACAGTTGCTTCTTTTGGGAGACTCCGCTGCACGCAGATGATGCCTCGCAGCTCGATTTTCTGTGCCCATGCCGTTGAGGACAACCCGAGGGCTAGGGCTATGAGGATGTATCGTATCACTTTCATAGATCTTGTGCTTGTTGGCCTGTAGTATGTTTGGGCTCGAGGAAGATGGTCGTGGGGTCTATTCCCACCATGGGGATGCTTCTCGTGTAGCGTTCGAAGCCTGTTTTGCTGACAGAGATCTGCTGCTTTAGGGCTTGCCTTTGCTTGCTGATGAAGAGGGTGAAGCGTCCGTGCCGGTCAGTGTGGATACGTTCCCCCGCCATATAGACCTCTGCTCCTACGATTTCATCTCCTGTGAGGGCATTCCTAACGAGCCCATCGAGCCGATCGAGACCAACGATGCTGGCCTCAAGGTAATGGATGTATCGCTTGGGATCGAGTAGCATACTCTCCTGGAGGCTGTAGTAGGGCATCCCCTCGGGCTGGCTGATGTGTACTGATATGCTCTTGCCTGCGAGTGATGCGGGGAGATGGCTCAGGAAGACGCGCCCATGCCGATCAATATCCAGGACGCGTATCTCCTCTCCTAGCTCCACCCTCAGGGATGCCTCTCCCTGGATGAGGTGATGATCCCGACCCAACCATCCATGGATCTGAATGCAGAGATCAAAGGATGCTTGCCGGCGATCGTATGCCCAGTAGCTCAAAGTCCCAGCTAGAGCCAAGACGAGGAGGTAGAGCCCCAGCATCATGGTTCGTATTTGTCTCCTATGGCTTTGGTTCTGTTGGAGTAGTTGTCGCACAGATAGATGAGTCTCAGAGGATAGATGAATGAGTTTATCCTCTCGCTCCTCGATCCCTCGAAGCCTGCGAGCCAGGACCTTACCAAGGCGGCCTTCTAGCTCGGGGATGTGTAGCTCAATGGGTGCCGAGGCTAGAGGGGGCTGTCCCTCTGCTAGGCGATGGTAGATCTCCTCGAGCAGGGTACGTTCGTAGCTGATCCACGCCTCTCGATGATGTCCCTGCCCGAGGTTATGGCCGAAGCATAGTTGGACTTGAGGGCTGAGGTGCTGGGTGATCATCTGCTTCAGACCCTTGGGCAGGTCTGATGACGTCTGTAGCTGTTGGCTGAGGTAAGCCTCTAGAGCTGTCTCGCCCTCCGTTTCGGGGCAAGTGAAGCGCATGGCGATCTCTTTGTTTTCGAGATCGTCAAGTAGTTGGTGCTGCTGCTTGTGGCTTAGCTGTTTGACGAGGGTGCGTATCGCTCGCTTGGCCCTGCGTCTGTCATGCCTGTCAGAGGTTGTTTCGAGGTAGAGCGTGAGGATGTTGTCCAGTGCGTCAGTTGTTGACGAGAGGAACAATCTCTGTAGCTCTCGGCCCATTTGACTGGGATGTGCCCCTAGGATATACTCTTTGAGCCTGGTGGGGGATAGCTGCTGTGTCAGGTCTACAGCCATCCCGATACTCAGGTCATGTAGGAGCTCTCGCAGTATAGGAATAGTCAGCTCTGAAGTGATGCAAGCCAGCGCAGTAGAGGTGATGATGCCGATCAGGGACCGACCTATCTGTTTCTTTTGCTGTCGCATAAATTCGAGTTTGGGGGGCAAATATAAAAAATATGACTAGAACATATCTCGTTGCATCCTAAATGAAAGTGTCTGTTTGTTTTTAGTTGTTTATGTTTTCCTCTTGTGGCTTGTGTTCGCTCGATAAGCCTCAGGTATAGTGATGCAAGGCTCTCTGTTATTCTTCCGAGAGGGATTTGACAAGCCCCTAGATAGGATTATAGTTGCACTCCTGGTAGAGCCTTACTAGAGGTGTCAATAGGATAACCAGCGAGGGCTAAGTTAGAGGTCGCTAGAGGGTTCGGATAGGATCACGGTGGAAGTCCTATTTGGGTTTCGCCCGAGGTTTAGATAGGATCACAACGGAAGTCCTACTTAGGTTTCGATCGAGCTCCTACTTGAGCCTCTATATAGCCCTCATCTAGGCCTTCAGTAGAGAGCCTGTAGTGCTCTCGGTCGAAGACTTGTTGAGACCTCGGTAGAGCCGCCTAGAAGATCCCGGATGATCTCCAGCCTTAAAGACAAAGGATCAAGGACGATGGCCGTTCGGATTATTATTCGTACCTTTGCACCGCTAAAATTATCAAAATAGTACTCATTGGGTTCGATCTCAAGGCTTTTGCTCCCCTGCTGAGTGTCCAACTATGTCAGCTTGGGTAAGAGCGTCTCTAGAGAGAGGATCCACTTCGTCTATTAAACAATTAAACAACTAACAAACAAGAAATGGACACTTTAAGCTTTAAGACCGTTTCTGCAAACAAGGCAACTGTCAGCAAAGGATGGGTTGTAGTAGACGCTGAGGGACAGCACCTCGGTCGTCTGTGCTCGAAGGTGGCTAAGCTCCTTCGTGGCAAGTACAAGCCCAACTTCACGCCCCACGTTGATTGTGGTGACAACGTGATTGTCATCAATGCAGACAAGGTAGTTCTCACTGGTAAGAAGTGGGATGATCGCGTTTATCTCAAGTACTCTGGTTACCCTGGTGGTCAGCGTCAGTTTAGCCCTCGTGCCTTGCAGGCTAAGGGTAGCGATCGCCTCTTCCGCAAGGTAGTCAAGGGTATGCTCCCCAAGAACCGTCTCGGCGACAAGATCTTGGGCAACCTCTTCGTCTACGATGGCGCAGAGCACAAGCACGCTGCCCAGCAGCCAGTTGTTATTGATATCAATACACTCAAGTAAGACAGGACTATCATGGAACAGATCAATGCCATTGGCCGTCGTAAGGCCGCAGTAGCCCGAGTGTATGTGTCTGCAGGTTCGGGCAAGATCACGATCAACAAGCGTGATATTGCATCCTATTTCCCCTCATCTATCCTCCAGTTCATCGTGCGTCAGCCCCTCGCTAAGCTCGACGTGGTGGAGAAGTATGACATCAAGATCAACCTCAAGGGTGGTGGTTTCAAGGGTCAGAGCGAGGCTGCTCGTCTAGCTATCTCTCGTGCCCTGGTGAAGATCAACCCAGAGGACAAGGCAACCCTGCGTGCCGAGGGCTTCATGACTCGCGATGCACGCTCTGTAGAACGTAAGAAGCCAGGCCGTCCTAAGGCTCGCAAGCGCTTCCAGTTCAGCAAGCGTTAATACTTGGATCGTAGATCTCGAGTGTTACTCGCGTTTAGTATCTAAATCGCTGGGATTACCCCTCCTAGAGGAGCGTACTACCGAGCGGTTGAAAGTAATCGTATGTTACATTTATAGAACGTAAACGAAAAAACAATGTCAAGAGTTTCTTTTGAACAACTATTGAATGCTGGTGCACACTTCGGTCACCTGACACGTAAGTGGAACGCAGCAATGGCTCCATACATCTTCATGGAGCGCAACGATATTCACATTATCGACCTACATAAGACAGTTGCCAAGATAGACGAAGCAGCTGAGATCGCTAAGCAAATGGCCAAGGGTGGCAAGAAGATCCTCTTCGTAGCTACCAAGAAGCAGATCAAGGGGTCTGTGGGCGAGCTGGCAAAGAGCGTTGGTATGCCCTATGTAACGGAGCGTTGGCCAGGTGGTATGCTGACCAACTTCCCCACCATCCGTAAGGCTGTCAAGAAGATGACCCTGATTGACAAGATGACCAACGATGGTACTTTTGATAACCTCTCCAAGCGTGAGAAGCTGCAGATCACTCGTCAGCGTGCGAAGCTTGAGACGACCCTCGGCTCTATTGCCGATATGAATCGCCTCCCCTCTGCACTCTTCGTAGTGGATGTGCTCAAGGAGCATATCGCTATCGCAGAAGCTAACCGCCTGGGTATCCCCGTGTTTGCTATTGTGGACACCAATAGCGACCCAACCAATGTAGACTATGTAATCCCCGCCAATGACGACTCTGCAGACGGTGTAGAGCTCATCATGAGTGCTATCTGCTCTGCGATCTCTGAAGGTCTGCAGGAGCGTAAGGCCGAGGGTAAGGGTGAGGAGAGCGAGGCTGGCGAAGAAGAGCCTCGTCGCATCCGTCGCGGACGCAGCGGTGCTCGTCGTGAGCGTCGTGGTGCTGCCGAAGAGACTACAGAGGCTGAAAACTCAAGCGAAGAATAGTCAGTTCAACAGGGACGGAGGTCAGCGATGGCCTCCGCCTTTTGACTGTACTCTTCGTTAAACATCAAAACAATAACCTAACACAACCAACAATACAATGGCTGTATCAATTCAAGACATCGCCAAGCTGCGCAAGATGACTGGCGCAGGTATGATGGACGTTAAGAAGGCCCTCGAAGAGGCTGCTGGCGACTTCGACAAGGCTATTGAGATCATCCGCAAGCGTGGGCAAGCTATCGCCGCCAAGCGTAGCGACCGTGAGACTGAGGAGGGATGTGTACTGGCCGCTCACGATGGAGACTTCGCCATCGTTGTCGGTATCAAGTGCGAGACGGACTTCGTGGCTAAGAACCAGGAGTTCATCGACCTGACCAAGGCTGTACTGGCTATCGCCCTCGAAAAGCGTGGGGCTAGCAAGGAGGAGATCCTCGCTGCTCCTATGGTCGATGGTCGCTCTGTACAGGAGATGATCACCGAGCGCAGCGGTGTAACGGGTGAGAAGATGGAGCTCGGTGTGTACGAGTTCGTTAAGGGTGCTTCAACGGTGTCCTACATCCACCCAGGTAACATGCTCGCTACGATCGTAGCCTTCAACGAGCCCCTCGAGCTCCAGGTAGCTAGAGACGTGGCCATGCAGATCGCTGCAATGAACCCCGTAGGGATCACCGAAGCTGATGTGCCTCAGAATATCAAGGATCGTGAGCTTGAGATCGCTCGTGAGAAGGCTCGTGAGGCTGGCAAGCCCGAGAACCTCATCGATCACATCGCTCAGGGTGCTCTCAAGAAGTACTTCAAGGAGAATACGCTCATGGAGCAAGAGTTTGTTAAGGATAACAAGCAGACGATTGCTCAGTACCTGCACAGCCAGAGCAATACGCTCTCTGTAGTAGCATTCTATCGTGCTTCACTCATAGCAGAGTAAGTCTGAGCTCTTCGGACAGTTATCGATCCCTCGCCAAGAGCTTCGTCGAGAAGCCCCTAGGCGGGGGATCTTCCATTGCAGAAACTTGAAAGAGTATATGATAGAGATCGAGGACAAGATCGTAAGTCTAGACGTATTCGACACACTATTTGCCTGCGACTATGCGGTTTGCCAAGGAGCTTGCTGCATCGAGGGAGATAGTGGGGCTCCCCTGGAGGCAGGTGAGGCCGATGAGCTTCGCCGATACCTTGAGGTCGTCCGTCCGCTACTCTCTCCCCGAGCCCTAGAGGTGATTGAAGCTCAGGGGGTGAGCTATATCGATGAGGAGGGCGATGAGGTTACGAGTATCGTGGACGGTAAGGACTGTGTCTTCACGACTTACGACGGCTCTGGGGGGTGTCAGTGTGCCTTCGAACGAGTCTATTACGAGGGTAAAACGGACTTCATCAAACCCATTAGCTGTCAGCTCTATCCCATACGTTTGAGCCGCTACAGAGACTTCACTGCGGTGAACTATCACAAGTGGTCTCTCTGCAAGTGCGCTCTTAAGAGAGGACGCAGGGAGGGTATACCGCTCTATCGCTTCCTCGAGGCTCCACTCAAGCGAGCCTTTGGCGAGGCCTGGTATGGGCAGCTCGAGGAGGCTGCTCGCCTGCTTGAGGCCGAACGCTCGTCTGAGGCCTCATCGAATGGGTAGGGATCTTCTCAACTCTATCGTTATCTTTGCCCCATTAGTGCTTGTCCTTTTATTGCGTAAAAATCAGAGATATTATGTCCTATTCAGCTCGGCGGAGTTACATCGCTGTCTTGGTATTTGGGCTGGCTCTCTTGCTCTCTCTTTTTTTACCCGGTTGTTCTGAGCGAGGCAAGCTCGATGTCAAAAGAGAAGAGGCTAAACCCAATAAGCCTAGCCAGCCTAACCAGGAGCCCCCAAAGAAAAATCCTTCAGACCCTAGGCCTCCGCAAAAAAAGCCGTTACCCAGTAATCACATCTTTGCCACAGGTGTAACCCTAGAGGACGGTTGGTACGATGTCGATAAGCTCAAGAGGCCAGAGGACATTATGGCTTGTTGGCTGATTTCAGCCTCGAATATGTTGCAATGGTGGCAAGATCTTTACCTTGAGCAAGGTAATACTCTGCCTCAGGGCACACCTCATGGTCGAGGTACTGGCCTGTACAAATCAGCTATATTTGATGATGCAATATCGAAATTTAGGGAGCTGACTAGGGGAGGGAATATTAGTAGTGGACTACTTTGGTATATAGAGGGTAAGCATGTTAAAATTAGTAATCACTCTTACCCGTTGCCCAATACTGGTGGTTATCTCCGAGATAAGGTGGTTGACTATAGTCAGAGTGCTTTCGCCTCTTATGATGATTGGAGTTCCGCAAAAAGCCCTAAGGAAGCCCAGAAGATTTTCTCAGAGTACCTTCTTGAACGCCTAAGAGTAGGCTCGAGTATCGGTCTCGAGATCAAAACACATGTGGGTCTTGGAGGCTCATTACATGCCATCACTCTTTGGGGAGCAGAGGTCAATGATCAGGGAATTGTCGTCGCTATCTATATTACAGACTCTGATGATTATGAGCAGAAGCTGGTACGTTGTCCTGTTTGGATTTATGTTGATAAACAGTTCAATAGTAGAGAGGTAGCTATGGATATTCCTGTTTCAGAGGCTTATTCTGAGGGAGGGAGCTGGGCAATCCTCCGCCTTTTTTACCTTGCCCCTCCCAAGCTGTCAAAGCCCTAGAGCCTGCTCTACCGACCGACTTGGAAGGCGATTTGACTTTCTCGGCAAATTGTCGTACCTTTGCACGGTTTTAATTATAAACAATTAGTTAATAAACGATCAGTATGAACAATTACGAAACCGTTTTCATTTTAACTCCCGTTTTGTCTGAGGTTCAGATGAAGGAAGCGGTAGACAAGTTCGTAAACTTCCTCGAGAGCGAGGGGGCAGAGATTGTCAATCATGAGAATTGGGGGCTGAAGAAGCTCGCCTATCCTATCCAAAAGAAGTCTACTGGCTTCTATCAGCTGGTAGAGTTCAAGGCCAGGCCTGAGACTATTGCGCTCCTAGAGACGCAGTTCCGTCGCGATGAAGCAGTACTTCGCTTCTTGACTTTCCGTCAGGACAAGTTCGCTGCCGAGTACGCTGCTAAGAGAAGAAACTTGAAGTCATCATCTAACGAAAAGGAGAACTAAACAATGGCTCAGCAATCAGAAATTCGCTACCTCACTCCCCTGACAGTAGACAAGAACCGTAAGAAGTACTGCCGCTTCAAGAAGAGCGGTATCAAGTATATCGACTACAAGGATCCCGACTTCCTCAAGAAGTTCCTCAATGAACAGGGTAAGATCCTTCCCCGTCGTATCACTGGCACTTCGCTCAAGTTTCAGCGTCGTGTAGCTCAGGCCGTAAAGCGTGCTCGTCATCTTGCACTGCTGCCTTACGTAACTGACAACATGACTATTAAGTAATCACCGATATTAAAGAGGAGACAGAATACAATGGAAGTTATTTTGAAAGAAGATGTAATCAATCTTGGTTACAAGGACGACATCGTAGTCGTTAAGGATGGCTATGGTCGCAACTTTCTAATCCCAACAGGTAAGGCAGTCCTAGCCACTGCATCTGCTAAGAAGATACTCGCAGAGAACCTCAAGCAGCGTGCTCATAAGCTCGCCGCTATCAAGCAGGAGGCTCAGCAAAAGGCTGCTCAGCTCGATGGTATCAAGCTGGTTATCGCCGTTAAGACTGGTAATGCAGGAGCTATCTATGGCTCTGTGTCTAACATTCAGATTGCCGAAGAGCTTACTAAGAAGGGCTTCGACATCGAGCGCAGGCTTATCTTCGTGAAGAACGTTAAGGAGCTTGGCAACTATGTAGCTACGGTTCGTCTGCACAAGGAGGTCGCTGTAGAGATCCCCTTCGAAGTGATCTCGGAGAATGCTCCTGTAGCTGCTGAGAAGAAGGAGGAGACCCCCGCTGAGGAGGCTGCTGCTCCTGCCGAGGAGGCATAGTTCTCTCTCGACTTACAAAGAAATGAATCAAGGCTGTAGTTCCTTTGGGACTACAGCCTTGCTGCTTATGATGCCTCGCCTAGAGAGGACTAAGAGAAAAGGTTACCCCCTAGTGGCATTTTACGGATGCCGCTAGGGGGTAACCTTTGTCCTTTAAGCTCTGTCTCCTTGAGAGAGGAAGGCTAGTAAATCGAGTGCAGATGGTGCTCGACCTGCTCCCTGAGGCTGCAGCGCAGGTCTTCGTCCTCGATGCGCTGTAGTACATCCTCGGCGAAGGCGATGCTCAGGAACATCCGAGCCTGCCGTTCGGGAATGCCTCGCTGACGGAGGTAGAAGAGCGCATCGCTGCTCAGCTGTCCGGTCGTCATCCCGTGGCTACACTTCACATCATCAGCGTAGATCTCGAGCTGGGGCTTGGCCTGCATGCGAGCAGATGGAGAGAGCAGCAGGTTGCGGTTATTCTGATAAGCCTGTGTCTTCTGCGCATCGATGGCCACTAGGATGCGTCCTGTGAATGCCCCGCTGGCCTCGTCTGCCAGGATGTACTTGAAGAGTTCGTCGCTAGTGCAGTGGGGCACTGAGTGCGAGATGTATGAGAAGTTGTCCACGTGGCTTTTGCCTGTATTGAGGACTACGCCCGAGAGGCTCAGGTTGGCATACTCACCCATGAGGTCGCAGTGGAAGTTATTTCGTGTGCGGCCAGCCCCCAGGGTAAGGCTGTAGAGCTTAACCTGGCTGTGGGCCTCCTGGACGAGGTGTAGCGTGCTGATGCGCTGTGCCTCTGCCACGCTATCCTCGATGTCTGTGAGGGTGAGCTTCGCTCCCTTACCCACGAAGATCTCAGTGCTCTGCAGGCTAACACTGTGGCCTGTGAAGCGGTTGCGATCCCAACCAACGATCTCTAGCTCAGCCTCAGCCTCCAGGACGATGATGAAGCGGCTCAGCAGCATAGCCCCCTGCTCAGCCTCCTCTAGGAGGTAGGTGTAGTTGAGGGGCTGATGTACCTTAGCCTCCTTGGGTAGGTAGACGAGGAAGGTATGGTCGTCTAGACCCTCGATAAGAGCCTGCAAAGGATCGCCATCGGTCGAATGTAGCTTGGGTAGATTGCCCTTGAAGCCGCTGAGCAGCCCTACATACGACCCCTCTGGCCAGCTAATCTCTTCGATATTGCTCTCATAGCTACCTTGTGAGATCTGCCAGCGGCCCTCGAGCATAGCTGAGAGGTCTGTGCGCTGATAGTCCTCGGAGCGATAGGCAGGTAGGCCGATGCGTTTAAATCGCTGTAGTGCTACCTGCCTACAGGGGCATAAATCCTCCCTCTGAGCAAGTGCTACTAGCTGTGTCTCTAATTGTCCCATGGGCTTACTCTCCTAGTTCTTCTTTGATCCAGTCGTAGCCTTTCTCCTCGAGTAGGAGGGCTAGCTCTGGGCCTCCGCTACGCACGATGCGCCCCTTGTAGAGCACATGGACGAAGTCGGGTTTGATATAGTCGAGTAGACGCTGATAATGGGTGATCACGATCGCACTGCGCTCGGGGCTGCGCAGGGCATTGACCCCCCCGGCCACGATGCGCAGGGCATCAATGTCGAGGCCGCTGTCTGTCTCGTCTAGGATGGCGAGCTTGGGCTCGAGCATGGCCATTTGGAAGATTTCATTGCGCTTTTTCTCTCCACCCGAGAAGCCTTCGTTTACTGAGCGACTAGCGAGCTTGTTGTCGAGCTCTACGAGGGCGCGCTTCTCCTTCATGAGCTTGAGGAAGTCGCTGGCGGAGATAGGTTCTTGTCCTGTAGCCTTGCGGTGCTCATTGACTGCTGCACGCATGAAATTGACCATGCTCACCCCAGGGATCTCAACGGGGTATTGGAAGCTGAGAAACATCCCTAGATGGGCACGCTCCTCGGGTTCTAGTTCAAGGAGATCTTGTCCCTCGAAAGTTACCGAGCCCGAAGTAACTTCGTAGGCAGGGTGCCCCACGAGTACGGATGATAGGGTGCTCTTACCTGAGCCGTTAGGCCCCATGATGGCATGAATTTCTCCTGGGCCTACCTGTAGGTTAATTCCCTTGAGGATCTCTTTGTCTCCGATATTGGCGTGGAGATTGTCTATATGTAGCATTATTGCTTGTACCGATTAAATATATATGATCTAATGCCCTCTGTTTGAGGATTGAATAGGGTAGTTTGTAGAGCGAGGAGAGGCCTTAGCCGACCGAACCCTCGAGGGAGATGGCTAGGAGCTTCTGTGCTTCGACGGCGAACTCCATGGGGAGCTTGTTCATCACCTCCTTGGCATATCCATTGACGATTAGGCCGACAGCTTCCTCGACACCGATACCACGCTGCTGGCAATAGAAGATCTGATCTTCGCTGATCTTGCTGGTCGTGGCCTCGTGCTCGATGATGGCTGTGTCGTTGTCCACCTGCACATAGGGGAAGGTATGTGCCCCGCAGGTGCTGCCCAAGAGGAGGCTATCGCACTGTGAGTGGTTGCGGGCATTGTCTGCATGCTTGCTGACCTGTACGAGGCCTCGGTAGCTATTCTGACTGCGTCCTGCCGAGATCCCTTTGGAGACAATGCGGCTGCGGGTATTCTTGCCCAGGTGGATCATCTTCGTACCCGTGTCGGCCTGTTGATAATTGTTGGTTACCGCTACCGAATAGAATTCTGCCACAGAGTCATTGCCCTTGAGCACACAACTGGGGTACTTCCAGGTAATGGCCGAGCCCGTCTCTACCTGTGTCCAGGAGAGCTTGGAGCGATCGCCTCGGCAAATGCCTCGCTTGGTTACGAAGTTGTAGATACCGCCCTTGCCCTCCTTGTCGCCTGGGAACCAGTTCTGTACGGTCGAGTATTTCACCTCAGCATCTGTTTCGACGATGATCTCGACGATAGCTGCATGGAGCTGATTTTCATCACGCTGCGGAGCTGTACAGCCCTCCAGGTAGCTCACATACGAGCCCTCGTCTGCTACGATGAGGGTGCGCTCGAACTGGCCCGTATTGATGGCATTGATGCGGAAGTAGGTCGAGAGCTCCATCGGGCAACGAACCCCTTTGGGGATGTAGACGAAAGAACCATCGCTGAAGACCGCCGAATTGAGGGCTGCGAAGAAGTTGTCCTTGACAGGGACGACTGTGCCGAGGTACTTGCGCACGAGCTCGGGGTACTCCTTGACTGCCTCGCTGAAGGAGCAGAAGATGATACCCTTCTCGGCCAACTTCTCCTTGAAGGTCGTCTTGACCGATACCGAGTCCATCACAGCGTCTACGGCGATACCGCTGAGGATCTTCTGCTCGTGCAAGGGGATGCCGAGCTTCTCGAAGGTTCGCAGCAACTCGGGGTCTACCTCGTCCAGGCTCTTAGGCCCAGCCTTTTGTTTTGGGGCAGCGTAGTAGATAATATCTTGGTAATCAATCTCGGGAATGCGTAGGTGAGCCCACTGAGGGGACTTCATCCCCTGCCACACACGGAAGGCCTCGAGGCGGTACTCGAGCAGCCACTCGGGCTCCTCTTTTTTGGCTGAGATTAGGCGGATAGTTTCCTCCGTGAGCCCTTTGCCGATGGTTTCAGTCTCGATCTCGGTCGTGAAGCCATACTTATACTCACCTGATGTAACTTCCTCAATTATGTTATCATTCTCTTGCATGAATCTATGTGTAAAGTGAAATCGTCTCCGAGGTCTATCTCCCTAAGCTGCATGACAGAAGAGACGCATCCTCGTCTAATGCTGTAACAAGCATCAAGACTTTTTGTTTTCCCCTCGAGGGGTGTAGTAGTCGATGATTTGTTCGATGTCGGTAATCGAATGTCGGATGGGGTGATAGAGCTCTGAGGTATTGCGTACATCCTCGAGTCCGCTGCGGGCCAGCTCTGCTGGGCTAGGCAGGAGCTTGTCGACGAAGATGAGGGCATAGCCCAAGGCATAGACCCCGATAACTAAGCCCAGCAGTGCCCCGAGCAAGTGGTTGAATATCCCGATGATGCCACCCTCGAATAGCGACGCGATCCACCTGCCCAGGAGGCTGAGCACGAGATAGAGTAAGAGGAATGAGATAATAGGCAGCAGGAAGCTCGCCCAGGACGAGGAGAGGGAGAAGTAGGGGAGGATCGCCTCCCTAAGCCAAGGAGCCAGTCGCCAGCTCTCGGAGAAGGCAATCAAGATCGAGGCAATCTGTACGAGGCGTTTAGCCGCTCCCGCCCAAGCTCCACTGATGGTCGATAGCAGTAGGATGACCAGTAGGGCCAAGTCTAGTCCATTCATCTAGGATAGGTTTAGGATAGGTTGTGATACGTTTCAAGCTGCAAAGGTACGACAATCTGAGCCCTCCGCCCAAGCATTATCCGAGGAGATCCCTAGAGTAACCTCTCTTGCCGTTAGAGTTTGTGCAGTCGGGACATGAGGTAAAAGGTAAGGAGGAAGCTTAGGAGCATAAGTACGAACCCAATAGCAGAACATAGGGCGAGGCTAGGGATAGACAGCTGTGAGACCATTACAAACCGCCAACCAGCATAGATGCAGTAGGGGAGTGTCAGTAGCGTCGTGGCGATGACGGGGATATATCGACGGTAAGCGAACCACTGGAATAGGTGGATAAGCAGGTGAAAGGTATGGGCCATCAGAGCTACGAACCACCAGTGATATGCCTCTAGATAGAGACTGATGAGGGTTACACCGCTGATGAGAACAAAGTTGTGTGCTGTGCCAAGGGCAAATGTGGCCGTGGAGTATGCGAAAACGTTACGCTTGGTGAAGAAGGCCTCAACTCGAGGAAATTGCACCCTCAGCTGGGTTCGCTGACCGGACAACCAACGCCTAAACATGATGATCTCTTCATATTCATGGATCATGAATACGATGGGCAAAAGCATCATAAGTCTCTCTAGCTCGGGCATACCTTGTTCAGTAGACTGGGCGACAGATATTCAAGACAAATTTATGAAATTATAGACTTCCAGGGGCCGAGTTGTTGTCCCCTTTTGAGACTAGTGAGGCTCTCGGCAGAGACTTCGATAGCAATGCCGATGAGATATAAATAGGACTTCGATTGAGGTATAAGTAGGATCGCAGCAGAGACCCAAATAGGATCTCCATCGAGGTCTAAGTAGGGTCGCAACAGAGACCCAGGTAGGCTCTATTCCGAGGTTTCAATAGGATAGAAATGGAAGGCCTGGATAGAGGTTCATCCGAGAGAATGATAGAACTCCTTTCCTAGCCCCCCTCACGAGGTCTCTAGTAGGAAGATGATGGCCTACGATAGAGTGCCTTTACTCTAGATGGCTGAGGTCTAGGCCGCTATCTATGCTGCCAACAATAGCCACCGCCTCGAACCCTTCGCCTGCATGCTCCGCCTTTCTTTGTGGGAGCTCCACAGTAGCTAGAACTGCTATACTGCTGGTTGTCCCTTCGGTAAGTCTTATTCTTTTTAGTCTTTTGAGGCTTTATCCTCTCCTTTTGACTCTTCGTGCGTTCGCCGACAAAGTGCCAAGTTTGGTCGCTCATTAAGACAACCTTCTTGCCATCGCTTGTCTTGAGGGTGTCTACTGGTGTCTGAGCTTTCATGTTACCCGTGCATACAGCATAGAGGAGGCCTAATAGGATTAGTCGTTTCATGATCTTGATTATTGAGAGAATGAAGTGTTTCTGTTCTTTACTGTTCGATCAGTTGCAGCACCTCTCATCGAGATGCGTGGAAACCTTTAGATTGCCAGTAGGAGAGATGGCTTAGTTGGCTTCAAAGGTATCTGCTGTGGCATAAGCGAAACTGTGTAGGGCCTGCAGAAAAGAAGAAAATATATTGTGATTCCTATTCAAAATCCAAGTGTAAGTCTATTTAGGTCTATAGAAGCCAAGAATTTTATAATCGGGAAGCTCTACTACGTCGACGTCGCATCCAACAAGATAATGTGCTTGACCATTTCAATTTGCGATATGATTACAAAAAACTCTGAGGTGAAGTCTCACCCAGTGAAGCAAAGTTACAAAAATATACTAGAAAGAAAGATAGTGGAGTCTCTTAAGTTCAGCAATTTACAGCCTCACTATGGGGATTGCCGAGACGATCAAGCAAAAAGAGAGGTCGCACCATATGGTGCGACCTCTCTCAAGTGATTGGGCTGGGATTCGAACCCAGGACCGATAGCTTAGAAGGCTATTGCTCTATCCAGCTGAGCTACCCAACCATCCTCTTTAGGCAGCGCAAAGGTAGCAAGAAAAATCTAATTATTCGCTACCCTTGTGCTAGCCTCATGTGTTAGCTATTGACTACGGAGAAGAACTCTGCGTTGTTGCTCGTCATATCCATGTACTTCTTGACACTCTCCATAGCCTCCACAGGGTTCATGTCCGAGAGGATCTTACGGATCTGCCACATACGATTGACCGTAGTCTGATCCTGGAGTAGATCTTCTCGTCTTGTACCACTGGCTACGAGGTCTACGGCAGGGTATATACGCTTGTTCGAGATACGGCGGTCGAGCTGTAGCTCCATATTGCCCGTTCCCTTAAACTCCTCGAAGATCACGTCGTCCATCTTCGAGCCCGTGTCTTGCAGGGCTGTAGCCAGGATCGTTAGGCTGCCTCCGCCCTTGATGTTGCGGGCTGCTCCGAAGAAGCGTTTGGGCTTCTGTAGAGCATTGGCATCGACGCCCCCAGAGAGGACCTTGCCCGAGGCAGGCTGTACCGTATTGTACGCACGAGCCAGGCGGGTGATGGAGTCGAGTAGGATGACCACATCCTGACCGCTCTCGACCATACGCTTGGCCTTGTTGAGGACGATCTCGGCGATCTTGACATGGCGTTCGGCGGGCTCGTCGAAGGTCGAGGCAATGACCTCAGCCTTGACACTGCTGGCCATGTCGGTTACCTCCTCGGGGCGTTCGTCGATTAGCAGGATGATCATATAGACCTCCGGGTGGTTAGCTGCAATGGCATTAGCAATGCTCTTGAGCAGGGTTGTCTTACCCGTCTTGGGCTGTGCCACGATGAGGCCTCGCTGTCCCTTACCGATGGGGGAGAAGAGGTCTACGATGCGCATGGCCACCTTGTCGCCGACCTCGGGGACGTTAGGAGACTCGAGCCTGAACTTCTCATCGGGGAAGAGGGGAGTCAAGTGGTCGAAGGGGATGCGGTCGCGCATCTCCTCTGGCTTGCGTCCATTCACTAGAGAGAGATTGACCAGGGGGAAGTACTTCTCCCCATCCTGAGGAGGGCGGATGCTCCCCTCGACGAGATCTCCCGCTTTGAGGCACCATTGCTTGATCTGCTGTGGTGAGACGTAAATATCGTCGGGCGAGGAGAGGTAGTTGTAGTCTGCAGAGCGGAGGAAGCCATAGCCATCGGCCAAGATCTCCAGCACCCCGCTCGCCATCAGTACACCCTCAGCGAAGAGTTCCTCTTCGGGCTCTTGGATCTTCACTACAGCCTTGCTGGGGGCTGGCTTCACAGCTCTGGTTGGGGCAGGGGTAGCCGAGGCCATGGGCAGCACGTCATCGAGGCGGCTGCGGGCATTCTTGTGGCGGAAGACAATCTGCGTTGGGGGTGTTGGGGTCGCATTGCTGCTGTCCTCGTCTTCCTCGGCTGGGCTAGTCTCGATCGTTGTCTCGTCGGAGAGCTCTGCCTCGGTATCGACAGGGGTAGGCTTTGCCGCGGGTTGGACGGGGGCTACCTTGGTTAGAGGCTTGATGCTGCCCTGGGGCTTGGTCTTAGGGGTTGTAGGAGCAGGGGCTTCGGCCTTGACTTCCTGGCCCTCTTCGCTGGCCTTATTGACGATCTCGATGGCTTTTTGGCGCTCTGTGGGGGTCGCCTCCTTCTTTGTACGGCTGCTGCGACGCTTAGGTTCGGCAGCGGGAGTGCCTTTGTCTTCAGCTGGGGCAGCCTTCTTCTCGGCGGATTCCTCTGCCTCTACATCGGAGAATAGGTCTCTAGCTTGCTGAGCCTCTCCTTCGGGGGCAGGAGCTTCACTCTTAGCGGCCTGTTCCTTGCGAGGACGTCCACGACGCTTCGTTTCGCTCTGCTCCTTAGACTGCTGCTTCTCTGCCTGTGCACCAGCTAGAGACTCGGCTTGTTTGTCCAGGATGTCATAGACTAGGGTCTGCTTCGTTGAGGAGGAGGATACCTGCATGCCGAGGGCTGTGGCGATCTCTCGTAGTTCTTCCAGGCTCTTCTCACTGAGCTCTGTGATGTTATATCTCTGCATAATGAATAATTGATTCGAGTAAGTAATACTACATACACCCCTGCCTCGATGGTCTTTGATGGGGAAGATGTTGTAGGGGATGAAGTGGATGCTCGAGCAAACCGAAGCTCGGGACATCAAGCAAACAGACTGCTTGCAGAGCTACCCTCTCGATCCTATTGAGGAGGAGGCCGACGAGGTCAAGCCTAGTGAGTAAAAGATGAGAGAGGGGTAGCTAAAGGGAATTGTTTGTGGAGGAACTTGAGCTTTTCCCCGTACAAAAGTAGTAATTATTTCTCACTTGTGCGAAATCTCTTCTGTTTGCCAAGACGATACAAAGATCCCCCTGCCTGGCCCATGATGGGTCGGCAGGGGGGATGATGATCTGTAAAAGGGTCTAGTGTACCTCAGGCGTTACGTCGTAGAGCTTGCGTACTCGCTCCAGCTCCTTGTGCATCTCTTCGGTTACCTTCTTATACTTAGGATTGCCGTAGAGGTTGTTTAGCTCCTTGGGGTCTTTCTTTAGGTCGTAGAGCTCCCAAGTGTCTATGTCTCCGTAGAAGTGGATGAGCTTATAACGCTTCGTACGCACCCCATAGTGTCTGCGCACGGCATGCTCGCCAGGGTATTCGTAGAAGTGGTAGTAGAGGCTATTGCGCGTCCACTTCTTCTTGCTCCTTTTGTCTAGAAGTGGAAGCATCGACTCTCCCTGCATATCCTCGGGGATGGGGATGCCTGCCATATCGAGGAAGGTGGGGGCATAGTCGATGTTCTGCACCATCTCGGTAACATCTCCACGCTTTCCAAGATGCTGAGGGAGACGCATAACCAGAGGGGTACGCATCGACTCCTCGTACATAAATCGCTTGTCGTACCATCCGTGTTCGCCCATGTAGAAGCCTTGATCCGAGGTGTAGACGATGAGGGTATTCTCCAGCAAGTTGTGCTCTCTGAGGTAGTCCAGTACTCGTCCGATATTTCGGTCGAGGGACTTAACGACCTTCGAGTAGTCTCGCATGTAGCGAGCGAATTTCCATCGAGCTAGAGCCTCTCCCCCTAGGTTCGCTGCATAGAATTCATTGGCTAGAGGATCGTAGAGCTCCTTGAACTTCTGCTTGACCTCTGGGCGCAGTACCCCGTGGCAGCCTTCGGTGTCGTTTTTGCGGCTGTAGTATGCCCCCAGTCGAGTAGGCTTAGCCCCCTTGAGCATCTTCAGGTCGTTGATCATGTCCAGGTCATTGACTACACCCATCTCATGCTTTTGGGCAGCTAGACGCCCCTCGTAGTTGTCGTAGAAAGTGTCGGGCAGCTCATACTCTTGATCCTCAAAGCTCTTGAGATCGAGGGTATCGGCCATCCAGTTGCGGTGGGCTGCCTTGTGGTGGATGAAGAGGGCAAAGGGCTTCTCCTTGTCCCTCTGCTCCAGCCACTCAAGGCTGAGGTCTGTGATGATATTGGTAACATAGCCCTGGTACTTTACGGTCTCTACCCCTTCGCCTTGAGCCTTCATGTTCTTAGGCCGAATGAACTTAGGGTCGTAGTAGTCCCCCTGGCCAGGGAGCATCGTCCAGTAGTCGAAGCCCTGAGGGATGCCCTCCAGGTGTAGCTTGCCCACGAGGGCTGTTTGGTAGCCGTGGCTTTGCAGGATCTTAGGCATGGTCTGCTGCCCTTGGTCGAAGCGGCTTTGGTGCTCATTGTTTAGCTTGCCATTCTTGTGGCTATGCTTACCCGTGAGCATACAGGCACGGCTAGGGCCTGAGAGAGAGTTCGCTACGAAACTCTCCGTGAAGCGAACACCCTCTCGAGCGATGGCATCAATGTTCGGGGTCTGAATGTACCGCTTGTCATAGCAGCTGATCATCTGCTGCGTATGGTCGTCGGACATGATATAGACGATGTTGAGTGGCTTGCTGGCTTTCTGTTGGGCAGTAGCTCCTGTAGCTGCGAAGGCAGAGAGCGTCCCGAGGACGCAGATAACGTGTTTTTGATTCATATGTAGTTAATAAGCTTAGCTTTGTGAGGGATAGAAACGCTCCTCGATGGCCGCCTGGAGCATCGGGTGGAAGTCTGGGTGAGCAATGCTCATTAAGGCCTCGGCTCTCTCTCGGAGGGTTAGCCCCCGCAGGCGTACACATCCATATTCCGTTACGACATAGTCTACCTCATTGCGCCCAGTAGTTACCTGAGTGCCAGCCGAGAGCATGGGGACGATGCGAGAGATCTTACCCCCTTGGGCCGTAGAGGCGAAGGCCAGGATCGCACACCCGCCCTTGCTCCGCTTTGCCCCACGGATGAAGTCTACCTGTCCACCTGTGCCACTGAATTGCTGCAGGCCGATTGCCTCCGAAGCTACTTGGCCCGTGAGGTCGATCTCGATACAGGAGTTGATAGAGATGAGGTTATCCTGTTGCCCGATGACGTAGGGATCGTTGGTATAGTTTACTGGGTGCATGGCAATGCTCTCGTTGGCGTCTAGGAAGTCATAGAGCTCCTTTGAGCCCATGATGAGGGTCGAGACGACCTTGCCTATATCTTTGGTCTTTTTCTGCCCCGTAATTTGTCCAGAACGCATCATGTGCATCACCCCGTCAGTGAACATCTCTGTATGGATGCCGAGATCCTTCCGATCCTCCAGGCACTGTAGTACTGCGTCGGGGATGGCTCCGATCCCCAGCTGCAGCGTAGCTCCATCCGAGATCAAGGTCGCACAATGCTTGGCAATGCGCTGCTCTACCTCTCCGATAGGCGCAGGAGGGAAGGCTGGCAGAGGCCTATCCACCTCGACGATATAGTCCAGCTCTGAGACATGGATCAGATTGTCCCCTCCGATGAAGGGCATCTGCTGGTTCACCTCTGCGATGACGACACGAGCAGCCTCCGTCGAGGCCTTGGTGTAGTCGTTGGAGACTCCGAAGGAGCAGTAACCCTCGGCATTGGGCCGAGAGAGCTGTATGGCTGCAACCTCGACTGGGTATAGCCCGAGGCGAAACAGATCGGGGACTTCGTGGAAGTGGCAGGGCAAGAACTCTGCCCGACGATCAGCATAGCTTACTCGAGAGGCTTTGTCGAGGAAGTTGATCACGGGGATGACATGCCCCTGCATCTCTGGTCGCAGGTGCCAGGCCTTACCGAAGTAGAGCATGTGGAAGATGCGCACATCCTCTAGTCGCTCTCGCTGCTCATAGATCGCTCTCGAGATGCTCTCAGGTGCGGCGACAGCGTGCCCGAAGACAACGTACGTCCCACTATTGATCGACTGGCGGACAGCCTCTTGAGCTGTCGTTAGACGATCTTGATAGATCTGTTTCCATTCAGGTAACATAGCATTATAATATTGTGTGAGTGATGATCCTGCCTCCAACGAAAAACCGCCCTCCCTGGTCTCAGAACCAGAGAGAACGGTTACAAATATATGCAAACTTCTCTGCCTGTGGAAGAGCTTTGCGAATTAGCTCCTAAGGTGCACGCCTCCAGTCGCTTTAGCCAAGGTAAGGCTTGAGGGGCTGGCACTTGTCGCTCTGACGTAGGCGACGGATAGCCTTCTCTTTGATCTGACGTACACGCTCTCGGGTGAGGCCGAACTTGTCGCCGATCTCCTCGAGAGTCATCTCTTGTCCGCCTCCGATGCCGAAGAAGAGCTTGACGATCTCTGCCTCACGCTCGGCTAGGGTAGAGAGTACTCGGTCAATTTCCTTGGCTAGAGACTCATTCATGAGGGTACGGTCGGCGTTGGGTGCATCGTCATTGACCAGTACGTCGAGTAGGCTATTGTCCTCTCCCTCGACGAAGGGGGCATCGACCGAGATATGTCGGCCCGAGACCTTGAGCGTATCGGCGATCTTGTCCTCGGCGATATCTAGCTCCTGAGCGAGCTCGGCAGACGAGGGTCTGCGCTCGTTCTCCTGCTCAAACTTAGATAGAGCCTTGGTGATCTTGTTGAGTGTGCCGACCTGATTGAGCGGTAGGCGCACGATGCGGGACTGCTCGGCCAAAGCCTGCAGGATAGACTGGCGAATCCACCATACAGCATAAGAGATGAACTTGAAGCCTCGAGTCTCATCAAACTTCTCTGCCGCCTTGATTAGCCCCAAATTCCCTTCGTTGATCAAGTCTGGTAGGCTTAGACCTTGATTTTGATACTGCTTAGCTACGGAGACTACGAAGCGAAGGTTGGCACGAGTCATCTTCTCGAGTGCCTTGCGGTCGCCTCGCTTGATAGCCTGTGCGAGCTCTACTTCTTCCTCGATGGTGATCAGCTCTTCACGGCCGATCTCCTGTAGGTAGCGATCTAGAGAGGCACTCTCTCTATTGGTGATCGACTTCGAAATTTTTAATTGCCTCATCTAATACTAATGGATTACATTCTCTTTGATCGGAACTACAAAGGTACGCACTTTGTTCACTTTGGGCAAATGAAGCCCGCCCTTCGTCTGCCCAAAAGCAACCTCTAGGGAGAGGAGCTCTCGCCCTAGAGGTCGATCTTTGTGGGTAGGTTAGGAGGCTCAGGGGAGCTCTAGATCCCCTTGCCGTGGCAGTGCTTGAACTTCCTACCGCTACCGCATGGGCAGGGCTCGTTGCGCCCGATGCGATGCTCTGCCCGAGCAGGCTCTCGACGCTGCTCGGGCTCGCTGCTGCGAGACTCGTGGTACTGCGGACGCTGCTCCCTGCGCTGTGGAGCTTCGGCCTGGCGGAGGTTTGTCCGCTGAGCCTCTTGCTCTGAGGGCTCGGGCATAGGCAGGTGAATGCGCATGAGGACGGAGACGGTCTTGCGGTTCATCTCCTCAAGCATTTGCCGGAAGAGCTCATAGGACTCGAGCTTGTAGATGAGCAGAGGGTCTTTCTGCTCGTAGCTAGCATTCTGCACAGAGTGGCGAAGTTCGTCCATTTCTCTGAGGTGCTCCTTCCAGGCATCGTCGATCATGTGGAGCATGATCATCTTTTCAAAGTCCTTGATGATGCTCATCCCCTGGGTGCTATCGGCCTCTGCGAGGTTGCAGCTGATGGTGTAGCTATTGAGCCCGTCGCTTAGGGGGACCATGATGCGCTCGAACTGATGCCCTGACTCGGTAAATACCTGGTGGATGACAGGGTAAGCTCGTTCGGCAATGGTCTTGATACGCTTGTCGAAGGCTGCGATGACGGCATCGAAGAGGCTGTCGGCCAGCTCGTCCGCCTTACCCTTGGCGAAGGTCTTCTCGTCGAATGGAGGCTCGATGGCTAGGTAACGCAGGAGATCCAGCCTCATAGTCGCGAAGTCTCCAAAGCCGTGATGGGCATCGATGATGGCCTTGCCTGCGTCGTAGAGGGTATTCATCACATCCATCTCCACTCGCTCGCCCATGAGAGCATGGCGGCGACGGCCATAGATCACCTCTCTCTGCGAATTCATGACGTCATCGTACTCGAGCAGACGCTTACGGATGCCGAAGTTATTCTCCTCGACCTTCTTCTGAGCTCTCTCGACGGCTTTGCTGAGCATGCCTGCCTCGAGCATCTCGCCCTCCTGTAGACCCATCTTGTCCATCATCGAGGAGAGGCGGTCTGTGCCGAAGAGGCGCATGAGGTGGTCCTCGAGGGAGATGTAGAAGACACTGCTACCTGGGTCTCCCTGACGACCCGAGCGGCCACGCAGCTGACGGTCTACACGGCGAGACTCGTGTCTCTCCGTTCCGATGATCGCTAGTCCGCCAGCCTCTCTCACCTCAGGGGTGAGCTTGATGTCCGTACCACGGCCAGCCATGTTGGTTGCGATCGTTACGACCCCAGGCTGTCCTGCCAGGGCAACGATGTCGGCTTCCTTTTGGTGGAGCTTAGCATTGAGGACGTTGTGCTTGATCTTGCGTAGGGTGAGCATCTTGCTCAGCAGCTCGGAGATCTCCACCGAGGTTGTCCCGACGAGGACGGGTCGCCCAGCCTCTACGAGGGAGACTACCTCGTCGATGACGGCTGCATACTTCTCTCTAGTAGTCTTGTAGATACGGTCATTGAGATCCTTGCGGGCAATGGGGCGGTTCGTGGGGATAACGACCACATCGAGTTTGTAGATATCCCAGAGCTCTCCAGCCTCGGTCTCTGCCGTACCAGTCATACCAGCGAGCTTGTGGTACATGCGGAAGTAGTTCTGCAGCGTGATGGTGGCGAAGGTCTGCGTCGCAGCCTCGACCTTGACCCGCTCCTTGGCCTCGATGGCCTGGTGCAGACCATCTGAGTAGCGGCGGCCGTCCATGATACGCCCTGTCTGTTCGTCCACGATCATGACCTTATTGTCCATGACCACGTACTGGTCATCCTTCTCGAAGAGGGCGTAGGCCTTGAGGAGCTGATTGACTGTGTGGACACGCTCGCTTTTGACTGAGTAATCGGTCAGGAGCTGCTCCCTTTGCTGTGCTTTCTCTTCGTCTGGGAGGCTCTGAGCATCGAGCTCTGCCAGCTGCGAAGCAATATCGGGCAGGATGAAGAAGGAGCTGTCCTCTGTGCCTCGGGTCAGGAGGTCAAAGCCCTTGTCCGTGAGCTCTACGCTATTCTGCTTCTCGTCAATGATGAAGAAGAGCTCATCGGTGGCCAGGTGCATATTGCGCATATTGTCCTGCATGTAGTACTCCTCTGTCTTGAGCATACCGGTCTTGATACCGGGCTCGCTGAGGTATTTGATGAGCTGTTTGTTCTTGGGTAGTCCCTTGAAGGAGCGAAAGAGCGACAGGTAACCCTCCTCCTGCTCAGCCTTGTCCGTGCTGGCAATTTTCTTCTTGGCATCGATGAGGAGCTGCTGGGCAAGTCTCTTCTGAGCCTCCACCACTTGCTCTACGTTGGGCAGGAAGGTCTCGAAGAGCTGGTCATCCCCACGGGCCACAGGGCCGGAGATAATCAGAGGGGTACGAGCGTCGTCTATGAGGACGGAGTCCACCTCATCGACGATGGCGTAGTTGTGCCTGCGTTGCACCAGATCCTCAGGGCTTGTCGCCATATTATCACGCAGGTAGTCGAAGCCGAACTCGTTGTTTGTCCCGAAGGTAATATCAGCATTGTAGGCAGCTCTACGCTCGGCCGTATTGGGCCGATGCTTGTCGATGCAGTCTACCGTCAGCCCGTGGAACATGTATAGTGGTCCCATCCACTCGCTGTCTCGCTTGGAGAGGTAGTCATTGACCGTAACGACGTGGACGCCATTACCCGTCATGGCATTGAGGAAGACCGGGAGCGTGGCCACGAGGGTCTTTCCCTCCCCAGTAGCCATCTCGGCGATCTTACCCTTGTGCAGGACTGTCCCCCCGATAAGCTGAACGTCGTAGTGGATCATATTCCACTGCAGTAGGTTACCTCCTGCAACCCACTCGTTGCGGTAGACGGCTGTATCGCCCTCAATGCTCACGAAGTCTTTGCTGACAGCCAGGGCTCGGTCGAGCTCTGTAGCCTGGACGCGGATCTCGCTGTTCTCGGTGAAGCGTCGGGCGGTGTCCTTGACGATGGCGAAGGTCTCGGGCATAATCTCCTCGAGGGCCTCCTCCATCTTGTCGAGGATGGTCTTCTCCATCTTGTCTACCTTAGCCCAGATCTCCTCACGCTCGTCGAGGTTCTTGCCTGCGACCGAGGCCTTGAGCTCCTCGAGCTCCTTACGCTCCTGGGCTACATAGTCCTGGATATACTGGCGCAGCTCCTGGGTGCGTGCTCGTAGCTCATCGTTGGAGAGCTGGCTGATGCTGGGGTAGATGCTCTTGATCTTGTCTACAAATGGCTTGATCTCCTTGAGGTCTCGCTGAGACTTGTTGCCGAAGATCTTGGATAGGAATGAATTAAGTCCCATGTATCTATTATCTTTTTGTTTAGAATGAATGTGAAGCGAACGGTTAGCCTGCCCCTTATCTCAAAGGCAGGCTGTGGTTTAGTACGCTTCGTTCGGAGGGCGAATGCGCAGGACGCTGCATATAGCCCGCACGATGTCTCTCGCCTCTACGACTGGATAGTCGAAGGTCTTGGGGTGGACACCTGCTCCCATGATGATGAAGGGGGAGCTGATGGCTGTCGAATAGGTGTTGAGTCTAGGGCTGTGCTGGAGCTCCTCGATCTGCCATGCAGGTAGGATGCGCCAGTAGACATCGGCCATTTGGCGGTTGTGTACTGAGCGTCGAAGTCTGAGTTTCTCGCCCGAGAGCCCATCGGCCTGTCGCAGGCGATCGGCTGTCGTAGCCGAGGCTACACCCTCCATCTGTCTGAGTACGGAGGCTGTCTCTCTCTGCAGGTCTGCTAGGGCGATCCCTCTCTGCTCTGCTAGTTTGTGGTTGAGGTAGATACGTCCCTCGAGTAGGGTCTCGACCCATGCTCCTTGGCCATAGAGAGCCGAGAGGTACATATTCACCAGGGCAGAGGCTCGGCCTAGTCCGAAGGCTCGGCGTAGCTTGCTCGCCCTCGGGGACTTCTGTACAGAGGTGGTATAACCCGTCCCTGAGAGGGTAATGAGGCAGTTGTCGAGCCCAAAGCGCCTGTCGAGGTCTCGCAACAGGCGGGCAATCTCTCGATCCAGCCTCAGGTAGCTGTCCACCTCTTCTGCTCCGAGCTCGCTACCGTTGGTGGGGGAGGCTGTATAGGATAGGGATAGAAGACCTGGGCTTTTGCGTCGTTCGTAGCCTCCCTCTTCGATGAGTTTGAGGGCGAGCGTGGTAACCTCTTCATTAATCAGAGGGCTCTGCTTGAGTGGGTAGATGTCGCTGCCCTGATAGGTGTAGGAGAACCGCCGCCCCCAGTCGCTATAGGCAATGCTTGGGGTGATGTAGTGCCTCAGGGGAGTCCAGCTGAGCTTGTTGGAGGTTAGACGTTTGTTAAGCCCCTCTTCGGAGCGATTGTATCGCTCGATATACTTGGGCATAAGGCCGTAAAAGCTCGAGCTAGCCCAAGCCCCGACCTTATTCTCTATCCAAAAGGCTCCATCGGCTAGAATCCCTGTTGAGCTGATGGCTTGCTCGGCTTCGGGCGCAATGCCGTATACGAGTGTTTCCCCATCGGAGGCCTCCTTGAGACGGTCGCCCAGGGTATTGACCAGTAGTGCTCGGGGGGAATAGGTCTCTCGGGTATAGTTGCCTAGGTAAGCCTCGTCCCAAAAGATGGACTGTGAACGCCCGATCTTGCGCACGAAGATGCTTGAGCGTTCGATGCCATGGGTCTCGGGATAAGTTCCCGTGAAGATAGTCGCTGTAGCAGATGCAGCATCGGGTGCTGTGAGTGGGAACTTTACTTCAGGATAGACTCGCCCTTGGGAGAGCAGACGGCGTAGCCCCTCCTGCTCCATCAGTGGCTCCAGCTCTTGCAGATAGTCGCTGCGCAGCTGATCGACCGTAATGCAGACCACAAGCCTAGGCAGCTGCTGCGCCTGTGCTTGCATCTGAATAGCGGCCAAGACCACCAGAGAGGTTAGGAGGTAGCGTAAGGGTTTCTGTTCCATCTATTGTATCTGTAGCCTCCGGCGGCGATACTCCAAGAGGCGACCGAGCGAGAGCAGTGCCAGCGAGGCAGCCAGCATATAGACAGCACTGTTGAAGTGCTGAGGCAGGGCCCAGGAGAGTAGGAGGAAGCCAATTTGCCCCGCAAAGTTAAGAAAATGAAAGGATAAACGAAGTCCCTGCCATCTAGGTCTGACTAAAGGAGAGATACCCCCGAGCCATAGAGCTGGGTGTAGGACGATGAGGTTATAGTTAGGCCACACCTTGGGATGCTCCGTTCCCAAGGCAATGTACCACAGGATGAGCCCTGCAAGACCACCCAAGCTCCAAAGTGCGATCTCTAGAGCTCTCCATATACTGTGCCCTAGGAGCATTCGTACGAAGGCAATGAGGCTACCTATCAGCACTAAGGTGAAAATAAGGGTAGGGTGGTAGAGCCACCTGAGCCAGCTACTTCCCTGAGAAGCATCACCATAGGCTTCATAGAGGCGAGTCGCTCTGATGGGGGAAGCCTTGTGCTCGCCCTTGATGATGCCCGAGCGCAGGACGTGCTCGATGTGGTGCGGGAGGAAGAGCAGATCGCGAGCAGACATCGCCTCGTCGGTCGGTGCTCCGAGGGCTAGGTCTGTCCCTAGGACGACCCACGGATGCTTCTGTTCCAGGTGGTTGATCTGCTTGCGCCAGGTGGTGGGCTGCTCAGGTCGCGTGGGGAGGGTTAGGATGCGAGCCTTGCCAGTCCGTTCACCTGAGCGGCGAAGAGCCTCGGCGAAGATCTGTACAGGGCGAGTAGAGCAGTTGTCGTAGAAGAAGTTGTATCGATAGACCCTATTCTCGGGTTGGATGTTGTGCATGAGGTAGTGCCAAGCTTCTTGACGGGCCTCGCTGTCCATCTCAAGGATCAGTTCTCGCACCTGACTGCCTCGGGAGAGATAGCTGTGTATATAGTCTTGGCTGAGTTGTGGTTGCACGATGTAGTCCGTTCGACCTGGCACAAAGCGCAGGAGGAAACCATCGTCAAAGTTGAAGATCCCATAGTTGAATGTGAGGTCTATCGCCTGCTCCCGATCCTGAACCCTCAGCCCTGCATGGCCATAGAGGGTGTAGACCTCGTCGGGGCTGGGCTCTGCTACGAGAATGCTCACGATGGCTTCGGAGCTGAGGCTATCGGGAAGTCCATAGATAGGTTCACTCTTGAGTGCTTGGGGGCAGCACACTGCGAGAGTGGCAAATATACATAATAGGTATAGTCGATGCTTCATTGGTCGTTGAGCGAATATCTGCCCAAATATACGAACTTGCCCTCGGATGACAATTGTCATCCCTCCTCTCTCGCTCCTTATATTGCCATTGCTCGGGTTTCGATAGAGCCTCTCCGAAGCTTACACTTAGACCTCTATTGCGATCCTATTTATACCTTGACCGAGCTCCTACTTGGGTCTCGATTGAGCTTCTACTTAGACCTCCATTGTGATCCTATTTGAGTCTCGATGGAGATCCTATTTGAGTCTCGATGGAGATCCTATTTGAGTCTCCAGTGCTATCTTACTTATGTTTCCATGGAGGCTCTGCTTGAACTTTAGCCGCATCCCTTCCGGGGTCTTGGCCGAAGCCCTGTGAGGAGCGTCGTGCGAGGTGTCGGTCGAATTACCTATCTTTGTTTTCGCAATAAATAATGATACACCAATTGGTGCTTTCCCAAACGAAAACGAGAATGAAACTAGGAGATCAAGTGCCCGATCTACTCGGTCTCGACCAAGACGGCAAAGAGGTGCGCCTCTCAGACTATCCAGGTAAGAAGATTGTCCTCTACTTCTACCCCAAAGACAATACAGCCGGATGCACGGCGCAGGCCTGCAGCCTTAGAGATGCCTATGCCGAGCTCAGGGCTGCTGGTTATGAGATCGTTGGGGTGAGTAGAGACTCCTCCCGCAGCCATAGGAGCTTCATCGAGAAGCATCAGCTCCCCTTTCGCCTCATCGCCGATACAGACACAGAGCTCAATCAGAACTTTGGCGTTTGGGTCGAGAAGAGCATGTATGGGCGTAAGTACATGGGGACGGAGCGCACTACCTTCGTGATCGATGCCTCGGGCACGATCGAGCGCATCCTCCGAGGCCGAGAGGTGTCTACCAGCACGCATGCCGCACAGATATTGAACCCATAATAGAATTAACGAATACAAATATGTCGGACGAGAATACAAAAGACAAGATCAACGAAGCCAAGCGCAAGGCCCTCGAGGCCGCCATGGCTAATATCGAGAAGGTACACGGCAAGGGCTCGATCATGAACCTCGGCTCTCGCCCCGTAGAGGCCATTAGCGTTATCCCCTCGGGCTCTATAGGTGTAGACCTTGCCTTGGGTTGCGGAGGCTATCCTCGTGGGCGCATCATCGAGATCTTCGGCCCAGAGTCTTCGGGTAAGACGACCCTGACCATCCATGCCATCGCCGAAGCGCAGAAGGCTGGCGGCATCGCGGCCTTCATCGATGCAGAGCATGCCTTTGACCCCGTCTATGCAGCCAAACTCGGTGTAGATGTGGATAATCTGCTCATCTCGCAGCCAGACAATGGCGAGCAAGCCCTCGATATCGCTGAGCAGCTCATTCGCTCCTCGGCAGTAGACCTGGTGGTCATCGACTCTGTGGCAGCCTTGACCCCCAAGCAGGAGATCGAGGGAGACATGGGCGACAATAAGGTCGGCCTACATGCCCGACTGATGTCGCAGGCCCTGCGTAAGATGACTGGTGCGATTAATAAGTCGAATACGACCTGCATCTTCATTAACCAGTTGAGAGAGAAGATCGGTGTCTCCTTCGGCAACCCCGAGACAACTACGGGGGGGAATGCCCTCAAGTTCTACGCCTCTGTGCGCATCGACATCCGCAAGAGCACTGCGATCAAGGATGGCGAGGAGGTGCTGGGTAACCTTACCAAGGTCAAGATCGTCAAGAATAAGGTTGCGCCCCCATTCCGCAAGGCAGAGTTCGACATCGTCTACGGTGAGGGAATCTCGCGCACTGGGGAGATCATCGACCTGGGTACCGAGCACGGTATCGTTAAGAAGAGTGGCTCATGGTTTAGCTATGGCGATGTGAAGCTCGGCCAGGGTCGAGAGGCCGCCAAGGCAACCCTCAGGGACAACCCCGAGCTGATGGAGGAAATCACTGCCCAGATCACGGACAAGATCAAGCAGACCCAAGCCTAAGACCCCGAGCTATGGGCAAAGTCATCATCATCTCCGCCCCCTCGGGCACGGGCAAGAGCTCGATCATTGCCCAGCTACAGAGGCAGGCCCCAGAGCTCAACCTACAGTTCTCTATCTCGGCCACCAGTCGCCCGCCCCGAGGGGTGGAGCGGCATGGTGTCGAGTACTACTTCTTCTCTACGGATGAGTTTCGCCAACTGATCCAGAGCAATCAACTGCTCGAGTGGGAGGAGGTCTACGAGGGTAAGTACTATGGCACACTGCGCTCAGAGGTCGATCGTCGCCTGGCTCAGGGAGACAACGTCATCCTGGATGTGGACTGTGTCGGGGCTCTAAACATCCAACGCTCGTACCCCGATCGTTCGCTCAGTCTATTCATTCAGCCTCCCTCGATCGAGGAACTGCGCCGTCGCCTCGAGAAGCGATCTACAGATAGCCCCGAGGTCATCGAGGAGCGACTGGCCAAGGCACAGTTGGAGCTCTCCTATGCCCCTCGCTTCGATCGCACTGTGGTCAATGACGACCTGGATCGATGCACCCGAGAGGTGGAGCAGATCATCCGAGATTTCATTGCTATGCCTTAGATACTCAGTTTTTGAGGAAGGTGTCGTAAAGGTTTCGCACGGAGTCCTATGCTTTGACGGATTAAGAACGGATATTTCTGAACAGACATCATGACGAAAAGTAATCTAACCTACTCTCAGGCAGCCGAGAGGCTCGAGGAGATCGTTCGACGCATCGAGCACGAGAGTCCCGACGTGGACGAACTGACGAAGCTCGTCGGCGAAGCGGTCGAGCTCACCAAATATTGCAAGGGTAAGCTCACTACGGCCAATAAGCAACTTAGCGCACTCATCGCTCAGCTCGATGAGGATGAAAACTAATCCACTCATGCAGACACGAGAGCGAAGCTATCGCTACGGCATCGTCGTGGCTGGAGGCAAAGGGCTACGCATGGGAGGAGGCTTGCCCAAGCAATTCCTCTCTCTCGGAGGTAAGCCGATCCTGCTGCATACGCTCGAGCGTATGCAGCAGCATTGTGATGAGCTTATCCTTGTCCTGCCGCTCGAGCAGCAGAGCCTCTGGCAGGAGCTCTGTCGGAGGTATCAATGCAGCACTCCGCACAGGGTCTGCACGGGAGGGGCAAGCCGCTTTGCCTCTGTGCGTAATGGGCTCAGGCTCGTCGAGCGAGAGGATAGCCTCGTAGCGATCCATGATGGCGTTCGTCCCTTGGTCAGTGGCGAGGTGATCGAGCTCTGCTTCGCCGAGGCAGAGCATTCGGGAGCTGCCTTGCCCTATCTGCCGATGGTCGATAGCCTGCGTAGGCTGCAGGGGGAGAGCTCCGAGGCGGTCGATCGCTCGCAATACGTTAGCGTGCAGACACCACAGACCTTTCGGTCGGAGCTCATCCTCTCGGCTTATTCGGTCGAGGAGGTGGAGAGCTTTACGGACGATGCTTCGGTCTTTGAAGCCTACCATGCACTGCCGATCAGCCTGGTTCGGGGCAATGAGGAGAATATTAAGATCACCACGCCTCGGGATATGATCTTGGCCGAGGGCTTGCTAGCTCTTCGAGCGCAGGGTTAGTTGTAGTCGCCATGGCAGATATATTCAAGACGCCCCTCAAGTATTTGCCAGGTATTGGTCCGAAGCGGGCCGAGGTCCTCGAGCGAGATTTGGATCTGGTAACCTACCTAGATCTGCTGCACTACTTTCCTTATAAATATGTAGACCGAACGCATATCTATCGGATCAGGGACATCCGGGCGGATATGCCGTACATACAGCTCAAGGGCTACATCAGGGATTGGCAAGAGGTCGGTCAAGGGCGCAAGCGTCGCCTCGTAGGGATCTTCTCTGACGGCACGGGCTCGATCGAATTGATTTGGTTTCGTTCGTTGGCCTCGATCGAGCGGATGTATCAGCTGGGGCGGGAGTACATCATCTTCGGCAAGCCCCAGTTCTTCAATGGGAGCTACAGCATCGTACATCCTGAGATTGACGACGAGGAAAAGCTCGAGGGCATGACGGGCGGACTGATGCCCCTGTACAATACCTCCGAGAGGATGAAGAGCTCTGGCCTCTCGAACCGCCAAATGCGGCAGATGCTCTACACACTCCTGCGTGCCCTCACACCATACCTTGGAGAGACAATGCCTCCGTGGATCCTGCATCGAGCCATGCTGATGAGCTATCCAGAGGCCATCGTGCAGATCCACTTCCCTGATAGTACGGAGCGTCTCGAGGGGGCTCGGCGACGGCTCAAGTTCGAAGAGCTCTTCTTCATCCAGCTCAAGTTGCAGCGCATGCGTTTGGAGCGACGGGTAGCCTACCAGGGTTATCGGATGGAGCGAGTAGGAGCTCTCTTCAACGCACTCTACAAGGAGCACTTGCCCTTCGAACCCACTGGGGCGCAGAAGCGTGTGCTCAGGGAGATCCGCAGCGACATGCTCTCGGGGATACAGATGAATCGTCTGGTGCAGGGAGATGTAGGCAGTGGAAAGACGTTGGTGGCCTTGATGGCCATGCTCCTCTGCCTGGACAATGGTTATCAGGCCTGCATGATGGCCCCGACGGAGATCCTTACTCGCCAGCACCACATAGGTCTGAGCGAGTTGGTTGCGCCGCTGGGCATCGAAGTGGGCCTGCTCTTGGGGAGCACCCCTAAACGCTCGAGAGAGCGAATACTTGATCGACTAGCCTCTGGGGAGCTTCGGATGATTGTCGGCACGCATGCCTTGCTCGAGCCAGCGGTGCAGTTTGACCGTCTAGGCCTGGCCATTATCGACGAGCAGCACCGCTTCGGGGTGGAGCAGCGGGCGCGTCTATGGGGGAAGAATGAGGGGCGTATCCTGCCCCACATCCTGATCATGAGTGCCACGCCCATCCCCCGTACGCTGGCCATGACACTCTATGGCGACCTGGATATCTCGATCATTGACGAGTTGCCCCCAGGGCGCAAGCCCATACAGACGGTACATTGCTTCGAGGAGAGGATGTACACGGTCTACAACTTCATTCGTTCTCAGGTCGGGGAAGGTCGACAGATCTACGTTGTCTTCCCCATGATAGAGGAGTCGGAGCGGGAGGATATGCGCAACCTCGAGCAAGGTTTGCAACGCTATCGGGAGGTCTTCCCCGAGTACAACATCGTCATCGTGCACGGCAAAATGAAGCCTAAGGAGAAGGAAGAGCACATGCAACGCTTTGTCTCGGGCCAGGCTCAGCTGCTCCTGGCCACGACGGTGATCGAGGTCGGGGTCAATGTACCCAATGCCTCAGTCATGGTCATCGAGGGGGCAAATCGTTTCGGACTCTCTCAGCTGCACCAGCTTCGAGGGCGTGTCGGGCGTGGGGCTGCGCAGAGCTATTGTATCCTGGTTACGGGCAATGAGCTAGGAGAGGATGCCAAGCGTCGTGTGCAGATCATGGTCGAGACCAATGATGGCTTCGAGATCGCAGAGCAAGACCTGCGGCTCAGGGGCTTCGGCGAGCTTGAGGGAACGCAGCAGAGTGGCCAACAGCTCAGCCTGCGCATTGCCAATCCTACTCGCGATGGCGAGATGATCAGCTATGCCCGTGCCCTGGTCGAGGAGCTCCTGGCGGCAGACCCTGAGCTGCGCCACCCGGATCATGAGGCTCTCGGGCGAAGGTTACTTGAGCTCTTCCATCGGGATACGAACTGGGGAGTGATCTCCTAACCCATGCCCTTGGGGCGAAAAATCTATAGCCAATAGGGCGCAAGTCCATCCCTTCGGCACACAAAATCAACATCCCTGACGAGCAAAATCTGTACCCTCGGCGGATAAAACCTATACCCTTGGCGGGCTTAACTAATACCCCCTCAAGGGTAATTCTATATGTGTCTGTAAGACAGAGGTATAGGTTGAGTGCCCTAAAACGTATACGTTTCACGGTCAAAACGTATACGTTTCGCGGCTAAAACGTATACGTTTCAGGGCCAAAACATATACGTTTCGGGCATAAAACGTATACGTTTTCGATCAGGGGGGTATTATGGGCCGATTTCCGACCTATAATAGTCGCTCGAAAATCCTCCTCTCCGTCCGATCGAGGGGTAGTCATTTTTAGGCAAAATGATTGTTTGGTAATTATTCGGTATCTTCGAGCTACATTACCTAAGGGTAAGCGTTCACTACATATATATAATCATATCTCTAACGCTATGCCGACGAATAAAGTAACGGGGCGTATGCCCTACATCCCACGAGACGAGAGCTGGATGTACTTCAATAGGCGTTTGCTCGCTCAGGCTATGAGGGAGGATCTCCCGCTTTTGGAGCGATTTAATTACCTAGGGATATACTCCAACAACCTCGATGAGTTCTTTCGTGTGCGCATCGCCTCTCTGCTGCGCACCATCGGTTATCGTACCCTGTCTGACGTCGAGCGCAAGGCTGCTCGCAGTACTCTACTGACCGTTGCTCGGCTCAATAAGGAGTATTCGCACCTCTTCGAGCAGACCCTCGAGCGGCTGATGTATCTGCTAGATCGTGAGCACATCCACATCATCAACGAGCAGCAGCTGAGCCCCGAGCAGCAGCGTCAGGTCGTCGACTACTATACGAAGCACCTGAGCGGGGCGATCAATCCGATCTTCCCGGATAGTCCCTCCTTCGATGCTGAGCAGCACCTAGAGGATGCGCTCTATCTGGCCATAGAGCTGCGCCCGCGCTCGGTGGGGGGTGTGCGCCCTGAGCCCGAGCTGGCCCTCGTAGAGATCCCTAGCCGAGAGTTTGGTCGCTTCGTACGTTTGCCGGATATTGAGGGTGAGAGCTTCTTGATGTTCCTGGACGATGTCATTCGTTATTCTCTACCCTATGTCTTTGTCGGACGAGACTATGACCACTACGAGGCATACACTTTCAAGTTTACCAAAGATGCCGAGATCGAGATGGATAGTGATCTGCGCAGCAGCGTGATCGACCGTATCTCACAGGGCGTCAAGCAGCGTCGCCTCGGAGAGCCCATCCGACTCGTCTACGATGCCATGATGCCCGAGTACATCCTCGATCGTCTCTCGCAGATCGCTGAGCTCAATGCTCACGACACCCGCATCGGCGGAGGGAGGTATCATAATATGAAGGATCTGATGTCGCTACCTGATTGTGGGCGAGGGGATCTTCGCTTCCCGGCTCAACCGCCTTTGCAGCTGAGCCAATTGCCCTATGGGGAGAGCATGATCGAGCTGATCCATCAGCGGGATCGAGGGATGCACTTCCCCTATCAGAGCTTTGATCACTTCCTGCGCCTGTTGAGCGAGGCGGCTATTAGCCGGGAGGTTACAGAGATCCGCATCTCCCTCTACCGTGTGGCCCAAAACTCCAAGGTCGTCAAAACCCTCATGGCCGCAGCCCAAAATGGCAAGAGGGTGATCGCCGTCGTCGAGCTCCTTGCACGCTTCGACGAGCGGAGCAATATCTCCTGGAGCAAGAAGATGCAGGACGCAGGCGTGCGCGTTGTCCTAGGACACGAGCAGCTCAAGATCCACTCCAAGCTCGTACATATCACCTCTCGACATGGAGCTATTGCCTGCATCGGCAGCGGCAACCTGCACGAGGGCACTGCACGTCTCTACACCGACTATATGCTCATGACCGCCCACAGGGGTATTACGAACGATGTGCTCAAGGTATTTGACTTCATCGAACGCCCCTTCATCTCGGTGCGCTTCCACGAGCTGCTGGTCGCCCCCAACGATATGCGTCGTAGGCTCTATTACAAGATCAATCGAGAGATCAAGTTCGCCCAAAGCGGACACGAAGCCTACATCAAGATCAAAATCAACCACATCGTGGACGAACGAATGGTACAGAAGCTCTACGAAGCCTCCCAGGCCGGGGTGCGCATAGAGCTCTGTGTGCGGGGCAATTGCTCCCTAGTGCCTGCCGTCCCAGGCTATAGCGACAACATCCGTGCCAATGCCATCATCGACAGATACCTTGAGCACTCTCGGATCTATATCTTCGGCAATGGCGGGCAGCCCCAGTACTTCATCGGCTCGACCGACTGGATGAGCCGCAACCTCGACAAGCGCATCGAAGTCATGACCCCTGTATATGATCCCGAGATACAGCGAGAGCTGGATCTGATCGTAAGCCTGGGGATGGACGATACCGCTCAGGGTTACTTCGTCAATCAGTTCGATGGAGCTATGCGCCGAGAGCACCTCTCCCAGGGACAAGCCCCTCTGCGCTCCCAGGACACCCTCTACCAATATTATCAGCAACTACAATCTTAATTCAATATGTCCAAGACCCATTATGCCGCCATAGATATAGGCTCCAATGCTATTCGATTGCTCATCAAGTGCGTTAATGCTCCCGAGTCCGAGGAGCGTATGTCCAAGGTTCAGCTCGTGCGCGTCCCTATCCGCCTGGGCGAAGACGCCTTCGTCAAGGGCCGAATAGGTAAGAAGAAAGCCCGGCAAATGCTTTCGCTGATGAATGCCTACAAAGAGCTTATGGCCATCTACGAAGTAGAGGATTATCGTGCCTGTGCCACCTCGGCCATGCGAGACGCTGACAATGGGCCCGAACTCTGCCGTGAGATCATGCTCCAAACGGGCATCCGGATCGAGATCCTGGACGGACGAGAGGAGGCAAAACTTATTTCCAGCGACCTCATCGCCCCCAAGCATCTCGGCCCGGACGATACCTATCTATATGTAGACGTCGGAGGCGGAAGCACGGAGCTTAACATCATCGTGGCTGGACAGCTCGTCGCCTCGCACTCCTTCGACATTGGTACTGTGCGTAGCCTCAATGGTATGGTCAAGGCTGAGGAATGGGCACACTTCGCCCAATATCTTCGGCAACTCAAAGATCAATATGGCTCGATCAAGGTCGTCGGCTCAGGAGGCAATATCAACAAGCTCTTGCGCCTAGGTGCACCCGCCGAGCGGAGTAACATCAACTTCCTCCCCCTGGAGAGCCTACATCGAGTGGCTCGTGAGCTCAAGCAATACGATAGCGAGGGACGTATGATACACTTCCGCCTCAAACCAGACCGAGCAGAGGTGATCGTCCCCGCAGCAGACATCTTCCTCCTGGTAGGTGATACGCTCGCAGCCGATGGGGTGATCGTCCCCGCCAAGGGGCTTAGCGACGGCATCATCGACTCGATCTACCGCCGTCATCAGCAGGCTTAGAGCCCCGGCAAATACCTTTGACCGCTATATGCTACAAGTAGACAAACTAACCAAGAGCTTCGGCGACCGAGTACTCTTCGAGGATCTTACCTTCGCCATCGATCGTGGGCAGCGGATAGGGCTTATCGCACCCAACGGAGCAGGTAAGACAACACTGATGAATATCCTCGTCGGGGTAGAGCCCTACGATAGAGGTTTGCTTACCTATGAGAATGACCTTCGGTGGGCTTACCTGCCACAGAGCCCCACGCTCCCCCAGACGGGGATGGTGCTTGAGGCTTGCTTCAGCAGCTATGATCCAGTAGCTAGGCTCGTCGCACAGTGGGAGCAAGCCCTCGCCGAGGACGATCAGACCTGCCTCGAGAGACTACTGCCCGAGATGGAGAGTACCCAGGCTTGGGACTATGAGCAGAGAGCTAAGGAGATCCTCGACCGGCTAGGCATCAAGGACTTCAAGAGGTCTGTCGCCCACCTGTCGGGCGGCGAAGCCAAGCGCATTGCCTTAGCGGCTACGCTCATCAGTGCTCCAGAGCTGCTCCTGCTTGATGAGCCTACGAACCACCTAGACCTCAAGAGCATTGAGTGGTTAGAGAGCTATCTCGCTCGCTCTAGCGTGAGCCTCGTCCTCATTACACATGACCGCTACTTCCTCGATAGGGTATGCAATCAGATCCTAGAGCTTGACCGTGGGCAGCTCTATCGTTATCGGGGCAATTATGACTACTATTTGGCCAAAAAGGAAGAGCGTAGATTGGCCGAAGCTGAGGCCGAGAGCCGTGCAAGCAATCTCTATCGTCGAGAGCTCGAGTGGATGCGCCGACAGCCACAAGCTAGAGGTACGAAGGCCAGGTATCGCATCGAAGCCTTCCATGGGCTAGAGGGCAAGCTGCACACCAAGCGCAGTGGGCAGCGTATAGACCTAGGCAATGCGGGGGCAACCTATATCGGTAAGAAGATCTTCGAGGTCGAGAGCCTCTCGAAGAGCTATGGTTCGCGGACGATACTCAAGGACTTTGACTATATCTTCTCTAGAGGCGACAAGATCGGCATCGTTGGGGAGAATGGGGTAGGTAAGACGACCTTCCTGCGCCTCCTACTCGGTCTCGAGCAGCCCGATGCAGGGACGATAGATATTGGCTCTACAGTGCGCTTCGGCTACTATAGCCAGGAGGCCCCCTCCTTCGCCCCCGAAGCTCGGGTAATAGATGTCATACAGGATATTGCCGAGCAGTTTGCCAGCCTGAATGCAGATGGTTCGGTGCTGAGTGCCTCGCAGATCTTGACCCAATTCCTCTTCCCCGTCGAGCGGCAATACACCGAGGTCGGCAAGCTCAGCGGGGGTGAGCTGCGCAGGCTGTACCTATGTAGCGTGCTGGTAACCTCGCCCAACTTCCTCGTGCTGGACGAGCCTACCAACGACCTAGATATATTGACCCTCCAGGTGCTTGAGGAGTATTTGGCCGACTTCTCGGGCTGTGTGCTCATTGTCTCACATGACCGCTTCTTCATGGACAAGGTCGTAGGGCATCTATTGGCCTTTGAGGGCGAAGGGATGATTAGAGACTTCCCCGGCAACTATAGCCTCTATCGGGCATGGAGAGAGGAGCGAGAGGCCCAGCAACGTCTGGCCGAGAAGGCCTCCACGCCCAAGAGCGAAGCCCCTAGCCGAGCTCCCCGCGAGCGGACACCCCGCCTTAGCTTTGCCGAGCGTAGAGAGCTAGAGGACATCAACCGTCAAATGCCCCTGCTCGAGGAGGAGCATCGCTCCCTCGAGCAGGCTATGAGCTCGGGTGGGATGAGCAGCGAGGCACTCATGCAGGCCTCGGTGCGTCTGGCCGAGATCATCGAACGGATGGACAGCCTAACCCTAAGGCAACTCGAGCTCGAGGAGAAGGATCACTAGGCCCAAGGCTTAGAGCTCAGTTTAATTGGACACAGTTATTGGTGAATGGGGGAGATTTGACTACTTTTGCCCCGATACTCAATTGACTACAAAAACATTGTCAGTAAAATATGTATAGGAATAGAACTTGTGGTGAGCTACGTCTGGCACACGTCGGCCAGAGCGTAACGCTTGCAGGATGGGTGCAGAAGGCCCGCCGCATGGGAGGAATGACCTTCGTAGACCTTAGAGACCGATATGGCATTACTCAGCTCGTATTCAACGCCGAGCACGTAAGCGGAGAGCTTGCCGAGCAGGCACAGGAGCTCGGGCGAGAGTATGTGATCCAGGTAACTGGACAGGTCAGCGAACGCTCGAATAAGAACCCCAACCTGGCCACTGGAGACATCGAGATCGAGGTGCAGGAGATGCGCCTCTTGAATGTCTCAGAGACCCCTCCCTTCACGATCGAGGACGATACCGACGGGGGCGATGACCTCAGAATGAAGTTCCGCTACCTCGACCTGCGCCGCAGTGCCGTGCGTGCTAACCTGGAGCTTAGACACAAGTTTGCCCTAGAGACACGTCGCTACCTTGACGGCCAAGGCTTCCTAGAGGTAGAGACCCCAGTACTGATCAAGTCCACCCCCGAGGGTGCTCGAGACTTCGTAGTCCCTAGCCGCATGAATGCAGGCCAATTCTATGCCCTACCACAGTCTCCTCAGACCTTCAAGCAGCTCCTGATGGTCAGCGGATTCGATCGCTACTTTCAGATCGTTAAGTGCTTTAGAGACGAAGACCTCAGAGCTGACCGCCAGCCTGAGTTCACTCAGATAGACTGTGAGATGAGCTTCGTCGAGCAGGAGGATGTGCTCACGCTCTTCGAGGGGATGACCCAACACCTTTTCAAGACCCTCAAGGGGATCGATATCCCTCTACCTCTGCCTCGGATGAGCTATGCCGATGCTATGCGTCTGTATGGTTCGGACAAGCCTGACACCCGCTTCGGGATGACCTTCGTCGAGGTGAAAGATCTCTTGCAGGGCCACGGATTCTCTGTGTTTGACTCGGCAGAGTATATCGGGGGCATCTGTGCCAAGGGCGCAGCCAGCTATACCCGCAAGCAGCTGGATGCTCTGACGGACTTCGTCAAGCGTCCTCAGATCGGGGCTAGTGGCCTCGTTTATGCCCGAGTAGAGGCAGACGGTACGGTCAAGAGCAGCGTGGATAAGTTCTACAGTCAAGATACCCTCAAGGCTCTAGCCGAAGCCATGCAGGCCAAGCCCGGAGACCTCATCCTCATCATGTCGGGTAGCGATGCCGACAAGACCCGCAAGCAGCTCTCTGAGCTTCGCCTCGAGATGGGCTCTCAGCTGGGGCTCAGACAGAGCAACGTCTACTCCTGCCTCTGGGTCGTGGACTTCCCACTGCTGGAGTGGGACGAGGAGACGCAGCGTTTCTACGCCATGCATCACCCCTTCACCTCCCCCAAGCCGGAGGATATTGCCCTCTTGGACACCGATCCTGCCCGAGTACGAGCCAATGCCTACGATATGGTGATCAATGGTGTTGAGGTCGGCGGGGGCTCGATCCGCATCCACGACAGTAGCCTACAGGCACGTATGTTCGAGGTGCTGGGCTTTACGGCCGAGAAGGCTCAGCAGCAGTTCGGCTTCTTGCTCAATGCTTTCAAATACGGAGCTCCTCCTCACGGAGGAATCGCCTATGGTCTCGACCGCTTCGTCTCCCTCTTTGCCGAGCTGGATAGCATCCGAGACTGCATCGCCTTCCCCAAGAACAATGCTGGCCGAGATGTGATGATCGATGCTCCATCGATCATTGACCAGGAGCAGCTGGACGAGCTCCACCTCTCGCTTCGTCCTCTGAGCAAGTAAACTCAAAGACTAATAACCTAGATGGTCGGGTGCGTCGGAGCTGGGCTCTCGTGCCCGACTTTCTTATTTCCCTATAGCTTATGATGACAGCAAGCAAACCCCTGGCCGAGCGTATGCGCCCCACCTCGCTCGAGCATTACTTCGGGCAGAGCCACTTGGTCGCTCCGGGGGCTACGCTGCGGGAGATGATCGAGCAGCGTCGCTTGCCCTCGATCATCTTTTGGGGCCCTCCTGGGGTGGGCAAGACCACACTCTCGGAGATCATTGCCCACTCGCTCGGAGTCCCCTTCTATTGCCTGAGTGCGATCAACTCGGGGGTCAAGGATGTGCGAGAGGTGCTCGAGGCAGCCACTGAGCGACAGCGTGGCCTCTTCTCGGATACCGCTCGTCCTATCCTCTTCATCGATGAGATCCATCGCTTCAGCAAGAGCCAGCAGGACTCCCTGCTCTCGGCTGTCGAGCGAGGGGTGATTACCCTCATCGGTGCGACAACGGAGAACCCCAGCTTCGAGGTTATCCGCCCCTTGCTCTCTCGCTGCCAGGTCTATACGCTCCGTCCACTGAGCGAGGCGGAGCTCCGTGCCCTCCTCGAGTATGCTATTGAGCGAGATGAACTGCTCTCGAAGCGCAGGATCGTCGTGCTTGAGTGGGAGGCTTTGCTGCGCCTCTCCTCGGGCGATGCCCGACGTGCCCTCAATATCCTCGAGCTGGTAGCCCTGTCGAGTAGCCTCGATCCGCTAGAGATTACGAACGAGCTGGTCTCGAGCCGAGTACAAGAAAATCCGATCGCCTTCGACAAGGGGGGCGAGCTTCACTACGATATTGCCTCGGCACTGATCAAGAGTATCCGAGGGAGCGACCCCGATGCTGCCCTCTACTGGCTCGCTCGGTTGATCGAGGGGGGAGAAGACCCCTCGTTCATTGCTCGTCGCCTAGTGATTTCGGCCGCAGAGGATATTGGCCTAGCCAATCCGAATGCCCTCCTGCTGGCCAATGCCTGCGCTCAGACCTTGGAGCGTATCGGATGGCCCGAGGGGAGAATTCCCCTGGCCGAGGCTACTGTCTACCTCGCTTGTAGTGAGAAGAGCAATACGGCCTACCGGGCGATCGATCGGGCACTGGAGTTCGTTCGAGGCAGCGGCAATCTGCCCGTCCCTCTGCACCTGCGCAATGCCCCAACCGAGCTGATGGCCTCGCTGGGCTACGGCTCTGGCTACCTCTACGCCCACGACTATGCTGGTGGCTTTGTACCTCAGCAATACCTCCCCGATGGGGCTCTAGGGCAAGTCTTTTGGCAGCCCAATCCAAGCAATGCCTCCGAGGCTAAGATGGCCCAGCGGCAGCGAGAGCGATGGCAGGCCTCTAGTGGGGTGGAGGAGCTCGAGGCGAAGTAATGAAGCCGAGAGGACGGCAATCTTTGTACCGAACTCACGTTACTTGGGTGTCCATGCACTTCTAACTGGATGCTCTGTTGCGCTCCTACTTAACCCTCCATCGAGGGCCTACTTGTGCCTCGATGGAGCTCCTACTTGAGCGTCTATTGCGATCCTATTTGAGTCTCTATTGCGATCCTACTTGAGCCTCTGTCGCACTCTCATCTAGATCTCCATTGCGATCCCATCTAGGCCTTCATCCGCCATCCTATATTCCGCTCGAGGCCGAGGCTATCTGAGCCTCTCTAGACGGTCTCGATGGACAAACAGAGAGGGTGTGATCACTACTTTTTCTGATCACACCCTCTCTGTATTGCCTTTGCCCACCGATGCAGCAGTAGCGATCCCTCTAGAAGCTGTACTGTATGCGCAGCGTTAGAACATTATCGGCCCGATCCGTCTCGTAGCCCTCGAGCCCCTGGGCCCTCTCGTTGTGGACAAAGTCGTAATAAGCTTGTAGGCGCAGGCTTTTGCTCATCCTCCAGACCAGGCCCATACCGAGTGTTTGGCTCGAGAGGTCGGCCTCAGAGCCTCCCTTGGGCAGGAGGTTATCCCCCGAGAGCTGGGTATTGGGGTCGAGCCATTCGTACTTGAGTACGGCCGAGACGGGTAGCCCCCCGAGACCTTGCACGAGCATTACATAGCCACCTGAGAAGGGGCGCAGGTAGAGAGGCTCGATGTGCAGCTTGTTCGAGTTAGGGCTGCGGAAGCTCCCTCGGCGACTGGGTTGCTGCCCCCAGAGGTATTCGCCTTTGAGCTGCGTTGTGCCTAGAGAGGTGCTGAGGGCAAGCTGAGCATCTACACCGAAGTATTGTCTCAAGGCATAGGAGCTGCCTACGGCTTTGACTTCATGGGTCTTGAAGCCGTCAACCTCCATCGAGAAGTATTGCTCTCGGGTGTGCTGTACGAAGCCGTGATAGTACGATACCCCTGCCGAGAGCTTGAGGTCTTCGCTCAGTTTACCTCCACCCGAGAGGTGGCCAATGAAGTCTCGACGATTGTCCAGTTCGGAGTGTATGCCACTGCCGACGAAGAGGCCTGCCTCCAGCTTGAGGAAGTCCAGAGCATTGCCCTTGTTGGGGCTTAGGCTCAGCATCAGGCCCATGTCTCGCTCGCCAGGGAAGAGTTCGTTGAAGATCTGCGAGCGTTCGGGCGACTCTCTCCGAGAGGAAGAGTACTCGATCTCGTAGCCGAAGGGACGATTGAAGACTCCGAGCTTGAGTCCGCTGCGTCGCAAGCTCCTCCAGGGGCTCTTGAGCTCGAAGTAGGCATCCTTGAGTGAAACCTTGCTCTCATTTACATCCAGTTGGAACACCATCTGAGCAAGTCTCTCGGTGTAGTCGAACTTGATCCGTCCTCGGCGTATACCCATGCGGTGCGGCATCCCCTCTTCCTTGGAGGGCTCGCCTACACGTAGTCTAGCCTGCTCTTGGCCGTACTGAGTTTGCCCCTGGAGGTAGCCAGAGATGGAGAGACGCCGTTGGTTCATGGTCGCCTTCTCGAGCCGTTCGACACGTTGGGTGAGCTTGCGAAGCTCCTTCTTAGGATTTTGTGCCCAAACTATAGAGCTTGTGCAGCTGAGGGCTACTAGGGCGATGAGTACAGTCCTTTTCATAAGATCAATCTATAGGATAATATTGCAAAGATAGCCCTCAACTTTTATGCTGTAGTTATGATCGGACAAAGATTTTCTCCTCAGATCGCCTATCCCTCCTCTCCATTGGGGTGGCTTTAGCCCCAATGGAGACTCTTCTATAGACCCTGCGATGGAGTGTAGATCGTAGGGCTTAGAGAAAATAATGTCCTTAATTTGGAGAATATTTTGTCGTTTAACATGGAAAATATATCTTTGCCACCGAGCCTTAAACCATTGGGGCTTTTCTTATTTATTTAAGAATATCTCAAGCGGAGGTATCTTATTTGAACGACATTTAAACAACCTATGACAAAGAACAAATTGCTTTTGCTATGCGCGTCTTTGTGTCTGGGGGTAAGCCTTATGGCGGCAACGACCATCGAGGCTACAGCGCAGACACCACGCAGAGAGATACGCACGGCAAACCCGAAGAGTCCGTCTGTCGATAGTCTGCTGCAGGCAGAGCATCCTCTCTTCGCTGATCGAGTAGAGCTCAAGAAAAGACTGTCGGAGGAGAAGAAGCTCCGAGAGGCTGAGCTTCGAGCTGAGCTGGAGAGTGAGGCACTGGAGTTCCCCTCGATCGATCTGTATGGGGAGAACTCTTGGAGTCGAAGGCTGAACCCCTTCACCTCTGGCGAGGCGACGATCCCTGATAGTTACACTATAGACCTGGGGGAGTTTGTTATGCCTCTAGACACGAGGCGAGTAACTTCTCACTATGGCTATCGCCGTAGATATCGCCGCCACCACTATGGTACGGACTTCGGCCTCACTAGAGGCGATACGATCCGCTCCTCTTTCTCAGGTAAGGTGCGTGTGAGCTCCTACAACCGAGGTGGCTTCGGCAATTACATCATCGTACGTCATCCTAATGGCCTAGAGACCGTCTATGGCCACCTGAGCCGTAGCCTCGTCAAGGAGGGGATGATCGTCAAGGCTGGCCAACCCATTGGCTTAGGGGGTAATACTGGCCGATCCTCTGGCCCTCACCTGCACTTCGAGACACGCTTTTTGGGGGTAGCCATCGACCCAGAACTTCTCTTCGACTTCGCCGAGGGAGCGCCTCGCAGCGACTCCTATACCTTCGTCAAGGAGCAACATATCGGAGGGGCTCGTTATGCGGCACGTTCTGCTAAGGTGCGTAGCAAGGGTAAGGGTGTCTCCGCTCTAGCCTCTACAGCCACTCAGGTGTATCGCATTCGCAAAGGGGATACCCTCTATGGCATCGCCCAGGCTCATGGCGTGAGCCTTGCCAATCTTCTCTCTGTCAATGGCATGAACTCGAGGACGAAGCTCATCCCTGGCCGATCTGTGCTCATCCCCGATTAGTCGTAACTTATTAGCCTCACTTCATCAGGCAAGCCCGAGGGTGGATCATCTGAAGATCCGCCCTCGGGCTTGCTATTTGAGATCTAAATATCTCATTTATAGGGGACTTCTAGATTGATGATTCTGGTCCCGAAAGTTATATGCTCTCGGTTGTATACCAATACTGTGTTAATAATCTAGGAATATCCTTGGCTTTTTTCACTAGATGGACTACCTTTGCTACCGAAAATTAGGTATATGTTCGGGTCGTTTGGGCTGTTCTTTGCGTAGGTGATGCCATCGCCCTTACTGCTGATCAAGCCTCCCCGAGAATACCGACCAACCAAACCGATTGCTATAGAGAGATAGAATATAGATAATCACTTAAAATAATAAAGGATCAAGAAATGGCTAAAGAGAAAAAGTTCCTGACCTGTGATGGTAACCAAGCCGCTGCACATATATCCTATATGTTTAGCGAGGTGGCTTGCATCTACCCCATCACCCCTTCATCAACCATGGCAGAGTACGTGGACGAATGGGCTGCTCAGGGGCGTAAGAACATCTTCGGAGAGACCGTCCTCGTAGAGGAGATGCAGAGCGAGGCTGGGGCTGCAGGTGCAGTACACGGCTCTCTGCAGACTGGCGTACTAACGACGACCTACACGGCCTCTCAGGGCTTGCTGCTCATGCTCCCCAATATGTATAAGATCGCTGGGGAGCTCTTGCCCGCTGTATTCCACGTCTCGGCACGTGCTATCGCTTCGCATGCGCTCTCTATCTTCGGCGACCACCAGGACGTCATGGCTGCACGCCCCACAGGCTTCGCTCAGCTCTGTACTGGTAGTGTGCAGGAGGTGATGGATTTGGCCGGGGTAGCACACCTGGCTACGCTCAAGTCTCGAGTTCCCTTTATCCACTTCTTCGATGGCTTCCGTACCTCTCACGAGATCCAGAAGATCGAGGCTTTGGACAATGAAGACCTAGCACAGTTCATCGATTGGGATGCCCTGCGTGCTTTCCGCTCTCGTGGCCTTAACCCTGAGAGCCCAGTCTCTCGTGGTATGGCGGAGAACCCCGACGTTTACTTCCAGCACAGGGAGGCTTCTAATCCCTTCTACAACTCAGTCCCCGAGATCGTTCAGGACTATATGGACAAGCTCGCCACTGTTACAGGAAGGCATTATCACCTCTTTGACTACTACGGGGCAGAGGATGCTGATCGTGTCATCATCGCCATGGGCTCGGTTACAGAGACGATCCGCGAGGTTATCGACCATCTGCGTGCCAAGGGTGAGCGTGTGGGTCTGCTCTCCGTTCACCTCTATCGCCCCTTCAGTGCCAAGCACTTCCTCTCGGCTATGCCCAAGACGGTTAAGCGCATCGCTGTGCTCGACCGTACCAAGGAGCCCGGGGCTGATGGTGAGCCTCTCTACCTAGACGTTAAGTCTTGCTACTATGGCGCAGAGGATGCTCCTCTGATCGTGGGTGGTCGCTATGGTCTCTCCTCCAAGGATACTACGCCTGCACATATCCTCTCTGTATATGAGAATCTGCAGATGCGCTTGCCCAAGGATCACTTCACGATCGGTATCGTAGACGACGTTAGCTTCACCTCTCTGCCTGAGAAGGAAGACCTGATCTTCGAGGATAACAAGACGTTTGAGGCTAAGTTTTACGGTCTCGGTGCCGATGGTACTGTAGGGGCTAACAAGAACTCCGTGAAGATCATCGGGGACAATACCAACAAGTACTGTCAGGCTTACTTCGCCTACGACTCGAAGAAGTCAGGGGGCTTCACTTGCTCGCATCTGCGCTTCGGGGACAATCAAATTCGCTCTACCTATCTCGTTGTAACGCCGGACTTCGTAGCCTGCCATGTGCCCGCTTACCTGCGTCTCTATGACGTAACTCGTGGGTTGAAGAAGAATGGCACCTTCCTGCTCAACTCCGTTTGGGATGCCAGCGAGATCGAGAAGCACCTGCCCAACAAAGTGAAGCGTTATCTGTCCAAGAACAATATTCGCTTCTACATGATCAACGCTACAGGTATCGCAGCTGAGATCGGCCTGGGTAACCGTACGAATACCATCCTACAGTCTGCCTTCTTCAAGATCTCTGGGGTGATCCCCTATGACCTAGCTGTCGAGCAGATGAAGAAAGCCATCGTCAAGAGCTATGGTAAGAAGGGTGAGGACGTAGTCAATAAGAACTTCGCCGCCGTAGACCGAGGGGCTGATGTCATCGAGGTGGCTGTCAAGCCTGAGTGGGCTAACCTGCCTGATGATGCCCAAGAGGTGCACAGCCACGATACGGAGTTCATTCAGAAGATCGTTCGCCCCATCAATGCTCAGGACGGCGATAGCATCCCCGTCTCTGCCTTCAAGGGCCGTGAGGATGGTACTTGGGACAACGGTACTGCCGCCAGCGAAAAGCGTGGGGTAGCCTCTCATGTGCCCGAATGGCTTGCTGAGAACTGTATCCAGTGTAACCAGTGTGCTTACGTTTGTCCTCATGCCACGATCCGTCCGTTCGTGATGACGGCAGACGAGCAGGCTAAGACGGGCGTCAATGCCATCAAGGCTATGGGTAAGCAGTTTGCTGACATGACCTTCCGCATTCAGGTGAATGTGCTTGACTGTCTTGGCTGTAGCAACTGTGTCGATGTCTGCCCAGGTAACAAGAACGGCAAGGCTCTTGTGATGAAGGAGATCGAGAGCCAGCTCCCAGAGCAGGACAATTGGGACAAGCTCCTGGCCGATGTAAGCAGCAAGGCCCACCTAGTGGACGTTACCGCCAATGTCAAGAACTCTCAGTTCGCTACACCTCTGTTTGAGTTCTCTGGTGCTTGCTCTGGCTGTGGTGAAACTCCCTACGTGAAGCTTATTTCTCAGCTCTTTGGAGATCGTCAGATGGTTGCTAATGCGACTGGTTGCTCGTCTATCTATTCGGGTTCAGCTCCATCTACTCCATACACCGTAAATGAGAGAGGCGAAGGACCTGCATGGGCTAATTCTCTCTTCGAGGACAATGCCGAGTTCGGTCTCGGGATGCACCTTGGTTACACGAAGATGCGTGAGCGTCTTGTACGCTTGGCTGAGGAGTGCATCGCTAACCCAGAGATCGACCATGCAGAGCTCAAGAGCCTCTTGCGTGAGTGGATCGACAACCGTGAGGATGCTGCTCGTGCCAAGAGTCTTGCAGACGCCATCAAGCCCATTATTGCTCGTCGTATCACGGGTGTTTGCCAGCAGATGTACGATCTACGCTCTTACTTTATCAAGCGCAGCCAGTGGATCATCGGTGGAGACGGTTGGGCATACGATATTGGCTTCGGTGGCCTAGACCATGTGATCGCAACAGGGGCTAATGTCAATATCCTTGTCCTCGATACAGAGGTCTACTCCAACACGGGTGGACAGAGCTCTAAGAGTACGCCTGTAGGGGCTATCGCCAAGTTTGCCGCTGCTGGTAAGCGTGTGCGCAAGAAGGATCTTGGCCTCATCGCCACAACCTACGGATATGTGTACGTTGCTCAGGTAGCCATGGGGGCTAATCCCGCCCAAACGCTCAAGGCCATCCGTGAGGCTGAGGCATACGATGGGCCCTCTGTGATCATCGCTTACTCTCCATGTATTTCTCATGGTCTGAAGGCAGGTATGGGTAAGGCTCAGAAGGAAGAGGTGAACGCTGTAAACTGTGGTTACTGGCATCTTTGGAGGTTTAATCCAGAGCTTGAAGCTCAGGGTAAGAACCCCTTCACCCTTGACAGTAAGGAGCCTAACTGGGACAACTTCGTTCCCTTCCTCGAGGGCGAAGTGCGCTACGCTTCACTCAAGAAACAGTATCCCACAGAGGCTGTAGAGCTCTTTGAAGAAGCTAAGCGTAACTCTCAATGGCGTTATGCTGGCTACAAGCGTCGTGCAAGCGAGGTTTGGGAAGAAGCCAAAGCTGCTGAAACCAAGGAGGGCTAAGCTATCAACCTCGAGCCCTTTAGCCTAGGGCTGAGGGAATAAATAGACCTAGAGGGTGTGGCGACGTGAATGCTTCGCCACACCCTCGTTGTATTATCCCCGCAGATCCTCCAGGATAACCGCCCTATCTCTTGATCGGCCCTTTGTAAAAATCCCGAGGGGTGATCCTCCATGGCCCTCGGATCTTCTCGATAGCGACCCTATTGCTCTTTCGATAGAGGTTTCTATAGGAGCCTCGATCCAAGTCCTACTTGAGTCTCTAGTGCAAGAGAAATAGGGCCTCTCCCTCGAATAGCCTCAACCGACAGCCCTGACGTTTAGGGGGCATTCATCCGACAATCTCCTCCCTCCCTCCCTCTTGGTTGTGCATCCTAGACGAGAGACAATATGGAGAGAGGGGCTCTCGGGCAAGATGCTTTGTGCTACCTTTGTACGAGCTTAGCTCCTGCCCCTAGCATGAGCGAGGTGTCGTAGGCACTTCGAGGGCTTATGGGGTTCAACAATACAATCAACTCAACATGGCATCGCATCCGATAGGGGTATTCGACTCGGGTTATGGGGGGCTTACGATCCTCTCAGAGATCCGTCGTGCTCTGCCCCAATACGACTATATCTACCTCGGCGACAATGCACGCTCACCGTACGGGACAAGATCCTTCGACGTGATCAAGGACTTTACCCGACAGGCCGTCGAATATCTTTTCGCCCAAGGGTGTCCACTGGTTATCCTGGCGTGTAATACCGCCTCGGCCAAGGCTCTAAGGGTGATCCAGCAGACCTATCTGCCCTATTCGTCCGACCCTACACGGCGTGTCTTGGGGGTTATTCGCCCGACAGTAGAGGTGGTGGGTGATATGACCCGCAGCCGCAAGATCGGTGTCTTGGCTACGCCAGGCACTGTCGCCTCGCAGTCGTACACCCTCGAGCTCGGCAAGCTCTTCCCCGACCTTGAGGTCTATGAGCAGGCCTGCCCGATGTTCGTTCCCCTCGTCGAGTATGGCGAGAGCCAAGGGGCGGGGGCAGATTACTTCGTGGACAAGTATACTCGTGCTCTGCTGGCACAGGATGCAGAGATCGATACCATCTTGCTGGCCTGCACTCATTATCCGCTACTCAGGGACAAGATCGAGGCAGCTCTGCCTCGGCATATCCGCCTCATCGCCCAGGGGGATCTTGTGGCTAGCTCCTTGGCCGATTACCTCATTCGCCATCCTGAGATGGAGACTAGACTCAGTCGGGGAGAGGAGGTTCGCTTCCTCACGACGGAATGCCCCGACAAGTTCGGAGATCTAGCCTCGATCTTCATTGATACGCAGGTGGCGGCCCAACGGGTCAAAATTGATTAGACATGGCTCTGCCCTCCCATACCCGTTGCCTCGTGAGGCTATTGCCCCTTTGCCTAGCCCTTCGCTTGCTTCTACCTATACCTGCCCAGGGGCAAGAGAGTCCCCCCTGCAAGTTGCGTGTGGGAGCAGAGCGTATGGAGCTCCTACTCCCTCTGCTCGAGGGGAAGCGTGTGGCCCTCATGGTCAATCAGACCTCTCTCGTCGGAGAAGCCCAGCTACATCTGCTCGATACTCTGCTCTCCAGCGGCATTCGGGTAAGCAAGGTCTTTGCACCAGAGCACGGCTTCCGAGGGGATGTGGATGCTGGGAAGTCCGTCCGTGATGGACGAGATCTGCGGACGGGTATCCCGATTGTCAGCCTCTATGGGCGAACGAAGAAGCCAACCCCAGAGATGCTCCAGGGCGTGGATGTGCTCCTCTTCGATATACAGGATGTAGGGGCGAGGTTCTACACCTATATCAACTCGATGTACTACCTTATGCAGGCAGCCCAGGAGAACGGACTGGAGATGGTCGTGTGCGATCGTCCTAATCCGAATGACTACATCGATGGCCCGATGCTGGAGGCGGACTGCAAGTCCTTCGTCGGCCTCTTGCCACTCCCCATCCTGCACGGCATGACAGTGGGCGAGCTGGCGGAGATGATCAATGGCGAGGATTGGCTGAGCCCAGGGGACAGCCTTCGCTGTGCCCTCACGGTCGTCCCTCTAGTCGGCTGGGAGCATGGTGAGCCCTACGAGCTTCCTGTACGTCCTAGTCCCAATTTGCCCAATACTCGCTCGGTTACGTTGTATCCGTCTCTGTGCTTTTTCGAGGGGACGGGGATGAGTGTCGGCCGAGGGACGGACAGGCCCTTCTGCGTGTTGGGCTACCCAAATAAAGCCTACGGATCGTATAGCTTCGTACCTCGAGCCATCCAGGGGGCGGATTCATCTCCACTGCATCGGGGCAAGCGGTGCTATGGTGTCGATTTGTCTCGTGGAGAGATGCCTCGGCGAGAGCTCTCCCTTGGCTGGTTGATACATTACCACCGTCTCGCTAAGCGATTAGGGCATAAGTTGATTACCCGAAAGAGATTTTTCGAGCTCATCGCTGGTACGAAGCAGCTGGCCCGACAGTTGGATGAGGGGCTGGATGAGGCGGAGATCCGAGCAAGTTGGCAGGAGGGATTGGAGCGTTTCAAGGTGCGTAGACGGCTGTATCTACTCTATCCAGAGCAGAGACAATAAGGCTATTAGAGGTGTCGTCCTGATTGGGTGGCGAGGGCACACCACTCCGGCTCAGCTGCACCCCTTCGGATCAGTGCTGTACACCTAGGGAGTGTTTGAGGCGGTCGATCTGTTTGTCCCATAGCCCGATGGCGATCATGCGCTCAACAGACTCGGCGAAGTCGGTAATCTCCAGGGAGCGAGAGCCCGTGAGCTCGGTCGTGTGTATGCAGAACTCCATATAGGTACCAGGATCGTCCTCCCAGTCGAAGCGAATAGCCTCGCCCGACCTAACCTCTGAGATGGTGGCAGATGAGCAATCTTCGTCGCTCCAGCAGAAGTGAATACGATCTCCCTCGATCATCACTCCATCGGCAAACCACTCTACGAGCCCATCTTCGGTAGAGAGCTTCCTCCATAGGCTGTCTTGTGATACCCGATCAAAGACGTACTCTAGATGATATTTCTCCTTTTTCATACTATTACGTTCGTGTTGCTTGCTTATCTCGTAAGCATCGCTTTCATTGAGGTGCTAAATATAGCCATTTTTCTTCACTTAGCAAGTGCACAAACCTGCAAATATTCTATTTGTCGGCCCTTGAACTCCTTGCAGCATGGTGTCAGGATTCCTATCGCTTGAGGTAGCCGTTAGCCATCCTCTTTTCGGGAGCATGGGGGCTTGTTTGCAGAACTTTTCACTGAGACTATGGGAGCGATAGTAATACTTAAATTTGTACATTTGTCAGCAAAATAATTTGTCTCATTTGGCTCGCTGAGCCACTTAATACAAGGATTCTATGCAAGGATTAGATGCTATCGACATCTTGATTTTGAAGACACTCCAAGAGGATGCTAAGCTAACTACAAAAGAGCTCGCACAGATCGTTGGGCTATCCGCTTCGCCAGTATTCGAACGCCTCAAGCGTCTAGAGCGTCGTGGATACATACGCAAGTATGTTGCGGTACTTGATGCCAACAAGGTTGGCAATGGTATTATTGTTATGTGCAATATCCGCCTCAAGCAGCATGGTCAGGACTACGCAGACCAGTTCATGGATGCCATCATGCAGCTCGAGGAGGTTACTGAGTGCTACAATACCTCGGGTGAGTATGACTTCCTGATCAAGATCTATGTGCGTGATATGCAGCATTATCAAGACTTTGTCTTGCATACGCTTGGGCGCATGGAGTGTGTCGGTAGCCTGCACAGTGTCTTTGTGATTGGCGAGGTCAAATGCACCAACGCCGTCCCCCTGCCTCCGGTGGAGCAAATACCCTAAGTTCGTCGCCTGGCTTCGCCCGAAGGGGGCTTGCCAAGCACCGTATCTCCCTAGCTAGGATCGGGCCGAGTATTCGCTGGAGGATGCCGAGCGGATGTCCGCTCGGGCTTTGTTCTCAGATGGTAGCCATGTAGCTTCGCTGCACGAGGTGTGTGCGTGGCTACATGGCTGCTTTGTAAATACCCCCCCCAAGGCTGGGGAAGCTCTGTTCAAGGGGGCTTGACATCAGCCCTCGCTTGTCGTATCTTTGTCCGCAACGACTAAGCATGACCCCATTGACCCATATCATACAGCTGTCCCCACAACAAAGGCCTCATGGGCCTATAGGTTGGTTGGTAGGAGGAGCTATCTTCTTAGCTCTGATATTCCTACTCTCCTCTTGCTCCATCTCCCAGTATCAGGGATCGGGTGAGCAACTCTACATCGGGATCAAGAGCATCGAGATCTCGGATGAGGATAAGTCTTCGCATGGACAGAGGGCCATCGAGGCCATCGAGGAGCAATTGGCCTATGCCCCCAACAATGCAATCTTCGGTAGCTCGATCTACCGATGGCCCTGGCCGAGTATGGGGCTCTGGCTCTACAAAAAGTACGAGGCTGATAGTACCTTCATGGGGCGATGGATGCGTAGGCTTGGGAGTAAACCCATTTGGATCTCAGATGTAGCCCCCGATCTGCGAGCCAAGGTCTCGGAGCGCATTCTCAGAGAGTATGGCTATCTCAATGCCGAGGTTCGCGCACGGATCATCCCCCGGAGGGCGGACAGCCTACAGGCCAAGGTTGCCTATGAGGTGCGTATGGGTTCGCCCTATCTACTTGATTCGGTGGCTTATCTGCCGCCCATTGACCTAGAGGACAGCTTGGTGTATGATCATCAGAGGTACAGCCGTCTGCACCGTGGTGGCTATTTCGGCGTAGATGTCCTTGAGGGCGACCGCACAGAGGTCAGTGCGAACCTGCGTGAGCATGGGTTTTATTATTTCAAGCCCAGCTATATCGCCTACGAGGCGGATACCCTACAACACTCAGGACGGGTGCAGCTGCGCAGCTCACTGGTCAGTGGGCTACCCGAGGAGGCGAAGCAACGCTGGCGCATCGGCCAGGTGCGCATACATTTCGTAGACAGCTACGGCCAGCGTGGACGAGATAGTCTCGAGCTATCCCCGAGGCTGAAGGCTTATTACCGAGGTCGCCTACCCATTAGACGAGGAGTATTGGCCAATCGTCTGCATCTGAAGCCTGATAGCCTCTATCGTCAGAGTCTCGAGGGCAGTAGCCTTAAGGCTCTAGGGGCTTTGGGGGCATTCTCCTCCGTGGATATTAGCTTCACCCCTGCCGCTGCCTTCCCGCAGACGAGCCTCTTCGCCCAGGAACATACCGGTGGGGCAGCAACCCCACTGATCACCTACGGACACGGGGATAGGGTCATGGATATGAATGTGCTGCTGCGTAGCGACCTCCCCTGGGATGCGAGTGTGCAAGCACACTTTACGACCAAGACCAATGACCTCGTAGGGCCTGGGGGGAAGATTAGCCTCGACAAGAGGAATGTATTCGGCGGAGGGGAGACCTTTACCGCAGCCCTCTTCGGCAGCTATGAGTGGCAGACCAATAGCTCCAACGCTCTCGGCAAAGCCTCCGAGGTGAGCATCAACAGCTACCAGCTCGGGGCAAATGTTGGGCTTACGCTACCGACCCTCCTCTTCCCTGGCAGGCTCGATCGTTATCACCTTTACCCGACCTCGACGACGCTGAGTCTCAGCGCACAGATGATCAACCGTTCGGGCTTCTATAGCCTGGGTTCTGTGGGGCTTAACCTCTCCTACGATTTTCAGCCCAATGCTACTCAGACGCACAGCATTCGAGTGCTGGATCTGAGCTACAACCGCCTGCGCAGTAGTACAGCAGAGTTTAGAGAGATGCTCGTGTACAACCCCTCCCTGGGGCTCAGCATGAGAGATCAGCTCGTACCACAGATTGGCTATAGCTTCGTCTATGACAATGCTACCCTAAGACCTGGACGCAGCAATCTCCTCATTGGGGCTAGCGTGAGTCAAGCGGGCAATCTGACCTCGGGTCTCTTCGCCCTTCTTGGTCGAAAGTCCTTCGACGAGACAAAGCACATCCTCGGTGTCCCCTTCGCTCAGTTTGTCAAGCTTAGCGGACAGGCCCGCCACTCCTGGCAGCTGGATAGACGTACCAAGCTCGTCTCAAGGCTACTCCTTGGAGGGATCTATAGCTACGGCAATATGCTGCGTGCGCCCTATATGGAGCAGTTCTACGTCGGTGGGGCAAATAGTTTACGAGCCTTCCGAGTGCGTAGCTTAGGTCCTGGTCGTTTCAGTGCTCTAGACAACCAGAGCCCCTATGCCTTCATGGATCACGTGGGGGAGTTTAAACTCGAGACGAATATAGAGTGGCGCAAGCAGCTGACAGGTCTGCTTGATGTAGCTCTCTTCGTAGATGCAGGCAATGTATGGCTACTCCGTCCCGATCCGCTGCGCCCAGGCGGAGCTCTCTCTGAGGTCTCTAGCGTAGGGGACTTCCTCGATCAGATCGCAGTCGGTACTGGTGGGGGGATTAGGTTAGACTTTAGCTACCTTGTCGTCCGACTGGACATTGGTGTGGGGCTGCATCTGCCCTACAAGACAAGCCGCTCGGGGTGGTACAATATCCCCAAGTTTGGGGATGCTCTGGGTTTTCACCTAGCCGTGGGTTACCCCTTCTAGAGAGCCCTGTGGGGAGTGGTTAGTCTCTTGAAGATTGTTTTGCTCACCACTTAGATCAAAGATTCACCAAATTTCGGAGATTTTACTGTTGCAAATAAACTTAACGATATAGAAAAGATGAAGAGATCTTACTCATCGGCAGGACTTGCTCTCTGCGCTTTATCGCTGACTTTGCTACCAGTCAGCTGTAACAAAGACAAACCCAACATTCCCGAACCTAAACCCGGTAAGGAAGGGCCTACACCTCCGAAAAAGGAAGAGCCAGTACCTCCCAAACAAGAGGAGCCCACTCTGCCGACAGCACCTATGACCAGCGAGCAGGCAGGCAAGAGCAATGTAGTTGCGATGGATTTCACAGGGCAGCTCTGCCCTGCTTGCCCAGGTAGCTTGGCTGCGCTCAAAAGAACTTACGAAGAGTTCGCCCCTCATTACATCGCTGTAGCCCTGCACAGCGATGGTCGCTTCTATTCCCAGGCATTGCACCACCCTGATGCTGCTATCTATCACACTCATCTGAAGGTTACGAGCTATCCTACTGGCCGATTTAACAACGTTGTCCATGAACCCTTAGATGTTCGTTCGCTCATCAATCTCAAGGATATCTACAAGGCCTCTGCGAGCATCAAGCTTGCGGATCGCAAGCTCGACCTAGAGCTCGTGATGCAGCTGTATGAAAGTGAGCGAGCACGCCACAAGGAGGGTAAGATAAACTTGGTCCTTTGGGTTATAGAGAACAATATCATTAGCTATCAGAGAATGCCCTCAGGCAGTCTCGATCGTAACTTTAAGCATAACTTCGTCTTCCGAGGCTCTCTCAACGGAGTTTGGGGTGAGAAGATCGAGCTGGGCAAGAAGTACAGCAAGCAGTACACACTCCCTAGCTACCTCAACCCCGAGCATTGCGAGCTCATCGTGCTGCTGATGGATAGTGATACGAAGCGCATTATCGATGCTACCTCATTCCCACTTCAGAAGAAGGGCTAGGCACAATGAAGAAGATCCACACAACTCTCTTGGGCCTCCTGCTCATCCTCATCTCTGTCTTTCCTCTGGCAGCTCAGCTGCCCAAGATGATCCTCTCTGATATAGAGGGGCGCAAGGTTGATGTGAGCACGCTTGTTGGCCAAGGTCGCCCCGTCATTATCAGCTTCTTCGCTACTTGGTGCAAGCCCTGCCTCATGGAGCTCTCGGCCATCAGCGAGGTCTACGCCGATTGGCAAGAGGAGACAAATGTGCGCATGCTTGCGATCTCCATCGACAAGGGCAGCAATAGCCTCCGTGTGAAGCCCCTGGTGCGCTCTCGAGGATGGGAGTATGAGGTGCTGCTAGACCCCAACGAGGAGCTCAAACGTCATCTCGGCGTAGTCTATCTGCCTACAGTCTTTGTTTACGATACCTCGGGCAAGGAGATCTATCGTCATACAGGTTATTCCTCAGGTAGCGAGGAGGAGCTCATCCAGGCTATTCGTAAGAGCAAAAAGCAGTGATGAGGGGCAAAGGATGTATCTTGAAAGGCTGGGCCCTAGCCCTCTCGCTTCTCCTTTGGCAGACTGAAAGACTATCTGCTGAGGACCGGCGGGTGAGGGGAGTGCTGCAGAGCGAGGCACACTATGCCTCCAAGACTACGAATAGCTATAGGCTGCATAGCAACAGTTACCTAAACCTCTGGGCTGAGGGCCGAGGACTCAGTGCTGCCGCACGCCTGGAGCACATGCCTCGGCCACTGCCAGGGCTTGAGGGTGGGGCTGGATGGGGTCTCGCTTATTGGCAGCTGATGAGTTCGCTCGGATGGGCTGAGGTGTCGCTGGGCGATAGCTACGACCAGCTTGGTTCTGGGCTGCTGCTACGCACCTATGAAGATCGCTTGTTGGGTATTGATAACTCTCTTAGAGGGCTTCACCTCAGACTCACTCCTATTGAGGGCTTACAGATTAAGGCCTCGGCGGGTCAGCAGAGAAATCACTTCGACCGAGGACATTGGGGACTACTCAATCGCCATAGAGGCTTCGTTGTGGCGGGCGATGTCTCGCTTAGCCTCTCCGAGTGGATCAGCCCTCTGAGCCAACGAGGCTGGCGGGCTGACTTCGGTCTCTCTTTGGTAGTCAAGAGTGAGACAGATCTGAGCGATGTGCATTTGATCCAGCGCATGGGTGAGGGGCGCACCATACTACGCCTTGTCGCTCCTAGGCAAGTGCCTGCTTGGTCGGGACGTATGCTCTTGCAGCGAGGAGCTTGGGAGGTCAATGGTGAGTTCGCTTATAAGTGGGCCGACCCCAATCGACTTAATAACTATATCTTCAGCTCAGGCTCGGTGGCTATGCTCATGACGAGCTATTCGTCCCGAGGCTTCAGTTTCATGCTCGGGGCAAGGCGAAGTGAGAACTTCGACTTCCGTTCGCAGCGTTCGGCTGGACAGCTAGACCTGCGTATCAATCACCTCATCCCCTTTACCCAGCAGCAGAGCTACACCCTCTCTGCCCTCAGACCCTATGCTACGCAAGCCTGGGGCGAATGGGCAATGCAGGCAGAGCTACGCTATACGATCCCTCGGGGTACAGCCCTAGGTGGCCGATATGGCACGCAGCTGCGTCTGAGTGCCTCGCATATCAATGCTCTGCGGATTGCTGACCGATCGGAGCTTAGCCCTTTGAGTGTACTGCGAGGGCAGACCTCTAAGGAGCAGCTCTATGGTTCGGATGGGGCAGTTTATAGCTTCTTGGGTTTTGGAGAGAAGTACTTCCATGATATTACGCTTGAGGCCTCTCGCAAGCTTTCCCGCTCCTATGCTGCCACGCTGAGTTATACCCACCAAGCCTACAATCAAGAGGTGATCGAGGGGCATAGCGATACGCCTGGGCTCATCCGAAGCCATATTTTCGTCTACGAAGGCAAACACAAGCTTGGGGCGAAGACCTCGTTGCGTACGGAGCTGCAGTATCTGCACGAGGAGTCCTTCGATCCTTCTAAGGTCTCGGACAAGGATCGAGGGCATTGGCTCTACGCCGCCCTTGAACTAGGCCTCTCCCCAAGGTGGATCATCTCCCTGAGCGACCAATGGGCCTCTCATTCGGATCAGCACTACTATCAGCTCTCTGTGGCTCATAGCTACAAGGCTCATCGCCTGCAGCTGGGTTGGGGGCGAACCCGAGCGGGAATTAACTGCTCGGGTGGGGTATGCCGCTATGTCCCCGAGACCTTTGGTTTGAATCTCTCCCTACTACTCTCTCTTTAAACTCCCTCCGAATATGTATCGTCCTATCTCTTCCTCTGTGTGGCGAGGACTCTTCGTGCTGAGTCTTGTCGTACTGGGGGCTTGTAATCCTAACTATCAACGCTTCGAGCCAGTCCCCTCGCCTCCTATGGAGGGTGGGGAGACTGGCTCTACCCTCCTCGTCGAGGAATACACGGGGCAGCTATGCAGCCAATGCCCTCAGGCGGCTCGACTGCTGGAGGAGCTGGCCTCGCAGCATCGGGGGCGGATCATCGTCGTGGCTATGCACGCTGAGCGTAGTGGCCTAACGACCTCGGCCCTGGCTTCGGAGGAGGCCAATCGCCTCGGCGAAGCCTTTGGCTTGCCCCGACAGCTCCCTCTTGTGATGATCAATCGCAGCCCCCTCCTGCCCGACGGCTCACGCTTCAGTCAAGATACTGGTCAGTGGCGTGGTCTTATCGGGCAGATGCTTCTTGCGAAGCGTCAGGCTCAGCTTCAAATCGCTGAGCTCTCTCGCACTGGAGACGAGCTCCAGGCAAGGCTTCGCCTTGTCGAAGGTGTGGCCAAGGATCTCCGTCTGCATCTATGGCTCGTCGAGGATGTGCGTGCCTGGCAGAGCAATAGCCCCAAGGGTAAAGAGCACCTCCACCGCCAAGTCCTACGCCACAGCCTAACCCCCCGTGAGGGTATCTCTATGGAGCAAGAGATCCTCTATCGTCGTCGGATCGAGGCCTCACGCATTACCTCGTGGGGGGCTGCCAAGCTCATAGCCTTTGCGACTGATGCAAGGGGGCAGGTCGTCAGTACTACGCTGCGAGCTTGGGGTGAAGGAGGAGGCTCTCATGAGGAGGAAGACCCCAATAGGCCACAGCCTCCCAAGCTCAAGATCGAACCCAGGGAGCAGATGAGCTTTGTCGTCGATGGTAAGCAGTGGGGGTCGGGGGCGGAAGTCCAGTGTGGCTCCTTCGTCCCTGCTGATGAGGAGATCGGTACGAAGGATGAGCTCCTCAGCCCCTATATCTTTGTCGTCCCAGGGCTCAAGACCCAGCTGGGAGACTATCGGGTACGCCTCGAGAAGCTCGATCATCTCGACCTGACACAGATCGGTCTTGGACAAGTCTGCCTCAATGGCCAGTGCTTCATCGCAGAGCATACGAGCTACTATGAGGGCGATCTCTCGCTCAAGTATCTGCACCTAGATACGAGCCTGGAGGAACATCAGAAGCAGAGTGTGCAGCTGCATTACCTGGTGCGCAAGGATGAGGATAAGGGCCGAGACCATAAGATCCGCCTAAGCCTCCTCGATCGAGAGGGTAAGTCGATCGCCCAGCTCATCCTCAATATGCGTTACTAAACCCCTATACTTCTTCTCCCTCTTTAGGCGGGTGCTGTAGGCCTTTGGGCTTGCAGCACCCGCCCTTTTTTGTTGTCTGTGGCTCGCTTCCCTAGAGCCTTGCAATGGGGCTCTGATGCTCTCAGTTGAGCAGCTCATGATGCCCTCGGATCTCCTCGCTAGAGGCCCGACAGAGGGCTCATCTATAGGTCTCTCTCCCCCTCCATTGTGCTTCCAGTTATACCTCGACGGATCTCCTCGTTAGCTCTCTGTGATCTGCTAACTTACAAGATTTTTCATTGCGACTTATCAGCCAATGGACTAATAACTTACAAGATTTTTTGCTACTTAGGAACCCAAGGACCTCTAGCCGAATGTTCTTTGACGCCCCTACTTGGGCCTCGATCGAGTTCCTATTTAACCCTTGATGGAGCTCCTACTTGGGTCTCTGTTACGATCCTACTTATGCTTCGTTGGAGTTCCTATCTAGATCTCTGTTGTGATCCTATTTGAGTCTCAGCTGTGCACCTGCTGGTGTCTCTCCTGAGGGGATAGATAGTTTCTCGGGCGAAGTCCTCTCGGAGGCTCGATGGAGGTCTCAGACTGGTCGCGCCTCACTTCTTACCGCCCCCAGCCGTCGATCTCAAAAGTCAGGGCAACCGCATCAAATCTTTAGGAGCTTCTTGAGATAGTCTATATTGAGAGCGGCTTTGAACAGCCTCTTGCGTAAGGATAGTTTNCAGGGCAACCGCATCAAATCTTTAGGAGCTTCTTGAGATAGTCTATATTGAGAGCGGCTTTGAACAGCCTCTTGCGTAAGGATAGTTTGTCTTTGTATTGAGAGACAATGGCTAAAGCAAACTTTCTCAACGTGTTTAGGTTGGTGGCTGAATAATTCTTACGAGCACGGCAGGCATCTTCCCTGAAGGT
>NZ_JRAO01000014.1 GCF_000768875.1 Porphyromonas sp. COT-239 OH1446 | reverse complement strand
AACGCCAATTCAACGCCTTTTCTTGTCATGAGGAAGATGTCCTACTCTTGGTCTGTCTCCAGCGAGCGACAATCCTTCGAAGAGGCGAAGCTGTCTGTCGATCGGGCTGTTCGGATGTACAATGAGGCCAGACCGCATCAAGCTCTCGGGGGCAAGACGCCTATGCAAGTCCTTATTTCAGAGCATGTAAACCTTTTGCTGGGGTGGAAGGCCGATTGGCCTCAGGTTGCGCCTCAATTGTCCCGTAGAATGAATGCCCAACAAAAGGCTAAATTTGCACGTGTCAACAGAAAGTCGTCTTAAGCCGGCAGAGTGTCAACCCAATTCAGAGCTATAACACAAACCCTGTAAACTTATTCTAGAACCAGCTCCACTCACTGTCAACTTTTTTCAGTACACGACAGAAGGGGCAGACGTCCCCTGCATCTCAGCTCATCCCAGATGTATACTCTGCCTAAAGTGAGGGATATATTAAGTTTATTCTAAAAGTATTTGTATGGGGAAAATGCACGGATTATTTATTAGCTTTGCGCCCGAACAAATATGTTCGCATCCCTAATAATCCAAACTAAATGAGAAGAATGACCCGCCCATTATCTTCCCTAGCCCTAGCACTGACCCTGGGGCTCATGGGCTCTGCGACGGCGAGTGCCCAGGCTCAAAGCGAAGCCAAGCTGGCTGAACCAGCCATGAACCTATGGTATGATGAGCCCGCAAAGGAATGGATGACCTATGCCCTCCCGATCGGCAATGGTGAGCTCGGTGCCATGTTTTTCGGAGGTGTAGCACAGGAGCGCATCCAATTCAACGAAAAGACCCTATGGACAGGTAGTCCCAAGATCCGTGGAGCATACCAGAACTTTGGTGATCTATACCTAACCTTCCCTCACAAGGGTATTCACTCCAACTACAGACGAGGCCTCAGCCTCGATACCGCCATCGGTTACACAGCCTATGAGGTCGATGGGGTACAATACCGTAGAGAATACCTTGCCTCCTACCCAGACAAGACTATCGCCATTCGCCTTACTACCCCACACAATGTCGATCAACTGAGCTTCAGCCTCAGACTACAGGGGGCGCACGGCGAGACCTCTGCGCTCAAATACAACACGATTGCCTTCGAGGGCAAGTTCGAGACTATCAGCTACGGAGCTCTGCTGCGTGTACAGACCGAGGGCGGACAGATGCACATCGAGGGCGATGAGCTCCGTGTCGAGGGGGCAAATACGGCTACCATCCTGCTGAGTGCATCGACCAACTACGAGGTCAAGAGCCCAACCTACACACAGGGCGACCTCAACTCGATCCGAAGTGAACTCTCTAGTCGCCTCTCCAAGGCCAGCCGCCTAGACTATCGTGAGCTACGCCGTCGCCACATCGAGGACTATCGTCGCCTCTACGATCGTGTCGGGTTACACTTCTTCAGCCCCGAACCCAACTATCCGACGGATGTGTTGCTACGTAAGTATAGGGACAATACTTATCTCGATGCCCTCTATTTCCAGTACGGACGCTACCTCATGATCGCCTCCTCCCGTGGAATGGATCTACCCAACAACCTACAAGGCTTGTGGAACGACAGCAACACCCCACCCTGGGAGTGCGACATTCACACCAACATCAACATCCAAATGAACTATTGGCCTGCTGAGACCGCTAACCTCTCGGAGTGCCACATGCCCTTCATCAATTACATCGCCATCGAGGCTGGCAAGGAGGATAATGGCTGGCGCAATGCCGCTAAGGCCGAGAGACACCCCGGTTGGACGATGCATACGCAGAGCAACATCTTCAGCCAAACCGACTGGAACATCAACCGTCCTGCTAATGCTTGGTACTGCATGCACCTCTGGCAGCATTACCTCTATACCCAGGACAAGCAATACCTCGTGCGTACGGCTCTGCCAGCAATGCGCTCGGCATGCGAATACTGGTTCGACCGTCTCCAAACTGATGACCAAGGCAAGCTGATCGCTCCCAAAGAGTGGTCTCCAGAGCATGGGCCCTGGGAGGATGGCATCGCCTATGCCCAACAGCTCATCTATGAGCTATTCGCCTCGACGCTAGAGGCCAGCCGAGTGGTTACACTCGACAAGGCTTTCACGAAGACACTGGAGGACAAGCTCTCTAAGCTCGATCGAGGCCTGCATATCGGCTCATGGGGACAGATACGTGAGTGGCGGGTCAAGGAGGACAAGCAGGGCGACGAACATCGACACCTCTCTCACCTAATGGCTCTATACCCAGGGTCTCAGCTCTCCTACCACAGAGACAGCACCTATGCAGAGGCCGCTCGTGTGGCCCTCGCCTCACGTGGCGACAACGGTACTGGCTGGAGTCGCGCCTGGAAGATCTCTCTCTGGGCACGCCTCTTCGACGGAGACCACGCCTACACACTACTCAAGTCTGCCCTGAACCCCACGACGCACAGCAAGCTCAGCATGACCCCTGGCGACGGTGGCGTGTACCCCAACCTCTTGGATGCGCACCCACCCTTCCAGATCGACGGTAACTTCGGGGCTACGGCTGGGATTATAGAGATGCTCATGCAGAGCAACCAGGGCTTCATCCACCTCTTGCCCGCTCTGCCCTCTGCTTGGCCTAGCGGACAGATACGAGGCATCAAGGCCGAGGGCAACTTCACCCTCGATATAGACTGGTCGAATGCCCTGCCCCGTGAGGTTACGATCATCTCCAACTCAGGCAAGCAGTGCCGCGTCTATTACCCCAACATTGAGCTGTCCTCGATCAAGACCCAGAGCGGCCAATCGATCAGCTACAAGCGTGAGGGTAAGCACATCATCAGCTTCCCCACCCGTACTGGAGAGCGATACACGCTGCTCTGGAAGCGATAGCCTAGCATTAGATCATCATTAGTACAACGGGCAATAGCCCATAATCATCCATCATTCGTAAGATAACTTCGTATGAAAAACATTCTTCTCATCGGCTCGACTGGACAGATCGGCTCCGAGCTCACGATGGCACTACGTAAGGCCTACCCTCAGGGGCAGGTAGTGGCGGGTTACGTCCCCAGTGCTCCCCCAAAGGGAGAGCTGCTCGAGAGCGGTCCGTCAGAGATCGTTGATATTACCAACGCCCAGCAGATCGCTGACGTGGTGAAGAAGTATCAGGTGGACACGATCTACAATCTCGCAGCTCTGCTGAGTGCCGTAGCCGAGCAGAAGCCTCAGCTGGCTTGGAATATCGGTCTAGGGGGGCTCTTCAATGTCCTCGAGGTCGCTCGTGAGTGCGGCTGTGCCGTCTTCACGCCTAGCTCCATCGGAGCTTTCGGGCCCGACACACCCAAGGACAAGACTCCTCAGGACACGATCCAGCGTCCTAAGACCATGTATGGGGTAACTAAGGTTGCGGGCGAATTGCTCAGTGATTACTATCACAAGCGTTTCGGGGTAGATACCCGATCTGTACGTTTCCCAGGCTTGATCTCCAATGTAGCACCTCCAGGAGGGGGGACAACGGACTATGCTGTGGATATATACTACGCAGCCGTGAGAGAGGGTCGCTTCACCTGTCCTCTCGCCAAGGGGACTTACATGGATATGATGTATATGCCTGATGCGCTGCGTGCCTGCATCGAACTGATGGAGGCAGACCCCTCAAGGCTAAAGCACAGGAACTCCTTTAATATCACGGCTATGAGCTTCGACCCTGAGGAGATCGCAGCCTCTGTGCGCAAGTTCGTCCCCGAGTTCGTCATGGATTACCAAATCGACGAGCTGAGACAGGGCATAGCCAATTCATGGCCTAACTCCTTGGATGACTCCTGCGCTCGAAGCGAATGGGACTGGAAGCCTGAGTATGACCTCGATGCCATGAGTGAGGACATGATCCGCACTCTGCGCTCTCGTCTCTAGGAGAGAGACCTATAGGGACAACTAGGGCGTGCCACTCACCTCTGTGAGTGGCACGCCCTAGCTTTTCAGGTGGGGCAAGCAGGGCCTAGTCGATGTCTAGATCTAGGATACGCCCCTCTTTGTTCAGGGTGAGCTCGATACCGTTGGAGAGCTTGATCTCGTAGCGGCCTCGGCGCAGCTTCTCAATCTGTCGTACAGCCTGCTGAGGGTACTTCTGCGTGAGGGTGGTGCGGATGGGTGCAGGGATAAGCGTCATGGGCACATCTGTGTGTCGAAACTCCATCTCTCGCCACTCGCCAGAGCCGTTGAACTCGATCTTGTCTCCATTGACCAAGACCACCTTGTAGGTGGTGCGGGTAATGTACTCGACCTCTTTCTTGATGAGGCTGATCTCAGCCTCGGGGAAGTACTTCTTGATAAACTCTTGTGCCTTGACAGGGAGCTCTCGGGCTGTGATGGCTCGCTCTCTATCGGCAAATGCAATCCCTACGGTCATGAGGCTGATGAGTAGGAATACGATGACTTTCTTCATTGCTTACGTTCTGTTTAATTGTAAATAACTTGAATGACTTATTGAGCGCAAAGGTATAGGGCAAATCTGAAAAGAAATGGAACTCTCGGATCGAATACTACTCTTGGCTCTCTTTCTTGCTCGAGACCTCGAAGCCATGCAGTCCCCCAGCATAGCGGTAGCGCACTACTAGCCCCTCTCGGCTACAGATAGAATGAACGAGGGCTAGGCCGAGGCCTACACTCCCAGGCTTACGGTGAGCTTGGTAGAAGCGGGAGAAGATCAACTCTGCATCCAATGCCTCAGAGGCCGAGGCATTGCGGATGAAGAATCCATGAGCCCAGATCTCTACCTCAATGGGACCATGAGGTCGGTTGTGCACGAAGGCATTCTTGAGCAGATTATTGACCAAGATTTGCGCCAGCTGTGGATCCATTCTCAGGACACATTCTCCTCGCTCGATGAGCCTCACCTCGAGATATAAGTGCTCGTAGAGGAGCTCTAGATCTCGGAGGCTGGAGCGGATCAGTTCGTTCATCTGTACAGGCGTGCGATCGGTGAACTGCTCGTTGTCTATGCGATAGAGTAGCAGCAGGGCTCTATTGAGGCGGCTGAGGTACTCAAGACTCTGATGCGCCTTGTCGAGCTCCGAGAGCTGCTCGGGCAAGAGCCTCTCGTCCTGCATGAGTAGCTCGATTCTGTTCATGCAGATGGCCACGGGGGTTTGGATCTCATGCGAGGCATCACCGATGAACTGCTTCTGTAGCCTATAGACCTCCTCGGATCTCTTCGTCGATCGCAGGGTGGCCTCATGCAGCTTGCGATACTCAACGATGTCTGTATTGATCTCTAGGGGCGGATTGTTGCCATCAATGTTGTAGAGATCGAGCCATCGGAGCAGGCGGTATAGAGGTCTATTGCTCCGATGATAGACCCAGCTGCTCACGCTGAGAATGACCAGGAGCAAGAGGCCATAGAGACCAATGATCCAAAGTAGGATCGAGCTGATCAGGTCTAGCCGCTCGATGGTCGGGGTGAAGACCGAGAGCTGGTAATAGCCATCGGAGCCTCGATAAATAGTCTGCATCACACGGGCCGGCTCTTGCTCCCGCTTTTGGGGGATGTAGACCATCGAGTCGAGGTAGCGGATGTGCTCCTGGCTCCGGGCCTCATCGACAGTGATGCTCTTGAGGTAATACTGGTTGTTGCTGTGCAAGGTCTCTCGAGGGAGGTCTTCGCCTGCGAGGGCCTGGATGATGATCTGCTCGGAGTAATCCTCGAGCGAGTCATCTATCTCATCGGTTACCTCACCGATGATGGCGAAGTAGAAGAGCACAGCCCATAGGGTTAGGATCACGCTCAGGGCGACGGCCAGGCGAGAGACGGTACGATGAATGAGCTTGCTAGCCATGAGACAGGTGAATGAGCTTGTAACCAACGCCATAGACCGACTTGATCTCGAGATCGCAGGCAGCCTCCTTGAGCTTCTTACGTAGGTTCTTGATCTGTGCGTAGACGAAGTCGAAGTTGTCCGCTTGATCAATATAATCTCCCCAAATAGCCTCGACCATGGTACTCTTGTTGATCAATCTCTCTGGGCGTGCGGCTAGATAGTGCAAGAGGTCATACTCCTTACGGCTGAGCTCGAGCGGCCTTTGGGCGACGAAGACCTCGAAGCTGTCGGGATCAATGCGCAGGTTGCCCACCTCAATGTAGCGAGCTCCGTCGCTCTGCTTGCGTCGGATCACACTTCGGATGCGGGCCAGGAGCTCCGAGAGGTGAAAGGGCTTAGCGAGATAATCGTCTGCCCCAAGCTCGAGGCCTCGCACACGATCTTCAACAGCTCCTCGGGCCGAGATGCAGATCACGCTGTCTCGCTTGCCCATCTGCCTGAGTCGCTCGAGCAGACTGAGACCGTCGCCATCGGGCAGCATCAGATCGAGTAGGATGCAGTCATAGTCATAGCCGCTGATCTTGTCCAGGGCCTTACGATAGGTTGTGGCCTCCTCAACGATGTATCGCTCTCGTAGGAGGGTCTCTCGGATGAGCTCCATCAGCTCAGGGGCATCTTCGACGATTAGGATCTTCATTGCTCTTGGATGTAGGGGGGATGGATCTTACTTCTTTCAGAGGGATTTACGGACACCTCCAGGGCAAAGATAAACAAATACCCTATGCCACTCTCCTGGGTCTATCGATGCCGCAAATGAGAGGATCTATTACGAGGGGCAGCGAAGGCTTGGCCGTAGCTGTCGGGCCTCCTACTCATCGAGGGACGAAGTCCAGGCGGCAAGATCCCGATAGGCTCTCGGGTGAAGGCCACCCGAAGCCTCTGTCGAGAGATCGGTAGGACTGCATTGGAGGTATAAGTAGGACCTCACTCGAACTCCTACTTATGCCTCACTTGTGATCCTACTTAGCTCTGTCATGTACTGAAAAAAGTTGACAGTGGGTGGAGCCCAATTCCTATTGATTATGCCCGCAGCATCTAGCGATTTTGAACGCCTAGCGATCATCGAGGAGTACCTGAGTAGTTCTCAGAGCAAACAC
>NZ_JRAO01000013.1 GCF_000768875.1 Porphyromonas sp. COT-239 OH1446 | reverse complement strand
GAAGATACGAAAACTTGCAGATTTGGCAAAGGATTTAACCGTTTATATCACTGAATAACAAACGATAAACGACTATTTAAGGGACGACTAAGTAGGATCGCCATAGAGGTGTCGGTAGGTTCTCGATACAGGAGACGATCGGATCAAAATGACGCCCCCACTAGGGCCTCACATGAGGCTCTAGTGGGGGCACTGCTTCGCTTGTACTTCTCATCCCCCCGACCCTAGGTTCTCACCCCTGGGAGGGCTCGGGTGTAGGGCCATCGAGCTATAGCTCTAGGGGAGCATGGCTAGGTTGCTGTTGTGATAGCGCAGGTCGCCCGTAACCTCCTCGGAGGCCCAGGCGGGCAAGGCGAAGACTTCCTCGGGTGTGGAGACCTCTAGCTCAGCAAGGATCAGACCCTCGTGTCGTCCATGGAAGACATCCACCTCCCATACATGGCCCTCATGAGGAACGATGTAGCGTTCTTTGACGATGGTACGCCCCTGGCACAGATGCATCATTTGGGCTGCTTGATCCGCAGGGATAGGGTATTCCCATTCGTCCCTCATGAGCCCCGAGGGGTCGGTTGCTCCTTTGATCGTGATGTAGGCAATGTCGTCCTGCCTGCGGATGCGTACCGTAGGACGAATGGAGAGATAGCCCTGTTCGATTTGCAGAATCTCGGTAGCCTGCTGCTTGAAGTCCTCGTTGCGTACGAGGTATTTGTGCTCGATTTCCATTATCCGATCGTGATTTGTGTAGCTCCGTAACTGTATTCTCTGAAGGAGGCATCTTGGTAGCGGCAACCCTTGTACTTGTGCTTGAGCTCCCGCTCTAGGGCCGAGCGAAGGACGCCCTCGCCCTTGCCATGGATGAAGATGATCCGAAAGCCTCGCCGCTTCAGATGTGCCTGCATGACCTCGTGAAACTTCTCTACCTGATAGCGTAGGATCTCTGCATTGCTCATCCCCGTCGTGCTGTCGAGTAGTTGCTCGATGTGCAGGTCGATGACGAGTGGCTCATTGGGCTTGACTTTGGACTCCTTGTCGCTACTGCGTCGGGCTGCCTGGACCTTGGGCCTCGTTGGGCTCTGCATGGCCTCGGCGATCGCCTCCCCCTTGATCCGCTGGGCACTATAGGGCTGGCTATCGATAGCCAGGGGATAGAGCAATGCCCCCTCGTCGAAGAAGTCATTCTCCACGAAGCTGTGTAGCTTGAAGAACTTACGCCCATCGATGCGATGCTCTAGGGCCATGGGCTCGACGGGGCGATAGCCCCTCTTATCGAAGGCCAAGAGCTGCACCGAGATGCGCTCGAGCTGATTGAGCTCGCTTGGGGCAACCTCCTCGACGAAGAGTTTCGTATTGGGATCGACCTCGCCTCGCTGGCGCAGGTGTACTCGCCCGGCCTCGTCGATCGAGCCGTAGGTGTAGTAGAGACAGTAATTGCTGTCGTTGATGAGGTAGAGCTCGTAGGACGTGTTGCCAAGCTGTCGGTCGTCCATAGGGACGAAGGCTAGGCTGGCATTCAGCCGCTCATTGCCTGGGAGGTAGGTGTACGGGAGGCTGGGCTCTGCCTGTGTCTCGCCCCTCGGCTCTGTCTGAAGTCGAGGCTGAGCATTAGCCTTGCCTGCCTCTATGATCTCTCGTACCTGCGCCCTAACGGGTGGTTGGTAGGCAGGTACGAAGCTATCTCGCTCCTCGACCACGACACATTCACGGATCAAGGTCGGTATCTCGAAGCCATCTTCGTCGGCTACCCAAGCCGTGTCGCCACTGATGCGGGCTACTCGCCCTCCACCGACACTGCTGAGGAAGCGTACGAGGGAGCCTACTTTTAGTTTGTTGTCTGCCATTGTCTGCTATTTTTTGAGCCCTCTCTCTCGATACGCAGGGCTGAGTATCGAGGTCAGGCGAAGGAGTAAGTCAAAGAATACCATCCGAGCATTGACGCTCTGTAAGAGGTGTCGCTGTGCCAGGTCAAGCTCTTCCTGTACCTGGCGTATATTCCGTCCCGTGATGCAACCCTTGAGCGTCTCGGCAATGATTCGCTCGCTCGGGCGCATGTAATTGATCTCCCCGATACCGAGGGCATAGAGGTAAAACTCTCGCATCATACGAGCCGTATAGCTGATGAGGCTTGTCTGCTCCTCTCGACCGAGGCTCGATAGTTCATCAGCCCTCTGGCGCATATCTATCGGCGTGCCTCGAATGGTGCAGCGTAGGATCTGCCCTAGTTGCTTGCGCTCTTGCTCCAACTCCCTATCCCTGTCGAGGTAATAGTCCAGGGCCTTGCGATAGTTCCCCGCCGAGAGGTGTGCAGCCGTGCGCAGGATCTCCTCGGGGGCTTCGTCCTGTCGCTTGGTCTCCTGCTTCGAGAGTGAGGCGACGATCTCGGCCTCGCTTAACGGTCTTAGATGAAGCCTCTGTAGGCGACTCAGCAATGTGGGGAGTACTTCGGCTTCGTGGTGCGAGACCATGAGGATGACAGTCTGCTCGGGCGGCTCTTCGGTTAGTTTGAGGAGCTTATTGCTTAGGGACTCATGCATGCGCTCGGGCATCCATACGATGAGCACTCTAAATCTCGCTTCGCCGACCTTGTAGCTTAGCTTCTCCGCCAGGGCATCTCCCTCACGAGCGAAGATGCCTAGACGCTTGCTCTCCCCCCCGAGGATCTCTAGCCAGTCCTGGTAGGTCGTATGAGCACCCTGGGCGAGGAAGCTACGCCAATGCTCCAGCTCGTCATCGCAGAGGTTGCGTGAGCCCACATTGACAATAGGGAAGAGGAAGTGTAGGTCGGGCAATGCCCACTGATCGTATTGCTGACACGAGCGACAAGCTCCGCACGCATCCGTCTCCCCTGGGTAGAGACAATTGATATAGCGTGCATAGGCATAGGCTAGAGCTAGGGCTCCAGCTCCGCTCTCACCCACGAAGAGGCGGGCATGAGGGATGATGCCCGCACGGGTCGAGCGTAGTAGCTCGTCCTTGATGCTCTGTTGGCCGATAATATCTCTAAAGTACATAGGCTAAGGAAAGGGTATGGAGGCTGAGGAAGGCCTGTACTCGAGGGTGAGGTCGAGCCATCGAGACAGATACATAGCTCCATGGCTTGTGATCATGCTCTCGGGGTGGAACTGCAGTCCATAGACCAGGTATTGCCTGTGCCGCAGGGCCATGATGTGCCTCACCCCATCGGGGTCGCTGGCCCAGGCCAGCGGGATAAGCTCCTGGGGCATCGTACCCTCGTCTACAGCCCAGCTGTGGTAGCGTCCGATCGTCGTCTCTGGGGGTAGATGGCTCAGCAGTGGATCGTCCGAGCAGATCTCGAGTCTAGAGCTATGCCCATGTAGAGGACGGCCCAGCTGTTTGAGCTCTGCGCCGTAGGCCTGTGCGATAGCCTGATGACCGAGGCATATCCCCAGGATGCTGTGCGTGGGTGCGCATTGGCTGATGAGCTGCATCATCTCGGGGGCTTCGCTGGGTAGGCCTGGCCCGGGCGAGAGGAGTAGGGCGTTGAATTCGTCCAGACGCTCCAGGGGGAGCTCTCCCTCCCGATGCACTTCGTAGCAGCATCGTCCGTCCTCGTGCAGCAGCTGTACGAGGTTGTAGACGAAGGAGTCTCGGTTGTCCACGACCAGCACACGGAGCATAGCGATCTTAGCTATTGAATTGGTTCATCGTGCGCTGAAGTCCTGAGAGGCAAAACGAACGGACGATCTGGCAGCTGCGCTCTAGGAGTTCGGGTAGCTGGGCTTCCTCTTCGGGTTCGAAAGCACCCAGGACGAACTCGATCTGTCGCCCTCGTGCATAGTCGCTTCCCAAGCCGAAGCGTAGGCGTGCATAAGCCGTGCTGCCGAGCGTCTGAGCGATGTGCTTGAGCCCGTTGTGCCCTGCATCGCTGCCCTTGGGCTTGAGGCGTAGCGAGCCAAAGGGTATGGCAATATCGTCTACGAGTACGAGTACTCTCTCTAGTGGGATACTTTCGGTGCTCATCCAGTAGCGCAGGGCATCTCCGCTGAGGTTCATGTAGGTCGAGGGTTTGAGTAGGACGAGCTCGGCATTCTTGATCCTCCCTCGGGCGACAGCTCCGTAACGCTTGGCTTCGAAGCTAATGCCGAGCTCCTGGGCGAGGGTGTCTATGATGCGGAAGCCGATGTTGTGCCGTGTCTTTTCGTACTCGTATCCTATATTGCCCAGTCCGACGATGAGGTATTTCATCTCAAGTAGTTGTGATGTCTTAGAAAGGAGCAAGGGAATGCTCTGCACGCCTGAGGTGCTCGGCATTCCCTTGTAGAATAGGTTGTAGGGTCTCGATGCGGACTATTTGCCGCCCTTGGCCATAGCACCACGAGCTGCACGAGTGAGCTTAACGGCGCATACTACTGCATTCTTAGCATTGGTGATCTCAAGTCCTTCGAACTGGAGTGCACCTACCTGGATGGTCTTACCCAGTCCGAGGTTCGTTACGTCGATGAACAGCTTCTCGGGGATCTCGGTGTAGGGAGCCTTCACTTTGAGCTTGCGCATTTCGAGGCTGAGCTTACCCCCAGCCTTAACACCCTCGGCGTGGCCAGTCAACACGACGGGTACTTCCATCACGATGGGCTTACCGTCAAATACTTCGAGGAAGTCGAGATGCAGGAGAGCGTCCGTTACGGGGTGCAGCTGTAGATCCTTCAGAACAGCCTTGGTTGCCTGTCCGTCGATGGTCAGATCTATGACGAAGATCTCTGGAGAATAGATCAGATTGCGTACGGCCTCCTGAGTTACAGTGAAGTGCTTCACTTCACTACCTCCGTAGAGGACTGCAGGGATGCCCTCCTGACCGCGGAGAGCCTTAGATGCCTTCTTACCAAGATCCTGGCGTAGGGCTCCTTCGAGTTTGAAAGTCTTCATTCTCTTTGTTCGTTTGTTTTGTTAGTGTTACTCAAAATTAGTCTTTCCTAATTTCCCATCACACGATCCGAAGCCAGTGCCCAGGGGCGAGGGCTTCCGCTCTGCTGAGAGATAATTGCAAAAACGCCACAAAGGTACACATTATTTCCCATCCGTCCATGCCTCGTTCTCCCCCGAGCATTCGGTAGCCCCTCGCCAAAGCTCTCGGAGGGAGCTCAGCTGAGGGGCTAGATAGAGCCTCGCAAGAGATCTAAGTAGAATCTCGATTGAGGCTCAGATAGGACTTCACTCGAGGTCTAAGTAGGACTTCACCTGCGATCCTACTTAGATTCTCTCGGACGATGTCGCTGGAGGCTGGATGATGAACCTTAAATCTGTCGTGTACTGAAAAAAGTTGACAGTGAGTGGAGCTGGTTCTAGAATAAGTTTACAGGGTTTGTGCTATAGCTCTGAATTGGGTTGACAC
>NZ_JRAO01000012.1 GCF_000768875.1 Porphyromonas sp. COT-239 OH1446 | reverse complement strand
CAAAGAAGGCTTTGCCTATCTTTCCCTACTTACCGATGCCTACAGTCGCTGCATTGTCGGGCATTGTTTGCACCCTACTCTAGAGGTGGAGGGCCCGTTACATGCCCTGCATCAAGCATTTACCTTCTACAGAGAGCATCAAATTGAAACAAAAGGGATGATCCATCACAGCGATCGTGGGATTCAGTATGCCTGCGGCCTTTACACTTCAGAGCTTCAGGATCGCGGCTGCCGCATCAGTATGACCCAAACGGGTGATCCACTGCATAACGCTTTGGCCGAGCGAATGAACAATACGCTCAAGAACTCTTGGTCTGTCTCCAGCGAGCGGCAATCCTTCGAAGAGGCGAAGCGGTCTGTCGATCGGGCTGTTCAGATGTACAATGAGGCCCGACCGCATCAAGCTCTCGGGGGTAAGACNTGTCGATCGGGCTGTTCAGATGTACAATGAGGCCCGACCGCATCAAGCTCTCGGGGGTAAGACGCCTATGCAAGTCCTTATTTCAGAGCATGTCAACCCTTTGCTGGGGTGGAAGGACGATTTGCCTCAGGTTGCGCCCCAATTGTCTCGTAGAATGAATGCCCAACAAAAGGCTAAATTTGCACGTGTCAACAGAAAGTCGTCCTAAGGCGGCAGAGTGTCAACCCAATTCAGAGCTATAGCACAAACCCTGTAAACTTATTCTAGAACCAGCTCCACTCACTGTCAACTTTTTTCAGTACACGACANTGTCAACCCAATTCAGAGCTATAGCACAAACCCTGTAAACTTATTCTAGAACCAGCTCCACTCACTGTCAACTTTTTTCAGTACACGACACCCAAATAGGAATGCCATCGAGGTCTAAGTAGGAGTTCGATCGAACTCCTATCTGAGTCTCCACAACGATCCTACTTAGACCTTCATGACAACCCCACTACCCTCTCGCCGGTAGCCCTATTCACTCCCCCAGCGGGGTAAGGTGGAGGGCTCGAAGAGGGAGGCACACAGCCCGCCAGGGTAATCGGAGTCTAGCCCCCTAAGCACGAACCGAACCCACGTTAGACTTTAAGAAATGACAGAACCTAGGCTTGAGCTCAGCTGTGTACAGGAGAGTGTCCTTAGAGACCGTGTGCTTCAGCTTCTCTATCAAGCTCTAATTCTTATTAGTATGCTTGTTTATCGTATTCCAAAGTTTCTGGTACTCGGGGTGCCCGGGGTATTGGCGTAGGATCGCCTTTGCCTCCTTTAACTCTTCGATAGGTCTACCCAATAAGTTTACCCCCATAATAAACATTTCAGCATAGGCGACTTCATAGTCCTTAGGATCGCAGGCTGCAAGCTCCTGAAACATATTGCGAGCTTCTCGGTAAGCTTCTTTCGCCTCCTTCATCATCTTTAACTTACTATAAAGGTATACAAGATTACGCAGGGTTTTTGCCTCTTTAGGTCGGTGTGTTTGTCTATCCTTTTCAGAAAACTTTCGGAGTATTTTAAGGGCACCTTCTAGACATTCCCTAGCTTCGTTAGGTCTGTCAGTATCATCAAGCAAACCTCCCAATGCGTGTAGTGTGCTAGCTAGAGCGAAATTGTGCGCCTGTGGATCCTTTTGTGCCAATGCTCGGCGTATTTCGAGTGCATCCTCGTAGTGCTCTTGGGCTTCCTTTTTGAGTTTGCTATCTTCACTGAGTAGAGCCCCTAAGTTATCCAAGACTCTAGCCTTATCAGGGAGGTATTTCCCTGGATTCTTTTCCGCTAACTCTTCATACAATCTGAGAGCTTCCTTGTAGTGAGTCTTGGCCTCTTCATGTTTGTTATCATTCTTAAGTAAGACCCCGAAATTATTTAGTGTTGAGGCCAAATCGGGGTTGTACGCCCGTGGATTCTTTTGTGCCAATGCTCGGCGTATTTCGAGTGCATCCTCGTAGCAACCTCGAGCATCCTTTTTGAGTGCGCTATCGACACTGAATAGAGTCCCTAAGTTATCTAAGACTCCAGCCTTATTGGGGAGGTATTTTGCTGGGTTCTTTTGTGCTAACTCTTCATACAATTTGAGAGCCTCCTCATAGCGAGTCTTGGCCTCTTTGCGTTTGCCATCATTCTTAAGTAAGTTCCCCCAATTATTTGATGTTGCAGCTAAATCAGGCTTGTAGGCTTGTGGATACTTTTCGGCTAACCCTTTGAGTATATTGTATGCATCTTCGAGGTGATTCTTGGCTTCCTCATGTTTACCCATGATGTCAAGTAAGCCCCCCAAATTATTTAGTGTTGAAGCTAAATCAGGGTTATATGCTCGTGGATTCTTTTCGGCTAATGTTCGGCGTATTTTGAGGGCCTCCTCGAGGTATTCCTGGGCTTCCTTGCGGTTGCCATTGCTGCTGAGCAATACTCCCAAGTTATTTAGTGTTGAAGCCAAATCCGGGTTATACGCCCATGGATCCTTTTGTGCCAATGCTCGACGTATTTCGAGCGCATCCTCGTAGTGCTCTTGAGCTTCCTTGGGTTTAGCGGTTGTAGAGAGTAAACTTCCCAAATTATTTAGAGTCGTAGCAACATCCGGGTTGTAGACCTGTGAATTCTTTTCGGCTAAAGCTCGACGTATACGAAGTGCCTCATCGTAGTATTCTTTAGCCCCCTTAAGCTCATCCATTTCGCTGAGCAATAACCCGAAGTTATTAAAAGTCATAGCCAAATCTGGGTTATACCTTTGTGGATTCTTGCGAGCCAACTCTTTGTATATTCCCAAAGCCTTCTCATAATGAGCTTTGGCATTCTTGAGCTCGTCAATGTCGCTGAGTAAGCTTCCCAAGTTATTCGAGATGTTCGCAATATTTGTTTTGTAAATATCACGATGCTCTTGATCCTTTTTCTGCATTATTTCAAGTGATTTCAGTGCCTCCTCATAATGCTTCCTGGATTTATTAAAATCTCTGAGACCTTGGAGCAAGTGTGCATAATAGAAGTGGTACTCAGCAGTAGGTGCAAGCTCAAGCAATCGATCATAGAAACGACAAGCCTCATCGAAGGATAACCGGAACTTAGCCGCCTCGATTAGCTCTTCGAGAACCCTAATCTCATTCTGCTGCTCTCTTTCCTTGAATTCCTCATAGACAGAGGTTAGACTTCGGGTACTCTCTCCTGTCAGTACTCTCCTGATACTCCCTAAGGTTTCAGCGAGATAATTGTATCCTGCCTCTCTCAGTAGGGTTTCATTCTCGGCTAGCTTGTCAATGTGCCCTAAGGTAAATTGAGCAATCTCTGCGACAAGCTGCTTCGCCTCCTGTGAATGGATGCGCCCCGTGCGGAGCATCTTCTCTAAAGTTACCTCTATCGCTGTATATCCTTCTTCTATAGGCAGTTCTCGGAGAAGAGATAAGATATATTTTGGGCTCATTCCAAGTCCAACACCTTCATCAATTCTCCTTAGGATGAAATCGTTTGAGGCGACCTGTTGCTCTGGCATTCTCTTCTTGAATATTTCAATGAGTTTTTCTTCATCTTCGCCCTTTACCTGGAATGAATTTGGAGAATAGAAGTACTCTTTCAGACGCTTGCTAGATTCAATGTGTCTTTCACTAGGAGTATCACCATCCTCAAGCGTCCTCTCTATGGCTGTCTCTAGTTGTTCGTCTACTTCGTCATTGAATAAACTAATTAGGCCTTCGACCCTTGAGAGAGAGAAACCAATCATCAAGGGAAGTATAATCATTGGTATTACTGCTATCCATATACTCCTTTTTCTAGGAAAGTCCGTCTTCGAGTTAGATGTTTCTCGTGGCCAAACTTTTCTAATAAGATGGAATATTGGGGCGAGACAACCTGTTTCATCTGTCGCCTTCTTTGTGGTTACCTTCGTTTTGCCAGCAGCCTTGTCTAGGTTGGTCCTAATCGAAGTCTTCTTTGTGGTTTCTTTCTTTTTCATAAAATTTTGGTATTTGGGTGTTCTATGGAAAATATTGTTTTCTCTGCGAAGGTAAATAATTATCTCAGCATATAGGCAGGCTGGGCATAGGGATTGCCGCCCTTTCGCCTTCAAGGGGGGGCATGGCAAGGGTGAGGGATGCCGAGTAGCTCCATCTCTGACAGACAATGAGGCATCCCCCACCCTGGATCAGGCGAAGCTAGAGAAATATATCGTATGATCAAGAGCTCTGTAAGCAAGCCGATCCATACACAAAAAAGAATAGACCATCCACCCCCTAGAGGGTGAATGGTCTACTGATATGCTCCCGTGCCCTAGAGGGCAACAAGGTAAGGATTAGCGACGGATGCCGAGCTCCTTGATGATTGCACGATAACGCTCGATGTCGTTCTTGAGCAGATAGTCAAGCATACGACGACGCTTACCGATGATCATCTTGAGGGCACGCTGCGTGCTGTAGTCCTTGTGATTTCTCTTCAGGTGCTCGGTCAGGTGAGCGATGCGATACGAGAAGATTGCGATCTGGCTCTCGGGGCTACCGGTGTCTGTAGCCGACTTGCCATACTTTTCGAAGAGCTCTGTCTTCTTAGCTGAGTCTAAATACATTGTTTAACTGTTAATTGAACCATAATACCGCTCCCGCCTAACTCTTGACGCTTGCGGATCGTGGCGCAAAGGTAGACAATTCCCCTCATCCCCACAAGCCCTAGCCCAACCTTTCCCCTAAGCCCTCCCGCCCTCTAGGGGGAGGGGCTCATGGGCTCGTGTCTCGGGAGCTCCGTCCTCAGCAGGATAGAGAGATGAGCGAGGGTCTCCCCCTAGGAAGGCACTTCTTGACAATGACAGAGAGCTCGGGGGCAGGGGGATGGGGCTTTTTCGCTACCTTTGGGCGCAAATTACATTCCCCCCACTGGACGGATACAGCAGATGAACAACCCCTTCGCCGCAACCCTCAAGGCCCTACAAGAGACAGGCATGGAGCGACAGCTCTACCCCATGCAGCACGATGGTGCATACATCATCGCCGAGGGCAGACGTATGCTCAACCTCTCGGGCAATGATTACCTCGGGATTGCCTCCCGGGGCGACCTGAGCGAGGAGATGCAGAGGATCGTAGCCCAGTATGGGCTCTGGGGGAGCACCTCCTCGAGGCTGCTCACGGGCAACTACGAGGTCTACACAGAGCTCGAGGAGCTCCTAGCCCGACGCTTCGGCCGAGAGGCGGCCCTCGTCTTCAACAGCGGCTATCACATGAACCTCGGCATCCTGCCAGCCCTCTGCCAGGGGGATACCATCGTCCTGGCAGACAAACTGGTGCATGCCAGCATGATCGACGGGATCAGGCTCTCGGGCTGCACCTTCGCCCGCTTCAGGCACAACGACCTCAACCACCTCGAGCAGCTACTCCGTAAGTATCAGGATGCCCCTCGCATCATCGTCATGGTCGAGAGCCTCTACAGCATGGACGGCGATCGGGCTGATCTACAGGGCCTAGTTGCCCTCAAGCATCGCTATCCTCAGGTCATGCTCTACGTCGATGAGGCTCACGCTGTCGGGGTACTCGGAGAGACGGGGCTTGGGCTAGCGCAGGAGACGAAGACGATCGGGGAGATAGACCTCCTCGTCGGTACTATGGGCAAGGCCCTGGCCAGCATGGGTGGCTACATCGTCTGCGACGAGGTCATACGACGGATGCTGATCAATCGCTGTCGCTCGCTGATCTTCTCGACTGCCCTGCCCCCCTCGAGCATAGCCCTTGCCCGAGAGGTTCTAGAGCGTTTGCCTGATTACACGGCAGAGCGAGATCGGCTCAGAGGCTACGCCACGGGGCTACGGGAAGCCCTCCGAGAGGCTGGGTGCACAACGCCCTCCGAGAGCCACATCATCCCGATCACGATCGGGCAGGCACAGCCAACAGTAGAGATCGCCGAGCAGCTCAGGGCCCTCGGCTACTACGTCCTCCCGATCCGTCCGCCTACGGTGCCTCAGGGTAGTGCTAGGCTGCGCCTCTCACTCACGAGCCAAACACCTACGGCAGAGCTTGCCCCCCTATTGATCCGTCTGCTACAGGAGCAGCACATTGGCCTCTAAACCGACTATGCAGCATCAACTATTTGCTCAGCACGCAGATGCCGAGCGACTGATCCTCTTCTTCAACGGCTGGGCGATGACGCCCGAGTCTGTAACCCACCTCAGCCTCCCCCCAGGTCATGACCTAGCCGTCGTGTGGGACTATCGGGACGACCATCTCGAGCTCGACTGCTCTCGCTACGAAGGCATCTCGCTCGTTGCCTGGTCTATGGGCGTTTGGGCAGCCGATCGACTCAGTGCACAACTCAGCCAGCTGCCCCTAGAGCGGGGCATTGCCCTCTGCGGCACGGGTCGCCCCATGGACGACCTGCATGGGATCCCCGTCGAGATCTTCGCAGGTACGCTCGCAGGGCTCAATGAGGCCAACCGCAAACGATTTAACCGCCGTATGTGTGGGGGGAAGATCTATGCCCACCTGCTCAAGGCCCTAGAGCGTCGCTCAACCGAGGAGATCCGCCAGGAGCTCGAGCGAGTACAGACCCTCGAGCTGGCCGAGGAGCAGCATAGCCCAGCCTCGCCCCTGTGGACGAAGGCTTGGGTCGCAGGCGAGGATCGCATCTTCCCAGCAGCCAATCAGCTGCGCTACTGGCAGGGGGCAGGCGTAGAGACGAGCTACGAGGCCGAGGCGGCGCATTACTTCATGGGGGGAAAAACCTGTTGGCAGGAGCTATGGTAGAGAAGCGAGGTGAGCAGCAAATAGATAAGGCAAGGGTATCGGCCCGATTTCGTGCCTCGGCCGCCTCGTACGACAGCTGTGCCATAGCGCAGCAATATGTCTACGAGGCCCTCGGCGGGCGGCTGAGAGGTCTCGGGCTACAGTCCTTCGGGCGCGTCCTCGAGGTAGGCTGCGGGACGGGGGGCTTTAGCCGCTACATCGACGAGCGTTGGCAGGTGGAGCACTGGACGCTCAACGACCTGCACCCTGCGATCCAGGAGGCAGGGCGATTTGCCTCTCGGAAGGCAAAGGTCAGCTACTTGATCGGCGATGCTGAGCAGATTGACCTCGGGCGGGGCTATGACCTCATCGTCTCGGCCTCGGCCCTGCAATGGTTTCATGACCCGAGAGCCTTCCTCAAGGGGCTCTCCGAGAGGCTTCGACCTGGGGGCGTGCTGCTGCTGAGCACCTTCGGAGTGAGCAATCTGTATGAGTTCAAGGCCCTAACCAGTAGAGGACTGAGCTATGCCGAGCGAGGGGAACTAGAGACCTGGCTCGCAGAGAGCTTCGGCGAGTATTCGGTCGAGGAGGAGCTCTACCCGCTCGAGTTCACTTCGCCTCGGGAGGTACTCCTACACCTCAAACACACTGGGGTAACGGGTACAGCTGACGGAGGGGGCTTCTGGACTCCCTCCAAGCTCCGTTCCTTCGTCCAGGACTACCAGGAGAGGTACAGCACCCCCTCGGGAGGCGTACACCTGACCTATCACCCGATCTATATCCTAGCCCGCAAAGACTAGCCCTCACTCGAGAGAGCTAAGGCTGGGGATTACTTCCCCGACGCCTCTCGCAGCAGGACGCAGACCATCTCCGCACGCACCGTCTCTACCCCCTCAGCCCTCAGACTGAGCTCGAGGCGCACCTTGCGCTCAGAGATCTCAGCGACACGAGCCCTGAGCTCTAGCGGACAGCCCATGGGCGTCGGACGCAGATAGTCCAGCGAGAGATGGGCGGTAACGAACCTCAGAGCAGGTAGACTGCCCAAAGGCCGTCCCCGATAGGCATACCCTGCAGCAGCGGCCGTACCATTGCCATGACAGTCTAGGAGGGCAGCGATCAGCCCGCCATACACAAAGCCAGGGTAACCGCCCGTGTGTTCCGAGGAGGGGGTAAACCACGCCACAGCCTCACCAGCGGCCTCATCCAGCCAATAGCTTCGGACATGCAGCCCTCTTTCGTTGAGGCGTCCACAGCCAAAGCAATGGGCAAAGCCCTCGGGATAATAGTCTTGGAAGGCTGTCTGTATGGCAGCCTCCTGATCCTTCATTTTCATACTCGTCTAATCAATAAGGTATTGGTGAGGCTAAAGGTAACTAAAACACACGATCTGACGATAATGTGCCCATCTCGCACTGAGAGCGACAGCCCGCCACAGTCCCAGGGCTATCTTTGCAGCACAAGCAGAGTAGGAGCATCCTCACCAGCGACAGAACTTCTGAGAGCCCTTGTCGCTCGAGCCCCGAGGGCTAGCCTGCTCCTGTGCCCCTTCCAAGCAAGAGGATCTCCGCAGCCGCCCCATCGCAAGAGTAGGGGAAAGGAGGTGAAAAAATCACAACAACAAGGTATTGTAGCCCTCTATTCGTATATCGACCTTTGTCTCAAGAAAAAATAAATCAACCCATTAGTATACAGACCTATCATGCCTCAGAAAAAGAACTCTAAGAAAAAGCCGATCCTCAAGCGGCTACTCCCCTACTCAGGCAGGCGAGGTTATCTGCTCCCCCTGGCCATGCTCTGCTCGGCCCTCTCGGGAGTACTGGTACTCATGCCCATGGTTTACATCCACAGGATCGTCAGCCCCATCATCCTCTCGGGCAGCATCGAGACTTCGAGCGTTCGGGAGAATGCCATCCTGGCTGCGAGCTTTGCAGCAGGAGGACTATTCCTCTACTTTCTAGCCCTACTAGCCTCGCACCTCTTTGCCTTCGAGGTCGAGGAGAACATTGTCAAAGAGAGTGTCAAGAAGTTGCTGAGCAAGCCCCTCGGCTTCTTCATCAATAACGAAAGTGGCAGGCTGCGCAAAACGATCGTAGACGGAGCAGCCGAGACCCACTCTATGCTCGCCCATCAGCTCCCCGACCTAGCGATGACGATCACGACCCCTATCGTCCTCCTCATCTTCTTCTTCCTCTTCGACTGGAGGCTCGGGCTTGCGAGTGCAATTCCCCTTATCATTGCACTTCTGCTCATGGGCACGATGATGACCAAGGCCAACATGAACATGCGGGACGAGTACTACAACGATCTGACTGCCCTATCGGCAGAGGCTGTAGAGTACGTGCGCTGCATCCCCGTGGTCAAGACCTTTGCTCAGAGCATTGAGAGCTTCGAGCGGCTCTATGCACTGATCATGAAGTCTAAGGCTCTTGTGGTACGCTGGAGTATGTCCTTTCGAAACAAAATGTCTCTATACGAAGCCTTGGTCAGCTCCACAGCATTCTTCCTCGTACCGATGGCCATCCTACTCATCCAGCACGGGGGCGATCTCAGGCAAACCCTGGGGCATAGTGTCATCTATCTGCTCATCGGGCCGACCTTTGGGATCTTCGTCATGCGTAGCGCAACGATCCATAACTACATCTACTTTGCCGAGCTAGCCCTGGACAAGATAGATGCTTGTCTCGAGGGGAAGACGTTGGAGCAAGGGACTCGCAGAGAGGGTGTCGGGGAGCTGGAGTTTCGCAATGTCTCCTTCTCCTATGGGAAGGAGCAGGTACTCCGAGACGTATCGTTCGAGGTAAAGCGAGGTGAGAGTGTCGCTCTCGTTGGCACCTCGGGAGGGGGGAAGACAACCATTGCCCGTCTAGCCGCACGCTTCTACGACGCAGACGAGGGAGAAGTCCTCATTGGTGGAGTCAATATCAAGGAATACGAGCAAGCAGCCCTCATGCAGCGAATAGCCTTTGTATTCCAAAACTCTAAGCTCTTCAAAATGACTCTGAGGGAGAACCTTCTCCTGGCTCGCCCCGAGGCCACAGAGGAGGAGATCGAGCAGGCTCTCATACGCTCAGGGGCTCAGGAGATCATCCAACGCCTAGACAAAGGCCTCGAGACAGTCTATGGTCAGCGGGGGACTTATCTCTCTGGGGGTGAAGCCCAACGGATCTGCATCGCTAGGGCATTGCTCAAGGATGCCGACCTCGTTATCCTCGACGAGGCGACAGCCTTCACAGACCCCGAGAACGAGCATATTATCCAGGCTTCACTCAGAGAGCTATCCAAGGGCAAGACAACGCTCATGATCGCCCATAGGCTCTCCTCGGTTATTCATGCCGACCGTATCCTCGTCATCGACCAGGGGACGATCGCCGAGAGTGGCACACATCAAACATTATTAGATCAAGGCGGTATCTACAAAAAACTTTGGAATGAATACCAAAGAGCCGCACATTGGAAGATAGGAGGTAACTATGACTAAATACTTTCAGAAGCGATATGCTATGTCCCGGACCGGAGCAGAGAATCTCAAGAAATCCATCCTCTCGCACACCGTCCTCAACTTGACAAAGATGTTCCCACCCATGGTTGGGTTCTTATTCCTCTTCCAGTATCTTGGTGCTCTGGAGGATATACCCTCCCTATCGGAGCTCTCGCTCTTGGACTACAGCATCATCGTCTGCGTCATGCTGCTAACGATGTATCTAGTGGCCAGATGGGACTATATTCGCCTCTACGACAATGTCTACAGCGAAAGTGCGAACATGCGCATAGACCTAGCCAATCGGCTCAAGAGCCTGCCCCTCTCGTACTTCGGCAAGCGAGATCTGGCCGACCTATCGGCCACGATGATGAGCGACCTAACCCTCTACGAGCAGATATTCTCCCACTCTGTACCCCACATCTATTCGACGATCATCTCTACGACAATCATCTCTATCATGATCCTGAGCTACAACTGGCAACTCGCCTTGGCCGCTCTATGGGTGATACCGTGCTCGTTGCTCATCTTTAGGCTCTCAAAACATTGGCGCAAGAGGCACATAGACCAGTTCGTTCAGGCCAGTCGAGAGACTATTGACAGCCTACAGGAGACCATAGACCAAATACAGGAGGTCAAGGCCTACAATATGGAGCAGAGAGCCCTAGAGACATTCTACACTAAACTGGAGCACTCGACCCAAACCAAGATCAAAGGCGAATTCTCCGCTGGGATTGCCAATTCATTGGCCGCTATGCTCCTGAGGCTAGGTATCGTAACCGTTGCAGTCTATGGAGCTCACCTGCTCATTGTGGGGGAGATCAACATCTTGGTCTATATCGCCTACTTGATGCTTACCTCTAGCATCTACCTTCCGATCGAGGGGATCGTCTCCTTCATGACCATGATCTCGCTCCTCGATGGCGTGGTAGCACGCATCAAAGAGATCAAAACCATGCCAATACAGACTGGACGACGAGATCTTAGACCCGAAAGCTATGACCTAGAGTTTCGAGATGTGGCATTTGGCTATGAGGAGTACTCTGTGATCAATGGGGTGAGCTTCACGGCCAAGCAGGGGCAGGTAACAGCCCTTATTGGCCCTTCGGGTAGTGGGAAGACTACACTGGCCAAGCTGGCGGCCCGCTTTTGGGATATTCAGCGAGGCCAAATACTCCTCGGAGGGATAGATATTAGTCAGATAGACCCTGAGACTCTGCTCGAGAGCTACGCCATTGTCTTCCAAGATGTGCTCCTCTTCAATGCCAGCATTAAGGACAACATCCGTATTGGGAAGAAAGGGGCAACGGACGAGGAGATACTGAGAGCTGCCCAAATAGCCCGCTGTGAGGAGTTCATCAACCGCATGCCTGAGGGCATAGATACCCTCATCGGAGAGAATGGGCAACGACTATCTGGAGGCGAACGTCAGAGGATCTCCATTGCTAGAGCGATCCTCAAAGATGCTCCGATCATCTTGCTTGACGAAGCTACAGCCTCGCTCGATGTGGAGAATGAGAGCCTAATTCAAGAGGCACTATCCGAGTTGATCAAGAGCAAGACGGTGATCATCATTGCTCATCGAATGCGTACGATCAGAGGGGCCGATCAGATCATTCTCCTAAACGAAGGGCAGATCGAAGCCCAGGGAACAGACCAGGAGCTCAGAGCTCAATCCCCCACTTATGCTCAGATGCTCAAGAGACAGGGCTGCTGATAGAGAGTACAAGCAAGGCTAAGGGCCTCCATCCGACCTTCCCATCTTCTCCTCCTCTGTACCTACAGAAAGAGGAGGGAGGAAAGGGGACTATTTCAAGCCTCACCAAAGGCCAAGTCCCCCTTACTCCTCTTCTATCCTCTCCATAGATAACCCCTCCTAGCCCCTCGAGGGGCGAGAATGCCTAGCAGTCTTGGGTGCAGGAAAAGGGAAAGGAGGAGGAGGCGAGAGAGGGGCAGTGTGGAGCAGGGCCAAAGGAGATGGCCATGGGAGATAANGCAGTCTTGGGTGCAGGAAAAGGGAAAGGAGGAGGAGGCGAGAGAGGGGCAGTGTGGAGCAGGGCCAAAGGAGATGGCCATGGGAGATAAAGGCGATGGGCCATAAAACCCACAAAAAAGCAGAGGGTGTCAGACCTTAAAGTCTAACACCCTCTCTCTACAAAAAAACGGCGGCTACCTACTCTCCCACTAGACGCAGTACC
>NZ_JRAO01000011.1 GCF_000768875.1 Porphyromonas sp. COT-239 OH1446 | reverse complement strand
ACAAACTATCCTTACGCAAGAGGCTGTTCAAAGCCGCTCTCAATATAGACTATCTCAAGAAGCTCCTAAAGATTTGATGCGGTTGCCCTGTCAGCTTTGCGAGAGTAGGCTAGACAGTCGTCGGGGGGGAGTCTTTCGTTGATCTTGATCGCTGCTTGTGTGAGCCCTCACAAGACCTCTAGCCCTCTCCCTCCTGCGAGCTCCGTAGAGACATGAACAGTGTAGTGGTTGTGCGTCTACTTAGACCTCGATGATGATCCTATTTGAGTCTCTTCTGCGATCCTACTTAAGTCTCGATGGAGATCCTATTTGGGTCTCAACTACGATCCTATTTAGATCTCAGCAGGGTTGCTATATTGGATTGCAATCGAGGTCTGAGCAAGGCCTCTGTCGAGATGACCTCGCAGGGCCTTGAAAGTGGAGACAATGGGTGGAGAGATGGAGGGTTGAGGAATCGAGAACTTAGGAAGATGGCGACAGGGTGGGGAGGACGAAGCACTCTCCATCGCACGAGAGACGGCATGGGTAGAGTGGAGGTAGAGTTTGTGAGAGCGGAGGAGAGCAGCAAGAGGGACACGAGGGGCAAAAGGATTTTGGCTAACTTTGCCTCCTCATCTAGGGGCGAGGGCCCTGCCCTCTTAGCTTCACCCTCTGTTCCTTCTTTGTCAAGGAGATGGGAGAGGTGGGGCTTCGTCCCCTGTCCATGTATGTTTATTGATCGATAAATGTCTCAATTACAACCTAAAAGCGAGGGTGCGTACCTCCTCTCCCTTGAGCAGCTCGAGCAGCTTGTCCGAATGCTCGATGAGGCTACGAATATACTCATCCTCCCCCATACCGCTCCCGATGGCGATGCCCTTGGCAGCACGCTGGGGCTGATGCAAATCCTGCGTCATCGTTACCCTAACAAGCAGATCCATGTGATCAGCCCCGACCCTGTGGAGCGATACCTCTCCTGGCTCCCCTTAGTCGATGAGCTCTGCCAGTGGCAGACGCAGCAGGACGAAGCCCTAGAGCTTATCGGGCAGGCAGACCTTGTGCTGCATCTCGATCACAACCGAACCTCTCGATTGCGGTATGCCGAGTTGATCGCAGCCCTCGAAGCGAATACCTCGCCTAAGATCCTCATAGATCATCACCTCTACCCCGACGAGGAGGTTGCCCTCTCGCTGAGCTTCCCTCGAGCCTCGTCCACGTGCGAACTGGTCTGTGCCCTCATGCATGCTATCGGCTTTGCCTCACACATCTGTCGAGATGCCGCCACCCTGCTCCTCTCGGGTATCATTACCGATACGGGGCGATTGATGTACAATTGTTTCGAGACAGAGACCTTCGACACGGTCTCCAGGCTCCTGGCCCTGGGAGCAGATTACCCCTTCGTCATCGACCAGCTCTCGTATCATGGCACGCTCTCTCAGCTTAGATTACAAGGGTATGTCCTACATCAGAAGCTCGTAGTCATGCCCGAGTTGCGGGCGGCCTACTTCACTCTTGATAAGAGCGAGATGGCAGCCTTCGACATCAGCAAGGGAGACACTGAGGGGCTGGTGAACCTTCCCCTCTCGGTCGAAGGGATCGACAGTGTTTGTTTCTTGCGAGAGGATCGAGATCAGATCAAGCTCTCCTTCCGCTCCATTGGGGACTTCCCTGTGAACGAACTCGCTATGCGAGGCTTCGGCGGAGGTGGACACCTCAATGCTGCTGGGGCAGAGCATCACGGGCCACTCGATGAGGCCAAAAATATATACCTTTGTGAACTCAAGAAGCTAACAACAGAATACAATCAGCGTAAAGTAGATCAACATGCACTATAGAACCATTCTTGGCCGATGCCTCTGTACCCTAGCACTACTCTCGGCACTCCCCCTCCTCTCTAGCTGCGATCGTAGCTCTAGACTCAAGCCTCTGAGTGAACTCAAGAGCGATCAGGTTGAGGCGATCACGAAGCTCATTGCCTCTCAGTCGATGAGTGTCGTAAAGATCAAGGAGGAGCGAGACTTCCCCACCCAGCCTCGCTCAGATGTTTACTATATGATGCCCAATGGGGTGTACATCCGTGTGCTCAAGACTGGGGACATGAACCGCCGAGCTATCGTAGACAAGACACGTGTGTCGCTTTACTTCAAGGGATATTACTTCGCCAAGCAGACGCCCAAGGGGGCTGACTTCGACAATTACAGCACCCCTGCGCTGCCACCCGTCGAGTTCCTCTACACTCAGTTCTATAGCTTCGGCTTTGTTCACTTCCGTTTGCTACCCCAGACTGAGCACCCTATCTCACTAGAGAGCCTCATGTGTGAAGGCTTGGCCTATCCGATGGCTCTGCTCGGAGATGGAGCCGAGGTGTCGCTCATCATCCCCTTCGAGGCAGGCCCATCGGGCACTTATACTCAGGGGGTATCCCTCTTCGTAGAGAAGGCTCTCTACAAATTTAGCAAGTAGCCCCCCTCTTGAGAGAGGCATTATCTGCACATTATCAATCGTTTTAGATGATCTATCTATGACACTTATCAAGTCTATCTCCGGCATCCGTGGTACGATCGGCGCAGGAGTACAGGAGGGGTTAAACCCCATCAGCACGGCACAGTTTACCGCTGCTTATGCCCAGTTCATCCGCACGCATAGTGGCAAGGCTCGCCCGACTATTGTTGTGGGTCGAGATGCTCGTATGTCAGGGCAGATGGTCAAGCACATTGTCTTGGGTTCGCTCATGGGCATGGGCTGCGATGTGATCGACATCGACCTGGCGACCACTCCGACTACAGAGATGGCTGTCGTAGGCAAGGGTGCTGACGGAGGTATTATCCTAACGGCGAGCCACAACCCTAAGCAGTGGAATGCCCTCAAGCTCCTCAACGAGCGAGGTGAATTTATCAGCGACCAGGAGGGTAAGGAGATCCTTCGCCTGGCCGAGAGCGATGAGCTCTCCTTCGCCGAAGTGGATAACCTCGGTCGGGTAGAGACCTCTAGCTACCTCAAGGAGCATATCGAGGCAGTCCTCCAGTCTACAGGCGTAGACGTCGAAGCCATCCGTGCAGCTAAGCTCTCGGTAGCTTTTGATAGCGTTAATTCGGTCGGCTCTATCGTTTTGCGTCCACTCCTCGAGGCCCTCGGTGTCGAGCAAATCATTGGGATCAATGAGGACACTACGGGCGACTTTGCCCACAACCCCGAGCCACTCCCCGAGCACCTACACGAGATCTCGGCTCTGATCCAGGAGCGAGGTGTGGATGTAGGCTTCGTCGTAGACCCCGACGTAGACCGGCTGGCCATTATGGACGAGGAGGGTGGATGCTTCGGCGAGGAATATACCCTCGTAGCCATTGCAGACTACCTGCTCGGGCTCAAGGGGGGCGGCAATACTGTCTCGAACCTCAGTTCGACACGCGCCCTGAGAGATGTTACCCTCAAGCATGGTGGCCTCTATAGTGCCGCCGCCGTGGGCGAGGTCAATGTCGTTACGAAGATGAAGGAGACCGGGGCTCTCATCGGTGGCGAGGGCAATGGCGGGGTGATCTTCCCCGAGCTGCACTACGGCCGAGATGCCCTCGTGGGCATTGCCCTCTTCCTCTCCCTCTTGGCCAAGAGTGGTCAGAAGGTGAGCGAACTGCGTCGCACTTATCCCGCCTACTTCATGAGCAAGCAGCGAGTAGACCTACCCCAGGGGACGGACTCTCAGGCTCTGCTGGATCGCCTGGCCCGAGAGCAGGCCTCCGCTGGCGAGATCAACCTCATCGACGGGGTCAAGATCGACCTCCCCACCCAGTGGGCGCACATTCGCCGCAGCAATACAGAGCCTATCATCCGCATCTACACCGAGGCCCCCACTCAGGCCGAGGCTACAGCCCTAGCGGATCGCTACAAGGCTCTCTTACTCTCCTATCTAGCTTAGGTACTCATATTGATCCACAGATCTCTCTCGCCTCTTATGTAGGTGGGGAGAGGTCTGTGGATCATTGTTTCGATACTGTCCAGGTTGCTAGAACAAAGGGTGCTCCCTCCTCCAACCTAGACTTCACTTAAACAGAGATTACTACATTGAGAAGAAATAGAAAGGCTCTGCCTATCCTCCCTGAGGTTCACATTGATGCCCTAGCGGCCGAGGGGAAGGCATTGGCACACATTGAGGGGCAAGTCCTCTTCGTCCCCTATGCTGCCCCAGGCGATGTGTGCGAGATACAGGTTACCAAGAAGAAGCGTAACTTCATGGAGGGGCGTATCCTTAGCCTCCTCACCCCTTCCCCCATGCGCCTGAAACCAGTTTGCTCGCACTTCACTCACTGCGGAGGGTGCAAGTGGCAGCATATCCCCTATGCTGAGCAACTAAAAGCCAAGGAACAGGTCGTGCGTGATGCTATGCAGCGCATGGCCAAAGTTCCTGTAGAGGAGTATCTGCCGATCCTCGGAGCTGCACAGACGGAGCGTTATCGTAACAAGCTAGAGTTCACCTTTAGCCACAAACGTTGGCTCTTGCCTGGGGAGATGAGCTCTGTTGGCGAGGGTCAAGAGCCTTCGGCCTGGCCAGGGCTAGGCTTCCATGTGCCAGGGATGTTTGACAAGGTGCTGGATATTGACCGATGCCACCTCGGGGCAGAGATTGTAGACGAAATTCGCCTTTGGGTAAGGGCGTATTGCCTCGAGAGGGCGGATCGCTATCCCTTCTTCGACCTCAAGGCCCAAGAGGGGCTGATGCGTACGCTGATGATCCGCACTACTTCTACAGGCGAACTGATGGTTGTAGTGGTCATGTATCGAGATGAGCCAGAGGCTCGAGAGGGGTTGCTTAAGTCCCTAAAGGAGCACTTCCCCCAAATCACCTCTCTGCTCTATGTGATCAATGCCAAGTGCAATGATACTATTACCGACCAAGAGATCTGCCTCTACTCGGGGCGTGAGTACATCGAGGAGGAGATGGAAGGGCTGCGCTTCCGCATTGGCCCGAAATCCTTCTATCAAACCAATAGTTTGCAAGCTTACGAGCTCTACAAGGTCGCTCGAGAGTTTGCTGCCCTAACGGGACAGGAGACAGTCTATGACCTCTACACTGGGACAGGGACGATTGCGAGCTTCGTAGCCCACCAGGCCAAGAGCGTTGTGGGGATTGAGTACGTCCCCGAGGCAATAGAGGATGCTCGTCTCAATTGTCAGGTCAATGGCATCGACAATGCGACTTTCTACGCTGGGGATATGAAGGACATCCTCACGGACGCACTCATCGCCCACCATGGCCGTCCTGATGTTATCATCACCGACCCCCCTCGTGCTGGGATGCATGAGGACGTCATCGCAACGATCCTCAGGGCAGCCCCAGAGCGTATCGTCTACGTGAGTTGCAATCCTGCTACGCAGGCCAGAGACCTGGCACTGCTGATCGCTGATGGCTCGTACCGAGTGGCTAAGTCTAGAGCCGTGGATATGTTCCCTCATACGCACCATATCGAAAATGTAGCTTTACTCCTGCGCCAGTAAGCCTAGAAGAGCTCCTTATCCCCTTTGTCCTCCTATGAAGCCGCCCCGCCCCTCTCAGCCAATTAAGACCTACCGAATGGGGCTAGGTCTGCTTATTCTTGGTCTGATCATTGCAGGGCTAGGTCTGTATCTACAGCGTGAGCAGCTCTCTAAGCGTTTAGAGCGTCTCATCTATCTCGAGCAGATGCGTCTGCCGGACACCCTGAGGGTAGTAACCCTCTCGGGCTCTAGTACCTACTTCGGTTATAGGGACGAGGGAATGGGCTACCAGTGGGAGTTGGTTCGCCTCTTTGCCGAGGCTCACAATCTACCGATTAAGCTCCACATCGCTCGAGATGTAGAGGAGATCCATGCCCATCTAGATCAAGGCCTCTCAGATCTGAGCATTACCCCAGAGGCCATCACGCAGTCGGGTAAGCAGCGATACCGCTATGTCGGGCTCGAAGAGCTCTCGCCCTTGGTGCTCGTGCAGCGACGGAAGGCACTGGGTTCGGATAGCGTCTATATCCGCCGAGTGCCCGAGCTGCTGTCTCGTTCGATCGCAGTCATTGCAGGCTCTCGAGAGGAGCATCGCTTGCTCAACCTCCAGGAGCAATTGGGTGGAAGCATCGATATTCGCCGTGTGCAGAACGACTCGACCACTCAGGATGGATTGATCGAGCAGGTGAATGAAGGCGAGATCCCTTATACCATCGTGAGTGGACAGCTGGCCAAAGTTGCTCGCCTCTACTATCGGAATATAGATGTCTCGCTCGAGATAGGCTTCGAGCAGCGTCTACGCTGGATTACGACGCACGAGCGAAAAGGGTTAGCCGAGAAGTTAGACTTATGGGCCGATACCGTCTCGCTGGGCCGTGATTATCGAGATATTTACAAGCGATACTTCGAGATCCAGCGGGCTGGCGACGACCTCTCTAGCCTCAAGCTGCCCTCGACCCGAACGAACCACCACATAGCCCTAACGCCCGAAGGGGCTCTCTCGCCCTATGACGAGCTCTTCAAGGCCGAGGCTAAGCGTCTCGGCGAAGGCTGGAGCTGGCAAATGCTGGCTTCTATTGCCTGGCAGGAGTCGAACTTCATGGCCGACGTCGTCGGTTGGTCGGGGGCTAGAGGTTTGATGGGGATTATGCCTCGGACGGGCAGAAGTTTTGGAGCGACTAAGGAAGAGCTACTAGACCCTCGAGTTTCGATAAGGGTCTCGGTCGATTGTCTACTCTCCAAGCAGAAAAACTTCGCCGATGTCCCCGATCAGACTCAGAGGATTAAGATGACCCTTGCGGGCTATAATGCAGGCTCTGCCCATGTACAAGATGCCCGCCGACTAGCCCGTAAGTATGGGGCTGATCCGAATATGTGGGACGACCATGTAGAGAAGTATATCCTCCTGAAGGCACAGCCCAAGTACTATACTGATCCTGTCTGCCGCTATGGATATCTGAGAGGGCGAGAGACCTATCGCTATGTGCGAGAGGTAACCTCTCGCACCCAAGCCTACACTGCTCGAGTACCGAGGTAAGATAGTCCTTCTCTCCGAAGGAGCTATGCTCTAGGATCGAGGAGAGGTCAGGCGAGGAGATTTTAGTATATTTGTCGGGTGTTGCTAGGGGCTTGTGGTCCATGTGAATGGAGGATAGCGAGCCCGTCTAACACCCAATACGCCCAATGAAGATAGCCCGTGTAACCCCTCTGATGAGAGCTCTACTACTATTCATAGCCTGCCTGTGTGCTGTGAATAGCCTCTCGGCACAGGGTTTCTCTCTATCATCAGGTAGCAGCCCTCAGCCCCGCCCCACAGATTCCCTACGCATATCTCGTCGCTTGCGCCCAGAGGTCAAGAGTCGCCTCTTGCCACAGCAGAGCTATGGTATCAATGCCCATCGTCGGACGATGCTTATCCGTCCAGAATTCGGTGTCTTGCCTATACGAGATGGCTCGACGATTATCCTCAATGGCGAGACTCCCATCGCCTCGTACGAACCTCTAGACCCCCGCCCCTCCAGCATACGAGACCTAAGTCCTCGAGGCATCCGCCAGTCTTCGGGTATTCGGCTGATGGGGCGAACTCTGTACTTCTCTGACCCTGCCGAGCGAGTAGAACTGATAGATGTTACGGGCAAAGTCGTGCTTGCATACCGCAACGTCCGAGAGGCTAAGCTCAACCTACCAGAGGGTATCTATATCATGCGGTGCAATATCAACGATGATTACACGGTCAGTCGTCTCATCCTTCGCTAAGAGTATGCTTTGCTCCTCATGCTTCATCAATGGTCTTATCACTAACTTCATTACTTATGTTTAGACTTCATCGATTATTTCTTGCGGGCATGCTCTGTCTGCTGAGTTTAGTGGCTTGTCGAGATAAACACTTGCTTGAGGAGCGTTCCTTGATCCCGAAACCTGTGACCCTGCGATCGCTCGATGGGCACTTTGTACTTTCAGACCAGACAACCATTAGTGTTGATCCCTCTGTTGATGCTCCCGAAACCCTCGTCGACTTGCTCTCCTCTAGTTGGTCTTGTAGCCTTAAGCTTCAAAGTCAGGGAGGAACGATTCGTTTCAGTCTCTCGGATGCTGTGGCCCATCCCGAGGGTTATCATTTGGAGGTTTTACCCGAGGGTATTAGATTGGTTGCTAGGGGTAGGGCAGGGCTATTGCATGGCATTCAGACGCTACTACAGCTAGCTGATGGCAAGGGCTATCTGCCTAGTGTTGAGATCGAAGATGCTCCACGCTTTGCTTACAGAGGACTCATGCTAGATGTTTCGAGACATTTCTATAATAAAGAATTTGTAGTGAAGCTATTGGATGAGATGGCTCGTCTCAAACTCAACCGCTTCCACTGGCATCTGGTCGATGGAGGAGGATGGCGCATGCAGGTAGATAGCTATCCTCGTCTCATGAGTCATGCTGCATGGAGAAGCATTGAGGACTGGGATAAGTGGTGGCATCAACGCGTGCGTACCTTTGTCCCCGAGGGTACTGAGGGGGCATATGGTGGTTACTATACCAAAGAGGAGATCCGAGAGGTCGTAGCCCATGCGACTAAGCTCGGCATTACAGTTGTGCCAGAGATTGAGATGCCAGGGCATAGCAATGAGGTCGCTGCAGCTTACCCCGAGCTCTTCTGCCAAGGCCGTTGGTCTACCTCGGTAGCAGATGTATGTATTGGGCGTGAGGAGACCTTCACGTTCTTTGAACGTATCCTCGACGAAACGCTCGAGCTTTTCCCCAGCGAATACATCCACATTGGTGGCGATGAGGCGGCGATGAATCACTGGGGGGATTGCTCCAAGTGCAAGGCTCGCATGCGCCGAGAGGGGCTCAAGGATCTGCACGAGCTGCAGAGCTACATGATCAAGCGCATCGAGCGATACCTCAACAGCAAGGGGCGTAAGCTTATTGGTTGGGATGAGATCCTTATGGGTGGTCTAGCTCCCGAGGCTACGGTCATGAGCTGGCGAGGGGAGCAAGGAGGCATCGAAGCTGCCTCTGCTGGACACGATGTCGTTATGACACCCAATGGCTCTCTCTATCTCGATTATTATCAAACTTATGGGATGGAGCAGCCCCGGGCGATAGGAGGCTATGTGCCCCTAGAGAAAGTCTATGCCTACAATCCTGTGCCCAAGGCACTCGACCCTGAGCGAGAGCATCACATCCTCGGAGTACAGGCCAATCTTTGGACAGAATATGTGGGCAGCGAAGAGCAAGCTTGGTATATGCTCTTCCCTCGAGCCTTGGCTTTGGCAGAGGTTGCTTGGTCGCCCCAGAAGAGTCGAGACTATGAAGACTTCCGAGTTAGAGCAACTCGCTACAATGATGGTCTCCGTGTTCGAGGAGTGAATGCTTATCCGATGAGTGGTGTCAATGCACATATCTCTCGCTCAGAGGATGGAGCAGCTCTAAGACTCACTCTCTCGGCCGAGCATGCTGGGGCCATTATCCGCTACACAACCGATGGCTCGATGCCTACTGAAGAGTCTCTTCGCTACGAAGGTCCTATAGATGTTATAGACTCGGCCCTCGTCGTGGCTAAACCCTTCGGCAAGGGCATCCCCAGCGACGTTGCCCCCCGTTATCTACGTCTAGACAAGCACCTAGCCCTAGACAAGAGTGTCCGCTACGACTGCAAGTGGAACGAGCGATATTCGGCCTCCAAAGAGCTTTCCCTAGTCGACGGGATCAAAGGAACGCCAACCTATCTCGATGGTCTTTGGCAGGGCTTTACCGAACCCATGGACGTAACGATAGACCTCGGGGCTGTGAAGCCTGTCCGACACGTATTGGCTACTTTCATGCAGGAGCGAGAGCAGTGGGTCTATATGCCTCGTGAGGTGGAGGTCTGGATCAGTGAGGACGGCAAAGCTTTCCACTCGATAGGTCGTGTGGCTAGTCGGACTGATGAGCATGAGCCTCGACCAGTCTTCGAGACCTTTGATTTCTATGCTGAGGGCAAGGCTCGCTATGTCCGTATGCGAGCAGATATTGGCCGCTCTCCTGGGCACTTCATCTTCACGGACGAGATCGTGGTCTGGTAAATCTTATTTGGACAAGGCGAGGTAGGGCTTCGGTGAGATATTTGTCTCACCGGAGCCTTGCCTCTTTGTGGCATGAGCGATCGGTTGTACTCCCTCCGTCCCCTCTGCTGGGGTTCAAGTAGGATCTCGATGGAGGTCTAAGTAGGATCGCAGATGAGACTCAAGTAGGCTCTCTATCGAGGCCTAAGTAGGGCCTCCATCGAGGTGTAAGTAGGCATGTAAGCGAAGTCTCAGATGGAAGCTTAATCGAGAGGATTATGAGATCTCGATTAAGCTCTAGATGGAGCTAGGGGAGGGCTCTTGGCAGGAGAGCGAATGAGGCAGCATCTATACCTTGAGTATAGGGCCGATGGACATTGCCCCTTGAGCTGGGCGTTCATAGTGGAGACATCTCGTTGTAAATGAGGAACAATCCCCCCCCCTGCTTTCTTGTGAATTTTTACTTACATTTGCAGTGGTATTCACTCACTAACTATCCTAAAACAAACAAGACAATGAAGAAATTTATTAGTATTCTAGCTGTTGCAGTGCTCATCTTCGCCGTATCCTCGTGTGATAAGAAGAATAAAGGGCCTAAGCTTGATCCTAAGAACTACGTAGCAGGTAAGGTCTTCGAGGGTGAGACGATGATCGATGGGGTCAAGGTGTTCCATACGATGACCTTTCAAGAACAGAAGTTCACTGGCAAAATGAAGGGAGCTAAGGGGGTAGAAGGTCAAGATGGATACCAATCAGTGGAAGTAGACTTCTTCGGATTCTACACTGTCCAGGGAAATCGCTTGACACTCACTGTGGAACGAGTGGTCTCTCTCCTGGTTGCCTATGTCGATGGGGAGAAGCAAGAGGTGCGTGAAGAGGAGCGTCCGAAGAAGGGCGAGAAGGGTAGCGTCGTGGAAATCGTTATAGATGAGCAGAAGGGTACGCTGACCTGGATCGATCCCGAGGATCAGACGACCTATGTCCTAAGGAAGAAGTAGGTGGCGTAGCACATTCGTATGCCTTCACAGACTAGAGGGAGGCTGCGGTGAGAAGAGCATCTCACCGCAGCCTCTTGTTTTTTGTTCCCGAACTCGAGAGCCCTATGCTTCGTACGAGTACCCTCCCTCCAGCTCAAAGAGTAGCCCACAAAAGGGTTCCACCGATGTAGATGGCGGGTGTGCCCAGTAGGCTAGATGGGTGGGGTAATTTGGTTATCTTTGTCCACTTGGAACAAAGACATCATTCATCCTAGACTTTAGTAGTATTTGAAGAAATAATGAATATCAACCCCTCAGATAGCCTCGTCATCATTCCCACTTACAACGAACGAGAAAACGTCGCTCAGATGATCGAGGCAGTCCTCTCGCTCCCCCATGCCTTCGATCTAGTCATCGTAGACGATGCCTCCCCCGATGGGACGGCGCAGATCGTCCGCTCCCTACAGAGCACTTATGCCCAGCGTTTGCACCTCATCGAGCGCAAGGGTAAGCTCGGCCTAGGTACTGCCTACATCGCAGGGTTTCGCTGGGCTCTCGAGCGACAGTATGAGTACATCTTCGAGATGGACTGCGACTTCAGCCATCCCCCGCACAAGCTCCTTGAGCTGTATGAGGCCTGCCACAGCCAAGGGGCAGACGTGGCCGTTGGCTCACGCTACGTCCGAGGCGGAGCGGTGAAGAACTGGCCCTTGGGACGTATTATGATGAGCTATGGAGCATCGCTCTATGTGCGCCTGATCACAGGCCTGCCCGTGATGGATACGACAGCTGGCTTTGTGTGCTACCGCAGGGAGGTACTCGAGGCCATGCGACTGGACGAGATCCACTTCAAGGGCTACGCCTTCCAAATCGAGATGAAGTACACGGCCCACTGCCTCGGCTATCGAGTGCATGAGGTCCCCATTACCTTTGAGAACCGAGTCCTGGGAACGTCGAAGATGAGCGGGTCGATCTTTGGGGAGGGCTTCACGGGTATCCTAAAATTAAAGTACTGGCGACTCTTCAAGGGCTTCCCCAATGGTAAGCGCAAGAGTGCCCCCAAGCATTAGCAAGCTATGAAACGACTATTCCGAAATGCCCTCCTCATCAACGAGGGCGTGAGCCAAAGAGCAAGTGTCCTGGTCGATGGAGAGCGTATCGCTCAGATATTCGAGGGGGAGAATACCTTCCCTGAGAGATTGGCCTCCGAGGTGGATGAGCTCATCCCCTGTGAGGGGCTTTGGCTTCTGCCGGGCTGTATTGACGATCAGGTACACTTCCGAGAGCCAGGTCTAGAGCATAAGGCTACGATCGAGACTGAGAGCCGAGCAGCCGTAGCAGGGGGGACAACCTCCTTCATGGACATGCCCAATACCAAGCCCACGACCACCACGCTAGAGGCTTGGCAGTGGAAGATGCAGCGGGCCGCCGAGACCTCCTGGGCCAACTATAGCTTCTTCTTTGGGGGGACGAATGACAATGCCGACGAGCTTCGCCGCATCGATCGCCGTCATACCCCAGGCCTAAAGCTCTTCCTCGGGAGCTCTACAGGCAATATGCTCGTGGACAATAGGGCCACGCTGGAGCGCATCTTCGGCGAGACAGACCTGCTCATCGCCACCCATTGCGAGAGCGAGGCCATTATTCGTGCCAATCGGGAGCATTACCTCTCCCTAGTCCCCCATGACAAGCTGGATATTCATTACCATGCCCTCATCCGCTCTGCTGAGGCCTGCTATCGCTCCTCTGCCGAGGCTGTCGAGCTGGCTACACGCCTGGGCAGCCGTCTGCACATCCTACACGTCTCTACCGAGCGGGAGCTCAGCCTCTTCTCGGACGATCGTCCCACGGCTCAGAAGCAGATCACTGCCGAGGCCTGTGTGCATCACCTGATCTTCAGCGAGGAGGACTTCGATCGCTTGGGCAATCGCATCAAGTGGAATCCTGCCATCAAGACCCTCGCCGACCGAGAAGCCCTGCGTAGGGCTGTGCGTACAGGCCTCATCGATATCGTGGCTACAGACCATGCTCCACACCTCATCTCCGAGAAGCAGGGCAACTGTCTCGAGGCCGCCAGCGGAGGCCCTCTGACGCAGCATGCCCTAATCGCTATGCTCGATCTGGCTGCCCAGGGGGTATTCACCCGAGAGCTTGTTGTCGAGCGTATGGCCCACCTGCCCGCCGTGCTGTTTGGCCTCGAGGGCCGAGGCTTCGTACGTGAGGGCTACTTCGCCGACCTCGTGCTCATTGACCCCGAGCAGCCCACCCTGGTGCAGCCCGAGGGACTCCTCTCTCGCTGCGGCTGGTCGCCCTTCGAGGGCTATTGCTTCCCTCACAGCGTCTTCGCTACCTATGTCAATGGTTCATGTGCCTATCGCTCTGGAGCTCTTGCCGAGCATCGCCCAGCGGTTCAAGCACTCTCGTTCAATAGATTGTTCGTCTAAATAATGATTGCTGTGATGTGTCTTAGAAACTTCTCCTCCTTCGGGCGAGCGGCTCTTCTGCTCTCGCTCTTTGCAGCCCTCTCGGCTTGTCAGAGACGGGGTGTCCGTTCCGAGCACTCCCTCGAGCCTGTGGATTGTGTCAATCCTTATATGGGCAATATCAGCCACTTGCTTGTCCCAACCTTCCCGACTGTGCACCTGCCCAATGGTATGATGCGCATCTACCCAGAGCGTCGGGATTATACGGTCGAGACCCTGGCAGGCCTTCCCCTCATTGTAACCAACCATAGAGAGCGATCTGCCTTCCGCCTAAGTCCTCTGAGCAGTCATCCTGACTCTGTAGGTCGCTTCGTTACCTATGAGTATGATCAGGAGCAGATTAAGCCCTATTACTATCGAGTATTGCTCGATGAGCCCGATATTGAGGTCGAGTTTGCCCCAGCCTATCAAAGTGCCATTTACCGTCTTAGCTTTGCCAAGGATACCCAAAGGCAGATCATTCTGCTCAGTAGCCTCGATGGAGAGCTGGAGGCTACAGGTCGCAGCATCTCAGGTTATCAGACCCTCGAGGGCAAGACTCGTGTCTACCTGCACATGCAGTACGATCGCAAACCTCTGCGTGTTGGGGTGAGGGATGAGCAGACGGGGCGTATTGTCTTCGGAGGGCACGAGCGAATAGGCAAGACCGTCGCCCTGGAGTTCCCTACCGATACTCGGCGTCTGCATCTGCGCTATGGAGTCTCGCTCATCAGTGCCCAACAGGCTAAGGCCAATCTGAGCAAGGAGATACAGACCAACGAGCTCGATATGGTCGCCAAGCATGGCCGCCATGAGTGGAGCAAGCACCTCGGTCGCATCAAGGTCGAGGGAGGAACAGCCGAGGATCGCAAGGTCTTCTACACCTCTCTCTATCGAACCTACGAGCGTATGATTAACATCAGCGAGGATGGACGCTATTACAGTGCCATAGATGGTCAGATACATAACGATGAGGGCATCCCTTTCTATACTGACGACTGGATTTGGGACACCTATCGGGCAGTGCATCCGCTGCGTGTCTTGATCGATCCGCTCAAGCAGCAGCACATGCTTGTCTCCTTCGTACGTATGGCCGAGCAGAACCCCGAGGGATGGTTGCCCACCTTCCCCGAGGTTACGGGAGACACGCATCGAATGAATGGTAACCATGGGATCGCCACCTTCGCCGATGCCTATGCCAAGGGGCTTACGGGCTTCAACCTCGTCTCTGCCTACCAGGCGGCCAAGAAGACCATGGCGGAGAAGTCTTTCCTCCCCTGGACACGCATCCCCAAGGGCCCTCTATCCAAGTATATGGACGAGCATGGCTATTTCCCTGCCCTGCGTATTGGCGAGCGAGAGACAGACCCTCGGGTTACTCTTTGGGAGAAGAGGCAGGCCGTAGCTGTAACCCTTGCAGCAGCTTATGACTACTGGACTTTGAGCCAAATGGCCCGATTTGTCGGCAAAGATGCCGAGGCCCAGGAGTATCTGCGCAAGTCGTATGACTATCGAACCCTCTTCAACTACAAGACTGGCTTCTTCCATCCCAAGGACGATAAGGGCCGCTTCATTCAGCCCTTCGACTACGAGCTCTCTGGAGGCTTAGGTGCACGAGACTATTATGATGAGAATAATGCCTATACTTACCGCTGGGACGTGCAGCACAACCCAGCAGATTTGATTTATCTGATGGGTGGGCGAGAGCAGTTTATCAAGTATCTTGATGAAACCTTCCGCACTCCTCTGAGCAAGTCCAAGTGGGAGTTTTACAGCCAACTACCTGACCAATCGGGTAATGTCGGCCAATTCTCTATGGCCAACGAGCCCAGCCTGCACATCCCCTATCTGTACAACTATGCAGGTGCTCCATGGAAGACGCAGCGCAGCATTCGCAAGCTGATCTCCTCCTGGTTCCGCAACGACCTCATGGGTGTCCCTGGGGATGAGGATGGGGGAGGGCTCAGTGCCTTTGTGGTCTTCTCTATGATGGGGATCTATCCCGTTACACCAGGCCTGCCCGTGTACAATATCGGGACTCCTTTCTTCGAGCGGGTAACGATGCAGCTCGATGGCGGACGCCTCTTCACCATCGAAGCCCCCAAGGCCTCGGCAACGAACAAGTACATCCAGTCCGCTAAACTCAATGGCAAGGCCCTGGATCGAGCCTGGCTCAAGCATAGCGAGCTCATCGAGGGCGGCACCCTGGAGCTACAGATGGGGCCACATCCGAATAAGCTTTGGGGGGCAAATACCCCTCCTCCCTCGGCCGATCCGCTGCCTGATCAAGAGCGGCGCAAATAAATTTACTTCCACGAAGAAGTTCCTAACCAAAACGTTAGGAACTTCTTCGCTTATAACCCACCCTTAGCTTTCGAAAAAGATCTCTCTAAGGTTTGGCTAATTAGAATATTCTCTCTACATTTGCAGGCGTTAAGGGATAAGCATTGTCCCTTTGGAGAGATGGCAGAGTGGTCGATTGCGGCGGTCTTGAAAACCGTTGAAGTGAGAGCTTCCGGGGGTTCGAATCCCTCTCTCTCCGCAATAAACGCTGAAAATCAGCAAATTATAAAACAAACACCCAATTTTACACCCAAGAATGTAAAGTTGGGTGTTTTTATTTTATTTAAGACGAATCATATTCGCTCGGAAAATAATTTGATAAAAAACAGAACAAACGAAAAAAACAACCAATTCATTTTCCGTAAGATTTCGTATCTTTGCAGTAAATAATAAATCAGGGTCTGTCATGATAATATATAATGTTTAAAAATCGTAGTATGAAAAAAAGTAGAAGAAAACGCCTTGTAATTTTGTGTATAGCTTTAGTTTGTATCATAGTTTTAGTTTTTTTATTGTTCTCTAAATCAACTTCTAATAATAGTACAAATCCACCTTTGACAGATGTTTTGACTGATAGCATTTCTCGGATAGTATCAGCTTGTCCTGGTGAAATTGGAGTGGCAATTATTATTAATAACACAGATACAGTTAAAGTTAATGATAAGAGTGTATATCCTATGATGAGTGTATTTAAGGTTCATCAGGCATTAGCTCTTTGCAATGATTTTGATAACAAAGGGATTTCACTTGATACCTTAGTAAAGATAGATAGGAATAGACTTGATTCAAAGACTTGGAGTCCTATGATGAAAGATTATTCCGAGTTGGTTATGTCATTAACCGTGAGAGATTTACTTCGTTATACTATTGCTCAAAGTGATAATAATGCAAGCAATCTGATGTTTAAAGATATGGTCAATGTTGCTCAAACTGACAGTTTTATAGCCACACTTATTCCTCGTTCAAGTTTTCAGATAGCTTATACAGAAGAGGAAATGTCGGCTGACCACGATAGGGCTTACTTTAATTATACATCTCCTCTTGGTGCCGCAATGTTGATGAACCGTTTGTTTACCGAAAGTATTGTCAGTGGTGAGAAGCAAAGTTTCATTAAGAATACATTAAAAGAATGTGTGACAGGTACAGATAGAATAGTCGCTCCGCTTCTTGATAAAGAAAGGGTTTCTATTGCACATAAGACGGGTTCTGGTTATGTCAATGAAAATGGTATTCTTGCAGCTCACAATGATGTTGCCTATATATGCCTGCCTAATAATGTCTGCTATACTTTAGCGATATTTGTTAAGGATTTCAAGGGTAATGAATCACAAGCATCACAATATGTTGCGCATATATCAGAGGTCGTATATTCTTTATTAATACAAAATTCGGCAATTCCTTAAGTTGCGTTTACTTTGAAGCTTCAATGGTAAACATTATATAATTTATACAATATAAAAGCACTTCGTAACTATCAGAGTGCTTTTATATTGTCTTTTTTTTCTATTATAACTTGAATCCTCTACTTTTTCTTGGTTCTTCCGTTGGTTGTCGCAAACCTTGCCGAAGTTTCTCCCATTGCTCTTTGAACCATTCGCTTATCGGTTGCCTGTTTATGGTCAGTACAAGTTTGCTATCATCGGTCGGATTCTTCTCCACCTTGAAGATGTTGTTTTTGATTTCAAACTTTCTTCTATGTTCCTCGGAATAAATCTTGCCATTACATTGGATAGCTTCTTTCCTTGTCAAAAGACAATCTATCATATCTTTGGTAAATCCAATGACAGCGCAGAGTTTTTCCATTCTCAACATTTCTCTAAGCATCGGAAACCACTTGAATGCCTTTTCAAGCAGAGTGTTCAATCGTGATATTTCCCTGTCTTTGGCTTCAAGTTCTTGGTTGTGTATGCTCTGAAGATTGCGTATCTGTTTGCCATGTCGCTCTTGCATTTCCTGCATTTGGATTTTGAGGGTGTCAATACCTTTGTCTCGTTTGGCAATCTCTTGGTGCAAATCTTCATTAGTTCGCTCCAGCTCTTTCATCTTTCCACTTCCGAAAAGAGAACCAACTCCGCTTGCTATGGCGGTGGCTGCATTGGTGGCTGTTTTCTTTAGCTTGTCAGTGCGTATTTCTGATTTCACCTGTTTCAGTTCCTGTTCAGCAAGACCTATCTGTTCTTCTTTGTGCCGTTTTGCAGCATCCATGCGTTGCAGTTCGGCTCTCTGCTTTTCAATGATGAAATCATTTCGTTCCAAATGTTCCTTTCCGGTCTCGGATTTAGATTGCCCACGTTGCATGGAGAGGATGTCAGATGCCAAAGTCTGCATTTCCATCATATCGTCATCATTGAGCTTTTGGCTCTTGCCCGTGTCGTGGTTCATCCAGTCGAATACGATATGGGCATGATAATTCGGCTTAAACCACTTTTCACCGACTTGGAAACTCTCCCTATCCCCGGTTTTGGGTTGTCCACTAAGCCAGTGTCCCTCGTCCTTATGCAGGAAGATTTGGAGCGGTGTAATACCCCAGCGTCTCTGGCACTCCTCACCAAACTTTCGTACATCTGCCAGTGTTGTATCTGGTCTGATGAGCAATACTCCCTCACGGATTGGAGAACATCCAGCCACTTTTATAATCTTTCCATTCTTTCCCTTGCGCTCACGCTCCTTTTCCTGCATCGCTCGTCCGGTCTTTTCCTTGACCATCCGTTTGATGCTGTCATAGTGCGCCTGCAGGTCAGGACTGCCGAAGCCCGGGTTTATCCACTGCTCGTTATTGGAAGTCAGTTCGGGTACAATGTAGATTCTGGACTCGCCGATATTGCGCATGTACTCGGCAGTTCTCCGGTTATGAGCCCCGCTTGATGTCACTCTGCAGGGTTTGATATGTATGCTTGATTTTGTTGCCATATTCTTAAAATTTGATTTGGATTGTTGATGAAATCTTCTGTTGTCCGCTCATAACCGCACAGGGTTCTTAGGGGTGCAACCCATAAGCGGAGATTGCAAAGAGAGGGGCACTCTTTGCTCGGGGTTCTTAGGGGAGAAACGCCCTGAGTGGGTCATTAGGGCAAAGCCCTAATCCCCTCGGGAGAGCCCACAACTACGAAAGCGAAGCGTGTAGTTATAGTGGGCTATAACCGAAAGCCGTTTTTCTTTTTCGGTGGTTGGCTGCGCACCCCTTTTGCAGATTGAACTTGCCTGTTTCTTTCAGTCTGTTTCTGTAAGTATTCGTTCAAGTCCTTGCATCCGCTGTATGTCTGCGAAGCGTCACGGATGTATAAGTCCCTGCCGTATTCCTTATAGATTTGCTGCATGGCTTCCATTCCTGCACGGTCATTGTCAAAGAAACAGTGGATGCGCTCATAGCTTCCCAACGGATAGATTGCTTTGGAAACATTGGCTACTGAGTTCAACACCATATAATCTTGCCTGTCCAGTTCGGGATATTTCGGGCAATTCTCCAATCTCAAAGTAAGAAATGAAAGATAGTCCATAAATCCCTCAAACACATAACATGTTTCCCTCGCTGTTCCCGGCTGTTTGATATGAGAAATCTCTTTCGGTGCGATGCATCCCTTGAAATACTGGTTGCGGATTTCATACCCACCCGACACATTGGGAAAGGCGATGGCGAAATACCGTTTGCCATTATGGGTGAAGTGCGCTTCACTGCATTCTCTTTTCGCCATTGCAATGTTTATTCCCCTTTCCTGCAAATAAGCAAGCAGGGCAGGAGAAGAAAGCGGTACAATCTCCAGTTGTTGAAAACTTGGCTCGGAAGATGATTGCTTGCCAAAAGAAAAAGACACGGGGCGAATACGGGGTGTCTGTTCTTCGATTTTTTGCAAGAGGTAAGGCACATGGTCGGAACAATAAAGTTCCTGTGCCAGTGCGATGATATTCCCACCTTTGCCGAGTGCAAAATCATACCATTGGTTACGTTCTGTATTTACCTTGAACGATGCTTCCGTTTCTTCCCTTAGTGGTGACTTATACCACAGGTTTATGCCCTGTTGTTTGACGGGTGAAAATCCTAAACTGTGCAGATAATCCGCTATTTTGATTTGTTTCGCTGTCTGTATATCCATAAGACGATAGGTTTAATGATAGTTGAATTGGTTTATTTTCTCTTTTCGCCCGTACCTCTTTATGAAGTACGGTCTGTATAATCACTTCACTTTATTTTCGTATATATAGAGTACGGTAATAAAGTGAAGCGGTTTTGCCACATTTCGCAACCACTTCGCTTTATCCCTAATATATAGACCCCCGGAATAAAGTGAAGCGATTGCAAGGTGTGGGCTAATAGTGGAAGTCGGGCATGAACGTGTACTTTCTGCCGTTCTCCTGCACTATCATTCGTTTGTTCCGAAGCATGGTGATGAGCGATACCGCCTTTTTGTGGTTCAACTTTACCCCCACAGACACATAAGTCTTAATTAAGGTGTCCTCCAGTTCCTTGTAGCCATATTCCTCTTTCAGCCCGAAAACTGCTTCCAATGCGATGCGGTGCTGCTGTTCGGTGATATGCCTGTAAGGGTCGAACTTTTCCTCTTCCGGTCTTCCCGGTTTCTTGGTTTCGGGCTTGTAACCCTCCAACAGTTCAGGTATGGCATTGTCATTGATGCGAAATGAAAAAGGCTCGAAGTCCATTGCCCGTATGTGCATGGCTGAAACATTGCTTATATCTCCATTGCTCTTGTCCTTTTCCACAAGAAGGACAGTTTCAGCCTTGTTGTTCAGTTCCGTACCGATATGCCCCCTTGCGTTCTCATCGCCCTTGTTTTGGTGGAGTATCGTGTGGATATGTATCTGCCTGTCGTCCGTCCACTGCATCAGCTTTGATATGATGCGTGTCGATTCACCGGGGCTGTTGATGTCATATACCATGTCACGGATGCCGTCTATGATTACAAGCCCTATGTCAGGCGTATTGTAAATAGCCTGCTCTACAATCCTGATACGCTGTTCGGGCGTGTATTTCCTCAAAGCAAGAAATTCCAGATGCTCATTGTCCCTGTCATCTGGAAGCCCAGCCATCCGTAAAATACGTTTCATGACTTTCAGACAATGATAAGGACTTTGTTCCGTGTCCACATACAGGATTTTCCGTTTCTCTTCGGGTAGTTCCGCCACATATCTTAGCACTGTACCATTCTTCAATGCTGCCGCCACGATAGCCGACACATTGAAAGTCTTTTTGCTTTTGGCTTTGCCGATTGATGCACTGAAATTACCCAGTGTACCAATGACCGAACCTTGCACTTTTAGAATCTCAGGTGCTTTCTCATAGATTTTCGACAGGCTCAGGCGTGAGGCTTGCCAAAGGATTACGGCTTCTTCCGCCGATATTTCTTTTATATCTTTCATATAATCCATAAGTACACCTCCCGTTATTTTCGTCCTCCGGTTTTCTTTCCAGCCAGTTCAAGGGCAAGTTCCGCATCCACGATAATCTTGCGCCCTATTTGCGTAATGGCTTTGTCTATCTTTCCGCTTTTCTTTATACGGTTGGCGGTAGGCAGACTGCACCCGAACAATTTGGCAATGCCAAGTATTCCGTACACATACTTTCTTTCTGTGTCCGTAACGGGCTGTGGCTGCGCTTCCGTTTGGTTGGAAGCGTACTTGCTTAGAAATATGAACTCTTCGCCTGTCATCTGCCAGACGGGTTTTAATAATAACTCTTGAAGATTTGTCATCGTCCAATCTATTTAGTCGTTAAACAATCAGCCCTGCGCACTGGCTGTTATTTCTGTTCTCGAACGATGCAAAATTAGGTATGGCTGTAAGTGGTAAGGATGTGGATAATACAAATGGGATACTGCGCTATCTCATTAAATATCAGACAATAAAAATACCACTCAAAAATTAATTTGAGTGGTAAAAGTGGTAATTTCGTAGAATGTCAGGTTATATCACGAATTATCCGAATATGCTTTCCATTTCCTTTGCGAATTTCTGGTTGCTGTCACTCGGAAAATCGGAAACAGGTTCTTTGTATTTCGACCTGTAATAGCTCTCGTCAATATCCAACAATTTTAATATTTGGCTTCTCCATTCATCCCTGTATTGCTTGGATAGTTTCTCGCTCATCAGGAATATCAGGTAACACACCCGTATCTTTTCCCTTGCCTTGATTTTTAGTTTATTCTTGCAGGGGTACAGGTTTATATTGGCATAGAAATCCGCTATGGTAATGGCTTCGAACTGTTCCCCGACACAGGTTTCATGAATGGGCGAAAGCTGCTTCATGTCAAAATATTCATGTTGTCCCTCCGGGCTATTCTGTACTTCTTCTTGTTCGTTTTGCTTGACTGGTTCATCCTGCTGTTTTTCTTCCCTATCATTAGGAAGGTACTTTTTTAGGACTTCCATAAAAAGAAGACTTAGGCGGTAAACATTGCCGGAAAGGTTTTCTATATATTGAAAAGCCTCTTTCCTGTCTTGCTTTTGCAGTTCATAAAGTTTATCCAATTCTTTCTTTTCCTTGTCGTATTCAGCCTTGCAGCGTTCATATTCCTTTTCTGCCTGTATTTCTTCTTCGTCCGTATGCTCCCGAAAACCAATGAAATCATATCTGTGGTATGCGTCATTCAAAGGCTCGTGCAACTTGGTGGTAATCTCCAACTGGTCTTTAATTGCAGAATTATGCCTGTCTGCGTAGTGAAAACACACACGCTTTATGACGTCATCATTCAGCGGTTTTGTTTCATAAGCCCGTATATTTTTTTCTATTTCGATTTTCAGACTATTGAGAATCAATGTGTATTGTTCTTTCTGCTTGTCAAGTACCAGTTCAAGGATAGCGGCTTCAAAAGCCTTTGTATCATTGTGCTGCCTGTAAAAGTCGGTGATGAATTTCTGCTTGTCAAAAGAAAAAGCATAATTGGTTACCCAATCATTATATATTCTATTGAGTTCTCCATATTGGGGAATCAGTTTGTTTATTTCTCCTGCCATAGACTTCAATTTTGGGGATTATTGTCCTTGTCAAGGAAAGATGCCAGTTCTTCTTCCACCTCTTCCACACTTGGCAAAGCTGATTTCAAGTTTTCGGGTATAGCCTTGCTCAGTTGATAATCGCTGATGCCTATCGGTTGGTCGTAGCCTGTCAATGCGTATTGTGCTACCACCTCATCTTTTCCTTTGCACAGCAACAGCCCGATAGTCTTGTTGTCATTTTTTCCCCTCAGTTTGTCATCCACCACATTGATGTAGAAATTCAGTTGCCCTGCATACTCCGGTTTGAATGGAGTAGCTTTCAGTTCTACAACAATGTATGCGTGTAGCGGAATAGAATATAGAATCAAGTCGGCAAAGAAATCACTGTTACCTATTTGAAAATGCTTCTGCCGGGCGACAAAGGCAAAACCATTGCCCATTTCCAACAAATAACGGGTAACGTGCTTTACCAGCTGCTCTTCTATGTCCCTTTCGTCTGCCTTTTCTTTCGCTCCAGCCAAATCGAAGATGTACGGGTCTTTCAATAGGTAATTGGCAAGGTCGCTTTGTGGTGCTGGAAGTGTGGCTGTGAAATTGTTTACCTTGTTGTTGTTGATTTGTCTGTTATATAGGTTGTTTTCAATTTGCATTTTCAGCACATTGCTACTCCAGCCCATTTCTACAGCCTGTTTCATATACCAATATCCTATGCCTAACGGTAACGAACCGTTAAGTATGACCATTTGGCTTGCCCAGTTTATTTTGGCAACAGGGGATTTCAGGAAAACTTTTTCTATTTCCCTAATCTCCATCCTGTAAATGGCAGAAACTGTTTTCTCCACATCCTGAATTTGCGCAGGAACTTCCTGCGTAATTTCTAAAGATTGACAATCAGCGGATTGTATTTGCGCAGTAAGTTCCTGCGTAAATTGTCCGTTGTTCAGTTTCAATACTTCATCTGTAACATTCTGTATGCTTGGAACAGACAGCCTTGTGTCTGTATCAATGAAACTTCGTAGCACGTTCAACGGATATGACCGTGCAAATTGGCACATATAAGTAAGGTTACGCTCCGAATAACCTTTCTTTTCGGGGTAATTGAACCGGATAGCCTTTGCCAGTTGCTTGATGATTTTGCTTCCCCAGCCTTGCAAGTTCTGATGATACAGGATATAGTTGCCCATTTTCCAGTAATGGAACAGCATTTGCGCATTGGCTGCGGCAATCAGCCGGACTTGCGCCTGTTCTATTTCCGAACCGACGGCATGAACAAATGCGTCAAAGTCCGTTCTTCCTATATGATATTCTCTGTTATTTTCCATTCTAATGTTTATTGTTGTCGCAAATATAATTCAAATAGCTGATAATCTATGAAACTGATTGATACTTTTATAGTTGGTTAAACTTGTTCATGGCATTTGCCTTAATATCATCCGCTATGTCAATATAGGGTTTCATGGCTTTATAGTCACTGTGCCCCGTCCATTTCATCACGACTTGTGCCGGAATACCGAGAGCCAGCGCATTACAGATGAATGTTCTTCTTCCTGCATGGGTGGTTAATAATGCGTATTTCGGGGTGACTTCATCTATACGTTCATTTCCTTTATAATATGTTTCCCGTACAGGCTCGTTGATTTCAGCCAGTTCCCCCAGTTCTTTCAGATAATCATTCATCTTCTGATTGCTGATAACAGGCAGTGCCATGTGGTTTTCAAAATGGACTTCCTTGTATTTTTCGAGTATGGTTTTACTGTGGTCGTTCAGTTCAATTATCAGGCTGTCTGCCGTTTTGACTGTGGTAACTTCGATGTGGTCGGGTTTCACATCGCTTCTTTTCAGATTACGAACATCTGAATATCGCAGGCTTGTGAAGCAACAGAACAGAAAAACATCCCTGACACGTTCCAGATATTGTTTGTCTTTCGGTATCCGATAATCTTTCAGCCTGTTCAATTCGTCCCAAGTCAGGAATATCACCTTTTTAGAGGTGGTTTTCAATTTGGGCTTGAAAGTGTCGTATGCAATATTCTGATGATGCCCTTTCTTGAAGCTCCAGCGCAGAAACCATTTGAGGAATCCCATCTGTTTGCCGATGGTGCTGTTCCTCATATCCTTTTTGTCACGCAGGAAATTTACATACTCGTTCAAGCCGAACTCGTTGAAGTATTCAAAGGTTACATCTTCCTTGAACTCTTTGAGGTGGTTTTTCACTGCTGAGAATTTCTCGTAGGTGGATGCCGTCCAGTTATTCTGATTGCCACACTCCTTTACAAACTCATCGAATACTTCCCAAAAACTTATTTGTGTTTCTTCCTGCTGCTCTTCGCTGGTGTCTTTCATCCGCAGGTTGAACGCATCCTTTAGCTGTTGGGTGGTCGGTATGGTTTCCTGTACCTCAAACTCCTTGAACACGTTTTGAATCTCGGCATAATATTTCAGCAAGTCCGCATTGATTTCGGATGCGCTTTGTTTTAGTTTGTTGGTGCATCCGTTCTTTACCCGTTGTTTGTCGGCATCCCATTTGGCTACGTCAATCCGGTAGCCTGTTGTAAACTCGATGCGTTGGCTTGCGTATATGACACGCATACGGATGGGTACGTTCTCTACGATTGGCACACCGTTCTTTTTCCGGCTTTCCAATGCAAAAATGATGTTACGTTTGATATTCATAATTGGGTGCGTTTGAAATTCTACACCCAAATATACACCCAATATTTGGAATAGCAAAAGATATTCAGAAAGATTTAGATTTACTCTGCGCTTTAGATAGTATATGATTATCAGTGATTTGCAATTTTATGATATTTCTTGAAAGCATAGGTTCGAGAGCCTCTCTCTCCGCTAGAAGGTTTCAAAAGGGTTTCACAGCCCCATTCAAAATAGCCTTCAAAATATAGATAATCGTTGTAAAATCAAGGTTTTACAACGATTTTTCTTTGTATACCCCCTACAATCTGACGGCTTAACCCTATGTTTTAATAGTCATCTTTCGGTCATATACTGCTACATATACTGCTACACAAATTTTGTAGCAGTAAAAAATGTAGCAGTGACAGGAAAATGAAGGCTTCTTTGACGGCATCAGTCTTTTCTATATCAATACATTATGTAGAACTTTGTAGCAGAAATACTACAAGAAAACAAAGATGCGTATGAAGCAGAATTTCAAGGTATCCTTCTACCTACGCTCAAATTACGAGAACAAAGAGGGAAAGTCGCCTGTAATGCTCCGTGTATTCCTTAATGGAGAAATGGCAAATTTTGGGTCTACCAAGATCTTTGTTGACAAGTCATTGTGGAGTAACACTACCAGCAGACTGAAAGGACGCACAGCAGATGCACTAACTGCCAATGCTGCATTGGATGGAATCTCCTATACACTGAATGCTATCTATCGTAAGTTTGAGGACGACGAGACTCTTTCGATGGATAAGATTCGTAGCATTTTTTGTGGTAAGACTAAGGAATATGTAAATTCCCTCCCTGTCTTTGACTCGTTTATTGAAAGTGTTAAACAGCGTGTAGGACGGACAATTAGCAAAGACAGCTTACAGAAGTATAGCGTCGTTAGGAGACACTTCTATGAGTTTCTTACACACAAGTATTCTCGTAAGGATATTGGACTGACAGAACTCTCCCCTTCTGTGATTCAAGACTTTGAGTTGTACCTTAGCACCGTGGCCGGTTGCTCGCACAACACCACAGTCAAGAAGATGAAATCACTAAAAACCATAACGATTTATGCCCAAAAACGTGGCATTTTGCCACATGATCCCTTCCTTGACTATGGCTTCCATTTAAAGCCTGTCAATCGAGATTTTCTTACTGATGAAGAAATTCTTAAAATTGCCAACAAGGATTTAGAACTCCAACGTTTGGAATTAGTTCGTGACATTTTTATCTTTTCCTGCTTTACAGGTTTGGCGTACATTGATGTAGCCAATCTCACACCTTCTCATATCGTTACTATGGATAATAAGCTATGGATTATGACTCAGCGTCAGAAAAGTGGTATATCATCGAATATTCTCTTATTAACGTGAGTTCGGTATAAGCTTAGGCAACTAGGTCTTGACTATCAATGTGTTCTAGGTTTAGAGAAGGCTTCTTCTGGAGTGTTTGAT
>NZ_JRAO01000010.1 GCF_000768875.1 Porphyromonas sp. COT-239 OH1446 | reverse complement strand
CCCGAGAGGCCGAGGGGACGCCGATCTACGGGATGCCCATCCTCAGTGTCGATGCTGCCCCCCGTGTGATCATCTGCAATTATGACCTCTCTCCCGGTTATGCAGGCGTTCCCAACCCGCTCTACAGTCGAGGCGAAGGGGTCTTCCTCCGTTTGGGCGATGCCAAGGAGAGCCTCAAGGGCCTCATCGGCTTCGTCTCTTAGGGGCTCTCGTCAGCCACTCCGCTGAATGTGCCAAGGGCTGCCCTCCGAGTATGGAGGGCAGCCCTTGATGCTTGTCTATAGGTTGTGCTGCTGAGGCGAACTAGCTGTTCTTCTCGATGAGCATATCGACGGTCTCGATCTCGAGGCAGTGGGCTGCACCGGTGTGCCCGATCGTTCCACTCATGTAGGCAGCTTGAGACTTCTCCGTGATCAGACCCTTGTTGATGAAGTACTTGATGCCAGAAACGAGGCGAGCCTTCTCACAGGTCGTTTCTTCAGCAAAGTGTGCGTGTACACCATAGCTCAGGGCGAGCTGACGGGCTAAAGTCTCGTTGTAGCATACTGCGCATACAGGTACAGTAGCACGGAACGAAGATAGGTAGCGAGCTGTACGCCCAGTGAAGCTGTCGGTGATGATCACCTCGGTGTCGATCTTGTCTACAGAGCGGACAGCCTGCTTGGCTAGGAAGGCCGTCGTCGTGCTGACCTCGTTGGAGTGAGGCACCTCGTCGTCGTAGTTTGACTGTAGGGTAGCCTCGGCCTCGCTGATGATGCGAGCCATGGTCTGCACGGCCTCGAGAGGGTACTTACCATTTGCTGTCTCGCCAGAGAGCATCACTGCGTCAGTGCGGTAGTAGACTGCGTTGGCGATGTCGCTCACCTCTGCACGTGTTGGCAGTGGGTTGTCGATCATCGTGTGCAGCATCTGCGTGGCTACGATGACAGGCTTCTTGGCTGCGATGCACTTCTTGATGATCATGCGCTGGATGCTGGGGACCTTCTCAGCGGGAACTTCGATAGCGAGGTCTCCACGAGCGATCATGATCCCGCCTGCTACCTCAATGATCTCGTCAATGTTGTCTACGCCCTCTTGGTTCTCGATCTTGGCAATGATCTTGATGTCGCTGTTATGTGCGTCGAGGATCTCCTGGATGTCGAGGATGTCCTGGCGGTTACGGACGAAAGAGTGGGCGATGAAGTCGATGTTCTGAGGGATCGAGTGCAGGATGTTGCCACGATCCTTCTCTGTGAGTGAGGGCAGGTCGATGCGTACGCCTGGTACGTTTACGCTCTTGCGGCTACCGAGCTTGCCGTTGTTTTGGCAGGTTGTCAGGAGCTTATCGCCCTGCTTGTCGTCTACGTGAAACTCGAGTGCTCCGTCGTCGAGCAGGATACGAGCTCCCACAGGTACGTCGTGTACGAAGTTTACGTAGTTTACGTTGATGAGTTCGTTATTGGTCTTGCCCTCGGGGTTGGCCATGAAAATAACCTTATCACCAGCCTTGAACTCTCTCTTGAGCTCGGGATCCCCCTCGAGCGTGGTCGTTCTCACCTCTGGACCCTTGGTGTCGAGTAGCACGGCTACGTCGGGCGATACAGCGCGGGTATTGTTGATCACTTCGGTGATCCCTTCCTTAGTCATGTGGGCGGTGTTCATACGCACTACGTTTACACCAGCCTCGATCAGAGGACGAAGGAACTCTACGCTGCAACGCAGATCCGAGATGGTGGCTACAATCTTAGTCTTTTTCATCTTGTTCTTACTTATAAAATAGGGTTATTGTACTCATCAATAATCGCTGCGCCTGAGGGCCTCGATGGCCAAGGCGTAGCTCTCGAGCCCGAAGCCTGTAATGACACCCTGGCATGCGGAGGCGATCATCGAGGTGTGGCGATAGCTCTCTCGTGCATGGATGTTGCTCAGATGTACCTCGATGACGGGGAGATGGATGGCCCGCAGGGCATCGAGTAGGGCGATAGAGGTATGCGTGTAGGCTCCGGCGTTGAGGATCACGCCCTGGGCGGCCTCGTCCTCGAGGCGGTAGAGGTGATCGATCAGTGCCCCCTCGCAGTTGCTCTGGTAGTAGCCTAATTGGAGGTCTGGGTATCGCTGACGAAGCTGTTCGAGGTAGAGGTCAAAGGAGGTGCTGCCGTAGAGCTCTGGTTCTCGGCGGCCGATGCGACCCAAGTTCGGGCCGTTGACAATCTCTATTCGCTTCACGCTGTGTAGTAATACCTAATCCTTTCGTTACCTTTGCAAAGGTACGTATAAATTATTTATCAATGATATGTTCCCCAGCATGATGCAGCCCTTACTGGAGCGATACCTCTCTTATCTGCGCTTTGAGCTCAATCTTAGCCCTAATAGCTGCTCAGCTTATTTGGATGATGCCCGCAAGCTGGTGCGCTATCTCTCGGACGAGGGCCTTAGCCTTGAGGGGCTGACCTATGAGCAGATGCAGGGCTTTGTAGCGGGCCTGTATGACATCGGGATACAGCCTCGCTCAGTGGCTCGGATCATCTCGGGGGCGAAGAGCTTCTGTCGCTTCTTGCAGCTGGAGGGCTATATGGAGGCCGATCCGTCAGAGTTGCTCGAGACGCCACGCATTGGGCGGCATCTGCCCGATGTGCTCACGACTGAGGAGGTAGATCGGATGCTGGAGGCCTGCCTGGAGCGAGGAGGGGCGGAGATGTTGCGCAATCGGGCCATTCTCGAAGTACTCTTTAGCTGTGGACTCCGTGTCTCGGAGCTTTGCGGTCTCAAGATGGGGGATCTCTTCCTCGACGAAGCCTATCTTAGGGTCTATGGCAAGGGGCGTAAGCATCGCCTCGTGCCGATGAGCCCCTCGGCCATCGAAGAGGTGCGTCGCTACCTCCTCTCCCCTCGTCCACAGCCGCAGCGAGGGCAGGAGGAGTATGTCTTCCTTAGCCGCAGGGGGCGAGCGATCTCGCGCATCATGGTCTTCGTCCTAGTGCGTGAGCTTGCTGGCCTTGCTGGCCTTGGTCAGCGCAAGATCAGTCCCCACACGCTGCGCCATAGCTTCGCTACTGTGCTACTCGAGGGAGGGGCAGGTCTACAAGCCATTCAACTCATGCTCGGGCATGAAGATATATCTACGACCGAGATCTATACCCACATTGACCGCTCGAGCCTAAGAGAGGAGATCGAGCGATACCATCCTCGCAACCGTAAGACTCACGTCTAGGGAGCTATACGATGTAGTGTCCATTCGCCCGTGGTCTCATCCTTCTCGTAGAGGAAGCGATCATGCAGGCGGCTATCTCGACCCTGCCAGAGCTCTATGCGCTGAGGGGTAACGGCCCATCCGCCCCAGTGTTCTGGTCGGGGGATGTGGCGACCGATGAAGCGCAGGCTCTCGGCAGCGAAAAGCCCCATGATGTATTCTCTCGAGGGGATGGGGCGACTCTGCGGGGAGATGCGTGCACCGACACGGCTCTTGTAGGGTCGCTGGTCGAAGTAGGCATCGCTCTCCTGAGGAGAAAGTCGCTCGATAGTCCCCTCGATGTGGATCTGACGCTCCAACTCATGCCAGAGGAAGGTCAAGGCGACATGCCGATTGAGGGCGATCTGTTGCCCCTTGCGACTCTCATAATTGCTGTAGAAGACGAACCGATCGTCCAGGAGCTCCTTGAGCAGGACGGTACGCATGCTCGGCCGTCCGTCGGGCGTAGCCGTGGCTACGATGACGGCGGTGGGTTCGTTCACTTTCATCTCGATCGCCTCCTCAAGCCATTGGGCGACGATGCTGAGGGGCTCTTTGGGTAAGTCCTTGCGACTCAACTGTCGTGAGCTGTACTCACGACGGATGTGCTCTAGATGTAGATCCATTGTCGAAGAATTGTCTTTGTTGCCTGCTCTGTCTCGGCTCGCTTATGGGGCGTAGGAAACTCTACTGAGACCTCTCTTGCACTCCAAATAGGATCTCGAGTGAAGTCCTACTTAGGTCTCCAATGAAGTCCTATTTGGATCTCAAGTGAAGTCCTACTTAGGTCTCCAATGAGCCCCTACTTGGGACTTTGGGTACATCCCATCTAGGCCCTCGATTGAGAGGCCTGATAGGACTTTATCCGAAGCCCTATGGGCCCTTCGGCTGAGGCCCTCTCTGAGGGCGACAGAGCTTAGTCGAACAAATGTAAGTTTTTTCTTACTTTTGAATGATGTCGCAGGGCCTTATCTTGCCCCCGAGGGCTCGGTGAGGGAGTGGCTGCGACAGCCTTATCCACCTATTTCGATCCTTATGGAATCTATCAAGCAAATCTTTCGCATCGGCTATGGGCCGAGCAGTAGCCATACCATGGGCCCTGTGCGAGCCGCACAGATGTTCCTCGAGCGTTGCCCCGAGGCCTGTAGCTATACAGTAACCCTCTATGGTAGCCTAGCGGCCACGGGCAAGGGGCACATGACCGATACCGCCCTGCTCAACATCCTCACGCCTCATGCCCCGACGACTATCGAGTGGCTGCCCGATGTGATCCTCCCCTTCCACCCCAATGGGATGAAGTTCGACGCCTACGATACCCACGGGCAGATCATCGATACCTTCACCGTCTTCAGCATCGGCGGAGGGACGCTGGCCAATGAAGACTTCAACGAGCAGCGCATCAAGGAGATCTACCCCGAGCATAATATGCGCGACATCATGCGGGTACTCTCCAAGAGCGGCATGAGCTACTGGGAGTACGTCGAGCAGTACGAGGACTCCGACATTTGGGACTTCCTCGACGAGGTGTGGACGGTCATGCAAGAGGCCATCCTCTCTGGGCTCGAGGCCGAGGGAGTATTGCCCGGTGGTCTAGGCCTCAAGCGCAAGGCTTCGACTTATCTAGTCAAGGCGCAAGGCTATGGGGCGGCTAGTATCAAGAGCAAAGGCCTCGTCTATGCCTATGCCCTAGCCGTGAGCGAGCACAACGCCTCGGGCGGGCGAGTGGTAACAGCCCCTACATGCGGCAGCTGTGGCGTCATCCCTGCTGTGCTGTATCACCTACAGCAGAGCCGAGACTTCTCTCGCAAACGCATCCTCAGAGCTTTGGCCACGGCAGGTCTCTTCGGCAATGTAGTCCGCACCAATGCTTCTATCTCTGGGGCAGAGGTCGGCTGTCAAGGTGAGGTCGGAGTCGCCTGTGCTATGGGGGCAGCCGCAGCCTGTCAGCTCTTCGGCGGCTCTAATTTGCAGATCGAGTATTCGGCCGAGATGGGCCTGGAGCATCACCTCGGCTTGACTTGCGACCCCGTATGCGGCCTGGTACAGATCCCCTGCATCGAGCGCAATGCCTTCGCTGCTGCACGGGCGTTGGATGCCAATACCTATGGTACGTTTAGCGATGGGCAGCACCGAGTGAGCTTCGATCAGGTCGTCGAGGTCATGCGCAAGACGGGGCATGATCTGCCCAGCCTGTACCGAGAGACCTCGACGGGAGGCCTAGCCTCTACCTACAACATCTACGGTCAGCACATCGACTAAGCCATGATCTCGCTCGAGCAGACCCCTAGAGCCCTATTGCTTTTCCTAGGCCTCCTCCTAGGCCTCGGGTCGCTGCGAGCACAAGAGGTAGGGACGGACGAGCCCCCAGTCTGGGGCGACGAACTGCCAGAGCTTCTCATCGAGGCCAAGAGCCTCCCCCGACCGCTTAATGAGCTCGAGCAGTACCGACTGCGCAGGCGCATCCGAGACGTGCGCAAGACTCTGCCCTATGCGCGCTACATCGCTGCGACCCTTATCGAGACGTACGAGTACATGGAGACGTTGCCCACGGAGCGAGAGCAGGAGCAACATCTTCGGCGGGTGCAGCGAGAGCTGCGCCGAGATATGGAACCCAAGATGAGGGGCTTGACTCTGCGCCAGGGACAATTGCTTATCCAGCTTGTCTACCGACAGACTGGGCAGACGAGCTATGAGCTGGTCAAGGCCGTGCTCGGCGGCTTCAAGGCTTGGTGGTGGAATGCCTTCGCCAACCTCATGGGGGCTTCGCTCAAGGTGGGCTATGACCCGCAGAACAATCCCAACGATGCCACGACAGAGCGCATCATCCGACTCCTCGAGCTAGGCATGCTCTAGCCCCAGGAGAGAGTGCACGAGCCCATCCCCGAAGTATGGGGGTGGGCTCGTGGTATTGAGAGGGAGCTCCTCGGCAGAGAAGTGAGACAGAATGGCTTATAAACTCTGTGGAGAGGTCTGTTGAAGCCCTATTTTCAGTCAATATGTCTCGTTTTTAGCCCCTTGCATGAGATTTGCAGGGGCATAGATGTAGGGCGAGGGGAGACCTTCGAAGCCGGTGCGTAGGCCTACTTGCCCGACATTCAGAGACAACAATCACTCCAATTCAAGGCACAAAACAACAAGACAAACAACTGCTATGAACATCAATCGCTATACAATCAAAGCTCAAGAAGCTCTGCAAAACTCCGTAGAGCTCGTACGACAGAGCGGAGGACAGGCTATTGAACCTGCCCATCTACTCTCGAGCCTGCTCAGCATCGAGGGTAGCCCCATCCCCTTCCTGCTGGCCAAGCTCTCTATCCCTCAGCAGCGACTGCAAGAGGCCTGCGCCCAGCAGATCGCTCAGATGCCCCGTGTATCGGGGGCTGAGCCTTACCTGAGCCGCAACTCGCACGAGGTGCTTGAGCGTGCTGAGGGACTGGCCACCGAGATGAAAGACGAATATGTGGCCCTCGAGCACCTCTTCCTCGCCCTTCTGCTTACCTCCTCACCCATCAGCAAGATCCTCAAGAGCGACCTCGGTGCTGAGGAGAAAGCCCTTCGCCTGGCTATCGCCGAGCTGCGCGGCGGCAACCGTGTAACCAGTCAAAGTGCAGAGGAGCAGTATCAGGCTCTCGAGAAGTATGCCATTAACCTTTGCCAAAGAGCTCGAGAGGGTAAGCTAGACCCTGTGATCGGTCGAGATGACGAGATCCGCCGTGTGCTCCAGATCCTCTCACGTCGCACGAAGAATAACCCCATCCTCATCGGGGAGCCTGGGGTCGGTAAGACGGCCATTGCCGAGGGCTTAGCCTACCGCATCGAGCGAGGCGACGTGCCCGACAACCTGCGCAGCAAGCAGGTCTACTCGCTCGATATGGGTGCCCTCATCGCTGGGGCGAAGTACAAGGGTGAGTTCGAGGAGCGTCTCAAGAGCGTAGTCAGTGAGGTCAGCCGCAGCCAGGGGGAGATCATCCTCTTCATCGACGAGATCCATACCCTCGTCGGTGCAGGCAAGAGCGAGGGTGCTATGGATGCCGCTAACATCCTCAAGCCTGCTCTAGCACGAGGTGAGCTGCGATCCATCGGGGCAACCACCCTCGACGAGTATCAGAAGTACTTCGAGAAAGATAAGGCTCTCGAGCGACGTTTCCAGATGGTTATGGTTGACGAGCCCGATGAGATGAGCTCGATCTCCATTCTGAGAGGCCTCAAAGAGAAGTATGAAAATCATCATAAGGTACGCATCAAAGACGATGCGATCATCGCTGCCGTTCGCCTGTCGGATCGCTACATCAGCGATCGCTTCCTCCCTGACAAGGCCATTGACCTGATGGACGAGGCTGCAGCTCGACTGCGTATGCAGATCGATTCCTTGCCAGAGGATCTCGACGAGATTGCTCGCCGCATCAAGCAGCTCGAGATCGAGCGAGAGGCCATCCGCAGAGAGCAGGATGAGGCTAAGGTCGAGCAGCTCTCCGCAGAGATCGCTGCCCTCAAGGAGCAGGAGACCTCTGGTATGGCCAAGTGGCGAGCCGAGCAGGAACTCATTAATCGCATCCAGCAGGCTAAGATCGAGATCGAACGACTCAGCCACGAAGCCGAGCGTGCCGAGCGAGCAGGGGATTATGGCCTAGTGGCAGAGATCCGCTATGGTAAGATACGAGCTCAAGAAGAGCTGATTGCCCAAACGCAGAGCCAGCTGGCCGAGACTCAGGGACAGAGTGCTATGATCCGAGAGGAGGTCGAGGCGGAGGATATCGCTGACATCGTCTCTCGCTGGACAGGCATCCCCGTAGGCAAGATGATGCAGGGCGATCGTGAACGCCTCCTACACCTCGAGGACGAATTGCATCGACGAGTAGTAGGACAGCATGAGGCCATCGTGGCTGTTTCGGAGGCCATTCGTCGTAGCCGTGCAGGGCTGCAAGACCCCAAGCGACCCATCGGTTCGTTCATCTTCCTCGGCTCCACAGGTGTGGGGAAGACGGAGCTGGCTAAGGCTCTCGCAGAGGTGCTCTTCGACGACGATACGATGATCACCCGCATAGACATGAGTGAGTATCAAGAGAAGCACTCCGCCTCTCGTCTCGTTGGTGCGCCTCCGGGATACATCGGCTACGACGAGGGAGGTCAGCTCACAGAGGCTGTGCGGCGCAAGCCTTACTCTGTCGTCCTCTTTGACGAGATCGAGAAGGCGCACCCCGATGTCTTTAATATCCTCCTCCAGGTCTTGGACGATGGACGTCTAACGGACAATAAGGGCCGAGTCGTGAACTTCAAGAACACGATCATCATCATGACCAGCAACATGGGTAGCGACCTTATTCGACAGCAGCTCAGCGAGCTCAAGGGGCTGAGTCCGATACAGCGAGAGGAGCGTCTCGAGCGAACGAGCAACCAAGTCCTCGAGCTGCTCAAGACGATGCTCAGACCAGAGTTCCTCAACCGCATCGATGAGACCATTGTCTTCACTCCATTAGGTGAGGAAGAGATTCGTCAGATCGTCCGCCTCCTGCTCGACGCTGCAGTGAAGACTCTTTCTGCCAATGGTATCACCCTTCGCTACACGGATGCTTTGGTGGATCGAGTTGCGGCTGAGGGCTACGACCCCGAGTTCGGTGCTCGTCCAGTCAAGAGGGTCATCCAGCGCAAGCTGCTCAGTCAGCTTAGCCGAAGCATCCTCAGCGGCGAGGTGGAGACTGGAGGGTCTATCCTGATGGATGCTGACGAGAGTGGTTACCTCTTCCGCTCCGAAGCCTAAAGGGCATCGAGCTACGAATGACAATAGCGAGGCCGTCCTCTACTCTGTGGGGTAGGGGACGGCCTCGCTGCATCTTGTAAGGTGGGGGTAGAAGTCTCTCTAGAGGCGCACCTTGCCCAGGCGCAGGCTATTGCCTACGACGCTGAGGCTACTGAGGGTCATGGCCAGACTTGCCAGCATAGGGTTCATCTGGTGTCCTGTAAGGGGGATGAGTACTCCTGCAGCCACTGGGACGGCCAGCACGTTGTAGGCGAAGGCCCAGAAGAGGTTGCCTCGTATCGTGCGCAGCGTGGCTGCCGAGAGATCGATCAGGCGGACAATCTGTGCGGGATCACTGCTGCGCAGGGTTGCCATCGAGCTCTCCATCGCAATATCGCTACCTGCCCCCATAGCGATGCTGAGGTCAGCGGAGGCCAGGGCGGCACTGTCGTTGATGCCATCGCCGACCATAGCTACCCGAAGGCCGCTGCGCTGAAGCTCACGCACGAAAGCCTCCTTGTCCTCGGGCAAGACTTCTGCACGCCAATGCTCGAGCCCTAACCTTTGGGCTACGGTACGAGCTACGCGCTCTTCGTCGCCTGTGAGCATGTAAACCTTGATCCCTCTTTGGTGAAGAGAGGCTACAGCATCGAGCGAGCTGGGGCGTAGCTCATCATCGATGTCGATATGCCCGAGCAACTGTCGCTCCGAGGCTATGTAGATGCGGATAAGGCTGCTCTCAGCCTCGGCTGTCTCTGGTCTGTGCCCTAGCTCCTGCATCCATCGGTGGCTACCGACGAAGTAGCTTTCGCCCTGGAATGAGCCCTTGAGTCCTCGGCCTGTGATGGAGGTGAAGTCCTCTATCTCTGCGGGCGATATGCCTTCGAGAGTCCTAGCGATGGCCTTGGAGAGGGGGTGCTGACTGCGCTGCTCGAGGGCGAGTAGGATGCTAGGGGCTTCGCCTCTCTCTGTGCTGTACCACTGGATAGATGAGACTCGAGGCTCTCCGTAGGTGAGAGTTCCTGTCTTATCCATGACTACGGCATTGATGTGCGCTGCCACCTCGAGGCTCTCGGCATTCTTGACGAGGATGCCCATTCGGGCGGCTCTCCCAATGCCGACCATGATGGCAATAGGGGTTGCTAGACCGAGGGCGCAGGGGCAAGCGATGATCAGCACAGACATGAGTGCTACGAGGCCTCGAGAGAAGCCCTCCTCGGGGGCAAGTAAGAGCCATGCGACAAAGCTAATAAGAGCCACCAGAACGATCACAGGGACGAAGACACGCGCCACCCGATCGACTAGGCTCTGTATCGGAGCTCTAGAGCCCTGGGCTTCGTGCACGAGACGGATGATGCGAGAGAGTAGGGTGTCTTGTCCGGTCTTAAGGGCACGATAGACGAGGCTGCCCTCGGTATTGATCGTCCCTGCAAAGACTTCGTCGCCGAGCTGCTTGTGCCGTGGCAGGGGTTCTCCGCTCAGCATTCGTTCGTCGACGTAGGCCTCTCCCTCCTCGACGAGGCCATCGACTGCGATGCGTTCGCCAGGGCGCAGACGTAGGAGGGTGTCGGGCATGATGGCCTCGACGGCTACCTCTCGGTCGCCCTCAGGGGTGATAGCCATGGCGGTCTCGGGGCGTAGGCCAATGAGAGCCCGAATGGCGGAGTTGGCCGTGCGCCCAGCCCTCATCTCGAGCAGCTTGCCCAGTAGGACGAAGGTGATGATCATGCTCGAGGCCTCGAAGTACGCATGAGGCTCCTGTCCGAGGGAGCGCAATAGGTCTGGAAAGAGGAGGCCGAAGAGGCTGTAGAGATAGGCCACAAGGGTACTGAGCGAGACTAAGAGATCCATCCCTGCCCCGCCGCCCCTGAGCTGTAGCCAGGCACGTCGGTAGAAGGGGGCTCCGCTATAACCCATCACCACTAGGGTCAGGATCGCCTGGGTGATGACAGACCACTGCTCGTGCATGTAGCCCATGCTGAGGATCATAATCGGCACGGCGAGGATGAGGGCGAGGATCGTGGCTCGGCGCATGCGGCGGTACTCTCTCTCGGCGATCAGATCGGCATCAGCACTGCTCCACTGGCCGATGTGCAGCTGGTAGCCTAGCGAGGAGATGAGCTCCTGTAGCCGCTCGGGGGTACAGAGGTCGAGGCGGTAGCGTATGCGGGCCTCTTTGCTAACGAGGTTGATCTGTGCATCCTCGACCCCAGGGAAGCCCTTGAGGGCCTCGGTAGCCCTAGCGGCACAGCCTGCGCAGTGCAGTCCCGTGATGGTGAAGGTTCTTTGTACGCTGTTGGACATAGGATTTGGGAATTATTTGTAGATAACATTGAGCTTAGGGGCCTTGGATCTCTCTAGAAGCCAGCCGTCGAAGCGTTTTTCGTCCATTGCCGAGAGCTTGCGGGAGCGATCGACCAGGACGATGAGTACAGAGTCTTGATAGCTCTCGGCGGAGGCTGCCGGGGCGAAGGTAATGCGGTCGATTTCGGGGAAGAGCATCCGTGCCTCGGCATTCACCTCTCCCGAGAGGCGGCTGTAACGACTCTGTCGGGAGAGTACCTGCTTGAGCGAGTCGATCTCTCTTTGTTGCTGTTTGATGATACGCTCGCTATTGGCGTAGAGGTCTTGTAAGACGACACTTCGGAGCTCGTCCACATTTAGCTCTTGGCCCTTGCCATCCTCGAAGCCCTGCTTGATGATAAGCTTGGTGTCGTCGAGTCCGTAGCGAGGCATCAGGGTGGAAATACTGTCGATATAAGTCTCCTCGAACTCTTTACCTAGTAGCACGACCTCGAGACTGTAGCCGTCCCTGCTCTTGCTAAGCCGCTCACGGATGACTTGTACCCTAGGGGAGGATAGATGCTCGCTTACGAAGCGATGTGCACCATCTTCTCGTACGCTATCCTGCACGAGCAGGAAGGCGAAGTAGATACTGGGCATGATCGTGGAGACTGCGATGAAGGTTACTAGGCGACGGATATGACGCTCCCGCTCCTTATCGATGAAGGCCTTGCGAGGGAACTTGAGAGCACGTACCATGACATAAGTTCCAAGACCTATAAAGACCGAGTTGATGATGTAGAGATAGAATGCCCCAAAGAAGAAAGACCAGTTGAGCTGACTCAACCCATAACCTGCTGTGCAGAGTGGGGGCATCAGAGCTGTGGCGATGGCGACACCGGTGGCGACATTGCCCTTGTTGCGAGAGCCAATGGCCACCATCCCAGCTACTCCACCGACGAAGGCAATCAGCACGTCGTACACAGTGGGCGTGGTGCGGGCTAGTAGTTCGCTCTGTGCCTTGCTCAGCGGTGTCAGAACGAAGTAGATCGTAGCTGTTAGGACGCTGAAGAGGGTGATGAGGGCGAGGTTGCGCAGGGAGCGTTTGATCAGCTCGAAGTCCGAGATCCCCAGCCCCAGCCCGAAACCAATGATAGGGCCCATGAGGGGGGAGATGAGCATCGCTCCAATGATCACGGCGGTCGAATTGACATTCAAACCTAGCGAAGCAATCAAGATGGCGCAGACGAGGATCCAAATACGAGAGCCTCGGAAGTCTACATCTTCCTTGATGGTCTCGATGGTGAAGTGTTCGTTCTCTCTCTGGTAACCCAGGTCGATGAGCTCCAGGAGGCGTTTCTTGATGCGCTGGCCGATGCTGAGTTTCTCGGCAGAGTTAGAGGACTGTAGGTAGTCTGTATTCATCGTTATTGTACTGGTGAACTTATAGATATGACGAGTATCACAACAGATTGTCTACCCCTCCATGGGGATTAGATCTGCAAATGTACTCATATAACAATGACGACTGCCCGAGGGTTACAATGAGCCCAGGGCTGACGCATTAAAACTCCAGGTCGATTATTTGGCTGGGAGACATGCATCCAAAATTCAACATCATTCTGCTAATAGAGGACTTCTTTTTCTGCTTAATTCGCTGAAGTAGATAGAGATTTACCTTCTGTATTAAGTCCATAATCTGAGGAACATTGCGCACCCTTTTACGAGAATCATCTTGCCGGAGAAAGACATCCAAGCAATAATGTAGCTTGTTTTCAATGGCCCAATGATCTCGAATAGTCTTGTGTATAGCCTCTAAATCCGTTGAGGAGGAAATATAATAAGCCGTCTCTTGGCTTTTCTTACCTGTCTTTTTATCCTCACGAATACGGCTCACTTTATGGACAGAAGCTAGGCCAGCCCATCGGCTGAGTATCGAGGAAGCCTCAAGCTCTAGTGGATGCAATATGCTCTCATAACGCCTTGTTTCAATGCGTCCGTGCCCAAGCTCAGTCTGCTTATTAACAGCGATATGCTTGGCGAAGTGAGGACAGAAGAGCTCTTCCAATTCTTGTTTGCTGTGTAGCTGATTGTCTTTGACAGGCAAGAGATAATCGCCTCCTCTAGCGGTGATGGTCTTGGCTAAACTGGTCTGAGTAGCAATGGCATCTATAGAGATGAGATTGCCCTCTAGATCAAGCTTTTCAAGCAGGATTTCAATGGCATTGAGTTCGCAGTCTTTCTTATCAATATAGACTTGCGCAATAGAAACAAGTTCTTTGGAGGCTATCGCCCTAGCCACTGAGCACCGACTACTCTAGAACCAGGGATGTCCCCTCGAGAGCGACTTGAGGCGCAGATGAGACACCAGCAGAGGCTCGAGTGAGAGACCATCTAGCATCGCAGTAGAGGTCTAAGGAGGACTTCAACTGAGATCCAAATAGCATCACAACAGAGACTCAAGTAGGACTTCGATCGAGACTCAAATAGGATCGCAGTAGAGGTATAAGTAAGAGCAAAACACGGCCCTCGAGAGGCACTCCTACGAGGCCCTACAAGGAGGACAAAAAAGCTCTCGGACAAGCCTCCACCTAGAGGGTATGCCCGAGAGCTATGAGGCAGGACGAGGCCTCGAAGCGTTAGAAGTAGATCACAAAGCGCGTCCATCCATCGGGATGTGTGCTGAGGCTATAGCGGAAGCCGTGCCTGAGCATGACCTCTCGGATGAAGATCAGTCCAATGCCCTGCCCACTGCGCTTGGTGGAGAAGAAGGGGCGGAAGAGCTGAGCCTCAACCTCCTTCGAGATCCCTACCCCATTGTCTGCAATCTCGAGACTACGGCTGCTCTGACTCGTTCGGATGCGGATCTCTCCGTCGGTCTCGATGCTCTCGACGGCATTCTTGAGGATGTTTTGCACAGCCCCTTCGATGAGAAGCGTATCGAGCCATACAGGCTCGAGCAGAGGATCTAGCTCGAGGCAGAGCTCGATCGAGCGAGAGAGGCACAGCCCCTCCATCAGGCGAGCCGAGGTCGAGAGGAGCTGATTGAGGTCTGTAGGCTGTAGCGAGGCCTCTGGGATGCGTACCACATCGGCAAAGTTGGTGATGAAACGGCTCATGCTGTAGCAGCGATCGATGCACACCCGCATGACCTCGGCCAGCTCGAGGCTCTCCTCGCCCTCGGGCAGGAGAGAGATGAGCGTATCGAGCGTCGAGGTGATGCCAGCCGTGCTGTTGTTCACCTCGTGCGAGATCATCCGAATGACCTGCTCATAGGCCTTCTTCTCCGCCAGCCGCACCTCCTCGGTGAGACTCTCCATCAGGTAGAAGTGCCGAGCGAAGCCTCGATCGACAAAGCTCTCGAGCGTGCACTTATAGATCGAACCATCATGCATCGTAAGCGAACGGGTCTCGTGTAGCGGGATCTCCTCCAGCGGCAGGCGAGTGGTGCGGGTGATCTCCTCCACAGACCAACCGACCTCGACCTCGTGCTGCTCCAACTGGAGCATACGCCGAGCAGCAGGATTGACCAGGCTTACCCGACGGTCATAGTCCAGCACGATCACGCCCATCGGAGAGGCGTGGATAAGCAGATCGAGGAACTCATTCTGCTCCCTGAGCCGCAGACGCTCATGCTTGAGCTGATCCATCATGCGGTTAAAGATCTTGATCACCCCATCGGCCTCATATTGCCCGACCGAACGCAGGCGAGAGCTAAAGTCCTGCTCTCGCAGGAGATCCATCCCGCTCTCAATGCTCCTGATCGGGCGAATAGCAAAGCGATAGAAGAAGGGTAGGTAAAGTAGCGACAGGGCCGAGAGGATGAGCAGCCAAAGGCGGTATCTGCCCTCTCCACTGACAAAGCTCAACGAGGCTACAACCAGCAGGGAGAGCAGTAAGAGAGAGAGTAGTGTAAAGTGATGACGCAGGCGCATGAGAAAGGATGGGGCTAGAGGTTATACTTCTCCATACGTCTGTAGAGGGCCGCACGGCTGATCCCCAGCGTGCGAGCAGCACGACTCAGATTGCCCCGATGCTGCTCGAGAGCTCGACGGATAGTTTGCTCCTCCAGCTCCTCTAGACTCATGGCTGGCACAGAGGATTGGATTACAGAGCTTGGAGAATTGATCTGCAGAGCCTCGACCTCAATGCAACCACTACCCGAGACTAGGATACTTCTCTCAACGATGTTTTTCAATTCACGGATATTCCCTGGGAAGGAGTAGCTCGAGAGCTGCTCCAGTGCCGCTCGTGAGAAAGTCGCACGAGGCATCCCATGATGCTCCGTGAGGCGATCGGCGAAGTGCTGCGCCAGGAGGGGTATATCCTCCACACGCTCACGAAGGGCAGGTAAATGGATTTGGATCAGATTGATACGGTAGAAGAGATCCTCACGGAAGGTTTTCTCACGTACCATAGCCCCGAGGTCGGCATTCGTTGCACTGATCACACGTACATCTACCCGGGTCGGGCGACTATCGCCCAGCACCTCGAAGCTCTGATCCTGCAAGACCCGCAGCAGCTTGACCTGGCAGCTCAGATCCAACTCTCCGATCTCATCGAGGAAGATCGTCCCTCGGTCGGCCAGGCTAAACCGCCCTACCCGATCCGCATGGGCATCGGTGAAGGCCCCTCGTTTATGACCGAACATCTCACTCTCGAAGAGGCTCTGCGAGATCCCCCCGAGATTGACCTTGACGAAGGGCTTGGAACGTCTTCGACTATTGCGATGGATAGCCTCTGCGACCAGCTCCTTACCCGTACCACTCTCACCGGTGATCAATACCGATGCCTGCGTATCTGCTATGCGAGCGATGCTCGAGAGCACCTCGATCATCTGTGGCGATCGACCAATGATCCCTTCGAGATCATAACGCTCATCCAGCTCAGTACGGCTCGAGGGTACAGGTATCTGCCCTCGCTCACGGCTGCGCAGGTTGAGTGCCGTCTCGACCGAGGCGAGCAGCTGCATATTGTCCCAGGGCTTGGTGATGAAGTCAAAAGCTCCAGCCTGCATCCCCCTTACAGCCAAGGCTATAGATCCCCAAGCAGTGATGAGGATCACAGGCGTTTGGGGGCAGAATATGCGCACCTCTTGCAGTAGCTCTAGACCCTCTTCGCCCCGTATATCGACGGAGTAATTCATGTCCATGAGCATCAGAGCGGGCGTTGTATGGCGAACGAATTCCAGCACCTCCTGGGGCGAGGCAAAGGTCTCGACCTCGTAGCCCTTGCGCCTGAGCAGCAGCGAGAGCGACGAGCGCACAGCAGCGTCATCGTCTATAATGGCAATCATATCTTCGTCCTGGGACTGATTATGGGGTAAGGTCTGAGCCTCGGGGGAGCTCACCCTGGGCTATCCCTCGAGATCTTACTAGAGGCAGCGGAGACTGTGAAGGGCATCGGCCTAGGAGGCACAGAGCGTTAGACATACAAATATAGCTCATATTTCACATCCTCTAACCCAGATGGAGACAGGGCAAGAGGGGGAGAGGGGCGAGGGATGGGGGTTAGCGGCGCATGAGGGGCTCGAGGTCTACCTCTAGGCCCTCACCCCGCTCATAGTCGTAGAGCGTTAGGCTGCGGATCTGATAGTAATAGTGCCAGTAGAGGTGCATCTCGGAGAGATACTTCGCCCGAGCATTGTCCTTGGAGAGCTGAGCATCGCTGAGGTCGAGGGTGTTGATCTTGCCCAGGAGAAAAGACTCCACCGAGGTATCGTACCTCTTGCGAGCGATCAGGTCTGCCTCTCGGGCGATATTGAGCTGCTCGGCCTGGTTGTTGTACTGCTCGACAAGCAAGTAGATGTCTTGGGAGAAGTCCATCTCCTCCTTCCTCGTCTGAGCCTCAACGACGGCTCGATGACTCTCGGCGACCTTCACTCTTCCCTTGCGCTTGCCCCAGTCCACCAGGGGGATCTTGAGCCCGATCTGTACGATTTGGTTGTCGGCGAGGTTGCGGTAAGCTGCGCCCAGCTCCTGGGCTCGGCCAGTATAGCCTATAGAGGCGTAGATATTGATCTGCCTGCGATCGCCTCTAGCTCGGGCGACCTCGTAGTCGGCCTCGATCTGTCGGCGGCGTAGGTTACGGGCGAAGGAGCCGTGCTTCATCGCCCTGTCGAGCACCTCCTGGTAGAGCATCGTGGGGTAAGTAACCAGCTGTGGCGTCTCAGGCTCTAGATCGATCTCGCTTGAGAGGCCGAGGAAGGAGCGCAGGCGAAACATCGCCCCTCGTAGCTGCGACTGCTGGTGCGTAAGGGCCGAGGCGGCCTTGAGGGCGGAGAGCTTGAGCTGTAGGAGTTCGTTCTCGGAGATTTGGCCCATCTTGCGCCGAGCCTGAGCGATCTCGTAGATGCGCTCGGCATTGGTTTTGTTCTGCTCGGCGATCTTGTGGTTCTCCCTCGAGAGCAGGAGGTCAAAGTAGAGGGAGATCGTACGCAGGGTAATGCGCTCGCTACGCTCGATGAAGGCCGCCTTAGCCTCCTCGTAGCGTATGGGGGCGATACGACTCTGCCACTTGAGGTGATTGACTCCGAAGAGCGGCTGAGCGTAGGTGATGCCGATCGGGATGCTCATATAATTGCGCCGAGCCCCTGGGGTCGAGAGCGGATCTATGTACTGTAGGGAGGAGCTCAGAGAGAGCCGCCCACCTGTCAAGCGGACATTCTGCTCGATGGAGAGCTGGGCGGCTGTACGCAGGCTGTTGTTACGGACGAACTGGTACGATCCGTCTGCATTCTGATAGAGATTGAAGCCTCGCTGTAGGTCGGGGGCAGTCATCTCCAGGGTCATCTCGGGCAGCAGGTCGGCCCTGTGGGAGCGATAGGCCCAGTAAGCCGATCGTAGCTCGCCGAGGGCGACGGAGGCATCGACAGACTGCTCTCGAGCCAATGCGACTGCCTCGGCGAGGCTGAGGTGGCGCAGGCTACCCTCGCTCTGGGCCGAGAGATCGCCAAAGAGGAGCGAGAGGGGAAGGAGGAGGAGGGATATTCGTTTCATTGTCTTGGGGAGAATAGGGCGTGAGACTACTCGCTGCCGAGGGCCTCGACAGGCTGTATCTGAGCGGCCTTGCGAGCGGGGATCCAAACGCTGAGCACTACGACAGTGCCCATAAGGGCCAGGGTAAGGAGGTTGCCGACGAGGAAGCGCATCCAGGGGAGGTTGATCCAGTAGTAGGTGTCTTGTGAAATCACCTCGTTGGAGGCCATCCACCACTCATCGAAATTCTTGGTGAGCGTGAGCGTAAGGTCGGCCGAGAAGACCAAGTAATTGATCACGAGGGCGGGCAAGGCTGCCGCTAGGAGCAGGATGAGGGCCTCAAGGATGATATGCCCCGAGAGGCGGCGTGGGCTACAGCCGAGGGTCATTCTGAGAGCCAGCTCGCCCCGACGCTGCTGGGTGCGAAACCAAAACGAGCCGATGACCCCGAGGGCGATGCTCACGACGAAGAAGAGGGTTACGGTACGGGCCATCATTTCTTTCTTGGTGATCCCCTCCCAAAACTCTCGCCTCTGACGCAGCTCGCCGAGGCTGCTACAGCGCAGGATCTCCTCGGAGAAAGCTGCGGCGTTGAAGGTCTCGTCGGTGGAGAAGATATATTGATTGGCTATCCTCTCGCCCCGAGTCATGGGGAGGAAGGCCAGGGGCACGGGCAGGCGATAGTCCTCGACCTTGAAGTCCTCGCACACATCCACGACCCTCCAGTCCACAAGCCCCTTGGCCACGAAGCGATGCTCAGCCTCGTCGATGAGCTTGCCTCGAGGGTCTTCGTCAGCGAAGAAGTAGCGGGCCAGCGAGCGAGAGATCACCACCGCATTGGGGTCGCTGTAGTTGAGGCGAATGAGCTCTCCCGTATAGATCGAGCGGATGCCCAGGATGCTGAAGTAGCTGTCGTTCTCGATGCTCTTCTCGTAGACCAAGATCTTCTTGTCCTCGGCGGATTGCGTTTTGTCTAGTGTAAGCCCTAGGAGTGCTTGAGCCCCGAGATAGGGTGCTACTTGGCCCGAGGAGGCATAGACCTCCCGCACACCAGGGAAGCGACGGATGCGCTCGGGATAGCTATCGGCCACGGCCGAGGAGGGCTGAGAGCCACGAGGGGGGAGGTAGCGAGCCGTGTAGACCCCCTCGATGTCGAAGGCATTGGGCAGAAATCGATTGTGCAGGATCTGCACCCCGTAGTCCACGATGTACCAGGCGAGGCAGAGGCAGAGCAGCAGCTCGGCATAGAGCCAGGCGGTACGGCGGCGGAGCGTCCAGAGCTGCTTGAGGATAAGGCGTATCATAGAGGAGTTACTTTTGGTTGGCGTGATGATCGAGCAGGGAGCTCACAATACCCTGGCGAGAGAATTGGAGGACGGGCAGGAGGCTCGAGATGAGGTTGATAATGAATGCTCCTACGATGAGGTAGAGCATCGTCCAGCCATCGAGCAGGAGCGAGGGCGAGAGCCCCGAGGCTAGGTCTCCGAGATCCGCCAGGTCTACCCCAGGAACGGCATCGTAGATATAGATCAGCTCCAGCGAGCTGGCAACGAAGAGGGCTAGGACGAAGCCGATACTCGCCCCGATGAAGCTCAGGAGGAAGTTCTCGACGATGAACTGCATCATCAGGTCGAGGCGTGTCGCTCCGAAGGCCTTACGCACACCGATCTCGGCCAGTCGTCCCTCGAGGATCGTGCTGTTGAGCCCCGAGAGATTGAGGGCTGGGACGATGAGGAAGAGGGCCACGACAGCGATGAGGATCGCAAGCGTGCGGGAGGTATCGCCGCCCCCAGCGAGCATCTTGTCCAGGGTGGTGTAGGGAGCTCCGTCGAGGCGTACCTGCTGGCCTGTGGCCTTGGTATAGTCCTCGAGGCGATGGCTTAGGGCCGTGCGGATCTGCTCGGGGGTATAGCCTCCTTTCATGAGTAGCTTGGCCTGATAGCCCCCGAGTACGGTGGGAGCTCCCTCACGGGGCTCTTCTTTCATACTGCACGTATGGGGCACCCAAATATGCCCGAAGCTATTGGGCAGCACGTAGGGGACGTCCCGCACGATGCCGACGATGCGGTAGGCCTTATCGTCTAGGAAGAAGTCTCGGCCCATGGCCTCCTCGCCAGCGAAGAGATAATCTGCTACCCGACGGCTCACCACGGCCACCCGACGAGCGGCAGAGACATCTGCCTCGGAGAAGGGCTCACCGGAGATGAATTCGTAGTCGAAGATCCGCCAGTGCTCCTGATCCACATGGCGAACGGACATGGGCCGAGGCTTAGGGGTCTCGGGCGAGGAGACCTCCGCCCCCCATAGGAGAGCCTCCGTGGAGACACGCTCCACGCCCTCTAGGGGGAGGAGGTAATCTTGGATGAAGGACAGGGAGAGGGACCCCATGCTCATCGAGCGGTTCTCCTCATCCCCCCACTCGAGGGAGATCTGATCCATGTAGAGCGTCCGCCCGCGCTCGTGCTCGGGGTAGATATGCCCTCGATGCAGGTGCAGGTAGAAGGCCACGAGCATGGCCATCAATACCGCCACGGCAGTCCCTGCGATGTAGATAGTGCTGTAGAGGCGATGCTCTCGCATGAGGCGAAGAGCCTGTCTAATGTTTTGTCTCATTGTGATAGAGTACTATAGAGATGGCTACAGGGGTAGGCACCTGGATGATTGTAGATAGTGGGGCGAGGGAGGCCCGAGGGGCGTAGAGAGCTCCTACTAGGCTCGTGGCTGCGCTCCCGAGGGGAGCGCAGCTGAGCTCCTAGATAGGGCCGTGATCGAGGTCTAAGTAGAGGCTCTCTAGAGATCTAAGTAGGAGCGCAACAGAGATCTAAGTAGGACTTCTATCGAGATCCAAATAGGAGCTCCATGGAGATCTAAGTAGGACCTCGATTGAGACCCAAATAGGAGTGCCATCGAGCTCTAGAGCCTCACCCCTCGAGCCTCCTCCGAGGCCCGAAACTTATTCGCTGCGCAGAGCCTCAGCAGGGGACACCCGAATGGCCCTACGCCCTGGTGCCCATACCCCGAGGATGATCATGAGAGCCATCAGCAGGTAGGTCAGCACGAGGCCCGAGGCGTATCGCCCTAGGGTGAGCTGCATAAACCCTAGTGGGATCACCTCCCAGTACCCTAGGGCGTAGAAGACGAGCATGGCTGGGAGCATAGCCAGCAGCAGGAGCAGTAGGCCCTCGGCGTAGTACTTGCCCAGGATGCCCCGAGGAGTGTCTCCGAGTGAGAGGCGTAGACCAATCTCTGCACGGCGAGCCTCAGTCCTGAACCAAAAGACCCCAACGACACCGAGGAAGATATTCACCAGGAGAAAGAGTACAATGATCCCCTTCGTCTTGATCTCATTGAAGTTGTCCACTTGGCTGGCATCTCGGTTCTCCTCGACAGAGTAGAGATCGGCGATGTAGTAGTTGCCCAGGGTGAGCTGCTCGGTCATCTCGCTTCGGAAGCGGCGGATGAAGTCTCGATCCTCTTCGGGCTTGACCCTCATGGAGAGCTCCAAGCCCCACAGATCCTTACGGTCGGCAAAGTATCGCTCGATCATCGGATCTGTCATGGGGGTGGCGAAGTACTCCGTCCAGTTGATGAACTGGTCATAGCGTACGATGCGACTGATCGCCCCCACACGCAGCCTCTGGGCATTGTCCGAGCTGGGGTCGCCTCGGACGATCTCGCTACCGAGAGCCTCACGAGCCTTACCCTTGCCAAAAAAACGCTCGGCATAGTCCTGGCTGAGGATGATCTCCCCACGCCTCAGGGCCTCCACCATCGCCTCGGTATCCCCGTCGATGCTCTGGTAGCGGTACACTCGGAAAAACTCTGGGCTCACAATACGCTCCAGGGCTGTACAGGAGAGTGTGTCGTGGGTGAGCGAGATGGAGCGATTGTTCCACGTATGCGGACGAGAGTGCAGCGAGGTGCTGGCCACCTCGATCATCGGATTGCGGGCAATGCGGTCTCGGATGGTGAGCAGCTGGGCTCGGTTCTCCTCGACAGAGATCGTGTGGTCGTAGAGCGGACTATTGGGCTCGAGGTAACCCAGGCGCAGGCAGTAGGTATGCTCCACATCGAAGCCCATGGGCTGACGATAGATCTGATAGGTAATATAGAGCTGATCCACGACGACCCAGAGCAGCGAGGCCACGATCATGAGCTCGATCCATAGGGAGAGGTTGGTGCGCCATTCATTGCGCATCACCTTGAGTATATGGCGTATCATAGGGCAGCATTTTATTTGGAGAGTAACGAACTGACGATGCTACGCCTAGAGACTCTATAGGCGGGCAGCAGGGCCGAGAGCAGGTTGATCACCAGGCACAGCCCAAACGCTATGGCGAAGATCCTGGGACTAAGGAGCGAGAGGAGGTCTATCTCCAGTCTAGCTCCCGTCTCCGAATAGGCTAGATAGCCATAGATCAGCCCCTTGAGCAGGTAGGTCGAGGCCACAGCCAGCAGCAGTCCCAGGAGAGAGCCCACAGACGTCTGCACGAGGTTCTCCCAGAGTACCTGCATGAGCAGCTGGCTGCGCTTAGCCCCGAAGGCACGGCGTACCCCCAGCTCGCTGAGACGCTTGCGCATCCGAGAGCTGGTCATGCCCGAGAGGTTGATCGCTGGCACGAGGAGGATGACCAGGATGGTGATCAGCAGCTGCCGCACGATGCCCTCCATATCAGGGGCTACATTGGACCAGATGCGGTTGATGTGGGTGAACTGCGTGTCAGGCTGACCGAGGTAGTAGGCATCCATCTCGGGATTCTCTTCATTGCACTTGAGCCTCAGCTCCTCGACCTCGCTACGGATGGCGTCGAAGTCTTCCGACGAGCGAGCCAGGATGTAGGCCTTCAGATCGCCCACGATACCCCCATAGCCAGGGTCTTGCTCCACAGAGGTGATCGTAACCCAAACCTGAGCATAGCACGAGCTCGCTAGAGTCGAGACATCCCGCACGACCCCACAGATCCTGTAGGAGATATAGTCGATGAGGATCTCCTCACCCACGACCGCAGTCGTACCGTAGAGCTTGCGGGCCACGCTCTCGACCAGGACAGCCTTGGGCCGAGACGAGGCTACATCCGCCTCATCGTAGGGCGCACCCTCGACGAAGTCAAAGGCGAACATCTGCCAAAACTCCGCATCCGCCATCTTCCGATCCACCGAGAGGTTCTCCTTGCTCCCAGGTCTCGACACCGCTACAGGGTAGGTCGAGCCGACCGCACTAACGAGCTGGGCCGAACGCAGCGGCTTGAAGGCCTTCTGAGCATACAGATAGGACATGGAGCCATGCGAGCTCGACTTCTGCTCGCCCTTGGGCCCTGCCCCCATCTTCGAGACGAAGAGCATCCGATCTCGATTGACCTCGGGAGGGTAAGGGGCTGTGCGCACCTCATGAGCCATGATCATCACCATGATCAGGCACACAGCCAGCGCAGTACCCAGTATCGAGATCGCACTGAGCACAGGCGTATCCTGGAGGAGACGCCAGGCCTGCTTGAGATATAAGCGTATCATTACCTTATCCTTATCTAGTGTTGGACTTTGCCATCGAGGCGAGGGCTACGAGATGCGACGACCATCGAGGAAGCGGATCGTGCGTGTGGTCTCCTTGGCCTTGCTCTCATCGTGCGTAACCATGACGATCGTGCGGCCATCCGTCTGATTGAGGTCGTGCAGGAGGCCCATGATCTCCGCCCCCATCTTCGAGTCGAGGTTACCCGTAGGCTCGTCCGCCAGGATGATATGGGGGTTGCCGATGATCGCACGGGCAATAGCCACCCTCTGACATTGCCCCCCAGAGAGTTGGGCGGGGAAGTGTCGCATGCGATGCGATAGGCCTACCCGACGCAGTACCTCCTCGGCCAGACGTCTGCGCTCCTTACTCCCGACACCTCGGTAGAGCAGGGGGAGCTCCACATTGTCCAGTACGTTGAGCGAATTGATCAGGTGAAAGCTCTGGAAAACAAAGCCTAGATGTTCATTGCGGAAGCGAGCAAGTGTGCTGTCGTTCATCTCGTGGATGGTCTTGCCTGCGATGGTGATCTCTCCCGAGGTGGGGGTGTCGAGCAGTCCCATCACATTCAGCAGGGTACTCTTGCCACAACCCGAGGGGCCCATGACGCTGAGGAACTCACCCTTGTGCACCTCGAGGTTCACATTCTCCAGGGCTACGGTCTCGATTTCGTCGGTGCGATAGATCTTGTGTACTCGCTCTAGTTTGATCATTGTTTCCATTGTCTTGTAAGTATTAAGTTGATGATGATTTCATTAGGGGATGGATGGAGGTTATTCGCTGCGCAGGGCATCGACAGGGTTGAGGTTAGCTCCTTGGCGAGCTGGGATCCAAGCACTCAGCCCTACGACTAGGGCCATGATAACGAGGGTAGAGCCTGCGGTGATCACATAGCGCAGCCAGGGTTGATTGATGAGGTACATCGCATCGCCAGAGCCACGAGAGCCCGACAGACCAATCCCCATCAGGAGGTCATTGTCCACGATCAGGGCTGCGACGCCAAGAGCTGGTAAGCTGGCCATAAGGAGAAGTAGGAGGGCTTCGCCGACGAGGAGGCACTCCAGGCGCAATCTGCTCGAGCCTAAGGCCATCCTCAGCCCGATCTCGCTGCGCCGCTTACGCATCCTAAACCAAAACGAGCCTACAATACCCAGGGCAATGCTTGAGACGAAGAAGATAGCCAGAGCCCGAGCCAAGACCACCTGCTTGCCCACGCCGTAGAGATGGCTGAGGACATCACTCTCTTCGATGAGGGGCTTGCAGGGGCCCACCTCACGCTCAAAGGTCTCTCGGTCAAAGTCCCTAGAGACGGAGAAGACGATCTGCTGTAGGAGCTCCACCTCCTCTGGGTAGCGGAGATAGAGCGCAGGGTAGGGCAGCTCGTAGATAGCCCCCTTCTGCCGAGGGATCACGTCTACAATACGCAGAGCCCCTTCGCCACTATAGATCCTTCGACCGATGGCCTCCACGCTCCCAAAGAGCTTCTCAGCAAAGTCTTCGGAGACGATGACCCCCGAGGGGTCGGAGAGGTCGAAGCGGGCTCGCTCTCCCGTACGTATCGAGCGCACGTCGAAGACCTCGAAGTAGTCGTCGTCATTGATCGCCCTGTAGCGGGCATGCAGATCCTTGCCCGTCGTGCTGTCGGCATGATAGCGACCTCCGTTGAAGGAGCTGGAGAAGGGCAAGACATCGAACCTCGAGGTCATGTGCGTGGCGCGCACTGAGGGGAAGTGTCGCACCCGCTCGAGCAGCCGATCACGTTCCTCAGCAGCCTCCTCCTTGGTCATATAGACCTGCTCGAGGACGTAGACCCCATCGAGCTCGTAGCCCATCGGGATGCTTCGGTTGTGCAGCAGTTGAAATCCCAGGTCTACCATATACCAGGCAATCACGAAGACGATAGAGAGCTCGGCGAAGAGCCAAGCATTGTGCTTGCGCCCCGTCCATATCAGGGAGAAGATGTGTCGTATCATAGAGCTTTACTTTTTGCTAGCCTGATTGTCCGAGAGGGCATCTACGATGCTCCTCTGGGTAAACCGCCAGGCAGGGATGAGGGAGGTGAAGGTATTGAGCAGGAGGGCCGAAACGAAGGCAAAGGCGAAGATCTCAACCCGAAGCAACATACCGATCGAGATGCTTGGGGCGAATTGCTTGATCGAGGTCGTACCGCCTGCCATGTAGGTAATCATCGAACTGACGAAGGAGTCATAGACCGAGGAGGAGAGGATGATGTAGGCGAGCCCTAGCCCGAGCAAAGCTCCGAGAAGAGTCAGGACGAAGTTCTCTACCAGCACCTGCATGATGATGGAGCGGTTGGTTGCCCCGAAGGCCTTGCGTACGCCCAGCTCGGCCAGACGTCCCTCGAGTACCGAGCTATTGAGTGCCGTGAGGTTGAGGGCAGGCACGAGGAAGAAAAGCGCAAAGATGATAACTAGGCCAATAATGATCTTCGAGAGATCGATCTCTAGATTGCCCAGGCGAAACATCGCCCGAAGGCTCGTATCGGGTTGGCCCATCAGGTTGATCTTCATCTGTGTAGCCTCCTCTAGACGCTTGAGGTTCGCCTCGAGCTCTGCGATCACTTCGCTCTGAGAGACCCCATCTCGAGGGAGGATCGCTGCCTCGATCGTCCCGAGGATACCGCCTCGAGAGAAGGCATCCTTGTACCCCTCGTGGCAGGTATATGGGATCCAAAGATGAGCAAACGAGCCTCCCATATGATAGGGAACATCCCGAACAACCCCGATGATGCTGTAGCGATGCCCCATGAAGTTCACCTCCTGCCCAACGGCCTCCCGTGAGGGGAAGAGGTAGTCCGCTAGGCTACGATTGAGTACCATCACAGGGCGAGCAGCGTCGAAGTCTGCCTGAGTAAAGGGCTTGCCTGAGAGGAACTCTAAGTCGTACACTTGCCAAAAACCCGAGCTCACATACTTGGCATACACCTTCTTGTCCCGAGGAGCATCGGCAGAGGAAATGGTATTCGAGCCTCGCCCCATGATGAGCATCGAGCCTGCGACAGCCTTGGCCTTGGTCAGGGAATAGAAGCACTCGGTCATCGTACGATGCGAGAGGAAGGCACTCGAGGTCCACTGCTCAGTCGTGTCCATGGGACTCACTTGTGCCCCCTGTACATAGAGCATACGCCTGCGCCCTGTCTCGGGGTAGAGATCGGCTGTGCGGAGGTAGAAGTGAATGGCCACGAGCATGACCATCGTGATCGAGAGGGCAGTACCAGCGATGTAGATCCCGCTGTAGAGCTTGTTGCTCCTGACGAGCTCTCGTACTTGCTTGAGATGTTGCTGTATCATCATGTCCTGTCGTTTGTCTTGGGGTTATTCACTGATAGAGAGCTTGCTTTTGTCCCGATACTGGCTCATATCGCTGACGACGACCTCGTCGCCGACCTCGAGACCTGAGACGACCTCGACCCACTTGTAGTTGCTCTCGCCGAGGACGACCTCACGGCGAACCAATTCTCCTCCAGAGAGCACGAAGAGTTGATAGCTCCCCTTACCATTGTAATAAGGCCCGTTGGCAATGCGCAGGACATCCTCCTTGATCGAATGCATCACGTGCACATCGGTTCTCAGCCCAGAGCGTAGACGAGGGTAATCGCTCTGCTGTAGCGATACGCTGAACTGGATCACCCCATTGCGAGAGAGCGGGGTCAGGTTGCTCACCACGCCTGCGAGCTCGTCCTTGCCGACCTTGACTACGACACGGCTACCCACAGCGATGCGATCACCATAGCTATCGGCGATCTCGGCATCGATGCGAAAGTGGGAGAGATCCGACAGCGTAGCGATCTGGGTCCCAGGAGATACCTGCGAACCGATCTGATCGTGCACGAAGGTCAAGACGCCTGCCCTGGGGGCTCGTATCTGTGCATCCTCGAGGATGCGCTTCGTCTCGGCGAGGGTCTTGCGGAAGATCTCCAGCTCGAGCTCCATCACCCGAATATCGGCCTCGGCGACACGACGATCGTTGTCCAGTCGGCGACGGCTCTGCTCGAGCTCCAGTTCGGCTACACGGTGGCGGAGCTCGACCTCACGTACCTTGTCCGTCGTCCCAGCCCCAATGCTATCGAGGTAACGCTCGTTGCGCACCTCCACCTGCATCTTATCGAGCTGCATCGCACCGACCTTAATCTGCATCTCTGCGTTGCTGTGCTGGCTGGCGGAGCGAATGCGTAGCTGCTGGAGGCGAAGCGAGCGCACCTTGAGCTCGTCCAGCTGCTTGCGATAGTTGGTCTCGATGCTCTGTAGGTCGAGGCGCAGCAGCGGTGTACCTGCCTCTACGGAGTCGCCTGCATGCTTGTAGACCTCCTGTATTCGGCTCGAGATCGGAGCCGTAATGACCTCTTCAAAGGCCGCAGCGACCCTGCCCGAAGCTCCTACAGAGACCTCGATCGTCCCCACCTCTACGGTAGAGCGTCTGAGATCCTGTAGAGATACGCTGGCACGCAGATAACTGATGGCGACAAGGATCAGCACGAAGAGAATGAGAAGAGCGATGCCGACCTTGCTCCAGCGCATGAGCTTCTCACGGCGAAGGGTTGCTTGGGGGATGTTTCTGTCCATAATGCGTAATGATGTTGTTCGTTTACCTAGTAGAGAAACAAGCATCGTGCCAAAGTCATAACACGCTGATTATCAAATACTATTTTCGAATCAAGTGTCCGATAACGGACACTTACTGTCCGCCTGCGTACACTTCGAGCTCTAGGGCTCGAGAGGAGGGCTATCCCCTACCCTCAAGCGATCTAGATAGGAGCTCTACCGAGGGCCAAATAGGATCGCAAGAGAGATCTAAGTAGGACTTCCATCGAGACCCAAATAGGATCGCAAGAGAGGTCTAAGTAGGAGCTCCACCGAGGGCCTATCCTCTCGTCTGACGAGCCCCTATCGAGGTCTCAGATGAGGCTTCGGTAGGCACTCAACGGACGAAGAGACGAGAGCTCCGCCACAACCCTCCCGAGCCTTCACCCACAAGGAGCATGGCATCATGAACTCGAAGGAGGGCCTCAGGGGACGAGGTAGCTGCTGGGAGAGCAGCAGGGAGCGACTCACAGAGAGACATTTGTGGATAGAAAGAGCTAACTTTGGGGACAAGCAAGCCCCACCAGTATAGATATACACTTAGTAACCAAGATAGTAGAGATATATGAAGCGCAAGAGAAGCAGGAGATCCAGCTACAGCACTAGAAGAAGCAACCCCTCGGGCAAGAAGCAGAGGCGAGGCCTCAGACGGGCCCTCATCCTCACCCTCGTGCTCATCATCGCCAGCGCAGGCCTACTGACCTGGCGTTGGCGGGCATGGTTCGGCAACTTCCCCGAGCTCCCCTACGCCCCACCCCAGAGCATCGATCGTCTGAGCATCGTACCAGGGGCACACTTCGCCTCGAGCCGCACGATCTCTTGGCGTTGCGACAGCCTGCTGCAAGACTCCTGGCTCGAGTATGGGTTGGCCGAGGGCGACACAGTGATCCTCGAGCGCAGATGGCTGCCTGCCGAGGGCGTGATCGCCAGCAGCCGTTCGGGTAAGGGGGCTTATTACCATGCCGAGCTACACGGCCTACAGGCGGGTAAGACCTATCGCTATCGGGTGCACACGGGGCAGGAGTCCTCGGAGCGATACAGCTTCGTCATCCCCCCGAGCGACGAGGAGACCCACTTCGTCTATCTAGGCGATGTGCAAGATCCTAGTGGAGAGATGAGTCAGGAGCTCTTCGCTCGCCTGAGGGAGCAAGTCCCCTCGCCCGACTTCCTTGCCGCCGCAGGGGATCAGATTGAGGGGCCATGCGACCACTTTTGGGAGGCTTGGTATCGGGCCTTTGCCCCGTGGAGCGGTGAGCTCACCACGATACTCTCTACAGGCAATCATGAGTACCTCAAGCGAGGCTTCTTCCGAGAGCTTGACCCTCGATGGGTCGCCCAGTACAATTATCCAAAGAATGGGCCTGAAGGCTTCGAGGGTAGGAGCTACTATATAGACTTCCCCCTCATGCGCTTCATCGTCATCGACTCGAACGGCATCAACGGGCCGATCGACATCCAACGGCATCGCTCCTGGCTGCGTTCGGCCCTGCGTTCGTCGGCCCAACCTTGGCAGATCGTGATGTTTCACCATGCCGTCTACACAGTGCGCCAGGGGCGTTCACACCCTGTCATGCGCTATGTCTTCAATCCGATCCTTGAGCAGGAGGGCGCAGACCTCATCCTCCAGGGACACGACCACGCTTACTCACGCATCAGCTCTCACACCGAGAGTGGCGAGGCCATTAGCCCCGTATATCTGATCAGTTCGTCTTCGCCCAAAACCTATCGCAATGGCTGGGACGAGCGGCACGACCGCCTAGGCTCGGGGCTACAGCTCTATCAGAGCATCCGTGTACGTGCCGATAGACTGCACTATCAGTCCCGTCAGTACAACGGCGAGCTCTACGACGAGATCGTCCTGCACCACCGGCCCGACGCACCGGCCCGAGTAGAAGATCTTGCGACGAAGATCCCCGAGATCTTCGCCTTCGATGGCTTCGGCTCGGACAAGAAGGGGCAGCGTAAGGCAGAGGAGTACCGCACCGAGATCGAGCGACGCAGAAGGCGTTAACCCTTCCCCCTCGTCCCCCTGGGAGCGCAGCAAGCATTTCTCCATCCACATCACAGCAACAAGCACAATGAGTACCCCCCACATCGTAGTCCTCACGGGCGCAGGCATGAGTGCCGAGAGTGGACTGGCCACATTCAGAGACAGCGACGGTCTCTGGGCAAAGCATCGTGTCGAGGATGTAGCCTCCATCGAGGGCTTCTACCACAATCCGCAGCTGGTCCTCGACTTCTACGCCATGCGCCGCCGTGAGGCCTTTGCCGCCAAGCCTAACCAAGGACATATCGCCCTGGCCCAGCTCGAGCAGGCAGGCTATCGAGTAGACATCATCACCCAAAACGTAGATGACCTGCACGAGCGAGCAGGCAGTAGCTCCGTCATACACCTGCATGGCGAGCTCACAAAGAACTGCTCCGTAGCCCACCGGCAGATCACCCACCCCGTAACGCCCGAGACCCTCGCCCTCAAGGTCGGAGATCTAGCCCCCGATGGTTCACAACTACGCCCCTTCATCGTTTGGTTCGGAGAGGAAGTACCGATGATGGAGTCTGCGGCAAGACTCGTCGAGGTGGCCGATCTGCTCGTCATCGTAGGCACTTCGCTCGGGGTTTATCCTGCCGCTAGCCTCGTAGGCTATGCCCCAAGGACGACACCCATCATCCTCATCGATCCCAAACCCGTAGTCTCGGCCTATCGCCACGACATCGAGCATATTGCCCTCGGGGCGAGCAAGGGCCTAGAGGAGCTCAAGAGGCGCATTACAGAGGGGGGGATCTTCGGGCGATGAACCTCTACCTGCACGTCCCCTTCTGCGCCACACGCTGCTCCTACTGCGACTTCTACACCCGAACGAACCTCCGTCTGATGGAGCGTTACCATGCTGCCCTGCTCAAGGAGCTGGAGCTACGCGCTCCCGAAGCGGCAGACGAGACCGTCGAGCATATCTACCTCGGCGGAGGCACTCCCTCGCTGCTCTCGATCAAGCAGCTGGAGGCCATCTTCGAGGCCATCCGCCGCCATTACGACCTCCTACCAGGCGGGGAGATCACCCTCGAGGCCAACCCCGACGACATCTCCCCCGCCTACGCCGAGGCCTTGGGTCGCCTACCGATCAACCGAGTGAGCATGGGCGTCCAGAGCTTCGACGAGGGAGAGCTGCGCCTGCTGGGGCGCAGGCACAGCCGAGCTCAAGCCCTCAGAGCCGTCGAGCTGCTGCGCTCCGTCGGCCTCGACAACCTCAGCCTCGACCTCATCTATGGCCTTCCAGCTCAGACGCTCGAGGGGTGGAGGAGTAGCCTCATGCAAATGCTCGAGATCGCCCCTCCCCACCTCTCGGCCTACCATCTCATCTACGAGGAGGGGACGCCGATGATGCGCGCCCTCAGACAAGGGCGAGTGCAGGAGGTCAGCGAAGAGGCTAGTCTTAGCTTCTTCGAGCTACTCATCGACGAGACCTCTAGGGCAGGCTACGAGCATTATGAGATCTCCAACTTCGCTCGTCCAGGCTGCTATGCTCGCCTCAACACAGGCTATTGGCTCGGCTCTAAGTACATTGGCCTAGGCCCCTCGGCACATAGCTATGATGGGCTGCGCCGCAGCCACAACGTGGCCTCGACCACCCTCTACGCCCTCGCCTTGGAGGAGGGGCGTAGGGCGCACGAGGTCGAGACCCTTACCCCCGAGGACAAGCTCCACGAATATCTGCTGACACGTCTCAGGACGATGTGGGGCATCGACCTCGAGGCCATGGCCGAGCAGTTCTCCGCCAAGGAGGTGGAGAGCCTCCTCGATCGCTCGAGGGGGCATCTCGAGCGAGGGACGCTCACCCTCGAGGGGGGAAGGCTACGCCTGAGTCCCTCAGGGGTCTTCGTCTCCGACGGGGTCATCGCAGACCTCTTCTAGAGAGCCCCTCGCTCGCCTAGAGGCTACCGCCTCCGCCACGACCCACAGGCCTCAAGGCTTGTAGATTAGTGGCGGAGACGGTATCTTTGTGCCAGCCCTCCAAGCCCTCGACACGAGGAGAGCCCAGGGGCATTCATCCAAGATATATTATGACGCTACAATACGACATTATTGTCATCGGTGCAGGACATGCAGGCTGTGAAGCCGCCGCTGCCGCCGCCCGACTTGGCTCGCATACGCTCCTCATCACCCAAGACATGAACAAGATCGGTCAGATGAGCTGCAACCCTGCTGTGGGCGGCATTGCCAAGGGACAGATCGTCCGAGAGATCGACGCCCTAGGAGGGCGGATGGGACTGATTACCGACCGCACAGCTATCCAGTTTCGGATGCTCAACCGCAGCAAAGGTCCAGCGATGTGGAGCCCTCGAGCCCAGAGCGATCGCATGCGCTTCATGGAGGCATGGAGAGAGGAGCTAGACCAAGAGCCGAACCTTGACCTCTGGCAGGATAGTGTCGAGCGTCTCCTCCTAGACCCCGAGGAGGGGGTGCAGGGGGTCGAGACGAGGCTCGGGGTGCGCTTCGAGGGCAAGGCCGTCGTGCTAACGGCTGGCACCTTCCTCGGAGGGTTGATGCACTTCGGAGAGCTACAGATCGAGGGAGGACGGATCTCCGAGCCCGCCTCCCACGGGCTAACGGAGCAACTCCGAGCGGCAGGTCTGCGCACCGATCGGATGAAGACTGGTACTCCGCCTCGCATCGATGGCCGCTCGTTCGACCCCAAGGAGATGGGTGTACAGGAGGGGGAGGACGACCATCACAAGTTCTCCTACATGGACACACCTGCCCGTAGCAGCCTCATCCAGAGACCTTGCTATACACTGATGACCAACAAGGCTTGCCACGAGGTCCTGCGCAAGGCTCTCGACCGCTCGCCCCTATACAACGGACAGATCCAAAGCATAGGGCCCCGCTACTGTCCCAGCATCGAGACCAAGATCGTAACCTTTGCGGACAAAGACAGCCATCAGCTCTTCCTCGAGCCTGAGGGGGAGACGACGAATGAGTACTACATCAATGGCTTCTCCTCCTCTCTGCCCCTCGAGGTGCAGCTCGAGGCCCTAAGGCAGATCCCCCAGCTGCGCCATGTGCGTCTCTATCGCCCAGGCTATGCGATCGAATATGACTTCTTCGACCCCACGCAGCTGCACCACACGCTAGAGAGCAGGGTCATCCCTGGCCTCTTCTTGGCTGGGCAGGTCAATGGCACGACGGGCTACGAAGAGGCAGCAGGGCAGGGCCTCATCGCTGGGATCAATGCCCATCAGAGGACGAGAGGGCTAGCCCCCTTCACCCTCTCCCGCAGCTCTTCCTACATCGGGGTTTTGATCGACGACCTAGTTACCAAGGGGGTCGATGAGCCCTACCGCATGTTCACCTCGAGAGCTGAGTATCGCATCCTGCTACGCCAGGACGACGCCGATATGCGCCTCACGCCGCTGGCGGCAGAGCTCGGGCTCGCCACTGAGGAGCGAGTAGCCCTCCTGGAGGAGAAGCGGGCGTGGAGGGATCGCATCATCGAGTTTACCAAGACCTACTCCATCAAGCCCCAGCTGATCAATCCCGCCCTAGAGGAGCGGGGCATCACACCGCTGCGCCAGGGCTGTAAGCTCTTTGACCTCGTGCTGAGGCCTCAGCTCTCCCTCGAGGGACTCTCGGGGCTCGTCCCAGCCCTGGGTCGCCTATTAGGAGAGATTCCCTCTCGTCGGGCAGAGATCGTCGAATGCGCTGAGATCCTCATCAAGTACAGCGGCTACATCGAGCGGGAGCGAGAGATGGCGGAGAAGATCTCTCGACTGGACTACGTCCACATCCCCGAGCATCTGAACTACGAAGAGATCTCCTCCATCTCGACAGAGGCTAGGCAGAAGCTCGAGCGCATCCGCCCCAGGACGATCGGGCAAGCCTCACGCATCCCGGGCATCTCGCCCCACGACGTGAGCGTCCTGCTGGTGCTGTGCGGTCGATAATGTTTCACGTGAAACATCCGCTCCATGACCCGCGAAGAGATCAAGCAGATCCTCCCCACCCTACCCGAAGCCCCTGGTTGCTATAAATACCTAGGCGACGAGGGGCAGGTGATCTATGTGGGCAAGGCGAAGAACCTGCGGCGTAGGGTCAGCAGCTACTTCCACAGCGACACGACCAGCAGCAAGACCCGCCTGCTGGTTCGCCAAATAAGAGCCATCGAGTACATCGTCGTAGAGACGGAGTTCGACGCTCTGATCCTGGAGAACAATCTGATCAAGGAGCACCAGCCCCGATACAACGTCCTGCTCAAGGACGACAAGACCTATCCCGAGATCATCGTACGCAACGAGCCCTTCCCCAGGGTACAGGTGCTGCGGCGAGCTCCGAGGGATGGGTCTCTTCGCTTCGGGCCCTACCCCAGCGTACAGATGGCCCATGCGACGCTGGCGATGATCCAGGACATCTACCCCCTGCGCACCTGCGCCCTAGACCTGAGCGAGCACAAGATCCGAGAGGGGAAGTACCGAGAGTGCCTACAGTACCACATCAAGAAGTGCAAAGCCCCCTGCATCGGGGGGCAAGAGCATTCGGACTACGAGGCCAATATCCGTGAGATCATCAGCCTCCTGAAGGGCAACCTCAGGGACGTCATAGAGCTCTACCGAGAGGAGATGATGCGCCTGGCCGAGGAGCTACGCTTCGAGGAGGCGCAGATCTACAAGGAGCGGCTCGAGCAGCTCGAGCAGTATGAGGTGCGGCATACGGTAGCCCCGCAGCACATCCACCAGGTGGATGTCTTCAGCTATGAGCGTGATGGGAACAGCTTCTATGTGAACTACCTACACATCTCGCAGGGGATGATCACCAAGGCCGACACGCTGGAGTATCGGGTGCAGCTCGACGAGAGCGATACGGAGCTCTTCGCCACGGCGATCATCGAGCTCAGGCGACGCTTCGGCAGCCGAGCCCGTGAGGTCATCCTCTCGCAGGCGATAGACTGGCCTCTGCCAGAGGTTACGACGATCACCGTGCCCCAGCGAGGGGATAAGCGCAAGCTGCTCGAGCTCTCGGAGCGCAACGTCCGACAGTACAAGGTGGACAAGTACAAGCAGGCCGAACGCCTCAACCCCGAGCAGCGGATGATGCAGACCCTGGGGGAGCTGCGCCAAGCCCTCGGGCTGGAGCGGCTGCCGATGCACATAGAGTGCTTCGACAACTCGAACATACAGGGCAGCTCGGCCGTAGCGGCCTGCATCGTCTTCAAGCAGGCCAAGCCCAGCAAGAAGGACTACCGCAAGTACCGCATCCGCAGCGTCGAGGGGGCGGACGACTATGCCTCGATGCGAGAGGTCGCCATGAGACGCTACAGCAGGCTACAGAGCGAGGGAGCTCCCCTACCCGACCTCATCATCGCCGACGGGGGCAAGGGGCAGATGAATGCCCTCAAGAGCGTGCTCGAGGAGCTCGGCCTCGAGATCCCTGTGGCGGGGATGGTCAAGGATGATCGCCACCGCAGCACGGAGCTCCTCTACGGCACACCGCCCGAGGTGATCCCGATCAAGCACCAGAGCCCGAGCTTTCGGCTGCTGGAGCTGATCCAGAGCGAGGTACATCGCTTCGCCATCAGCTTTCACCGAGATCTCAGGAGCAAGGCCCAGCTCTCCTCTCGCCTCGACTACATCAAGGGCATTGGCCCGAAGACGAAGGAGCGACTCCTCTCGAGCTTCGGCTCGGTGCATCGCCTCCTAGAGGCCACGAGCCAGGAGATCGCCAGCGTCGTAGGCACGAGCAAGGCGGCTCTCATCTACACCGCTCTACACCACCCTCAGAGCGAGGGGGAAGACGAATAAACCCATCAAACTACCCAAGCTATGCGCATCGTGATCCAGCGAGTCCTCGGGGCAAGCCTCGAGATCGAAAAGAAGAGGCATGCCGAGATCGGCCCAGGGCTGCTGCTCCTGGTCGGCATCGAAGACCGAGACAGCAGTGAAGATGTCAGCTACCTGGCGAGCAAGGTCGCACAGATGCGCCTCTTCGACGATGAAGCTGGGGTCATGAACCGCAGCCTCATCGACACTGGCGGCGAGGTGCTGCTGGTGAGCCAATTCACCCTCATGGCCTCGACGAAGAAGGGCAACCGCCCCTCCTATATCCGAGCCTCACGACCCGAGAGGGCCATCCCCCTATACGAAGCCCTCGGCAAGGCTCTAGAGGAGCGGCTCGGCCGTCCGATCAGCTATGGGGTCTTCGGGGCAGATATGCAGATCACGCTGACCAACGACGGGCCAGTAACCATCATCCTGGACTCTCAGATGAGGGCGTATTTTTAGCTGCGCAGACCAAAGCCCAAGAGCCACACAACAACCTTATTACAAGAGAGATACAAATACAACTGGGTTTCATACCGAGATCCAGGTAGGATCGCAGTGGAGCTCCTACTTGGATCTCGATCGAGCTCCTATCTGAGTCTCGAGTGAAGTCCTATCTGAGTCTCTACGGCGTCCTATATGGGCCCTCGGTCGAGAGCCTCCCGAGTGCTCAGGTGAGGAGGCGGAGGGATCGCCCCCGAGCCCTCGGCGGGCATGCCATGGAGTGCCCCCAGTGCTTCACCAGCAGCCCCGCCTCCCCTCTATCCGAGAGGGAGGTGAGGCCGTGCCATTTTTGTAGAGAGGAAGCGATGCCCATCCAGGGGGAATCGTTACCTTTGCAGCAGTGGTTCTTACCCCCAAAAACAGACCCCATCCCCTCCCCCGCCATGCAAGAGAAAGAGACAAAGAAAACCCTATGGAGTCGGGCTAGACAATGGCCTAGTCTCCTGCGATCTGCAAGCAGCCGTGCCGTAGCCTGGAGCAAATCCATCCTGGAGAGCGGGAAGCCCCGGATAAAGAGGTTGCTCAAAGGCTTTGCAGTGCTCGCCATAATAGGTGCCATTTCGGAGAACATTGTCTCTAACCTCATAACTAATCAGATTGAAGAGGTACGTCATCGAGGAGACCGAGAGCTTGGGGCGCAAGTAGATGAGGCGATCCGAGCGGCCCTATCGGATGTCGATATCCCGAGGGATAGACATGCCCACTACTCCGAGCGTCTCAGGGAATACTACAGATCACGGAACTCGTCCTGGGCAAAGAGTGAAGAGGAGCAGAGATTGATCAAGGCCTTCGACGCACGAGTGGCCGAGCAGCCAACGGCCTCCAATTTCCGAATAGAAGAACTCCTGAAGCAGGTTAGTGCTATAGGGATGACGGATCAGTATATCCAAGCTATCCTTGGGGAGCTCCCCGTTAGAGAGGGGCGAGAGGCTACAATGAGGGCCATCGATCAGATGCTCGAGGCAGGGCGCATCCACTCAGAGAGTGCCCGAGACCTCATCAAAGAGATTGCGAGCTACGTCCTCGAGCACACCGAGGAGCTACAGGCGGAGATCCAAAGACTACGTCAGAGCGACAACAACTCCCTAGCCGAAGCACTGGAGGGCATCAGGGATGTAGTCGGCAGGGAGAGCAACCAAAGCCTAAGAGGGGTGCTCGATGCATACAGCAACCGTGAAAAGCAAGACGATGTGAGGCGTCTTCAGGATAAGGCGAGACTCCTCACGGAGCTCATCAAGGCGGCCCAAGTGATGTTCACCTTCGACGAAGCCTGCTACTTCTACGAGCGTCTACTAGAGCTAGAGCCAACCGCCGAGCATCACTCCAACTATGCCCACTTACTGCATGGGCTCAAGGAATTCAACGAGGCCAAGGAGCACTATGAGGAGGCACTAAAGATATCTCGCGAATTGGCAGAAAAGAGCCCTCAGACTCACCAACCCAATGTGGCTACGAGCATGAATAACCTGGGGAACTTGCTGGGCAACATCGGAGAGCTCGAGAAGGCCCAGAGCCACTACCAGGAAGCACTCAAGATGTCTCTCAAATTAGTACAAAAGGACCCACAGATCTACGAGCCCTATGTGGCTGCAATCTTGAATAACTTAGGGATCTTGATGAGCGACATCGGGAAGCTCGGGGAGGCCCAAAAGCACTACGAGGAGGCACTAAAGAGGTATAGAGAATTAGAGCGAAAGAACCCTCAAGCCTACAAGCCCGATGTAGCTGCAATCTTGAATAACTTGGGGATCTTGATGAGCGACATCGGGAAGCTCGGGGAGGCCCAAAAGCACTACGAGGAGGCACTAAAGAGGTATAGAGAATTGGAGCAAAAGAACCCACAGGCCTACAAGCCCGATGTGGCTAAAATCCTGAATAACTTGGGGAACTTACTGGATGATATCGGGGAGTTCGACAAGGCCAAGGGCTACTACGAGGAGGCACTAGGGATCTTTCGAGAATTGGCAAAGAAGATCCCTCAGGCCTACAAGCCCGATGTAGCTCAAACCTTGAATAACTTGGGGGTCTTGCTGGGTAGTATCGGGGAGTTCGACAAGGCCAAGGGCTACTACGAAGAAGCACTCGAGATCTATCGCAAATTAGCGCAAAAGAACCCACAGGCCTACATGCCCGACCTTGCTGCAAGCTTAGACCACTTAGGAGGTTTACTAAGAAATATCGGAAAGCAAGACGAAGCTAGGAAGCACGTCGAAGAAGCTCTACAAATCCGTCGCAAATTAGCAGAAAAGAACCCACAAGCATACAAGCCCAATGTAGCCATGAGTTTGAATAACTTGGGGCTCTTGCTGAGCGACATCGGGGAGCTCGACAAGGCTAAGGGCTGCTACGAAGAAGCACTCGAGATCTATCGCAAATTAGCGCAAAAGAACCCACAGACATACAAGGCAAATATGGCTGCGATATGGCATAATTTGGGGCTCTTGCTGAGAGACATCGGGGAGCTCGACAAGGCCAAGAAACACTATAAAGAGGCAGTAGAGATATATAGAGAATTGGAGCAAAAGAACCCACAGGCCTACAAGCCCGATCATGCCATGACCTTGAATAACTTGGGCATCTTGCTGGGTAGTATCGGGGAACTCGACGAGGCCAAGGAGCTCCTTGAGGATACACTAGAGAGATATAGAGAATTGGAGCTAAAGAACCCACAAACATACAAACCCAAACTCGCCATGACGCAGTACAACCTTGCGCTCCTCTACAACAAGCTCGAGAGGTCCGAGGAGGCTGAGCAGGCCTATAGGGAGACACGAGACATTCGACAGAAACTAGCCCAAGAGCAGCCTGCGGCCTACGAACTTGCTTATGCTAGGACGCTCATCATGGGTGTAGCACTGCTTAGGAGACCGATCGAGGAGCTCGAGGCAGCACGGACAATCCTCATGAAATACTCCAAGCACCCTGAGGCAAGGGGACTCCAAGGGATTATCGAGCAGCTCATAGGGGGGAGCCAGGCTGGGCAATAAGCCCCATACGAACCTTCCCCTGGGAATCGAGGCGTAGGGGGGCGAAGCGAGCGAAAAAAGGTATCTTTGCGGCAAACAATACTTTGCCCCACGTATGCCCGACAAATACGATGTAGACGAACAGCAGCCCCAAGCAACCCCTCAGGGCGAGTTGAACCCCAACCCCGAGACCACGCAGAGCGAAGAGCAAACCCCATCGGTAGAGCCACCCCGTGAGGAGGCCTCCGAGGCTCTGCCCCCCGAGGTCGCTGCCTACAAACCTGAATACAGCCACCTGAGCCAGATGTACCGCACCTGGTTCCTCGACTATGCCTCGTACGTCATCCTCGAGCGTGCAGTACCCCATATCGACGACGGCCTCAAGCCCGTGCAGCGGCGCATCCTGCACAACATGCGCCTCCTGGACAATGGCAAGCTGATCAAGGTACAGAACATCGCTGGCACGACCATGAAGTATCACCCCCATGGTGATGCCTCGATCAACGATGCCCTCGTGCAGCTCGGGCAGAAGGGTTATCTCATTGACACGCAGGGCAACTGGGGCAACATCCTAACGGGCGACCCCGCCGCAGCAGGGCGATACATCGAGGCGAAGCTCTCCCCTCTAGCCCGAGAGGCCGTCTTCTCGGAGCGCATTACGGAGTGGAAGAAGACCTACGACGGCACAGCGGACGAACCGATTGCCCTGCCGGTGAAGTTCCCCCTCCTCCTGGCCCAGGGGGCTGAGGGGATCGCCGTGGGGCTGTCGTCCAAGATCCTCTCGCACAACTTCGTCGAGCTGGCCGAGGCAGCCTGTGCCTATCTGCGTGGGGAGGAGTTTGTCCTCTACCCCGACTTCCCCACTGGGGGGCTGATCGATGTGAGCCGCTACAACGATGGAGAGCGAGGCGGAAGCCTCAAGTCTCGGGCCAAGATCGACAAGATCGATGCCCGTACACTGAGCATCTCGGAGCTGCCTGCGGGCAAGACCACCACCTCGCTCATCGAGTCCATCCTCAAGGCTGTCGAGAAGGGGAAGATCCGCATCAAGCGAGTCGATGACATGACCGCCGCCACGACAGACATCCGCATCACGCTGGCCAGCGGGGTCTCCTCGGACAAGGCCATCGATGCCCTCTATGCCTTCACCGACTGCGAGGTCAGCATCTCGCCCAACTGCTGCGTGATCTACGAGGACAAGCCCCTCTTTACGAGCGTGAGCGAGGTGCTGCGCTACAGCGTCGAGCGCACCAAGAGGCTCTTCGACATGGAGCTCAGACTCTTGCTCGGCGAGCGGGAGGAGGCCTACCTGGCCGCCTCGCTCGAGCGCATCTTCATCGAGGAGCGGATGTACAAGGATAGGGAGTTTGAGGAGGCCAAGAGCGAGGCCGAGGCCCTCGGCCACATCAAGCAGCGGATGCAGCCCTACCTCGAGCAGCTCCTACGCCCCATTACCATGGACGATCTGAAGCGACTGCTGGAGATCCGCATGAGCCGCATCCTGCGCTTCAACATCCCCCGTCACGAGGCCATGATGCTGGAGATCGAGCAGGAGATCGCCCGCCTGAAGCATGACATCAAACACATCGTCGAGTACACCATCCGCTGGTACGAGCACTTGATCGACCGCTATGGCTCAGCCTATCCGAGGCGTAGCCGCATCGTGAGCTTCGGCACGATCGAGGCGGTCAAGGTGGCCGAGCTCGATGCCAAGCTCTATATCAATCGAGAGGAGGGCTTCTTCGGCACAGGGCTCAAGGATGCCGAGTTTGTAGACAACTGCTCAAGCCTCGACGACATCATCATCTTCTTCCGCTCTGGGCGGTACTTCATCTCTAGGGTCGAGGAGAAACGCTTCTATGGGCAGGAGGAGGTCATCCATATTGCCCGCTTCCACCGAGGCGACGAGCGCACCATCTACAACGTCATGTATCGGGATGGTCAGCATGGGGCAACCTATGCCAAGCGGTTCAACCTCACAGGCATCGTCCGAGAGCGCATCTACGACCTCAGCCGAGGCACCAAGGGCTCTCGTGTGCTCTACTTCTCGGCCAATAGCAATGGCGAGGCCGAGCGGGTGGCTGTCAAGCTCAAGATCCGCAACCGCCAGCAGCGTCTCTTCGAGTTCGAGCGAGACTTCAGCGACATCGCCATCAAGGGTAAGGGCACGGTGGGCAACCTCATCACCAAGGCCGACATCAGCTCGATCCGTATGATCAGCAAGGGCTTCTCGACGCTCGGAGGGCGAGAGGTATGGTTCGACCGAGATGTGATGCGCCTCAACTATGCAGGTCAGGGCGAGCGTCTAGGGGAGTTCTTTGCCCGAGATCGGGTGTGCATCATCCTACAGAGCGGCGAGTGCTATACGACGAGCTTCGACGAGAGCAATCATATCGAGGACAACCTCTTGCGCATCGAGAAGCATGACCCTCGCAAGCTCTGGACAGCCGTCTACTACGACGCTGAGCAGGGCTATCACTACATCAAACGCTTCGCCATCGAGCCCGAGGGCAAGCGAGAGCAGATCCTCGGCGAGCACCCAGGCAATCGCCTCCTGCTGCTCACCGACACCTACTATCCACGTCTAGTGATCAGCCGAGAGGCCGAGCCCGAGGCGGAACGCATCGTCGAGATCGATGTGGAGGGCTTCGCCCTGGTCAAGGGCATCCGAGCCCGAGGCAAACGCATCGCCCCCTACCCGATCGCCTACCTCAAGGAGCTAGAGCCCCTACGTCCCTCCCCCCTCGACGAGGCCACAGCGACGGACGAAGGCGAAGAGGTTGAGGGCGGCGAGGAGCTCTTCGAGCGAGGCCTCTTCGACGAGACACAGACACTAGAGGATCAGCCCTAGCCCTACCCAAGCAATGAGACTAACCACCCTACTCCTCTACCTCAGCCTGAGCCTCTCGATCCTCCCCGAGGCCTTCGCTGCCGAGCCGCCTCAGGGCGAGCTGCTCCCCTCCTCTAGCGAGCTCAATCTCGGAGCTGGTTGGTGGCGGATACCACAGCCCCAGGAGGCAACCTATAGCATCAGACGGCGAACCAATTGGCTCGGTCTCGGGGGCATCCTCCTTAGGGAGAGCTACCTCTCGCCGCTTCGCTATGGAGGCATCGACCTCATGCTCCTCTCCGAGCAGGCCTCGCTCGGCTATCGAGCCAATACGCTTACCCCTCGAGAGGCCTCCATCCTAGCCCTCAGACCCCGGCAGGAGACCCCGACACGGATGTACTACCGACAGCAGGAGGTGCACCTCTCGAGCAGCGACAACCCTGCAGGCAATGCCTCCATCTATCGGCTCTCGGCACGGGGAGACTGGCACTATACCCTGCGCCTCCCCTTCGTTCCCCAGGGGCGGCTATACGTCGGCCCTGGAGTGAGTGCAGGCGTCGGCGGGCTCTACAGTACCCGCAATGGCAACAACCCCGCTACACTCAAGGCTGACCTCTCCCTCACCCTTGCTCTACACTACAGCTATCGTCTGCCATGGGAGAGCTTCCCCGCTCTCCTGCGCCTGAGCTCTCAGACCGAGCTCCTAGGGCTACACTTCGCCCAGCACTTCGGCGAGAGCTACTACGAGCTCTACTATCTCTCGGGCTCGCTTGCCCGCCGCTTTGTCTTCACCCAGCCTACCAAGGCCTGGGCCGAGCGGCTGATGGTCTCGATGGATCTGCCCGTATGGGATCACTTCACCCTCTCGCTGGGCTATCGGTGGGAGCATCGGGCCTCAGAGCTCCACCACATCACTCACCGCATCAGCAGCCACAGCCTCATGCTGGGGATCACGACCCACTCGATACGCATCGGGGGGCGACGTAGCATCCACAGGCAGCGAGAGCGTCTGCCCTTCTAGCCCCTTCCCCTAGCCCCACCACGAGACTATGAATAGACTTCGCCTCTTGCTCTGCCTCCTTACGAGCCTCCTCATCCTCCCAGCCTGCTCGAGCGAGGAGGACTATACGACCTCTGCGACAGAGAATTTCGATGCCCTCTGGCGCATCATGGATCGCCAGTACGCCTTCTTTGACCTCAAGCTCGACAAGGGCAAGAGCTGGCAAGACATCTACAACGAGTATCGCCCCCACATCGCCCCTCGGATGAGCAGCGACGAGCTTTTCAAGGTCATGACGGGGATGCTCTCGGAGCTCAAGGACGGGCATGTCAATCTCATTGCTCCCTTTGACTATGGTCGTTACTGGGCTTGGCGTACGGATTACCCTCGCAACTTCAGCTTCGACCTCATGGAGGAATACCTCGGCAAGGAGTATCGCATCGCTGGAGGCCTCTACTACACTCAACTCCTACACCACGGACATACACCCGACAGCATCGGATACATCCGCTATGGGAGCTTCTCCAGCCCTCTAGGCGAGGGAAACATCAATGCAGCTCTGAAACGACTCTCTCGCTGCCGAGCCCTCATCATCGACATTAGAGACAATGGAGGGGGGAATGTAACCACCTCCGATCGCCTGACTCGTCACTTCATGGACCAGCCTAGATTGGTTGGACGAACTAGGCACAAGACGGGCCCAGGGCACAACGACTTCTCCCCCCTAGTCGATATACGCCTCGAGACCCTCACCGTTGGGGTCAAGTGGCTTCGCCCCGTCGTCCTACTCACCAACCGAGGGGTCTACAGCGCAGCCAATGACTTCGTCCTCAAGATGAAGGGGCTACCGCTCGTTACCGTCATGGGCGATCGGACAGGCGGTGGGGGCGGCCTACCGATGACCAGCGAGCTGCCCAATGGCTGGGCCGTACGCTTCTCCAGTACGCAGACTTATGATGCCGAGGGCAATAATATCGAGCTAGGTATCGACCCCGATTATCTCGTTGCCATGAACCAAGCAGACCTCAGACGGGGTTATGATACTATCATAGAACGAGCCGTGAGCTACCTCAAGGAGCGGCTCGAAGAGTATCGCCGGACTAAGGTCTGGCGCAAATAGATAGACCATCAACTTGAATGCTAATCAACGAGATATTTTATAGTCTACAGGGCGAGGGGATCAATGTCGGCCGAGCTGCCATCTTCATTCGCCTCTCACGCTGCAATCTGTGTTGCTCCTTCTGCGACACAGACTTCGACGAGGGTGTCGAGATGAGCGACGAGGCCATCGCCAAGGCTATTGCCCCCTACCCCGCACGCTTCATCATTTGGACGGGGGGCGAACCCACCCTACAGCTCCAGCGTGAGAGCGTCGCCTACTTCAAGGCCCTAGGATACACCCAGGCTATTGAGACCAATGGGACACGCCCCGTGCCCGAGGGTATTGACTACATCACCTGTAGCCCCAAAGCTCCAGCCATGCAAAGGCTCAAGAGCAACTTTCCCCAGGGAGTCTCGGAGCTGCGCTTCCCTGTCGGCAAGGCCGAGGATCTGCCCCCAAGCATCGAGGAGCTCCCCCACTCTGAGGCTTACCTCCTCAGTCCTATCTTCTCGGGCGAGGACGCCATGCAGCTTGACCCCAAGGCTGTAGAGCTCTGTGTCGAGTACATCAAAGCACACCCAGAGTGGCGGCTAAGCCTACAGACCCACAAGCTCATCCACATTCGCTAGAGCCCCTCGAGAGGGAGGCTCTCAGAGGCCCTTCGGCAGAGAGATTTGCCTTCCGGTGGCGGTAAACCGCTGAAATATGATTAGTTTTGCACTTTAATTGCCCCACTGGGCAGGTACACCTTCGACGAAGCTCCTTCGTCTGAAGCTCTCGACTTCCCCTCCTCGCCCCGAGGCCAGGAGTATCTACTTAGTTATCATCATTATTCAAACGGTCATGAGCACAAGCAATGCAGAGCATCGCTCTGGCTTCGTCAATATTGTAGGCAACCCCAACGTAGGCAAATCGACCCTAACGAACCTACTGGTGGGCGAACGCCTATCGATCATCACCTCCAAGGCCCAGACGACCCGCCACCGCATCATGGGCATCGTCAATACGCCCGAGCTACAGATCGTCTACAGCGATACCCCTGGAGTCCTCAAGCCCAACTACAAGCTACAGCAGAGCATGCTCGAGTACTCGGAGAGTGCCCTGGGCGACGCCGACGTACTCGTCTATGTAACTGATACGGTCGAGGCACAGGACAAGAACGAAGACTTCCTGCGCCGTGTGGCCAGTGTCGAGTGTCCCCTCATCGTGGTCATCAACAAGATAGACCTCAGCAACCAAGCAGAGCTCGAGAGGCTTGTTGAGCTCTGGCACGAGCGACTGCCCAAGGCCGAGATCATCCCCCTCTCGGCACTTAATCGCTTCAATGTCGAGCCCCTGAGGCGGCGCATCGAGAGCCTTATCCCCCTCTCGCCTCCGTACTTCGACAAGGATGCACTGACAGATAGGCCAGCCCGCTTCTTCGTAACTGAGATCATCCGAGAGAAAATCCTGCTCTACTATCAGAAGGAGATCCCCTACGCCGTGGAAGTCGTCGTCGAGGAATTCAAAGAGGAGGAGGAGTTGATCCGCATCCGCACGCTCATCGTTGTCGAGCGTGAGAGTCAGAAGGGCATCATCATCGGACACCGAGGCTCCGCTCTCAAGAAGGTAGGGGCTATGGCCCGCAAAGACATGGAGAGGTTCTTCGAAAAGAAGATCTTCCTCGAGATGTACGTCCGAGTAGAGAAGGACTGGCGCAACCGAGATAACCTACTTCGCCGCTATGGCTATCAACTAGATTAGCCCTCTAGCAGAGCAGTATTCACAAACAAAAGACAAATCCTATGAGCAACTTAGTCGCAATAGTCGGACGGCCCAATGTGGGCAAGTCCACACTCTTTAACCGCCTTACACAGAGCCGACAGGCCATCGTCAACGAAGCTGCTGGGACTACCCGAGATCGACAGTACGGCAAGGTCTCCTGGCTCGACCGAGACTTCTCAATCGTAGACACAGGGGGCTGGGTCGTGGGCAGCGAAGATGTCTTCGAGGAGGAGATCAACCGCCAGGTTGAGATCGCCATGCAGGAGGCTTCGGTGATCCTCTTCGTCGTGGATATAGAGCATGGTGCGACAGACCTTGACGACGCTGTAGCAGCCAAGCTACGGCGCAGCAAGACGCCCGTCATCCTCGTGGCCAATAAGGCCGACAACTACGACCAGCACTATGCGGCTGCAGAGTTCTATAGCTTCGGCCTAGGAGACCCTCAGTGCATCTCAGCCGTCAATGGCAGTGGCACGGGGGATCTGCTCGACCTGATCGTCCGATCCCTGCCTGAGGATACCGAGGTCGAGACCGAGATCGACTGCCCTCGCATCGCCATTGTGGGTCGTCCCAATGCAGGCAAATCCTCTCTAGTGAATGCCTTCATCGGTGAAGAGCGCAACATCGTTACCGACATCGCCGGCACAACACGGGACTCGATCTATACGCACTACAACAAGTTCGGCATGAACTTCTACCTCGTAGACACGGCAGGCATTCGCAAGCGAGGCAAGGTGCACGAGGATCTCGAGTATTACTCCGTAATACGCTCGATACGAGCCATTGAGAATGCCGATGTCTGCGTCCTCATGCTCGATGCCACTCGAGGTATAGAGGCTCAGGATCTGAATATCTTCTCCATCATCCAGCGCAACAGCAAGGGTCTAGTCGTCTGTGTCAATAAGTGGGACTTGGTCGAAGACAAGAGTAACATCGTTATCAAGACCTTTGAGCATGCCATTCGTGAGCGACTAGCTCCCTTCACGGACTTCCCGATTCTCTTCATCTCGGCACTGACCAAGCAGCGCATCTTCAAGGTCTTAGAAACTGTCCAGGAGGTGTACGCTCGACGTAGCACCCGCATCCCCACGAGCAAGCTCAACGAAGTGATGCTGCCCATCATCGAGGCTACCCCTCCACCCTCGAATAAGGGTAAATACATCAAAATCAAGTATGTGATGCAACTGCCAACGGCTGTGCCCAGCTTTGCTTTCTTCTGCAACCTACCTCAGTGGGTCAAGGAGCCCTATAAGCGTTTCCTGGAGAATAAGATTAGGGAACATTGGGACTTCTCGGGCAATCCGATCAACATCTTCATTCGGGAGAAGTAACAGACAAGTCGGAGGGGCATAGGTGTGTGCTTTTGGTAGTTAGATAAACAATAGCTAAATTTGCACGTCCGTAGCTATAGGCCTACGCAACAAGGAAGAATAATAACAATAATATAAGTAAGAAGAAATCATGATCGTAGTTCCAGTAAAAGAGGGCGAAAACATCGAAAGAGCTCTGAAGAAGTTTAAGAGAAAGTTTGAAAAGACTGGCGCAGTAAGGGCTCTGAGAGCACGCCAAGCCTTCATCAAGCCTTCAGTAGCTAAGCGCAAGAAGATGCAGAAGGCCGTCTATGTAAAGCAGCTTCAGCAGAACGAGGACTAAGCCTTGAAGGCCTAGTGGAGCCCCATTAGGGAACGCTTATCGGCAGAGCCATGAGGCTCGCCTAGATCCTACGCCCTAGACATCAGAAGATGCCTAGGGCGTTTTGTTTCGAGAGAGGGGCGATGAGGCTCTCTGCCAAGGGAGGCTAAACAATCCTCTCCCACCGAAGGTTATTAGGACAGAGAGCCTCAGCAGGCTCTTACGATTATCATTATCCATTACTCACTACAAATACAACTCTTCAACAATGAAGCATGAACTAGTACAGCTGCCTTACGAGCTGAACGCCCTCGAGCCTGCCATCAGCGCAGAGACTCTCTCCTTCCACCACGGCAAGCACCTGGCAGGTTATGTAAACACCCTCAACCAGCTCATCGAGGGCACTCCCCTGGCAGATGCTAGCCTCGAGGAGATCGTATGCAATAGCGAAGGCCCTCTCTTCAACAATGCTGGGCAGACGCTCAACCACAACCTCTACTTCACTCAGTTCGCTCCCAACGCTGGTGGTGCTCCTACGGGCAAGCTGCTGGCTGCTATTGAGAAGAAGTGGGGCAGCTTCGAGGCCTTCCAGGCTGAATTCCTCACAGCTTGCACGACGCTCTTCGGCTCTGGTTGGGCTTGGCTGGCAGCTGACGCCAATGGCGACCTGGTGATCACCAAGGAGCCTAATGGTAGCAACCCTGTCGTACACGGCCTCAAGCCCCTCTTGGGTATCGACGTATGGGAGCATGCCTACTATCTGAGCTATCAGAACCGTCGCGCTGACCACGTCAAGGACGTTTGGGCCATCATCGACTGGAATGTGGTAGCCTCTCGCTACTAAGCCCCAATCACGCTCGTAGCTGAGCCTCCCAGGGCTCATAGCTAGAGTAGCGCGCACAAGCGGGTTAGCATCTAAACTTAGGTGCTGACCCGCTTTTGATGTATCTTTGGATGCATTTACCCTCTTTTTACAGACAAACAATGGAACAGACATCAGACAACCAATCCATCAACATCGAGCTTCCCGAGGAGGTCGCAGGCGGAGTCTATAGCAACTTAGCCATCGTCATGAACTCTCAGAGTGAGTTCGTCCTCGACTTCGTCCGCCTCTTGCCTGGACAGCAATCTGCTCAAGTATGCAGCCGCATCATCATGACCCCAGACAATGTCAAGCGACTGATCCGTGTGCTGCAACAGAATATCCACTCCTTCGAGCAGGAGTATGGAGAGATCTTCCTCAACGAAGACGCCCTGCCTGCCGAGGCCTATCCCCAAGGCGAAGCCTAGCCTTCACCCCAAGACACCTCCCATGATCCATATCGTAGCTGAGCGATCGATCCCCTACCTCAGAGGGATCGCCGAGCGGGTCGGCCGAGTAACCTACCTCGACAATGCGGACTTCTGCCCCGAGACAATTGCCTCGGCCGATGCGCTCCTGGTACGCAGCATTACCCGCTGCAATGCAGCCCTACTAGAGGGCTCTCGAGTGCGCTATATAGCGACGGCCACAGCGGGTTTTGACCATATTGATGCCGACTACTGCCAGAGGCATGGCATTGGCTGGAGTAATGCTCCAGGATGCAATGCGACGGCCGTGGCCCAATGGGTGCTCTCGGCCCTCTCGGGCTATGCCCTGCAGAGCGGATATTTGCTCTCCGGCAAAGTGCTGGGCATCGTAGGCGTAGGGCATGTCGGGCAAGAGGTAGAGCGTCTCGCCCCAGCCCTAGGGCTTAGGACGCTGCTGTGCGACCCCCCTAGGGCCGAGCGGGGCGACGAGGGGGAGTTTGTCTCCCTCGAGGAGATCTGCCGAGAGAGCGACATCATCACCCTGCATGTCCCGCTGAGCAGCAGCGGGGCCTACCCTACCCGAGGGATGGTGGGCGAAGCCTTCGTGCGCTCGTGTCGCCGTAGGCCCATCCTCATCAATGCCTGCCGAGGTGGGGTAACGCAGACTGAGGCCCTACTGCAGGGCAAGCGAGAGGGCTCGCTACGAGCCCTCATGATCGACTGCTGGGAGGCAGAGCCACATATCTCCGCCGAGCTACTCGCCGAAGCGGAGGTTGTCAGCCCTCATATTGCGGGCTTCTCGGCCGATGGGAAGTTTGCCGGTAGCCGTATGGCCCTAGGGGCGATCTGTAGGCACTGGGGACTCGAGCTCGAGGGGCTGATGAACTGGGACGAAGTGCCCGCCCCAGCCTCACCCGTGATAGATCTCTCGGGCAGGAGTGGCGAGGAGGCCCTCCTCTATGCCCTCACCCAAACCCTCTCGATCCCAAAGCGAGTGGGAGATCGGCTACGAGCAGATGCGACAGCCTTCGAAGAGCTGCGCAAGGGCTATGACTACCCTCGAGAGATGCGAGCCTACACCATCGTCGGAGCTCCGAGGGAGCTGGAGGATCGCCTGCGCAGGCTAGACTTCTCGATCGGCTAAGAGGCCAGGCCTCCTCAGACGGATGCAGCGGCAGCAGGGCTTCCCCCTCGAGGGGTAGGCCCTGCTGCCGCTCTCTTTGTGTCTGTGGGGACTATAGACAGAAAAATCATTGGAGACTATTGCGGCACATAGCATAGAAACGTATTAGGGTTGGCTCTACCCCCTACGGAGAGGAGGAGGAAGAGGAAAGGGTTCTATAAGCAGGGANTTGCGGCACATAGCATAGAAACGTATTAGGGTTGGCTCTACCCCCTACGGAGAGGAGGAGGAAGAGGAAAGGGTTCTATAAGCAGGGAGGGAGGTCTCTAGCTGCGCTCCTGTGGACGCAATATCGAGGGTAAGACAAAGGTGATGTATTTGCCTCAAAGGTAGCAAAATACTTTCTCTCTACAAGCTCTTTTGCGTAACGATTTTACGCTCAACATCCAGGGTCGCAAGGGGCGAGAGTCGGAGGCCGAGACCCTAGTCGGGGGAGGGGCTACCCCTGCAAGAACTTTTTCGTGATCGTGAGCAGCGTATCGGCTAAGATCTGTCGCCCTGCCTGGGTACTGAAATCAATCCCGCAAAAGGTGGAGCGATTGCCCCTCAAGAGCACATAGTAGAGCCCGCCTGCCAGGACAGCAAATAGAGCCTCGGGGGCGATCTCTCGAGCGTCGATCAGCTTGGAGAACTGTGGGAGGAACTCGGTCAGCGTCGCCTCTCTGCGGCGAGCACTCTTGCGGGTCAGGCCGCTATTCTCATACATCTCCCATACCATGATCGACTGCATATCCTTACTCTTGTGTATGGCGTCGATGAAGCGGGTAATAAGCTCGGAGAAGAATGCCTCGGAGCTCTCGTAGGCCTCAGTATCGAGGCCGATATGATCGTTGAGGAAGAAGTCGAACTGAGAGGTATAGGCTCGGATCAGCCCCTCATCGCTCTTGTACCTACGCTCCAGGACGATCATCTCGGTCTTGGAGAGCCTCGAGACCTCCTTCATCGTAACGGCGGAGATCCCCTTCTCCTCGACGATAAAGGCCACAGCATCCATCACATCTCGCTCTATTTGGCTGGCTGTCCTACGTCCTGCATAGCGTCTTTTGTACATCATTCGATCTTTTACAGTTAATAAATCCGAGGCCTCGGGACTGGAGACCTCGGCGCAAGATACAAAAATATCGGAGGCCCTCATGAGCCCCCGATATGTCGGTAGGGCCGACTAGCCAGCCAGCGCATGGGGCTACCCGGGAGCGGGGCTAGCGACCCTCCCTGACGAAGGTGTCGGCTGACCCGTACTGGCCCGAGAGCATCTCCTGCTCACTAGACCAAAGGAATAGGCGACCGTCCTCGACCTTGTAATAGAAGTCATGAGTCCAGTTCGACACCTTGATCCCCGAGCCATATACGAAGACCGAGAGCCGCCGACCACCCTCTGTGTAGAAGAGCTTCTTGCGCTTACCTCCTGGGAAGTAGTCCCCACCGAGCAATACCCCATCGGGCCTAAACTCGACCCTCGCAGAGCTTAGCCCCTGGGCTTCGCTCCCGACCCACAGCCCGATGAGGCGAGGGTCTCGCTCCTTCTTATTGAGGTCGGGGGCTTGCTCCTGGCAGGCAGATAGGGCCAGGAGGATGAGGAGCAGCGAGGCCAGCAACCTCGGGATCAGTGATACTTGTTTCATTGTCGTTTGATTTGAATAGGGTTCTCATTGTTTGTCTATCGAGAGGGGCTAGAGAGTGCTTCCTCGCTCTAGAGACCACACCAGACGGGCGGATCAGGGCAAGCAGTAGCCCCCCCACCCGGACACACCGCCAGCGTACGAGGCCTCTAGCATGAGCGTCCCTGCAAAGATAGAGAGGAGTATCATTATATCCAAACATCAAGGATATAATATTTCAAATAGCTATATACAAATAGATTACAACACAAAATACAATATATACAAACAATCAATACACAGATAAAGAGGGGGATAAGGCCTAGAGAAGTCGCTCGACAAGCCCCTCCCCTCTCGGGCACAGCCAGGCACTCAACCGAGGCAGAGGAGGGGCTCTAACCTCCCCTCTCGGGCAGACACACAGACACACTAGGGCGTGCGATAGCCCAGCCCGAGCAGCTAAGTACAACCAAGTCGCCTCGGCCCGTGCCCCTCCATCATACCTTTGTCCTGTCCGAAGCCGAGAGCCCCCCGCTGGTGCACCCTACCCAACTCGAGGAGCGAGGGCGTGATCGACAGACGAGGACAACACGACACTTTTATTCACTCTTTTATTTACACCACTATGAAGTACAATGTAGCCCAAATCGTCCCCAAGATGGGCAAGCACAAGGGACAGACACGTTACTACGCCAAGCCTACCCCCACCCGCAAGATCGGCTTCGAGGAGGTCATCCGAGACATCTCGGAGATGAGTTCGCTCACCTCGGGCGATGTACGCAACGCCATCGACCGCCTCTCCTACTACCTACGCCGTGAGCTCGCTGCTGGCAATACCGTTCAGCTCGGACAGATCGGCACCTTCCGCATCATCGCTGCCAGCAGACACGTAGAGCACGAGGAGCAGGTAACCACGGCCATCATCAAGCGTCCTCGCATCCTGCTGCACCTGACCAAGGAGCTTCGATCGGCCACCCGAGAGCTACAGCTCAGCGTCCACAACCCCAAGGCCAAGGGCGAAGCCCCTCAGAGCCCCGGGGGCAGCAGCTCGGGCGGATCGGACACGGGCGACCAAGACACTGGCGGAGGGGGATCAGGCGACCCAGGGCACAGCCCACACGTCGGGCTCTAAGAGCACAAGAGCGATGCCCCCAAGCAATCGCAGGCAACCCCAAGGCAGGAGTGCCCTCGCAGCACTCCTGCTGGGGCTCTGCCTCATGGGCTGCAGCACGAGCAGGCACTCGAGTCAGCAGGCCACAGCACTAGAGACAGAGCTCGAGCAAGCGCAGCAGCTCGAGCAGGAGCAGGAGAGCCGAGAGATCATCTGCGAGGAGCTCGAGATCGAGCTGCCCACGAGCGCAGCGGACAGCCTCATCAAGACGGGGCGCACTGTGCTCCGCAGGCGCAGAAGCCTCGAGAGCCACCGCCGAGGCCAGGCACACTCGCAGCAGACCGCTCGCCTGGGGCAGGAGCTTGAGCAACGCTCCAGCGAGCGACGAGCTCTGTGGCCGGGTCTCGGCCCAGGGATCGTCGTCGGCATCCTCCTCTCCCTCACCCTACTATACCTTACCCACAAATACCGCAAATGATTATGAATAAAGATCAAGTCAAGTATATCGTCATCCACTGCTCCGCCACACGGAGCAATACCTCCTACCCAGGTTGGCAGCTCGACCTCGACCATCGGGCCCGAGGCTTCAGCCGGGCGGGCTACCACTTCTACGTCCGCAGGAACGGCGAGATCGAGCGGCTCCGCTCGCTGACACGCCCTGGGGCTCACGTCAGAGGGTACAACCGATGCAGCATAGGCGTATGCTACGAGGGAGGACTGGACGAGGCCGCTCACATCGCCGACACCCGCACCGAGGAGCAGCGTCGGAGCCTCGAGAGATTGCTCAAGGGTCTCTGCCGAGCCTATCCGCTGGCCATCATCGTCGGGCATCGAGATCTAAGCCCAGACCTCAATGGCGATGGGCTGATCGAGCCCTCGGAGTGGGTCAAGGCCTGCCCCTCGTTCGACGCTCGCCAGGCCTATAGCCACCTATGCACAGGGAGGAGGCTCGGATGAATAGGCGCAAACCCCACGCCCCGCCACAGATATGGATCGCCAGCGGGCTCTCCGTCGTCGGGATCATCGTCCTCATCATGGGGCTATGCTGGCCTCCGTCGGGCGAGATCCACTAGAGCGTCCTGGTGGCCTATGGCGAGGTGATGACCTTCGCCGGAGCACTCTTCGGCATTGACTACCACTACCGCAGGTAGGGACGAGGATCGACGAAGCGCAGCGAGGGAGTGGCCTGGGCCTCGGCCCTACCACTCCCTCGCACACTTTGTCTCGAGAGACCTACCCCTCGTCAGAAGCTAACGACTCCGAGAGCACGGTCTACCAATAGCCCATCGATGACCTTGAGGGGCACACGGGTATTGCGCTTGGCTCTGAACTTGATAATCAGCAGTGGAGCATCACCTGAGAGCGTAGCCTCATGACCGACATTGACGAAGGTTGGGTAGAGAGCCTTCGTCCCGTCCGAGTGTAGACGGTCATAGGTGAGGTTGGTCATCTGCTTCGTGCCTGGGGTCTCAACACCCAGCCACTCCCACTCGGTAGCATCGTAGGGGATCGCTAGGCTAAAGGCATTGACTGCCTTCATATCCTGGCTACCACGGATGGTCAGTGTGAGCTCTTCGCCAGCCTTGACCTCGGTCCTATCTGCAGTCATCACGAGCTTGCCTGCCACAACATCCTCACTGCGAGGACGAGATCCACCAGCGAGCATCGTCGAGACGTGCGAGATGTCGTAGGCATCGATCAGACCATTGCGGTTGAGGTCTCCGATGCTCACATAGTCGAAGTCCGAGTCTTTGCTCCTGAGGCCCGTATAGTTGAGGTAGGAGGTGAAGTCGTTCTCATCGATACTCTTGTCTCGGTTAATATCCCCCTGCAGCAGGCTCTCTGTGCCTGGTGTCTTGAAGACATACAGCTCGCGGCCTGAGCCGTAGTTGCCTACAGCCTCGGTGATGTGTAAGCGAATATATCGAGCCCGCTGTCCTGCCTCGAAGCGGATGGTCTTGTGATCGGCATTGCGCATCCACTTGATCTCCTTAGGAGTACTCCAGCTGAGCTTGTCGGTGCTGATGCTATAAGTACCTGTGAGGATTGTACCATTACCCACATCTTCACGAGGGATATACACGAGGCTATCCAGGCTATTCACACCCTTGAGGTCAATAGTGAGGTCAAATGGCACAGCCTTGCCCGACCAAACCGTATGCCATACGCTCTTCTCGTCTCGGTCGAAGAACTTGTCAATGCCCTGACTGCCTTGGTTCGCACAGCTAGTCTGACCTGAGATGCCCTGGATGGCGAACTCGAGCGGATCACTCAGCGTACGATGCTTGACCTCTGTCCAGCTAGAGTGCCCCGAGCGATTGACCGCACGGACACGGAGCGTGTACTCGGTCTCGGGTCTGAGCGAGACGAACTCGAGCCCTCCGCCACGAATCGTCGAGTAGAGCATCCCCTCGTGCTCGATCTCATAATAGTCCGCCTCGGGCTGGGGTGTCCAGCAGGAGCGTAGCGAGTAAGCACTCTCGTCTGCCTCGACGAAGTGCACCTCGGGAGCTGCAAGCGTGCCTGTATGGCTGAGCAGGTGGTCGCTGTGGTCATAGTGATAGCCCGAGACCTCGACCTCGATCGTCGAGTGCTCGGTGTCTACCTTGGCGAGCTTGATGAGCAGCTGAGGGTTCTTGATGATCTCCTCACGGGCAAACTCGCTCCCCTTCGTGGCAAAGCGATTGAGGTTGGGTCGAGCCTCGTAATAGAACGCATTGCTCGCCTCGACCCAGGCCTCACGGGAGTGTACCTCCTGCAGCTTGACCCGACGGCCGTTGATGCGCACCTTGACCCCCTTGGCGGGGCGACTGATATTGATCCGTAGCTCCGTCTCCTTGACTGCCTCGAAGCCCTTGATGCTCCCCTTGACCTGTGTGGGGGCGATGCGGACACTCAGACGATCGCCCTCGAGCGAGGTGCTCAGAGGTGTCTGGGCATAAACGCCTCGACGATAGGCCTCGCTCTCGCCGTCGTCGTCATACTCGACGAACTCAGACTTGCCATAGGGGTAGAGCTCATAAGCACGATAGTCTCGACGCACCTCTCGGGGGGTGTTGTGCGGATGGGTCATGGGCAGGATAGCCCCAGCCTTGACCAGTACAGGGAGCTTCCACAGTGGCGCATCGAAGTCGTTGATGATCCGCCCGCCCTCGTAGCTGTGCCCCGTATAGTAGTCGATCCATTTCCCCTCGGGTAGGTAGATACCGTGGCGCACATCATTGCCCCGAGCATCCATCTTCGTGGCCTGGTAAATGGGGGCTACGAGCAGATAAGGGCCATAGAAGAACTGATACTGCGTCGCCGTCCCCAGTGTATAGGCATTGGGATAGTCGAGGAACATGGCTCGGATCATGGGCTTACCCTCAATAGCCTCATGGGCGATCGTGTAGGCATAGGGCATCAGCTCGGCCTTGAGCTTGAGATACCAACGGTTGATCGAGGTGGCAGGCTCTCCCAGGACATCGGGGTACTTGGGCGTACTGCCCCAGCCATCCATATTCAGCTCCATGGGGGTGAAGGTCTTCCACTGAAACTCTCGCACATTGACTGGGAGGTTATTTCCGCCGAAGATGCCATCCACATCGCTGGTGATATTGGGCTGGCCTGATAGACCCGAGCCAATGAAGGTGGGGATATGGAAGCGGATGTACTCCCACTCACCGCCCGTCTGGTCTCCGCTCCAGATCGTCGCATAGCGTTGCGTCCCAGCCCAGCCGTCGAGCGAGATGATGAAGGGACGGGCATCGCCTCCATAATAGGGCATAATGTGGCCTACATCCGCCACACCATTGAGGCCGAAGGAGTAACCCGCACCGACCCAAGCCACGTCGGTCTTGAGGGCACGCACCCCCGCATCACGCACTTCCTTGACGATGTCTCGCTGTAGCAGGGCCTCGATGCCCTCTTTGGGGTGCAGGTCGCTCTGCGTCCAGAGACCGATCTCTACACCTCGGCTGCGGGCATAGTCGCCGAAGCTCTTGAGGTTAAGGATATTGCCATCGAGGGTCTTCTCCTGCCCATAGCCTGCACCATAGCCATCATTGGGCAAGAACCAGCCCAAGGGCATGTCGTTGTCGAGGTAGCGATCTAGGGCAGCTCGGGCGGAGAAGAGGTAATTGCCCTTCTCTCCATTGAGCGACTCCTTGATGCCACCATTGTCCTTCTGATCCTCCCGATAACGCTTGCCGTCGGGCATGAGGACGCGCCCCTTAGGGTCTTCCTTCCAGTAGTCCCGATTGTAGGCATTCAGGTGGCCTTGGTAGAAGGCAAACTTTGGCATGAGCACAGGGTTACCCGTCAGCTGATAGAATGCCTGCAGCAGCCCCACAGGTGTAGGGCTAGCCATCACGAAGAGGTCGAGGTAATGCTCGCTGTGCGAGAGGGCTACTCGCCCCTCGCCCTTAGAGTCGAAGTCGTACTTGCCAGGCTTGAAAGTATGCCACATCACCCCATAACCAGCCGTAGACCAATAGAAGGGCGTAGGCGAGGCGACACCTCCATCGACCCAGTTGTTGGTATTCTCAATGGCGATGACCTTGCCTCGGTGCGAGAAGCGGCCGTTCTGCACGCCCCCACCATAGAAGTACTCGCCCTCCTGAGCTACGAAGTCGATCTTCGCCCCATCTCGGTCGAAGCGAATAGCCCCGCTCTGCTGCAGGATCGTACGCCCACCCTTGCGCTCCACTAGGCGAATGAGGCCACTCCCTCGGGAGACATGAAGCTCGAGGGCCGCACTCGAGAGGACGAAGTCGTCCCCCTCCTGCCGCAGCTGGATCTCTGAGGTCGCACGACGAGGCTGATCGACAAGGATTTGAGCAGGTGGCGTAGCCACTGGAGATCTCAGGATACCCCCCTGGGGATCCTCGAAGAGGCGGACGATATGATCCGCATAGAAGTCTAGCGTGAGGCGGCGACCTGAGTGGAAGCGCACCTCAAAGGTTGTCGGATTGATCTGCTGCAGCAAAGCGACCGACTGCGAAGTTACCTCCGCCCGATCGGAACTCTGCTGAGCGAACAGTCCATCCAGCCCCGACAGCGTAAGGGCCGAGGCCAAGACTAGAGAGGCTAGCCTAGGAAGCATCATTTTGCTTTGCATCGTCATCAAAATGTGAGAATAATCAGATGTGTAGAATAAATAATCGTGATCTCGAGGCAAAGACAGGTACATCACCCTCAAGCTCGCCCGATTAGGGGGACAAATATAGCCAATCCGCACGACTTCTCCACTCACCCTCAGAACAATAAAGAGGCTAGGGACCTCCCGCGATCTTTGACATAGTTGCTTCCTAAGCAGAAGCCTTCCTGCCCTCCCTCTAAGCGACAGTAAACGGATCAAGAAAACCTGGCTACAACGATGATCTCTAGATCTCAAGACAACGATAAAGTTTGTTACCTTTGTGTCTAAACATTTCTCTAACATCATTATTCTTTTATCTATGAGACGTCGCTTCCTATCCCTAATGCTGCTCTGCACAGCGGCGAACTTCGCCTACGGACAGAGCACAGAGGCCCCAGACATCCCATGGCAAGACCCTAGGCGCAATGAGATCCGTCGCCTACCCATGCACACCAATTACTTCGCTTTCGCCGAGGGTGAACGCACAGAGGAGCGTGAGCAATCCAAGAACTACCTTTCCCTGGGCGGGGTGTGGCGGTTCGATTGGGTGCGCCACCTGGAGCAGCGACCCAAGGATTTCTACCGTGTAGACTACAACGACAAGGCTTGGGGCACTATGCCCGTACCTGGGATTTGGGAGGTCAATGGCTACGGAGATCCTCTCTATGCCAACGAGCGCTATGCATGGAATGACCAATTCAAGGACAATCCACCCTACGTCCCCACACATAATAACCACGTCGGCAGCTACCGCCGCAGCTTCGTTATCCCCAAGGAGTGGCGAGGCAAGCAGGTCATCGCACACTTCGGCTCCGTTACCTCCAACATCAACCTCTATGTCAATGGCCAGCATGTCGGCTATAGCGAGGACAGCAAGCTCGAGGCAGAGTTTGACCTAACACCCTACATCCGCTTCGGGCAAGAGAACCTAATCGCCTTCCAGGTATTCCGCTGGAGCGACGGGACCTACTTCGAATGCCAAGATTTCTGGAGACTCAGCGGAGTGGGGCGAGAGTGCTACCTCTACGCTAGAGAAAAGAGGCGCATCGAGGATATTCGCATCACCCCTGAGCTGGACGATGCCTTCAAGGATGGTAGCCTGCGCATTGACCTACGCAAGACCAGCAGCACCCTTCCCGTCGAGCTTCGCCTAATGGATGCCTCTGGAGCAATCATCGCCGAGACACAGCTCTCAGGCGGCAAGTCCAGCACTACCATCCAGGTACAGTCGCCCCGCAAATGGTCTGCCGAAGATCCGTACCTCTATACCCTCGAGGCCAAGGCTGGCGGAGAGGTGATCCGCAATCGTGTCGGGTTTCGCAGAGTGGAGATCAAGAACAAGCAGCTCCTACTCAACGGCAAGCCTATCCTCTTCAAGGGGGCTAACCGCCATGAGATCGACCCAGACGGAGCCTATTACGTCTCTCGTGAACGCATGCGGCAGGACATCCTGCGCATGAAGCAGCTGAACATCAACGCCGTCCGTACTGCACACTACCCCAACGATAACTATTGGTACGAGCTCTGCGACCAGTATGGGATCTACGTCGTGGCCGAAGCCAACGTGGAGACACATGGCATGGGCTATGGAGACAGATCCTTAGCCCACCGAGCAGACTTCGAGCAGGGACATGTAGAGCGCAATACACGCCATGTGGCACGCGGCTACAACCACCCCTCGATCATCTCTTGGTCTCTCGGCAATGAGTCGGGTTATGGAGTGAACTTCGACAAAGCCTTCGCAGCAGTGAAGGCTCTAGATCCTACCAGGCCCATCCAGTACGAACGCTCCTACCTCAAGTGCACAGAGATCTACACCCGTATGTACATCCGCCCCAATGACATCGTCAAGTACCTAGAGAATGATCCGCCCATGCCCATCATCGTCTGCGAATATGCCCATGCGATGGGGAACTCCATTGGAGGTTTCGATGAGTACTGGGATCTGATCCGCAAGTACCCCCTCTTCCAGGGTGGCTTCATTTGGGACTTCGTCGATCAGTCTCTTCGCTGGCACACAAGAGAGGGCAGGGAGTTCTATGCCTATGCAGGGGACTTCAATCGCTACGACTACAAGGCAGACAATAACTTCCTCAATAACGGTATCGTCTCCCCTGACCGCAAACCCAACCCTCATGCTCACGAGATCGCCTATGTACACCAGAGCATTCGCCCAAGCCTCGTTGATGCCCAAGGCGGAAAAATCGCTGTCTACAACGAGAACTTCTTCATCGATCTCTCTCGTTATGATCTTCGTTGGGAGCTCTCAATCGATGGCAAACCTCAGCAGTCAGGTCTGATACAACTGCCCAAGATTGCCCCTCAGCAGACCCAACAGCTGAGCTTACCCTATCAGTTGCCAGAGGTTGCTCGAGACCAGGACGTTACCCTACAGCTCTACTTCACCCTGCGCCATCGTGATGGCATCCTGCCAGCAGGGCATCGCATTGCCCACGATCAGTTTGTCCTCCAGAGGGCTGAGCTCCAGCCTCTTGCCTTATCGAGAGGAGAGGCCTATCGCCCCATCCAGCTAGAGACGAACGACCGCAACTTCATCATCCTGAGCAACGATCGCTTCCGCATTGATATTCAACGCCGAAGTGGCTTCATCAGCAGATACATGGTTGCAGGTCGAGAGCTACTCTCCGAAGGGACACAGATCATGCCTAGCTTCTGGCGAGCCCCTACGGACAACGACATGGGAGCTCAACTACAGTGGAACTGGGCCATGTGGCGCAAACCTAACTTCAAGCTCGAGAAGCTCACCCCCAGCCCCCAGCAAGATGGTAGCATCAAAATAGATGCTGAATACACTATCCAAGATATTGGAGCTAAACTCCATCTGAGCTACCTCGTGAGCAAGGAGGGCGAGATTATTTACAGCCAGGAGATGACCCCTGGGGAGAAGAAGGATGTTAAGCCTCTCTTCCGCTATGGTCTTCGTCTGCAGATGCCTCAGCACTACGGATACATTAGCTTCTATGGGCGTGGGCCTATTGAGAACTACCCTGACCGCAAGGCATCTCAACATCTCGGACAATACGAACAGAGGGTAGCAGATCAGTTCTACCCCTACATCCGTCCTCAAGAGACTGGCGGCAAGGGAGACCTACGCTACTATCGAGTCCTCGACAGAGGGGGCTTCGGACTTGAGTTCCGCGCCGAGCAGCTTCTACAAGCAACAGCCCTGGATCGTAGCCTCGAAGATATGGACGGCTACCCACGCAAGACGCAGAAGCACTCCGAACTGCTACCTCTGGCAGGCTTCACCGATGTCTTCGTAGATAGCCATCACATGGGTCTAGGTTGTTATAACAGCTGGGGAGCACTGCCACAGGAACGATTCCTCCTCCCCTATAGCACCTACAAGCTGCGTATCTTGATACGCCCTGTAGATATTCGCTAAGAGTAGCAAACAACGAAAAGTATTGGGGTGTCGCAACGATCTTGCGACACCCCAATACTTTTACACAACAGCCTCAGGCTAATCGAACGAGACTGAGAGACTCTGTTGACGGAGAACTTCGTAGATCAAGATCCCTGCAGCGACAGACACATTGAGCGAGCCAATAGAACCATGCTGAGGAATCCGCACGATGCTATCCGAGCGTCTAAGTGTATCGGCGCTAGGCCCTTCACTCTCTGAACCCATGACTAAGGCTAGAGGGGGCAGAAGGCTCTCCTCGGTATAGACACGGGCAGCCTTCTCCGAAGCCGTTACGACCCGAATGCCATGCTCTTGGAGGCTGCGTAGGGCCGAGCCAATAGAACTTACACGACAGACTGGCAGACGGAGCAAAGCACCTGCAGAGGTTTTGACAGCATCAGCCGTTACGCTGACACTTCCCCGCTCGGGGATGATGATCGCATCGGCCCCAGCACACCCGGCCGTGCGGGCAATAGCCCCGAAGTTTCGAACGTCTGTCAGTCCATCGAGCACGACGAAGAAGGGCATACGCCCCTCATCATAGATCATCGGGATCAGCTGCTCGAGCTGGGTATATTCGATCTCACAGAGGAAGGCGACCACGCCCTGGTGGGCCTTGCGGGTAATACGGTTGAGCTTCTCCTCGGGAACGATCTGCAGAGGAATGACCCGCTCTCGTGCCAGGGAGGTGATCAGCTGCACTTCGTCGCTCTTGAGCCCCCGACGAAGGAATATCTTGTCAATCTCACGACCAGCCTCGAGGGCCTCGACAAGGGCATGAATACCATAGATGAGCTTATCTTGCTTCATTGTTTAGTCTATTCTGAGTGGTTGTCAATAGTTCGGCAGCAGCGGCTAGGCTGATGTCTGTGAGTTTATTGCCGCTCTGCATGCGGGCAATCTCCTGCACGCGCTCGAGGTGCTCTAAGCGGCGGATATGGCTTCGAGTGGCCTCGGCCTCATGCTCCTTGTAGATGTAGTAGTGGTCTTGCCCTGCAGCAGCGATCTGAGGCAGGTGGGTAACGGCCATGACCTGCATGCTGCGGCCCATCTGCTGGAGGATAATGCCGATGCGATCGGCAATATCGCCCGAGACCCCTGTGTCTATCTCGTCGAAGATGATCGTCGGCAAGCTCCTGCGGTCGGCAATCAGAGCCTTGATCGAGAGCATCAGCCGAGAGATCTCTCCCCCTGAGGCTATGTCGGCCACGGGCTCGAGCGGGATCTCCTTGTTCGCTGAGAAGAGGAAGGTCGCCTGATCCTGCCCAGAGGCCCCGAGCTCGGCCAATCGGTCGAGCTGGATGCTGAGGCGCACATGCGGCATTCCCAGCTCTCTAAGGGCTTCGACGAGAGCCTGCTCGATGGCTTTGGCTGCCTCTACCCTCTGTCCATGGAGCACCTCGGCTAAGGAGGTAGTCCTCTCCTCTCTCTGCAGCAAAGTCTGCCTTAGGGCTGCGATACGCTCATCCGAGCAGGAGATCGCCTCGAGCCTCCGCTCGAGCTCATCTCGATGCTCAATCAGGGCCTGACAATCGGGCTTGCCATGCTTGAGTAGTAGTCCCTGTAGAAGGTCTAGTCGCTCGCTAACATACTGCAACCTCTGCGGATCGTAAGAGATACTCTCGGACTGGCTATCGAGGGTCTGAGCGAGATCGACCAACTCGATGCGAGAGCTCTGTAGACGTTCGTAGAGCTCTTCAGCCTCAGGGAAATAACGACGTATGGACTGCACGCTCTCGAGGGCGACCCCGAGGGTGCGCAGAGCTCCCTGCTCATCGTCATCGAGGGCTGAGAAGGCCTTCGAGAGGGCGGTCTTGATATCGAGTGCATGGCTGAGGATACGCTCCTCCTCCTCGAGCCGCTCCAGCTCATCCACCTCAAGGGCTGCGGCATGAAGCTGGTCGAATTGGAACTGGAGGTAGTCTTGCTCTCGGATCTGCTCCGAAGCCAAAGCCTCTGCCTCAGCCAGCTGGCGACGAAGCTCTCGGAGCTCCCGATAGCTCTCGACATAAGCGGCTCGATCAGCAGCATTGAGGCTGTAGAGGTCTAGGACAGAGAGCTGAAAGTGGGCATCCCCGAGTAGTAAGTTCTTGTGCTGCGAATGGATGTCGATCAGGTACTCACTCAGCTGCTTGAGCAGCTGTAGGGAGGCGGGACTATCATTGACAAAGGAGCGACTCTTGCCCTTGACAGAGATCTCTCGGCGGATGATGCACTCATCGACCTCGGGATCAATATCCTCGGCCGAGAGGATCTGATTGACCGTCTCATCAATCTGCCCGAAGTGGGCCTCGATGATGCATCGCTCTGCCCCTGGGCGCACACTCGAGCTATCGGCCCTCTGCCCCATCAGCAGGGCAATAGCCCCGAGGATGATGCTCTTGCCCGCCCCTGTCTCGCCTGTGATGGCGGTAAAGCCTGGGCGAAAGTCAATGGTCAGTTCGTCGATGAGGACGAAGTTGCGTATGATCAGTCTCTCAAGCATGGGTCTCTCCAGAGATAGTCGAACGAATGAAGTCTACAATATCCCCAGCCACAGCCTCCTTGCTCTTGAGTGGATAGCTCCTCATAGGGGTATCAGGGGTAAGGATGGAGATCTTGTTCGTTAAGTGGCCAAAGCCTGCCCCCTCATCCTCAAGACTATTGAGGACAATGGCATCGAGGCCCTTGCGCTTGAGCTTGGCCTGAGCCTCCGCCTCACCCGATCCACTCTCGAGGGCAAAGCCAACGAAAAGCTGCCCAGGGCGTTTGTCTTGGGCCAGTGTCGCTGCGATGTCGGGGTTCTTGACCAGTTGTAGCACAAGCTCTCCCTCGCTCTCTCGCTTGATCTTATGCTCTCGCCGCTCGGCAGGGCGATAGTCAGCCACAGCAGCAGCGAAGATGGCAATATCTGCCGAGGCAACGTGCGCCCGAGAGGCCTCGAGCATCTGCTGGGCTGTCTGCACCGAGATGACCTCGACACCTGGGGCGGGCCGAAGGGCCGAAGGGCCTAATACCAAGCATACCTCTGCCCCACGTCTATGGAGCTCATTGGCTAGGGCTATCCCCATACGTCCCGTAGAGTGATTGCCGAGGAAGCGCACTGGGTCTAGAGGCTCATAGGTCGGGCCAGCGGTAATGAGGGCTCGGCGACCAGCCAAGTCCTTCCCCAGGGCGAAGAAGTCCTCCAGGGCCTGGACAATCACTTCGGGCTCCTGCATACGTCCCTTGCCCTCGAGGTGGCTGGCCAAGAAGCCCTCACTAGGCTCGATGACACGAACCCCTCTCTGCTCCAGTAGACGAAGATTATCCTCGGTGGAGGGATGGGCACACATATCGAGATCCATCGCTGGGGCGACGAAGACAGGGGATTTCATCGACAGATAGGTCGTAATGAGCATGTTATCAGCGATGCCGTGGGCCATCTTGCCAATCGTAGCGGCCGTAGCTGGGGCGACAAGCATCGCATCGGCCCAGAGGCCAATGTCTACGTGGCTATTCCAGGTACCGTCCCGACCCGAGAAGAACTCACTGATCACGGGCTTACTAGTCAGGGCCGAGAGGGTAATCGGGGTGATAAACTCCTTGCCCGCAGGCGTGATCACAATCTGAACCTCTGCGCCACGCTTGATCAGCAAACGGGCAAGCACCGCCGCCTTGTAGGCAGCGATGCTTCCTGAGATCCCGAGTACTATATGTTTACCTTGTAACACTAGTCTTGTAGATTATAGAATTAAGGTCAAGCGAGCCCTAGCCCACTCGACAAGGGGATATTAGCTCTGAGGCCGATTCAGGGAGAGGCGCACACGAGAGAACCAATTCTTCGTGTCTAGGGTAAAGCTCGCCCCCATCACCCAGTGGTAGTAGCTTGGCTCGCTCGAGAGGACCTCGGCCAAGACCCGCCCCTTGTGCTTGCCGAAGTTGATGATGATCTCATCCTGATCATTATAGGCCAACATCCCGGCGAAGTCTACCATACGGCCATAGCTGGAGAACTCGGCTAGGAAGTCCACATCATTAGTCAGCTCCTCAGGATAACGATCAAGCTGTGCCATGAGGATCTCATAGGTAGCCCGGGTGTCTGCCTCGGCTGAATGGGCGTTGTCCAGGGTCTTGTCGCAGTAGAAGCGGTAGGCAGCCTCGAGCGTGCGCCGCTCCATCTTGTGGTAAATAGTCTGCACGTCTACGAAGCGACGACGGCTCAGATCGACCTCGACACCAGCTCGGAGGAGCTCCTCCACTAGCAAAGGGACATCGAAGCGATTTGAGTTGAAGCCTGCAATATCACAGCCCTCAATCCATTGGTAGAGGCTGCGGGCTACTTGGGCGAAGAGGGGACAATCCTTGACATCCTCATCCGTGATACCATGCACTTCAGAGCTAGCAGGGGGAATAGGAATCCCAGGGTTGATGCGCCTCGTCTTGCTCTCCTCTAGGCCATCGGGATGCACCTTGAGGATAGAAATCTCGATAATACGGTCGTTGATCACGTTAACTCCTGTCGTCTCTAGGTCGAAGAAGACGATAGGGCGTTCTAATTTGAGCTTCATAAGTTCTCTCGGATCGTCTCGGGACTTATTCGCCGACCAGCTTGAGTGGAATGATGAGGCTACAGATCTCTATACCCTCCTCAGTCTCGCTAGGGGTGATAACGCCTGCACGAGTCTGATCTGCTAGATCTAGGGTAATCTGCTCGCTGGAGAGACCCGAGAGCAACTGCTGTAGCATGTTAAAGTCGAAGCCGATCCGAATGCGAGCATCGGCGGGGAGGCACTGACAGGGGATAGACTCCTCGGCAGCTACAGAGAAGTCGAGGTCATTGGCCGTGATGCGAATTTGTTCCTCACCAACCTCCAGGAGGATAAGGTTACTTGCCTTATTGGAGAAGATCGAGACACGCTTAGCGGCATAGAGCAGACTCTCCCGATCCACCACGACAGCATAGGGACTGGACGAGGGGATCACAGAGTTGTAGTTGGGGAAGCGTCCGTCGAGTAGCTTAGCGGTCAGCGTGAAGCGTTCCATCTGGATGCACACATACTTGTCATCGTAGGACAAGGTAATGTCCGCATTCTCCTTGGGTAGAAGCGAACGGGAGAGCAGCTGGCTGATCTTGCCCGGCATGCAGAAGCTCGCCGTGAAGCCTGGATTGACATTATGATCGGTATACTTGACCAGGATGCGACCATCCGAGGCCACGAGGACGAGCTTGTCCTCGAGGAAGTCGAAGTTCACCCCCGTCATGATGGGGCGACGCTCATCACTGCTGGCGGCAATGATAGTGCGCTCCAGGCCAGTCTGTAGAGCTCGGGCCGAAAGGCTAAGGCTATGCGTAGAGCCCTCGAGAGAGATCGCCTGTGGATAGGTATCGCTCGAGGTCGCCACGAAGTTGTAGTGGCCATTGCTGTAGGTCAGCGTAGCCTCTAGGCTTTCAGGAGAGACCTCCAGGCTAACGGGCTGATCGGGGAGCTCCTTGATCGACTCGAGGATGATGCGTTCGGGCACGGTGAAGCTACCCGCTCCGCCCTCATTACTCACCTCGAGCGTAGAGGTGATGCGGCTACTTAGGTCTGCGGCCGATAGCTTGAGCTGATTGCCCTCGAGCTCAAAGAGGATGTTGCCCAGTACGGGAACGACCGAGACACTCTTGGTCGAAATGATCTTGGCGACAGTCTGCAGGTGCTGCATGAGTTCACCACTGCTTACTACGAACTTCATATACGATCTAGTTTTATATCAATATTTTCATTTTGGATATTCGCCACTCGCGGCTAGCCTAGGGGGGCTCTTGGACAAGCCCTATATGGCATACAAATATAGTCATTTCGCAGCGAACTGGCAGCAGGTCTAGCAGCAAGTCTCTCGACAACAAGGTTCTCCATCACGAGCGTCTAGAGATAGCTTCCTAGCCCCTCAGCCCACAGCGACAAAGTAGGCCTCGGTAGGTGCTCCATGGAGCACCTACCGAGGCCTTTTATTTGATCCTATTTAGACCTCAAGTGAAGTCCTATCTAGACCTCGATGGAGATCCTATTTGAGTCTCAGCAACGACCCAGCCGAGAGCTTGACAGAGTCCACAGTAGGCTCTCACCTACGAGCCTATCGAGGCCTCACCTGTAGTCCCCTCGCTAGGGATGCGTAGGGCGAGGGGCATCGGGAGTAGCAGCTGAGTCTTCCTCTCGAAAGCGGCCATAGCCCACATTGGTCTTGGCTCCTAGACCTAACTCTAGAATAATTTTTCTGAAGATCTGCTTCTTGAGTTCGGCAGGGAATAGCCCTCCATCGTAGAGCAAAAAGCGGAAGCGATACGTTACCTCTGGCTCGACGCGCAAGAAGCGTACAGGATTGGGATCGGTGAAGACACTCGGATGATGCGTGATATAGTCTTCCCCCAATAGATTCCTCTTGGCTTTGACAGGGATTGCATCAAAGAATATATCTCGCTCATAGATAGAGAACCTTTTCTCCTTGGCATTTTCTTCCTCCTTTTGATACTCCAGTCCTTTGAAAACTTCGTCAATGAAGGCTTTTTTTAGCTTTTCACTGTCTTTAAGCTCTTCAAGGAGGCTTGGCTTATGCTCCTTGATCAACACCGTGATTGCCTCATCTGCTAGAAACTCCCACTCGTTTACAGCAGCTCTTAGCGCACCCTTGACAGACGATCCAGGGATAACGGGCAGCCCAGAGCTATAGTCGAAGTACATCCCCAGCTGGAAGAATGGGACTGCCTCCTCATCCTTCGGCTTATTGACCTCGTGATGATAGCCGATGCCACAGAGTAGACCTGGGTAAGTCGTCTGTAGACTAAAGCTATAGTAGGGAGCAGAGTCCGCCTCTGCCTCTCGAGGCCACAGTCGATCCAGGGCATTGTCCTTCGTGGTCATAGGCCTCTTTTCGGTTAAGCCTTTCCCTCCTTCAAATTGGTCGATATCGATCAGCTCCCCCTGAGCATTGAGCTTCAGGGTGTCGAAATAGTCCTGATAATAGTGCTTTCCGTAGTTCATACCTTGCCTCCTTTCTTCTTAGGGTCATCTATCTCGAAGGTGCGTAGGGCGAGCTTGAGAGCGACAACATACTGGAGCACCTCCCCCCGAAGCCTCTTGATCGGTCCTTCTTGGGAGAGATCTTTCAGCGTACCGCTGCGCCTGTCGAGCAGCTCAGCGATACACTCATGCCCTTTCTTCTGCCTTATCTTGTTGCGCCCCTCGGGTTGATGCATATAGAGGAGGGCCTTGAGCCATAGGCTAAGGTCCCCCTCAGCATTGCTCTCCTCTTGATCGCCACCTTTGTTGTAGAAGATGAGCGTGGGGAGTAGGCCAGACTGAATGATCGCTGGGCCTAGGGCATTGATGTAGCCCTCGTGCACCTTCTGAACCCTGCCATCTCCACCAGCAATCCCGACAGCTTGGATCGCCTCTATCGCTAGAGAGATCAGCTCCGCCTGCTTCTCCTTACTTATGATCATAGCAGTATCAACTAAATGAGTTTTGTGATTGTACAGAAGCCGTAGCCTACAGAGCCATTGGCCCCGATCTGCACGAGCTGCCCATTGAGCTCCTTGTCGAGCTCCTCGTCGAACTTTCCGAAGAGCTCCTCAGGGCCAGAGACAAAGAAGACAAAGCAGCTTTCTGCTGGCACTACCTCCTCGTACCAGAGGTTTTTGCTCTCGCCGTTATTGAGCTTATTGCGGGCAATAACGGGGAGCTCCTTGATGGCCTCAGTAAGTGTGCTGTGGCTTTCATTAGAGTAGTCTTGAGGCTTAAGGTCAAGCTCTCCCACTCCCTTGATCTGCGTCCAAAGTGCTTGGATATCCCGCTGCCACTCGGGGCAAGAAGCTAGCTTGTAGCCTTTAGGTTCGTTATCATCCCTTAGGGGATAGGCCAGCAAGTTAGCTTGGAAGAAGGTGAATTTCCCTGCATGCTGATTTGTCTGCTGGTTGCCCTCTCCTCCGAAGATATCCACAATAGGTAGGCTACCCTTATTGGGGCTCGACTCGAAGAATTGCCTCAATGCCCCCTTGAGGCTCGAGGAATAGATACAGGGGCGACCATTCGTTACATCTCGCTGTACACAGTTGTCCACTACGCTGTAGCTAGCACCACCGATACCCACATGCAGGTTGGTGAGGCACTTAATTAGATATGCAGCTGTCTTCATGATGGTTGTTTAGTTAGTTTTCTTAGGAATGAGGTGGGTGTAGTTATAGCCGATCTTATGGAAGTTATTAGCCTTGCGAACCAGTTGCTCAAACTCCCTAGCCTTCTCGTCGTCGGCGAAGTAGAAGAGCGATCCCCGAGCATACAGCTCTAGAGGTGGCTGCGCCAGAAGATGCTTCCTACTAGAGATGTTTTTTATCGACTCATCGTTTATGTCTGTTTTCGGAACAATTACCCGAGCAAAGTCTCTAATCTCTGTGATAGCGAAGGAAACAGCCTCCCAATCGACCTCAATCCTTGCATCCGAGAGGAGGACGACGACGCTATGAGTGGGAGATTTGGGCAGGGTCTGAAGCACCTCGTCGCATTTCTCCTGATAAACCGTCTCTGCATCTTTGACTTTGTCAGCGTCCTCTACCTCCATCAAGAAAGACTGTCGCTCACCTCCTAGGAAGACGACTTCGCTAGCAGGCAGTTTGCTCTCGACAGAACAAGTATAGTAAAAGGCGAAGCATAGACTGAGGCAGGGCTCCTGCACACATTTCTCTGGCTCTACCTCACAGCCATCTGAGTCGGTGTGCACTGTGCATTGCTCGTTCTTGAAGCGGCCAAACTCTTGATAGAAGAAGCCATACTCCTCGGGACTCCCTTTGTCCTTCTTCCACTTCTCGGCTCGCACACCCACTCGGCAGTCTACTCCGAAGAAGTCATCCTCCGAGATTGGTGTACCTTCGGCACTAGCCCACATGTGGGGATGATCTTTCTTAGGAGAATAGTTACTGAGGCACTCCCCTTTCGCATCGAGCTCAAGCACTTGATACGGCCCTTTGTCTTCTTCACCCTCTCGCTGATATCTCCTACCAATAGGGAAGTAATGTGTCGGGTTTCCCTTCTCTTTGGTATCCATCAAGAAGACGGGCGAGAGAGATTGTATCTGACCGAACTCGTTTTTTGCATTTCTATCGGGATTGAAGCTAAAAGGGCCAACCAGAGCATCTGCCTCTCTCCAATTAACAATCTTATTATTCTCATAGATACCTGTACCAGCAAGCTGGAGATACTGATAGCGCAGCAGGCCCAGCAGGGCGGTCTGCTGAGGGAAGCGAGCCGAGCGCAGGTAGTAATTGACCGAATCGTCTTCGTTGAACTTATGCTTCTGCCCAAAGAAGAACTTCTCCAGTGGTTTCAGCTTAACTAAATAGGTAGGCATAGTTATCTCTCCTCTTTATCTGTTGTGAATTGGCAGTAGCGCAGCAGTCCATAGATGAGCTGCTTGATCTCCTCTGCCTTATGGCCCTTGCTGGCCAGTCGAGCAATGAAGTTGAATACCTTGCCCAAGAATACTTTCTTGTCCGGCTTATCGTGGATCTCCTCGTCGAAGAAGTTCTTACACAGGGCAAGCAGCCGCTGCTCTCTCTTGACCTCCTCCTTCTCATTACTGAGAATGGGCGTGATGACTAGGTCAAACATCTCATTCAACCAGTGGATCAACCCATCGAGCATCGCCTCTTGATCGGCAGAATATCCTCGGACAAGTCCTATAGCCTCCTGGTACAGAGCTTTATCTTCACTCTCCTTAGTACTATACTTACAAGGCAAAATGAACTCAATCTTTCGTCCACTATGCTTGTGGATGGAGATGGCCACCCGATCTCGCCCGCTCTTCTTAGCCCGATCGAGGAGCTTACCAGCGACATCAATCGCCTCGGCCATAGGGCTCTTGTAGTAGAAGATACTCACGCCATAGGACATCGTCAGAGGTTGAGCTTCACCTTTCTCCAGTTCCTTCAAGAGTTCTTCGTGTTCCGCAACCAGCTTATCCCTAAAGTCCTTGAACTGCTTCTCGACAACCTCAATGAGATCAAAGATTTGCTGGCTCTCATCTCTGAGGATAGGGGTGAAGAAAAAGAGATCGTCCCCTCCGATGTAGACTGGGATGCCCTTAAGCCTCATGAGCTCTTCAGCCGCTTTCTGAGAGAAGTTGAAGAAGTATCTAGAGAATTCCTGCATTTGCCCCTCCGTCAGCTTTTCGAGGAACTTGCCAAAGCTATCTCCATCAGCCTTGACTACAGCCAAGTACTTGTAACAGTTGCGATAGCTATCTCGCTTCTCTGTCGAGAGCCTTGCATAGTCCATCGCAACCTCATGCTCTCCTCTTGTGTATTCCTCAATCTCCTCATCGGTCAACCAGCCCGAGACGGCAATGCGAGAGGTCGTCTCGAAGGGAACCCTAGCACTGCCACCCTCTTTCTTTTGTACGTCTAGATAGCTGTTGATGAAGCCGTTGTTGCTGGCGAGGAGTTTCTTGAATTGAGTGTCCTCCCCGGTGGCTGCCCTCTGCCTAAGCTCGAGCGCATCGAGGCGGGAATTCAGACCCTTAACGAATTCTGCTTCTCCCGTACACGCGAGTGGAAAACCATAGATGTAGATATAGCTCTGGAGGTAGGCTTCTAGAGCTTCTGCACTCTTGCCTCCAATCTTCTTTGCAAGGGTTTCAATCACCTTGGCTTTAATCTCTTCTAGGTCGGCCTTAATCTCTTCGAGCTCTTCGACTTCCTTTGTAACGATAGCCCTATCGGGGAATAGCCCAACCTGACTCAGCAGAGATTGGTTCCCTAAATCAGAAACATAATAAGGAGATATAACCTTATAGCCTTTCTCCGCTAGCTCTTTGAGTAGCTCTCTCATGATCCAGGAGAACATATAGCTTGCACTCCAGTAGGCCTTAACCTTGCGAGCCTTGCCGAACGTCTTAACGATCGGCCCTATGGTAATGATGGTGTATGTGCTCATAATAAATTCTTTACAGATCGGAGGTCTCTATCCTCGATGAAACCTAGGAAGTCGTCCAAGAAGCCCCTAGAGCCCTCGAAGCACTTCTTGTCAGGGGTATAGACCTTTCGAGACTTGCCAGCCTCCTCAGGATCGAGGGTGAAGGTGAATTCAGTCCCAAACATCTCCTTTGGGATCTCCGAAAGGATCAGATAGATGATGCTCCCGATAGGTTTATAGACAATCGGCGAGGCAAAACGTTTAATCTCATCATGAGAGACCACCACTCGCTTATCCTGCTGTGGGAACTCAAAGTGCCCATGAAGGCCGAGCAGAGCCCGAAGGTATCTCCGCTCTAGGGTAGCACTCTCGGTGGGCAGACCGACCAGCTCTCGCTCTATGGGCTTCTCCCAGTCGAGGGATTTGTCCTGGAAGTAATACCTCAGCTCCGAGGGCCTCCCCCTCTGACCCGTCTTGATCTTGTTGTGAAACCTCCTGATCTGATCCATCTGAAAGCGAAGATCCACCTTGCTCTCAAGGCAATCTAGCACCTGGTTGTGATACATCTTCTTGGCAATTTCTTTCCGAGAAGAACCCAAAGACGTCGTCCCGATACGGGCGAGGGTAAAGCTCCCGAAGCCCTTCGTCTGCCTTGCCCCGAAGTTGTGCAAGAGGAAAAAGTCCTCCAAATGAGCCTTGATGACCTCTAGCAGGCCCTCATGCTTGGTGTAGATCTCGCCCTGCACACTGCCCGCCTGAACAGCTAGGCGAGGCCGCCCCTCTCGCCTATTGAGCCACTCCTCGTTGGCGAAGTAAGGGGTCGAGGGGAGGATCTCGACCTCCCTAAGCTCTTCCTTACGCCTCAAGTCTCGCCTAAGATCCATCTCCTTGCGCTCACTCACCTGATTGAGGGGAAGATAAGTCTGCACGGGCTCTCCCTCGGGTAGGGTAAAACGCAGCTTATAGTCCAACGCCCCTTTCTCTTGGTAGATGAACCAATCCGCATTCAAATCTTCTTTCTTGATCTTCTTGAGCAGATACCGATCGAGCTTGGGCTTAACCTCCGAAGCCCGAAGCGTTGCCCCCTCGTACCCCGACTGAAAGTGAATAATCGGGGTGTGCTGCGTGAGCTGAAATTCTAGTTTGTGCATAGCTAATGGCCTATTGAAGATTGAGCCTTCTCTTGCTCCTCTTGTTTTTCTCTCTTTTTCTCTTCTCTCTGCTCCTTGAGGTCTTGCAAACGAGCGGCTTGCAGCTCCTTCTCATGTTTGAGTTCTGCATCGCGAGTCTTAAAACGATAATATCGATCAATAAGAATGCTTATAACGACAGCTAATGAAATGATGAGAACCACACATTCAAAGCTTATTTCGGTTTCCATAGCTTTTATTTTTTAGTAGTTAGATAGCGTGCAATAATAGGAGTGAGCAGACAGAGGACGATAATAATGATTGTAAGGACATCCCCCAAAGTCCAACTATCAGCAGAGACACTCTGCCCCCAAAGGTAACCTAAGAAGCCCTCCTTAGCAAAGAAATTAACCCCTAGAGCTCCTATGATAATGCTGATAGGTAAGTAAAACGCAGCTGTTTTGTTGAGCTCTCCTTGTTCCTCCACATCTAGATAATCAAAGAGCTTGGTTAGCTCATCCTCTAGAGCCTGGACATCATCTGTAATCCCCATATTCCGCTGGAAGAGCTGGTACATCTCAATGCCTTGAATTTGAGAGCTCACCTCACGGAAATGAATCTCGTTGATGAAGCGGATATAGTCCTCGTAAAGCTCCTTGATGTTTTGGCTTACTTGACGCCTATTCTTGCGAATCTGACAAGTGAGGTAGGTAATCTCTCCTCTAAAGCGCAGAATAGAGGCTCGCTGTACCAAACAGAGTACTGCCATTCGGTAGTACATTGTCATAAAGTGAATTTCGATAAAATCAGCCGTTGTCAGATAAACAGAAGAATCTCTAGTCATGCCCATCAGTGTACCATATCCAACCCATCTATTGTAGGTGCATCGTTTAGTTTCAGATAATTGTAAATCAGCATTCGCTAGCCCGATATCTTTACCATCTCCAAATAGATATTTGGACCAAAAGTCCTTCATCTCTCCAGATTCATAGCAGTTAATGCTATCGACAGTTGTCTTATTGGTCTTTTCTGAGGCTTCCAGCTTTTTTACAAGACTGGCATTGTTATAAAAGCTCAAGAAGTACATCCGATCATCCATAACGGGTGATATACGGATCTTTTCCTTTCGTTCGTCGCAGTCTCTAAAGACAAAGCGACAATAACTATCCCCAACCCTATCTGTTGGCTTATAGCCAAAGATTTGACGGATATGGTCGGGAGGCAGGAAGACCCCTCTGTGATCTATCGGCTCTGTATATTGCTTGAAATCATCGTGGAAGTTTAACTCTCCCAGCTGCCCCGAAATAGAATCGGCTAAGAAAACGTTCTTAGCAGCAAGCGGATCATCTTGAGCCATAAATTGAGGATAAATACGCCGACCAAAGTCGTTGATGCGCAGAATATCCTCTTGATTGGGATGCTTCTCATTGCGTAGGAAGAATGACATCACCCCCACACCAGTATCGAAGACCTGTACCGAAACTTTCTCCAGGACTAACTGGTAGGGCTCTGCATCCCCACGAACCTTGATGTTGTAAGAGCCTCCAGGCTCGGCAAGCTCATAGCAGTAGACCGACTCATTCTCTTTCGTGGCAAAGAGGGCGGGGCGGACGAAAGGATGAAAGTAGACATACTCGCTGTAGTGCTCGGCAGAGGTGCCGATCTCGAAGTAGGTGCGACGCAGAGGGCTAACCTCGGAGAACACACGATCAAAAGCCTCGAGGCTCGTGCGCTCACGATAGGGGCTATCGCCCTTGCCCGAAGAGTGGGCGATGTAATCCCACTGAAAGGGAAAGATAAAGATATGACGGCTGTACACGGGCACACTCATAAGTTCTCAGTTGGGTATTTTTCGACAAATAGGACATGCTCGACCCCGAGGGCTGAGAATATCCTCCGAAAGGTAGTCATAATCTGACAATGGACAATCACTTCTCCCCCTCCCGTGAGAGGATAAAGGATGGGGCGAGGCTTTCCCATCCTATCCAAGAGCAAAGTGCTCTGTATGAACCTCTGTAGCCCCCCTCGATTGAGGAAGATGTAGCTCCACCCTCGCTGACCCGTGGAGGGACAAAGAGTACCTATCGAAACCTCTACTGAGACCCCAATAGGAGCTCGAATGAAGTCCTACTTATACCTCGATCGAACTCCTATCTGAGTCTCGAGTGCGCTTCTACTTAGACCTTGATCGAGGCTCTATCGGGACTTCATCCGTTGCCCCGAGGGATGCTCAACTTCGTCCCTATAGGGCATTCGCTGGCAGCCCTCTCGAGAACGCATACACTCCTCTAGGGGGCATACACCCGAGGGCCTATCGGGAGCTCGTCCGAGCCCTCGTCAGCCCTCGAGGAGAGGAGGTGGGGAATAGCAAAGGGTGCAAGCGCACTACTGCACTTGCACCCCTAACGATCTGCGGAGAGAGAGGGATTCGAACCCCCGATACGCTTTTGGCGTATACACGCTTTCCAGGCGTGCCTCTTCAACCACTCGAGCACCTCTCCTGATTTGCCCCGCAAAGGTAATAAGAATTATTGAGCTATTCACCCTCCAAGACAACGAGCTATCAATAAGCTCCGAGGCCTATGCCAGCAGCGGACAGGGGGGCTAGACACAGACCAGGGGATCAGTAGGTCGCAGAGAGATCGACCTGCCACGAAGAAGATCCCTGCAGCAAAGCCCCCAGCTCCTCTAGTGAGACCTCCTGAGCGGGTGAAGCCTCCTGCTGCGCCCAATCCCTCGAGAGCGGGTCAGGGCGTAGGAAAATCGTCCCACTGACGAAGATCGTGCGCTCCGCCTCCGCCTCGAAGGCTTTGAGCTCCAGCCTGCCCTCATCGTCCAGGCACACGCTTGCTCGAGGGAGACAATAGTGCCCGAGACGAATATAATGCGCAGCATAGCGCACCCGAGGCTCTAAGCGCATGGGGGACATTGTACGAGGGGTGTTTGGCGTGGGTTAATAGTCTTCGGGCATTGCCCAGTTGTCATTAGGGTCGTAGCCTGACCCTGGGAGCGAATAGCGTACCAAGCTGAAGCTATCCAGGGCTACGATCCTCTGCCCCGAAGATCTCAGAGGCAGTATGCCCTTGATGTGGCCTACACAGCGCACAACCTGCTCCTTACCCTGCTGTTGCACCTCGATACTATGTATCCCTGAGCGCAAGATCAGGAGGCTATCGAGCCGAGTGGTCGAGTCCTTGAGGTAGCGGTATAGGTAGAGGCGTAGCGCACCGAGACTGTCCAGCTCGGGGAGACCCGTGAGGCGCACCGAGAAGTTCAGGCGACGAGTCGAGTCGTAGGGAGAGCCAGGGCTTAGGTCAAAGCTGCGATAGAGCAGGCCGCCATCAAGGGCGTGATAGCTGGGCTCTGAGGGGAGGAAGTTTACCGAGTCAAGATTGTAGGTACTGAGCTGATACTGGCGGGCCTCCTCGGCTACAATCTGCTCATGCTGCTGTTTGAGCCTCGTATGGGTAGCCTCTAGGCTGTCATAGGCTACACGATAGAAGTCGTGCATAAGCGTCATATCATAGCGAGCGTACCACATGATCGAGCTATCCCAGTCTGCCTGCGTATAGCCATAGCGGGCCAGGAGGGCAGCATACTCACCCTGGCGGAGACTGTCGGGCGTGTACTCCTGCTGTAGGGCAGAGTTGAGCAAGGCCATCTCGATGAGCAGAGGCCTCATCTCATCCTTGCCAATCTTCGACCAGCCTCGAGACGAACAGCCCCCCACCAGTCCGAGTACAAAGACGCAGACCGATAGGAGGCTGATGAGTATGCTAGAGGACTTGCGCTCACGCATGAGAATAGAGGGGACTTAGTCGATGGAAGAACTGCCGCTTGCAGCCTGCCCCCTCTTCCCTACCCCGTCAAGCATATGAGCGAAAGTACGGGGGTAGAAGATTAGAAGGGCAATCACACCGATGCTGATACAGGCATCCGCGAAGTTGAAGACTGGAGCGAAGAAGATGAAGGGTTCGCCCCCATAGAAAGGAAACCAATCGGGGTAAGTAGTCTTGATCAGTGGGAAGTAGAACATATCCACCACCTTGCCATAGAAGAGGCTACCATAGCCCTCACCCCAAGGCACGAGCTCAGCGACCTGCCCCACGCTCGAGGTGAAGATCTCCCCATAGAAGAGGCTATCGATGATATTGCCCACTCCCCCGGCAATGATCATAGCCAGGCAAGCGATGAAGCCCAAGCCATAGACCTGACGACGAATGAGCCTACTGAGGTAATAAGCCCCTAACCCCATAGCTACGATACGCAGAAGGGTTAAGAAGAGCTTGCTGCCGAGCTGGATGCCAAAGGCCATCCCCTCATTCTCCAAGAAGTGAATATAGAACCAGGAGGTAATCTCATAGGACTGTGTCTCGATCATCGTCATCTTGACCCAAATCTTGATCACCTGGTCGATCACCAAGAGAACGATGATCAACAGCAGCATCCACCAGCCTTGTCTGCCCGTAGTCGCCTTGATCTGCATAGACTACTTCTTCTCCGAGAGCTTAGCCTCGATGCTTAGAGTCGTATGAGGGACGGCACGCAGACGCTCCTTGGGAATCAATTTGCCCGTCTCACGACAGATGCCGTAGGTCTTCTTCTCGATACGCACGAGGGCTGCCTGTAGTCCCTGGATGAACTTGAGCAGACGCATAGCCTGCTGGCCAGCTTCGCCCCGAGAGAGGATCGTAGCCCCCTCTTGAAGAGATTTGAAGGTAGGCGACGTATCGGCAACATCATTGCCCGAGGCCATGCTAGCCCCTGCACGCAGCAGCTCGTAGTCTGCCGTAGCTTGCTCCAGCTTCTTGAGGATAAGCTCTTTGAACTCTTGCAGGTCTTCGTCCGAGTATGCAACTCTCTGATCTGTACTCATTGGTGTATAGTGTTTGGTTTGTACGTAAAAGCTATTTACTGATCGACACCCATAACGAGAAGCCATCCATGTCTAGCTCGACAGGGCTCTCGATACGAGGTACAACTTCAAAGTTCTCTGCCTGCACCTCTCGGGCAATGTATGAGGCATAGAGGCTGAGGGCTTGCTCCATCTCTGCACTCTGCTGCAGGCGAACATGGATACGGTCGCTGAGCTCGTAGCCGCTCTGCTTGCGGAGGTTTTGCAGGCGATTGATGAGCTCTCGGGCCAGGCCCTCGCTACGTAATTCGTCCGTGATGGTAATGTCGAGGGCTACGGTCAGAGCTCCTTCGTTGGCCACGAGCCAACCAGGGATATCCTCCGAGTAGATCTCTACATCCTCACGCTCAAGGACTACAGTCTGCCCCTCAACCTCGAGCTCGAGGCGACCGCTGCGCTCCAGCTGACCGATCTGCTCCTGAGAGAGCATAGCCGAGAGGGCTGCAATGGCCTTCATGATTTTGCCATAGCGAGGGCCAAGGCGTTTGAAGTCTAGCTTCACCCTCTTGACCAGAGCCCCCTGGCCATCGCCGACGAAGCGAAGCTCCTTGAGATTGACCTCACTGAGGATGAGGGGGACAACAGGCTCGATCGAGAGTCGCTGAGCCTCATCCAGCACAGGGATCATGAGGGTCTGTAGAGGCTGACGCACCTTGATATTCACCTTACGTCTGAGTGCCAACACCATCGAGCAGATGCGCTGAGCCATCTGCATATTCACCTCGAGAGGCTTGTTGATGAAGGCCTCGTCGGCCTCTGGCATGAGGCTCAGGTGTACAGAGCCCTGAGCCCCCGAAAGCCCAGGGTGCAGATCACGATAGAGCTGGTCGGCATAGAAGGGGGCGATGGGGGCCATCAGCTGCGCAACAGCCTTGAGCGAAGCATAGAGGGTTTGATAGGCCGAGAGCTTGTCGTTAGTCATCTCTCCAGCCCAGAAGCGGCGACGGCAAAGGCGTACATACCAGTTGCTGAGCTGTTCGCTGACGAAGTCGCTAATGGCTCGAGCAGCTCGGGTAGGCTCATAGTCGGCATAGTGGACATCGACCTCCTGGATGAGCGAATGCAGAGCTGAGAGGATCCAACGGTCGATCTCGGGACGCTCACTGAGGGGTACTTGCTCGGCCTCGAGGTCGAAGCCATCGAGATTGGCATACAGGGCGAAGAACTGATAGGTATTGTAGAGGGTTGAGAAGAACTTGCGACGCACCTCCTCGACGCCCTCGATGTCGAACTTGAGGTTATCCCAAGGGGATGAGTTCGAGATCATATACCAGCGTACAGCATCAGCACCGTAGGTACGGATGGTCTCGAAGGGGTCTACGGCATTGCCTAGACGCTTGCTCATCTTGTTGCCATTCTTGTCCAAAACGAGACCATTGGAGATCACGGCCTTGTAGCTGACAGCATCCGAGATCATCGTCGAGATCGCATGCAGGGTAAAGAACCATCCACGGGTCTGGTCTACCCCCTCGGCTATGAAGTCCGCAGGGAAAGCTCGACCGCTCTCCACCAGCTCCTTATTCTCGAACGGATAGTGCATCTGTGCATAGGGCATAGCTCCCGAATCGAACCACACGTCGATGAGGTCGGCCTCACGATGCATGGGCGCACCCGAGGGGGAGACGAGCGTGATCTCGTCCACGAAGGGGCGGTGCAGATCGATCTTGTCGTAATTCTCCTGAGTATATAGCCCTGGGACGAAGTCCTTGATGGGGTTCTCAGTCATGAAGCCCGCCTGTACAGAGCGTTCGATCTCTTCGTAGAGCTCGGCTACAGAGCCGATACAGAGCTCCTCTCGACCGTCCTCTGTGCGCCAAATCGGCAACGGAGTACCCCAGTAGCGGCTGCGGGAGAGGTTCCAGTCCTGCAGGTTCTCTAGCCACTTGCCGAAGCGACCAGTACCTGTACTCTCGGGCTTCCAGTTGATGGTACGGTTAAGCTCGATCATGCGCTCCTTGCAGGCGGTCGTACGGATGAACCAGCTATCCAGTGGGTAATAGAGGACGGGCTTGTCCGTGCGCCAGCAGTGGGGGTAGCTATGGGTATGCTTCTCGATTCGGAAGGCTTGCCCTCGAGCCTTGAGCGAGAGGGCGATAGCAACGTCGAGCGTCTCGTCCTTGTCCGTGAGCTCTTCGTCGTAGGCATTCTTGACATAGCGGCCTGCGTAGGGGATATAGGCCTCGACATCCACCTGAGTCGAAACAAACTCTGGGTCTAGCTCCTCGAGTCGATAGAGGCGACCAGAGAGGTCGACCAATGGACGCTCATTGCCCTCCCGATCCTTGACGAGCAGGGCGGGCACACCGCTCTGTCTAGCGACCTTGTTATCATCTGCTCCGAAGGTGGGCGCAATATGTACGATACCTGTACCATCCTCCGTAGTAACGAAGTCGCCGAGGATCACTCTGAAAGCCCCTGCCTCAGGACGTACCCAGGGGATCAATTGCTCATACTCGAGACCCTCGAGCTCTCGACCCATCCACGAGCCAACGATCTGGTAGGGCAGATGCTTGTCGCCCTGCTTGTAGGCGGACAAATGCTCAGCACCCTCTAGCTCTAGGCTCACAAGGCTAGCGAGCAAGGCCCGAGCCACAACGATGGTGATGGGGGCAGCAGTATAGGGGTTGAAGGTGCGTACGGCCACATATTCGATCTCAGGGCCTACACAAAGGGCTGTATTGGAAGGAAGCGTCCAGGGAGTTGTCGTCCAAGCGAGGAAGTAGGCCTCGCCATGGCCCTGCATCTCAGGCAGGGGCTTACGGATGGCGAACTGGGCGATGCAGGTAGTATCCTTCACATCTCGGTAGCAACCAGGCTGATTGAGCTCGTGAGTACTGAGCCCCGTCCCAGCGGCAGGCGAATAGGGCTGTATGGTGTAGCCCTTATAGAGCAAGCCCTTGCCATAGATCTCCTTGAGCAGATACCAAAGGGTCTCGATATAGCGATTGTCGTAGGTGATATAGGGGTGCTGCATGTCCACCCAGTAGCCCATCTTTTGGGTAAGATCCTCCCACTCACGGGTAAACTTCATCACATCCCGACGACAGGCCGCATTATACTCGGCTACACTGATTGTCTTGCCGATGTCTTCCTTGGTGATCCCGAGGGCCTTCTCTACGCCCAGCTCTACGGGTAGGCCATGGGTATCCCAGCCAGCTTTGCGCTCGACTGAGAAGCCCTTCATGGTCTTGTAGCGACAGAAAATATCCTTGATCGAGCGAGCCATCACGTGGTGAATGCCGGGCATCCCATTGGCAGAGGGAGGTCCCTCGTAGAATACGAATGATGGGGCATCCTTGCGCTCACGAAGACTCTGTAAGAATAGCCCTTCCTCTTCCCACCTCTGAAGCATCTCCTCCCCTGCGAGAGAGAGACGTAACTGGTCATACTCGGCAAACTTATGGCTCATACCTTTGATACTGCTTTCCTTAAATATATTATAAACGCTGCAAAGGTACGTTATTTTGCTCAATCTGTAAGAGCTCTGGAGGGCAGCCTCAAGCAGAGAAAGCTCTGAGAACAAGAGGCCGATACCTCGAGAGAACCACTAGGCATCTCTCGAAGCATCGGCCTCTCTTGCGTTGAGGGATCTCTCCTCGGCGAAGTGCAGCCTCTATAAACGATTGATGGCCTCGGAGGCAGTATCTCGGCCTCGGTACTTGCGCTCCTTGTTGAAGCGGTAGGTAAAGTTGAGGTGAATGCTCCGAGAGTCGCTGTACTCACTCTGCCTGAGGGCTACCCCTCCGATGGCTGTAGAGAGCTGGCTGCCGCCGGTGCGCAGGAGATCCATGAGGCGCAGCGAGACCTGTAGACGACCGTCGAAGAAGCTCTTGTTGGCATACATATTGATCACGTGCCGCCTCTCCAGATTGTAGATCTTCATCGTGGAGGCACTCTGATAGCTGTACTCAGCCTCGAGGTAGTAGCCACGGGGCAGGGTGAAGCCATGATTGAGGCGCAGGTAATATAGGGGTTTCGTTTGGTGCATTAGGCCCTCCCTAAGCCCCTCAATGTGGTTGTACTGGTAGGCCGCTGTGGCACTCAGGCTGTACCAGCCCCAACGCTCTCGGGCGTTGGCGACGAGCTCGAGAGAGGAGGCTCGTCGGTAGTTCGCTGGGGCGAAGATATAGCCGCTAGGGACCTCTCTATTGGCTCGGATGTGGGTAGCAATGAGGTCTCGATGCAAGGCATAACTGGCTGCAAAATAATAGTTTGAGAAGATCAAATTGTAACCGAAGCTATGGTTACGCTGGGGGACGAGGTTCGGGTTACCCTCCTGCATGAGGTACTGATTCGAGCGATAGGTATTGTTAGTCAGCTGCTCCATCGTTGGGCGGAGGATGGACGAGCCGAGGCTAAGGCTGTGCATGGTCTTGCCCAGCTTGCCCGAGAGCTTGACAGCATAGAAGAGGTCTCCCCAAGAGCGGTCAAGATCCTTCCCCCCGACGAGTCGATTGTGCAGGGCACTCTGAGCTCGCTCGTAGCGCAACCCAAGCTGAGCGTCCCAGCCCTTGAGGGCGAAGCGATAGGAGGCAAAGCCTGCAAACACCCGCTCGTCGTTGGTGTAGTCGCTCACTCGCTTGAGATCGAGGCCATAGAGCTGGTGGCTATCGCCTGTGATGTCGTTGGCCTCGATCCCCAGCTCGAGGGCCTGCCCACCCTCGAAGCTATAGCCTAGGATAGCATTGCCCTGCCAGAGGCGGCGATGGCTCTTGGAGTGGATCACGATCGGGGTCGTCGTCTGATGCAGGAGGCTCTGCTCGCTAGAGGTCTGATCTCGGTCAAGGCACTTGTCGAGGTAGTCGCCGTTGAGGGTGAGGTTGATCCGAGGGGTGAGATCCCATGAGGCGAAGGCGTTGAGGTGGTGCAGAGCCGAGGGGTCCTCGACCTGGGTCAGGGAGAGGATCTCATCGTTAAGCTTAGGGCCTATGTAGGACCTGGAGTAATCGTTTAGCTCTGAGAGCTCTACATCTCGACCGAAGACATACTTAACCCCCAGTCTGAGGTTAGATCGAGGCGAGAAGTCCGCTCCGCCCATGAGCTTGACCTCTCTGCCGCCAGGCTTGATGACCAGGTTTGTCGTGAGCCGCTCCTCGAGGGCCGTGCCCTCTGTCTCGGAGATAAGGGTTTCTAGATCCTGCGTGTTACGCTTGCGGGCACGACCATAGAAGAGCATAGCATAATAATTCGCCTTGCCCTTGTTGTAAGCCAAATGAGCCTCACCTCTACTGGAGAAGAAGTGCGCCAAGCGATTCCAGCTCATCAGGCGTATCGAGAGGGCCGAGAGGTCTCGCTCGGTGCGGATGTGCAGCACAGCCCGCACGTCGCTGGGATAGCGCGCCCCTGGGGCATTGTCTAGGCTGAGGCTCTTGATACGCTTGATGTCTATCATGCGCAGGTCGCTCACCTCATGCACCTCCCGACCATTGAGGTAGATCATCAGCCTCCCGCCAGAGATCAGCCCGACAGAGCCATCGAGCGAAGTCCTCAGTCCAGGCACTTGTCCCAGCACCTCCATAATATCTGAGCGATAGGCCAGGGTCGTACCCTGCACGCTCATCTCGAGAGCTCCATGCCTAAGGCGTATCTGTGGGCGATCGGCCTTAACGACCAGGCTATTGAGCTCGACGACGGCCTCCCTAAGGGTAATGCGCATCGTCTCGGAAATAGGATGGGAGGCCTGCTCATAACCGACAGAGCTAAGCGAGAGGTAACAGGCCTCGGGCAAGCCCTCGAAGGCAAAAGCTCCCAGGCTATCGGTAACTGCCCCTCGGACGAAGGTAGAGTCGGAGAGCCTCTTGGCCACAACATTGACAAACTCGAGGCCCTCGCCGTGCTGATTGACCACGATGCCTCGCACACGCTGCTGCGCTTGAGCCTCGATCGTACTGCATAGGAGAACGAGGAGGATGGGGAGGGAAAGTATTCGTTTCATAGTCTCTAACCGTTAAACGTTCGTTGATGCAGCAAAGGTACTGGGCGCACCAAGCGGCGTGCAATACCCAAAAGGGTAATTCTACTCCCAAGTGGCCAACTCTTACCCTTCCGGGTAATCGGATGCCTAACAATCACTATATTTGCTTCATCACCACTAAGGATTCTCCCGATGAAGACTGATGCGAACATCCCCTCACGCCTCTACCCCGACAGCGTGGATCGCCCGAGGGTCAACCCTGAGGCCTACCAGGATCTACAGCCCTATATTGACTCAGTGGTCGCCCTCTCTCGGCTCACCTACCAGTCGCTCTACATCATCGACTACCATCGGATGAACTTCCTCTATGTCTCGGACAATCCTCTCTTCCTCTGTGGCAAGAGGGTCGAGGAGGTGCAGCAGGAGGGCTATGCCTTCTACTACGAGCATGTGCCGAGCGAGGATATAGCCTTTCTCACAGCGGTCAATCGTGCGGGCTTCGAGTTCTTCCGCAGGCAGCCTGTTGAGGAGCGTTGCAGCTACACCATCTCCTACAATTTCCAGCTCTACAAAGAGGGGACGAGCGAACTTATGCTCATCAACCACCGGCTCACCCCGCTCAAGCTCGACGAGGAGGGAAATATTTGGCTCGCCCTCTGCATCGTCTCCCTCGCCTCCACCAGTCAGCGGCATACCGCCTACATCACACAGGCCTACTCCAAGAACTGCTGGCAATACACCCCGAGCAGCGGACGGTGGCGACTCAGCGAGACGATCGAGCTCAGCGAATACGAAAAGGCCGTGATCCGACTGGCGAACCAAGGTCTATCCGTAAGCGAAATAGCGGTGAAGATCAACAAGTCCGAGGACTCTGTCAAGGGCTATCGCAAGAGTCTCTTCGTCAAGCTCGATGTGGCGAATATCTCCGAGGCTATCGCCGTAGCCACTGAGCACCGACTACTCTAGAGCGTGCGGCATCCCCCTCGGGGGCTTCCCTCTCTCGACCGAGGGCCTCAGCCTTAACGATTAGCCCCTCCATCCACAGCCTACAGCAGACTGTGGGCGGAGGGGCTGTCGCATACGCTCTCCACTCCCTGAGCAGCTCGCTGAGGCTCTATGCCGAGGGCTGCCATCGAGGATCGAGGTGGGGCGGAGCTGAGGGGGCGATAGGAGCGCAGGTGAAGTCTCGGTAGCCTCTCGAGTGAGAGACCATCTAGCATCGCAGTAGAGGTCTAAGTAGGACTTCAACTGAGATCCAAATAGCATCACAACAGAGACTCAAGTAGGAGCTCCACCGAGACCCAAGTAGGATCGCAATAGAGATATAAATAGGAGCTCTATTGAGGTCTAAGTAGGGCCTCGATAGAGGTCTAAGGAAGAGCGCACTTGAGCCTTGCCCTAGAGCTCTTCCGAGGCCACACACACCACAGGGACAGCCTCCCGAGATGATGCCCCCGACACTTATCACCATGCGAGAGAGTATTTGTAGATATAATTAGCTAATGATAGAGTTAATTCGTAATTTTGAGGCACGTTAGATAGGACTTCAAAAACATCCACATTATATTTTCAAAGAGCTCAACATTATGGCATTGAAATTCATCACTGCAGAAGAGGCTGCCGCATACGTGCAGCACAATGACAATGTAGGCTTCAGCGGCTTCACCCCCGCTGGCTGTCCCAAGGTTGTCCCCGAGGCAATCGCTCGACGTGCCGAGGCAGAGCACGCCGCAGGCCGTCCGTTCAAGATCGGTATGTTTACAGGGGCTAGCACAGGGCCTCACCTCGATGGAGCTCTGGCAAGAGCCGAGGCGGTTAAGTTCCGCACCCCCTATCAGTCCAACAAGGATATGCGTGCATCCATCAATGCAGGCAAAGCTCCTTACTTCGACGTTCACCTCTCTATGCTCGCCCAGGAGATGCGCTACGGATTCTTCGGGCCAGTCAATGTAGCGATCGTCGAGGCTGCCGATGTTACCGAGGACGGGCAGATCGTCCCCACCTCTGGCGTAGGTATCCTACCTACAATTTGCCGCTTAGCAGACAAGATCATCATCGAGCTCAATGATCGCCACCCCAAGGAAATCCGAGGCATCCACGACATTGTCGAGCCCCTAGACCCTCCCCATCGTGAGGCTCTCGGCATCTATAAGCCCTCGGATCGTGTAGGTAAGCCCTATGTACAGGTAGACCCGGCCAAGATCGTCGGTGTGGTGCGCACGAGCGAGCCCAACGACGAGAGTGCCTTCGCACCTCTGGACGACGTTACTCGTGCCATCGGGGCAAACGTAACCAAGTTCCTCGTCGAGGAGATGAAGGCCGGCCGCATCCCCGCCGAGTTTCTCCCCCTACAGAGCGGAGTGGGCAACGTGGCCAATGCCGTACTCGAAGCCCTAGGCGACAGCCAGGACATCCCCGACTTCGAGGTCTATACGGAGGTGATCCAAGATGCCGTGATCACACTGATGAAGCGAGGCCGAGTGAAGTTCGCCAGTGGTTGCTCGCTCTCGGTGAGCCGCCCTGTGATCCAGGATATCTATGCCCATCTCGACCAGTTCAAAGACAAGCTACTGCTCCGCCCCCAGGAGTACTCCAACAACCCTGAGATCGTCCGTCGCCTAGGCGTGATCGCCATCAATACGGCCCTGGAGGCAGATATCTTCGGCAACGTCAATTCGACCCACGTCAACGGGACGCGCATGATGAACGGGCTCGGAGGCTCAGGGGACTTCACTCGCAGCGGTTACCTCTCGATCTTCATCACCCCCTCTACGGCCAAGGAGGGCAAGATCAGTGCCTTCGTCCCCATGGTTTCGCACCTAGACCACAATGAGCACTCGGTCAAGATCATCATCTCCGAGTACGGTGTGGCTGACCTAAGAGGCAAGTGTCCACGACAGAGAGCCCACGAAATCATTGAGAACTGTGTGCATCCCGACTATCGCCCCCTGCTACGTGAATACCTGGAGCTAGGTGTACAGGGACAGACTCCTCAGAGCCTAGAGGCCTGCTTCGCCTTCCACCGCGAAATCGAACGCAGCGGAGATATGCGCCTGGTCAAGTGGTCTGACTACAAGAAGTAGCCTAGGGTAGAGCCTTCAACAAAAATACCTTCGCCAGAGAGCAAACTATTGAGGTCTGTTCACTGGCGAAGGTATTTCATTCCCTCCCCTCTCACTAAGAGATCGCTTCACTCAGGTACTTGAGGCAGGGCAACCGCATCAAATCTTTAGGAGCTTCTTGAGATAGTCTATATTGAGAGCGGCTTTGAACAGCCTCTTACGCAAGGATAGTTTGTCTTTGTACCCAGAGACAATGGCTAAAGCAAACTAGAGACAATGGCTAAAGCAAACTTTCTCAACGTGTTTAGGTTGGTGGCTGAATAATTCTTACGAGCACGGCAGGCATCTTCCCTGAAGGTTACATCCAAATGCCAATGGAGTCTATTCTCAATCCCCCAATGCCCTCGAATGTATTGCCCTATTAAGCGACATTCTTCAGGTGGTAAACTACTGATATAATACTGTTTATCTATTCGGTTTTCTCCCCCTAAACTACTAATCTCTCGCTCCACTTGAATTAAACTTCTCAAGCCTTGCCATTGACCATACTCGCCTCCGTCAAAGACCTCTGAAGCTAGTAATGTCGTATAAGTCCTCTTCTCAATACGACCATGATTTTTCTCTACGGTCTCATAGCTATGACTCCTATATTGTCCTGTGAAGCAATCTTGAACGTCCTCATACAAATGTTTTTGATTGCCTTTGAGGCTTAGAATGTAGTCAGCTTCTGACTGGATAATCTGCTCTGCAATGTTGGTTTGAGTCCCCATAGCATCGATGCTAATAACTGCCCCTGATAAATCAAGGCTATCCAAGACCTCTGGAATGGCTTGTAACTCATTGCGTTTCTCGGCAACAGTCTCTTGAGCAAGGCTTAAACCTACTTCATCAACCCAAGCTGAGAGAATATGTGTACTGCCTGTTTTCTTCTTAGATCCTCTCAGACGTTTGCCGTCAATGGCGATGTGCTTACCTTCTAAGTCGCTAATCAGCTCTTTACCATAGACTTGAAGACAAGCATAGAGAGACTGAGGTTCAATGCGTTGGAGCACTCTCTCGAACGTGTCTACGCTCGGACAGCCATTAGGCAATTCAACCAGTGGGCGAAGCGATTCTCCACGCTCTAAGCAAAGTTCATGCATGGACTCATAGTCCTCGCCTCCACACATGGACTCATAATCCTCGCCTCCACACAAATAACTCGCTAGTGCAATAACCAAAATATCGCTCAACTTATGCTTGCAACGACCCACAACACGTGGGTCGGAGACCATCGAAAAATAATCGCGTACATCCATACACCAAAGATAGCCTTATTTCGATGCGATTGCCCTGAGACATTGCTCTGAAGGGTTAGGTGTGTGGGAAATATTGCCTAACTTTGGGCTTGGTAATAGGGCCGATTGCACAAGACGGCAGAGATCCTGATCGCATTCACATAACAAACATATATCCTAAGCGTAAGCATCATGAACAGTATCGAACTGATGACTAAGGCCGCAGACAATATCCGTGTGCTGGCAGCCTCGATGGTAGAGAAAGCTAAGAGCGGACACCCTGGCGGTGCTATGGGCGGTGCGGACTTCATCAATGTCCTATTCTCCGAGTTCCTCATCTTCGACCCCAAGTCGCCTCGTTGGTTTGGGCGAGATCGTTTCTTCCTAGACCCAGGGCATATGTCGCCTATGCTCTATGCTCAGCTTGCGCTCGTCGGCAAGTACAGCATGCAGGAGCTACAGCAGTTCCGCCAGTGGGGTAGCCCTACGCCGGGACATCCCGAGGTAGATCCTGACCGAGGAGTTGAGAATACCTCAGGTCCTCTAGGTCAAGGGCACACCTATGCTGTGGGGGCAGCCATTGCGGCCAAGTTCCTCGAGCATAAGTTCGGCTGGATGATGAGCCAAACGATCTATGCCTACATCTCCGATGGGGGTATCCAGGAGGAGATCTCTCAAGGAGCTGGTCGCATCGCAGGTCATCTAGGCCTCGACAATCTGATCATGTACTATGATGCCAACGATGTACAGCTCTCTACTCGTGTGAGTGAGGTGGCTTCGGAGGATGTAGCGATGAAGTATCGTGCTTGGGGATGGCATGTGATTGATATTGATGGGCATGATGTGCCTGCTATTCGCCGAGCGCTTACCGAAGCCAAGGCTGTAGTGGGCAAGCCTACCCTCATTATTGGCCGTACAACAATGGCCAAGGGTGTGGTCGGGGCTGATGGCACCTCTTTTGAAGGAGCTGTGAGCACCCATGGTCAGCCCTTAACGGCCGCTGGTGCATGTATCGAGGCTACCATTAAAGGCTTGGGTGGAGACCCTGAGCATCCCTTCTCCATCTTCCCCGAGGTCGAGGCTCTCTATGCCCGCCGTATGGAAGAGCTAGAAACCCTCGCTCAGGAGCGAGCTGGAGAGGAGAAGCTTTGGAGAGCTGAGCATCCCGAGCTTGCCGAGAAGCTCGATCGTTGGTTCTCGGGAGAAGCCCCCAAGGTCGATTGGGATGCCATTGTGCAGAAGCCGAATCAGGCCACTCGTGCCGCCTCGGCCACGGTGCTGGGGGTGCTGGCAGATCAGGTGGAGAACATGATCGTCTCCTCAGCTGATCTCTCCAACTCGGACAAGACCGATGGCTTCCTCAAGAAGACTCGCGCGATGAGCCGTGGAGACTTCGGCGGAGCTTTTTTACAGCCTGGGGTGGCCGAACTGACAATGGCTTGCCTGTGTATCGGGATGGCTCTTCATGGCGGGGTAATCGCTGCCTGCGGTACTTTCTTCGTCTTCAGTGATTATATGAAGCCTGCGATCCGTATGGCTGCTCTGATGGAGTTGCCCGTGAAGTTCGTTTGGACGCACGATGCTTTCCGAGTAGGGGAGGACGGGCCTACCCACGAGCCTGTAGAGCAGGAGGCACAGATTCGCTTGATGGAGAAGCTACAGAACCATAGCGGGCGCAACAGCACTCTAGTACTTCGCCCCGCTGACGTGCAGGAGACAACCATGGCTTGGCGTTTGGCTATGGAGAACGTCGACACGCCTACGGCCCTCATCCTCTCTCGTCAGAATATCAACGACCTGCCCCTGCTGAACCCTATCAGTTGTCGCTACTGTGAGGCTGCCCAGGCCGCTCGAGGAGCTTATATCGTCTCTCGGGACGAGAACCCACAGGTAGTCCTCTTGGCCTCGGGCAGTGAAGTCTCTACCCTGGTCGATGGAGCAGAGTTGCTGCGTCGTGAGGGCATCCGCCTGCAGATCGTTTCGGTACCCTCGGAGGGCCTCTTCCGCCTGCAGGATAAGGCTTACCAAGATGAGGTATTGCCGCAAGGCATCAAACGCTTTGGGCTGACAGCAGGTCTCCCCGTTAATCTGCTGGGGCTCGTCGGAGAGCAGGGCAGCATTTGGGGGCTGAGCTCTTTCGGCTTCTCTGCGCCCTACAAGGTGTTGGATGAGAAGCTGGGCTTCACTGCTGAGAATGTCTACACGCAGGTGAAGAAGCTCATGGAATGCTAACCCCTCTGTCCTCGAATTGGATATGAAGACGAATAAACCCATCGGCCTATGTAGCGACCATGCTGGCTACGAGACCAAGGAGTTGGTCAAGGCCTACCTCGAGGGTAAGGGTATTGCCCTCCATGACTATGGTTGCTATAGCGACGAACGCTGTGACTACCCAGACTTCGCCCACGGCCTAGGTCGAGCTATAGATGTGGGCGAGGTGGACTATGGTATCGCCGTCTGTGGCTCGGGTAATGGGATCTCGATGGCCCTCAATAAGCATGCCTCGGTACGGGCCGCATTGTGCTGGTGTGCCGAGATCGCAGGCCTGGCTCGTGCTCATAACGATGCCAATGTGCTATCGATCCCAGGTCGCTTCGTCGATGAAGAGCTCTGTCGCTCGATCGTTGAGGCTTTCCTCTCGAGCGAGTTTGAGGGTGGTCGGCATGCTGGACGAGTGGCTAAGATCCCTCTCTAGTGCCCGAAAGCCGCTCTATGCTGCAAATACATCTGTAGAGGTATTGTCTCCACCAGGGGGGCGATACCTCTATGAGAATATAATCCTCCGCTAACAACCTATTGACAATGATGAAACGTGTACTTCTGCCCTCAGGGCTACTTCTCGCTCCTGCCCTTTTCTCCCTCTCCGCCGAGGCACAGACGAGGCAGCCTAATGTGATCTTCATCCTAGCCGATGACCTTGGCTATGGAGACCTCGGCTGTTATGGGCAGCAGCTCATCCTGACGCCTCGGCTCGATGCTATGAGTCGTGCAGGGATGCTCTTCACTGACTTCTATGCTGGTTGCTCGGTGAGTGCCCCCTCTCGAGCCTCGCTGATGACGGGGTTGCATACGGGACGGACGAGGATTCGAGGCAATAAGGAGGTTCAGCCCGAGGGACAGACCCCTATGGCCGATCGTGCGACGCTCGGCCGTCTCTTTCAGCAGGCTGGTTACCGCACAGGCATCTTTGGCAAGTGGGGGCTGGGTCATCCTGGCTCAGGTGCAGAGCCAGCGGATCGAGGCTTCGACCGCTTCTATGGCTACAACTGTCAGCGTGTCTCGCATAAGTACTACCCCGAGCATCTGTGGAGTGATCGGGAGCGTGTTCTCTTCGAGGAGAATGCGGGGGATGCTCGCAAGACCTATGCTCCAAGCCTCATCCAGGAGCAAGCCTTGCGGTTCATCGACGAATCGGCTCAGGAGGGCAAGCCCTTCTTCGCCATGCTGACCTATACGCTGCCCCATGCTGAGCTGAACCTCCCCCATGATGAATCCTACGCATACTACCGAGGTAAGCTGACGCCCAAGCCCTGGCAGGGTGGCCCTTCGGGCTATGGATCGACTCCTGATGCCCATGCCTCATTCGCCGCTATGGTTACGCTGCTGGATAGCTATGTCGGTCAGGTAGTCGATCGGATCAAGGAGCTGGGCCTTGAGGAGGATACACTCATCATTTTCACCAGCGACAATGGCCCTCATCGTGAGGGTGGGGCAGACCCTGAGTACTTCGATGGTAATGGCCCTCTGCGAGGGCATAAGAGAGATCTCTACGAAGGGGGGATTCGAGTACCGATGATCGCCTATTGGCCAGGGAGGATCACCCCCGAGAGTCGATGCAGTGTGCCAGGAGCTTTTTGGGACTTCATGCCCACCTTCGCCTCGATGCTCGGGGAGAAGCAACCTGAGACGAGTGGGGTAGATCTCATGCCCCTACTCTTGGGCCAGGCCAAGGCTAGAGCACGCAAGCAGGAGCGACCCCTGTACTGGGAGTTCCATGAGGAGGGAGGCAAGATGGCCCTGCGCCAGGGCAAATGGAAGCTGGTAGCCCTAAAGGTCAATAGCGACGCTCCCGTCTATGAACTTTACAATCTAGAGCAAGACCTCGGGGAGCAAAACAATTTGGCTGAGCAAGAGCCTCGCCGCCTGGAGCGTATGAAGCGACAGATGCAGCGCATGCACTCCCCCTCTGAGCTCTTCCCCTTCAAACATGAGCGAGTGGCTCAGCAACCGCTGGGCATGCCCTAATCCCATTGGTTCTCTATGGATAAGTTCTTGAATAAACCCTTTACGTTGGATCGTACGGTACGCATCCTGCTCATCAGCATTCTGGTGCTACTGTGCGTGATGGCTATCAGTGCGATCTGGGAGGTGCTGCTGCCCTTCCTCTTGGCAGGCATCTTCGCCTATGTGATGCTTCCGCTGGTGAAGTTTTTTCAGTACAAGGCTCGAGTCAAGTCTCGGGGTCTCTCGGTGCTGATCGTCTTTGTGCTGCTGGGGGTTGTGCTGGCCCTCGGCTTCATCTACCTGATCCCTTCGATCGAGGAGGAGATTGCCAAGACGCTCGAGGCCTTGAATGTCTACAATGGAGGGGGGCTGCTTGAGCTGATCCTTCCCGAGGGAATGCTCGCTATGCTCAAGGAGGCTGTCGATCTTGATCGCTTCTCGCAGGAGCTCTCGGTAGAGAATATCATGAAGACGATCGAGACGGCCTGGACGCAGGTCGGCTCGATCGTCGATAGTACGATCTCGGTCTTCTCGTGGGGGGTGGTCTTTGCCATGGGGATCGTGTACTTTATCTTCATCATGATCGACTTCGAGGGCCTAGCCAGTGGGATGATCGAGCTCTTCCCTCCCTCTATTCGGGGGTCGCTACATTCGGTGATGACGGAGATCGATTCGTACATGAATAGCTACTTTCGTGGGCAAGCACTCATTGCCCTGAGCGTGGGGCTACTGCTGAGCATTGGCTTCAATATCATAGATCTTCCGATGGCTACGGCTATGGGGATTCTGATCGGTCTCCTGAACTTCATCCCCTATATGCAGGCCCTGGGGGTAATCCCTTTGGCTTTTATGTCTGTGCTGATGAGTGCCCAGCAGGGTCAGGGAGTTTTCGTGTGCCTGCTCCTGGCCTTTGGAGTGCTCTTTATCGTTCAGGTAATTCAGGAGACGATCCTTGTGCCCAAGATTATGGGGGAGAAGATGGGGATGCGTCCTTCGCTCATCCTCCTCTCACTCTCGGTGTGGGGGTATCTGCTCGGCTTCTTCGGGATGCTGGTTGCCCTACCTCTGACGATGTCTCTGTACTCGATTTACATGCGCTACGTCCTCCGGGACGAAGCCTACATAGCCCTCATAGATGCTAAGCTCAAGAGGGATCGAGAGCGTAGGGAGGCTCGCAAAAAGGCCAAGAAATAATGTAAGATAGATCCTCTCCCTCGACGAGGTGGAGGTCGATAGAGGGATAGGGAGTAGCCCATGTGGGCTACTCCCTACTTTTTGTCTCTAGAAATAAATTCAAGAATTTAATCCGTTGAGGTAGAGTATGTATTGGGGGGGACGATAAAATATTGCTTCTCTCGATGCAAGGAAACCAGTAGCTTCGCATTTTACATGTAGTTGCGCCTCTGCTCTTGAGAGGATCGCCCTCATTGAGATGAAGCCGAAGGACTGAAGGCTGAGTGTCCGATAGGATCTCGACTGAGAGGTTAGATGGCGATTCTTCTGAACTCCCAGTAGACCTACGCCTAAGAGCCTATATAGGATCTCACTCGAGGCTCAAGTAGGATCTCATTTGAGGTCTAAGTAGGATCTCACTGAAGACTCAAGTAGGAGCTCCATAGAGCTCCTTTCGGGCTCACTAGAGCAGCCACGATGCACAGGGGAGAGGCTCCTCGAGGCAGGGAGGGGATGGATTATCATGTATCAAGCTCCATAGATTGCGGCGAATATTTTTGGAGGCAAGCCCTAACCCCCAATCAAACTTCAAGAAACGAATGACTACGAATTTATTTTTAATCACAAACTAATTAGTATTGTTATCGGTATGCAATATATCATTACGACCTTCGCCATCTTCTTCATTCTGCGCCTCCTCTCGCTCTCGTACTCGATCCGCAACGAGAAGTTGCTGCTTCGGAAGGGGGCTGTTCAGTACGGTAAGTTCAATTCACTCCTGCTCACCCTGGCCCATATTGCCTATTACTTCTCGGCTCTATACGAGGCCTATCGCTCGGGGGTAGACTACAACGAGATCTCTGCCTGGGGGACAGGGGTGATGACCTTTGCCTACCTCATGCTCTTCTATGTGATCTATAAGCTCCGAGACGTGTGGACGCTTAAGCTCTACATCGTCCCCAATCAGCGTATTGAGCGTAGCTTCCTCTTCCGCACTGTGCGTCATCCGAACTACTTCCTCAACATCATCCCTGAGCTCATCGGTGTTGCCCTGCTCTGTAATGCCTGGATGACGCTCCTGCTGGGTCTACCGCTCTATATGATTCTCTTGGTGGTACGCATCCGACAGGAGGAGCAGGCCATGAAAGGTCTTTGGGCTGCTGAATAAACTGCTCCAAACATCTCAAGGGCTCGCCTCCTAGGGCGTAGGGCTCAGGCATTCGCCTGGGCCCTACGCCCTGTCTGTTTGTTTCCGTATATGTTGCTGTTGAGGCCTCCGCTTGTTTCTTTAGCTGAGATAAGATCCATTGTAACTATCTCAGGTCTCTACAAGGGTATCGCTTCTTGCCGTTATCGGCAAGAAGTAGGGGCGTCGAAGGCTCTGCGCAGGCATCCCTTGCCGATAGTCCCCCGGCCCTCCACGCATGGGGGCATCCCTCTCTTGATCGGAGCTCAGGGCAGCTCGCAAGAGCTTTGGGCTCTTGATTTGCTTGCACAACTGGATAAATTTGGCGAATATTGCAAATCGATGTTCACACCATCATCCCTCCATCTAGGCTTGTCTCGATAGATCCACTCTCGAGGGGGCTAGAGGAGCGAAATAATTCATTCAAAATAAGCCATTACAGCAAATGATGAGCGAACTACAACAGTACGATATAGTCGTCCTCGGCGCAGGGGAGAGCGGCGTCGGTGCAGCCCTGCTCTGCCAAAGTCGAGGTATGAGGGTCTTCGTCTCCGATTATGGTCAGATCGCAGACAAATACAAAGCCGAGCTAGAGGCTGCTGGCATCCCCTACGAGGAGGGTCAGCACAGTCAGCAGACGATCCTCTCGGCCAAAGAGGTGGTCAAGTCGCCTGGCATCCCGAACAAAGCCCCCATCATCCGTGCCCTCAGAAACCAGGGGATACCGATCATCTCCGAGATCGAGCTCGCCCTGCGCCATACCGATGCCAAGATCATCGGGATCACTGGGAGCAATGGCAAGACCACTACGACCATGTGGCTACATCACATCCTCTCGGGTGCTGGGATGCGGGTTGGTTTGGCAGGCAATGTCGGCTTTAGCCTGGCTCGGCAGGTGATCTCGCCCGAGCAGCCCGAGTATTATGTCGTCGAGCTGAGTAGCTTCCAGCTGGATGACATGTATCGTGCGCATATCCATATCGCTCTGGTAATGAATATTACCCCCGACCACCTCGATCGCTACAACTACGACATGGAGCAATATGCCCTGGCGAAGATGCGTATCTTGCAAAATCAAGGCCCTTCAGATGCTTTCATCTATTGGGGCGAGGATGAGTTCATCGCTCGCTATGTAGCAGCCCATCAGCCCATGCCGATGCAGCTACTGGCCTTCCATACCTACTCGCAGGTAGGCTCGGCCGCAGACAAGAGCGACGACAATGTGATGCGCATCCACTTCGATGATATAGCTTTCGAATTGCCCATCTCGGAGCTTGCCCTACAAGGCCCTCACAATCTACAGAATGCCATGGCTGCCTCCATCGCTGCCCTTCGACTAGGGGTGTCGGCCGAGCACCTGCGGCAGGCCCTCAAGGACTTCATCAACGTCCCCCACAGACTGGAGAAGATCGCCGTCGTCGATGGGGTGCGCTACATCAACGACTCCAAGGCTACAAATATTAGTTCGACCTACTATGCTTTGCGCACCATGACGACACCCTACGTCCTCATCCTCGGAGGGCAGGACAAGGGCAACAACTACGAGGAGATCGCCCCTCAGATCGAGGCTCTAGCCCGAGGCCTGATCTTCCTCGGCGTGGACAATACGAAGCTGCACGCAGCCTTTGATCATCGTGTCGCTCGCATCTCCGAGGCTCGTTCTATGGCCGAGGCCATCCGGCTGGCCCGAGAAATGGCTCATCGGGGCGATACAGTCCTCCTCTCGCCTGCCTGTGCGAGCTTCGACCTCTTCGATAACTACATGCACCGAGGGGATTGCTTTCGCAGCGAAGTCCTCGCCCTCGAGGGGCAGTCAAAGCCTTAGCCCATGAGTAATCAGACCAGACCTCTGCGCACGGAAGGCATATTGAGTAAGATTTTCGAAGGGGACAAGCGGTTGTGGCTGCTCTATGCTACCTTCATCATCGTCTCCTTCTTCGCAGTCTCGAGTGCCTCGAGTGCTCGAATGTACAGCTTCCTCATGAGCCAGCAGGGGACAAACCCTGTCTTCAAGCATGTTGTCGTACTGCTCTTCTGTCTGGGGACGGCTGTCATTGTCTCCAAATTCCCCGTTGAGTGGTATCGGAGGAAGAAGTATCTCCTGGCTCTTATAGTCGGTGTGTTCATCGTAGCCCTGTGGCTTAACCCTACGGAGGCCAACCAGGCCTCTCGATGGACGAGGATCATGGGAATATCGATTCAGCCCTCTGAGTTCTTCAAGCTTATCATCGTGCTTTATGGGGCCGAGATCGGAGCGAAGGTGGCTAAGATGCGCCGAGAGCACTTCCCCCTAGCCAAGAAGTATGCCCACCTTTTCTTCTTGATCTATTGGTTTGTGATTGTTGCTATTACGCTCTCCATCAATCTGACCAATCTCTCGACGACCTTCATCCTGATTTCGTTCCTATTCCTCTATACGATTACTCTTAGAGCCCCCCTCTCCTTCATTCTCCGAGTCTTTGTCCTGCTCTTCGTCGCAGGGGCATTGCTCGTCTCAGCTCTACTCTTTATCCCTGAGGATACGTTGCGCAAGATCCACCACAGATCGCCTGTGTGGCAGCAGCGTCTGTACCATATTGCAGAAGATCCCTCCTCAGACAAGGAATACTACAACCTAGAGGAGGGAAGCACTCAGAGCAAGCTGGCACTTGTGGCTATCTCTAGAGGACAAGTCCCCAGTGGTTTGGGCAAGAGCAAGACAAGAGATTATCTGCCCCTGGCCTATTCGGACTATATCTACGCCATCATCGTCGAGGAGTGGGGAGTCGTCGGGATGCTCTTCGTCCCCTCGCTCTATCTGCTTTGGTTTCTTTGGGTTGGTAGGCTTGCCCAGCGAGAGGAGAACATGTATCGACGCTACGTCCTCTTGGGCTTTGGGCTCTTGTATCCCTTCTCAGCTCTGATCAACCTCATGGTAGCCTCTGGTATGTTTATCACGGGGCAGCCTCTGCCACTCATTAGCGACGGCGGTTCATCCTATCTTAGTGCTAGCATTGCGGTGGGTATTGTGATCGGGATCTCTCGCTCACAGACCAAGATCAGAGAGCTCGACCGCAGAGAGCAAGAGATCCTTAGTGCTGCAGAGACAGAGGCTTAGATGGACTTCTATGATAATCATCAAATGAATATGGAGCAAACAATTCATCCCAAGCGTGTTATCATCAGTGGTGGCGGCACAGGGGGGCATATTTTCCCTGCGATCTCTATCGCCGATACCCTACGCAAGCGTTATCCCGACATCAAGATCCTCTTCGTTGGTGCGGAGGGGAGGATGGAGATGCAGCGTGTCCCAGCGGCTGGCTATGAAATCGTTGGGTTGCCCGTCGAAGGCTTTCACCGCAAGCAGATCTGGCGCAATGTCTCGGTCCTACGCAAGTTCGCTCGAGCCCTTGTTATGGCTCGAGCCCTCGTGCGCTCCTTCGCTCCAGATGTAGTTATAGGGGTAGGGGGCTATGCCAGTGCACCCACCCTCAAAGCGGCTCAGAGCCTAGGTGTCCCAACTCTCATCCAGGAGCAGAATTCCTATGCCGGGGTGAGCAATAAGCTCCTGGCTCGTAGGGCCAATCGCATTTGTGTGGCCTACCCAGATATGGAACGCTTCTTCCGCAAGGACAAGATCGCCCTAACGGGCAATCCCATCCGCCCTCAGATCGAATTCTTGACGGCCACTCGAGCTGAGGCCTTGGCTTACTTTGGCTTCCCCAAAGACGTTGGAGAGGTCGTCCTAATTGTCGGTGGGAGCCTCGGGGCTAGAACGATCAACGAGAGTATTGCCTCCTCGCTCAAGCTCTGGGCAAGCTCTGGGGCGGCACTCATCTGGCAGACGGGGCGTCTGTATCAAGAGCAGGCCCGCCTGGCTCTTGTCGATTATCCTGGGCGGTACTATTGCTCGGCCTTCATTGATCGGATGGACTATGCCTATCTCCTGGCCGATGTGGTGATCTCTCGGGCTGGGGCTTGCTCGATCTCTGAGCTTTGCCTCCTGGGTAAGCCCAGTATTCTCGTTCCTTCGCCCAACGTAGCCGAGGATCATCAGACGAAAAATGCCCTGGCCCTCTCTAGTCGAGGGGCTGCAATCCTCATCCCCGATGCGGAGGCTGTCGAACGCCTCAGCTCGGTTGCCCTTGAGCTTCTGGCCGACAAGACGAGGCGAGAGAGCCTACAGGTCGAGATCCTTGGCCTCTCGGAGCCTCGAGCTGCAGAACGCATCGTAGACGAGGTAGAGCAGCTCTGTCGTAAGGAGTTGTAAACGGAGGCTTGGAAGCTAGGATAACCGCCTGAGTTCATGAAACTATACGAAGACCTCTCCGATCTGAGAAACCTTTTCAAGGAAGAGGAGATCCGTGATGTTGCCTTCCAAGGGATAGACTTCTCCTCGGTCGAGAGGGATATGCTCGAGACCAAGTATGTCGAGTGCCTCTTCTTGGGCTGCAAGATCTCGCCCAGCCTGATGCTTCATCTCTACGAGCATAACTACATCTTCCCTAGTCTTAACGTCCCCTACAAGACCTACCCCGAGGAGCTCTACACAGGCCTTTCCCTCTACGAAGGCTACCACTGGGAGCGACCTGAGAGCTATGTCTCCTGCTATGACAAGCGAGTCTATGACCACTATGTGGCCTCTACCCACAGACAATCACTCTTAGACTCGCTCTCGCAAGCCTTGCATGATCATTCTATATCAGAGAATTTGACGAAGCTCCTAGAGGACTATTCGGCCCACAAAATCGTCGCCATCATGGGCGGTCATGGATTGAGCCGCACCTCACCGATGTTTCGTCAGATTGCTCAGCTCTCGAGTCAGCTTACAGAGCGAGGCTACCTGATGCTCTCTGGTGGAGGCCCAGGGGCTATGGAGGCAACCCATCTCGGAGCATGGCTGGCAGGTCGTAGTGAACATACCCTCGGAGAAGCCCTAGCGATCCTTGCCCGAGCCCCCAAGTATGCCGACGAGGGCTGGCTCGAGACAGCCTTCGAGGTCATTGATCGCTATCCGAACCTAGGCTATGATAGTCTCGGAATACCCACTTGGCATTACGGTCATGAGCTGGCAACCCCTTTCGCTACTAAGATCGCCAAGTACTTTGCCAATAGCATTCGTGAGGAGGGCCTCTTGGCTGTCGCTCGAGGAGGGGTGATTTATTCGCCTGGCAGTGCGGGTACGATGCAGGAGATCTTTCAGGATCTAGCTCAGAACCATTATGTCAGCTATGGTGTAGCTAGCCCGATGATCTTCCTTGGCGAGAGCTATTGGACTAGAGAGAAGCCCATTTATCCGCTTATCGAAGAGCTCTCTACCTCGGGCAAGCTCAAGCATATTATCCTCTCGATCACAGATAGCAACGAGGAGATTATTGCCGAGCTGGAGCGATTTGCTGGAAGCCTCCCTGCCCCTCGTCCTTGAGGTGGAGAGAGCTTATAGATCAAAAAATAGACGCCATACCTCGATGGGTATGGCGTCGTATTTGTTTGTCTGTCCCTAGACCTTCGGGGGTTGTCCTTAGCGAGTCGCTTATGTCCTTGGGAAGGCCTAGTCCTGAGGCTTGGGGGAGTAGCCCTCTGCTGGGCGTATAGGCTTGCCAATGAGGGTCGCTGAGGTAGCAGCCTCGACGACGACCTCGACGAATTGCCCAATGCGGTAGCCTTGCTTGTCGAAGACCACGACCTTATTCTGCTGCGTTCGGCCGAAGAGCTGCTCTCGTGAACGCTTACTGAAGCCCTCAACGAGTACCTCGACGGTCTTTCCAATATCTCTGAGATTGCTCTCGAGCGAGAGCTTGTTTTGTAGGTCGATCATCTCCTGTAGACGGCGTAGCTTCGTCTCCTCGGGTACATTATCCTCTAGGTATTTGGCTGCATAGGTGCCGGGACGCTCTGAATACTTGAACATAAACGAGCTGTCGTAACCCACCTCTTGCATCAGGCGTAGGGTGTCCTGGAAGTCCTCCTCGCTCTCGTCATGGAAGCCACAGAAGAGATCCGAGCTTAGGGCACAGTCGGGCATAGCCTCTCGGATGATCCTTACACGATCTAAGTACCACTGACGTGTATAGTTGCGCTTCATTAGCTTGAGGATACGATCGCTACCCGACTGGGCTGGGAAGTGGATATGCCGACAGATATTCGGATACTTCGCCATCGTAGCGATGGCCTTGTCGTCCATATCCTTGGGGTGGGGTGAAGTGAAGCGGATGCGCATCTCAGGGACTGCCTCGGCTACCGCCGAGAGGAGGTCGGCAAAGTCATAGATACGCTCTCCCGAGTCGTAGCGATACGAATTGACATTCTGCCCAAGTAGGGTTACCTCTCGATAATTCTTTTCCCTGAGATCGAGCACCTCTCGTAGGATGCTATCAATCTCTCTACTACGCTCCCGACCACGGGTATAGGGGACGATGCAGTAGGAGCAGAAATTATTGCAGCCTCGCATGATCGACACAAAGCCAGAGATGTGCACACCACTCATTTTCAGAGGCATGACATCTTTGTAGGTCTCTTGGGTGGAGAGTTTGACGTTGATGGCTCGCTCGCCTCGCTCGACAGCCCCGACTAGATTGGGCAGATCTAGGTAGCTGTCTGGCCCGACGACGAGGTCTACACCATATTTGTCGATCAGTTCGTCCTTGACTCGCTCGGCCATACAGCCTAGGATGCCTAGCACCAATCCCTTGCGATGCTTGCGGCGTAGGGTGTTGTAGTACTCGATGCGGTTGAGTACCTTTTGCTCGGCATTCTCTCGCACCGAACAGGTGTTGATGAAGATCGCATCGGCATCGTCTGGATGCTCAACCAAATGAAACCCATCCATCTGCATGATGGAGGCTACAACTTCGCTGTCAGCTACGTTCATTTGGCATCCATAGGTCTCGATGTAGAGACTTTTGTCCGTTACTGCTTGGGCGGATTTAGAGTCCGCTGTCATTGCATTGCTCATACTAATAAACCATGTTTGAGATATTATAACAGAGATTAGGCTTGGTAAGTTCGGATATTCTGCTTACATTTGCGTTGGAAAATGTAAGATTTTTCATAGTTAAGGTTTTGGTTAAATAGGTTGGAGTAGATCGGGAGGTTTGCTCCAATTCTTTTTGTATTGAGTGATATCCTACTGGTGCGCCTGATATTACCTAATGGCTTCCTATTGATCGCCCTATCTTAAGCTCATATTTTCTTCTACTTGTCCTAATCCTAGTGTGTTTGACTTCTTGAGACTCTTTCTGTGGCTTTCGAGTAGTTGTAGGTGAAAATAAAAAATCTTGTTCGTGAGATACTTTTTTTGTGATATGGGTCGATATTTCCTCTTAAAGAACGAAGATAATTCATAACAATGTATTACCTTTGCAAGGTAATGAAGATTACAATGACAATAGTTATAAACCTATTAAAGTGAAATTTATGGGCAAGAAAAAGACTTTGGCACTTTGTGCTGCAATCCTGCTGAGCTTTGGCGTTAAGGCTAATGCTCAGGTCAAGGACGTGAGCTTTACGGCTTCGCCTGTGCTTGGGTACACCTGGTGGCACAACAACCTTAATATGGGTGATACCCCCTATTATGGTGTGCGTGCAGGCATCGGGCTAGGTCCTCTCATTGAGTTCCGTGCTCTCTATGAGAGAAGCTACAACCTCAAGGGAAAGCTCAAGGGCTCTTCTTGGGGAGCTTTACAGAGTATAGCCGATAAGCTGGAGGATGCTAAGATCCACATCGATCGCCTCGGGGGAGAGGTTAAGCTGAACCTATGGGATGGCACAGCTTTAACCCCTTACTTGACAGCTGGGGGTGGTCTGATGAACTTCAAGTATGACTACCCCGTTGCTCCAGGCAAGTATAAGGAGGAGCAGCTCTATGGATCTATCGGTGCTGGTGCTAAGATCAACTTGGCACGTCGCATCGCTCTCACGTTGGAGGGACGCAATATCTTCTTCAACGTAGACAAAAACAATCATTACCTAGCCGCTGGGGCATCTAAGAATGGTCGCCTTCACAACTGGGCCGCACAGGCCTCCCTCGACTTCTACTTCGGCGGTACGAGCGAGTATCCTAAGGATGCCGTTTCTCGTGCCTATCGAGATGCTTTTGCTGGAGGCTATCGTGGCATGAAGTTCTCTCTCGAGCCAGGTGTGGCCTATATCAACTTCAACGATAAGTCTATCTTCCGCAATCAGTGGTTTGTCGGAGGATCTTTGGGTGTAGACCTCAATCCTCTGATCGGGGTGCGTGGTTACTATTACCGTGCGGCTCAGAGCCCAAGGACGAGGAAGCTCAAGACCTCTGATCATATGCAGCTCTTCGGAGGTAAGTTCATTGGTCGTCTTAACTTCCCTCAGGGGGTAACCCCTTACATCAGCATGGGTGCTGGTTACATGCTTGTAGATAAGGATAACTATGTCGACAAGTTCGGTACTCGTCTCGGACGTAGTGGCCTTTATGCTACTGCTGGTGCTGGTATCGATATGCCTCTGCATCGCTCTGTCGCTGCCTATGTCGCTGTAGATGCCATGCTCAATAGACAGGACAATCCTAACATTAAGAGAATCCTTGAGCCTAGCCAGGTAAATCTGAGCATGATGTATCAGGCTGGTATCCGCTTCCACTTCGGATCTCCCTCTCCTAACCCAAGAGATGTCTACCGCAACTACATTACTAGTGCCCGTGGTGCTGCTCGTGAGGCCAATATGAGTGAGATTAACAAGCTGCGTGCTGAATATGAAAGCCGTATCGCTAAACTGAATAGAGAGCTGGAAGAGGCTGCTAGAAACCATGATGCAGAGAAGGTATCTCGTATCATTGAGGAGAAGAATGCCCTCGACAACATCAAGTCGATCAAGAGTGAAGAGATCATCAGAACTGAGTATGCTTATCCAAAGGATATTGTTCTGACTACTTCTCAGTTCGAGAGCCTTGTACGTCGTGTGGTATCCGAAGTCAAGGGTGCAAACGCTCAGACCATCACCAATGCCAATGTGATGGGTAGCAGCCTGACGGATCTTGACAAGATCCTTCTGATCAACGCTCTTAGTCAGGCTAAGTATCGTCAGCATCTTGCTCCCCAGCAGATTGTCATGCCAGCGGTTAAAAAGGATGACAGCAAGACTGAACAGCTACTTGAGCGTATGGAAGAGCTAGTTCGTCGTGTAGACCGCCTCGACCGTTCTAATCGTGATCTTCGTGATGTAACTCTTCAGAGTCAGGTGCTTAATGCTCCTGTAGCTCCTATAATCCAAGAGGTGCGTACGCCATCTGGCGATGATGTAGTTCTTGTAACTAGTGCTAGAGAGCCTGTTCTAAGATTTAGAGGGCTTACCCTCTTCACTGGTCCTAGCTTCGGAGACCATACTACTTGGAATTTGGGCCTACGTCCTATCTTCCAGATTGGCCGTTCGGACTTTGCCTTTGCTCCAGAGACTTTTATCGGTCTTGGTTCCAATGATGGCTTCGGTCTCTCTGCTAACGTGCTCTATGGCTTCCGTATTGGCAAAATACTACCCCTCAAGCCTTATGTGGGTGTAGGTCTTGGCTATACGGACATCAATAGCACAGTGCGCTTCGGTACTAACGTAATCGTAGGTACTTACTTTACCGACATTCTTGGCGGTAAGCTGAGCGTTGATTACTCTATACGTAATGCCTTCAAGAACAATCAGATCTCTGTAGGTTATACGTTCAACTTCTAATCACTTAATCCCTTTAAGAGATTATGAAAGCGAAAGTATTATTTAGCATCCTCGGCCTGTGTGCCTGGTCGTTTTGTGGTACTCCGAGTGCCCAAGCCTCTAGTGTTGCACGCCCCGACTCCTTGATCGTTATCAGTGAGCAAGAGCTCATCGACGGACTAAGGGCTATTGCTGAGGCTGCTGCCAAGGAGCAGAAGGTTCAGCGTAGTGGTAAAGATGGCCTTACCGCTGAGGATATGAGGCTACTCAAGTATCAGATGTTGCTCAATGCTCTTGGCTTGGGCGCAGTTGATATGCAGCACCCTGTCCAGGTTCAGCATACGCATACTACAGCTGAGTGTGCTGTTTGTGCCGCAAATAGGAGAGGTGGGGCGGCAGCCTCTAGGTACGATGATGAGCGTCTTGAACGTCTTGAGCGAGCTATCGACCTGCTTCTTTCCCAGCATCTTGCTAAAGATCCTAGAGCTTCTGTGCTCATCCGATCTAAGGAGAAGAAGGACACTGTAGCCAAGGTCGTGCCCATGATGCCTCTGCAGCCTGCAGAGCAAAAGCCCGATCCTCGTATCGGAGAGCTTCAGCGCAAGATCGATGAGCTCCTCGCTCTCAAGGACGAGCTTACTAAGCCTAAGATCAATACGGTTGTAGAGATGCGTACGGACACCATCCTTAAGCCTATTGGCTTCAAGCGTCAGGTGTTCTTTGCTCAGGGTAGCTCTCGTCTCTCTACGGCAGCTCGTAAGAGTCTGGGCGATGTGGTTCTGATGATGTCTCGTGATCATAGCCTTGTGATGCGATTGACAGGCTTTGCCTCTCCAGAGGGTAGCAAGGCTCTGAACCAACGTCTCTCAGATCAGCGTAGCCGTGCCGTGCGCGAGTTCCTCATCGCTTCTGGTATAGAGGAGCATAGGCTGATCACTGTTGCTGCAGGTGTTGATGCTACTCAGGATCTGCGTACAGTTGCTCGTCGAGTAGATATCGAGTTGGCTCGTCGAGAGGTACATCGTCATTAAGAGATCTCAGTTGAGATTGTAATAAACACACTAGGGGGTGTGGCTTTATGCCACACCCCCTAGTGTGTATTCGAAGAAAGGGCGGATTAAACTCTTACAGGCTTTGAAGGGAAAAGGTTTAGGATGATAATCTCCTAGACCTTTTCCCTTATTGTTCTAGTCCCTTTGAGCCTTTTAGAGGTTGTTTGCACCGAGGTAACGCTCAGCCTCGATAGCTGCCTTACAGCCCGAGGCGGCGGCGGTTACAGCCTGGCGGTAGTGTGGATCTGCTACGTCCCCGGCGGCGAATACCCCAGGGAGGTTGGTGGAGGGTGAATGTCCCTTCGTGATAATGTAGCCCACCTCGTCGCACTCTAGATACTTGGAGAAGAGGCTGGAGTTGGGTGAGTGCCCAATGGCCAGGAAGAAGCCATCGATAGCAATGTCCACAAGCTCCTCATCTGGCTCACCCTTGCGCTTGACCAGGTGGGCACCCTCTACACCATTCTCGCCAAAGAGTCCTAGGGTATTGTGTTCGAAGAGGATAGTGATATTCTTCGCATTGCGTACACGCTCCTGCATGATCTCAGAGGCACGCAGGTAGTTTTTGCGGACGATCATGTAGACATGCTTAGCGAGTGAGGCGAGGTAGAGAGCCTCTTCGCAGGCAGTATCTCCACCGCCCACTACGGCCACGACCTTGTTGCGGTAGAAGAAGCCATCGCAAGTTGCACAAGCCGAGACCCCCATGCCTGCATACTTCTGCTCGTCCTCGAGACCGAGGTACTTGGCAGTAGCTCCCGTGGAGATGATGATCGTGTCTGCCTCCACCTCGTGTCCATCGTCGAAGGTAACCAGGTAGGGAGCCTTCGAGAGGTCTGCCTTGACTGCGATACCTGTACGTATCTCAGCGCCAAATCGCTCGGCTTGCTTGCGCAGATCAGCCATGAGCTCGGGGCCTGTGATACCCTCGGGATAACCAGGGAAGTTCTCCACCTCTGTCGTGGTCGTTAGCTGCCCTCCTGGCTGTAGGCCTTCGTAGAGTAGGGGAGCTAGGTTTGCTCGAGAGGCGTAGATAGCGGCCGTGTAGCCTGCTGGGCCTGAGCCGATGATCAGGCAACGCTTGTGTTCTCTGTTCATAATGATGACAATGAGTTTTTAGATAATTTCTTTATGAGTAATAACCAGCTAGCATTCTCGGAGGTTCAGTCGTAAAACGAAGAAGGTTACTTCCCAGAGGGAAGTAACCCGTAGAGCCTCTTGTCGGATTCGAACCAACGACCCCGAGATTACAAATCACGTGCTCTGGCCAACTGAGCTAAAGAGGCAGGTGGGCAAGCGATCCATATCGCACCGCTACGACCTAATACCCTTGCTGCGATCAAGCCCTGGGGGAGTCAAAGGGAGCTGGTCGTATGGGACTTACCCGCTGCAAAGGTACTACTTTTCTCCAAATTTGCAAGTATTTGACTTCGTTTTTTCTTTTTCTGTGAGGGGGCGTGCAGATAGTGTTCTTGTTTAGAGAGTGTTATCCTGTGGGGCGAATACGCCCTTCGACCTCTCCTAATGCTTCCCTGGTGGCTTTTTGGTGCTAAAGCAGCCCTCTAGCTTCTGCACCTAGAGGGGAATGACCTCGATCTGACCATAGGAGCAGGCGTAGTCGAAGGCTTGCTCGAGCGAATACCTCCCCTGCCATACCGCAGCCGAGCGAAGTACTCCCGAGTGGGTAAAGGCCAGGATATTCCCTCCAGTACTGAGGGCCTCCGTCCTCTTCTCCTCTAGGAAGCTAGCCACACGCTCATATTGTTCGGCGAAGGACTCCCCCCCAGTGGGGGCTGTGTAGATATAGTCCCGATACCACTCCTCTAGCCTGGGATCCTCGATAGCGTCGAAGGCTTGCAGCTCCCATTGGCCGAAGTTGAGCTCCATCAGACGGTTATCTCGCTGGATATGATCGCCGTAGCCACAAAACTCGGCGAGCCGTATGCACCGAGACATCGGCGAGCTATAGACCCTCATCCCCTCGGGTGTAAGCCCTAGGCTCTCGAGCTCTTGCCTGACACAGAGGGCCTCCTCGGCGAAGCTGTCAGCCAGAGGAACATCGCTCTGCCCGTAGCAAACCCCTCGAGGGATCGCTACCGAGGTGTGGCGAATAAGGATGAGCCTGGCCATACTCTAGTCGATCGGTAGGGGATAAGAGGCTCGGAAGCTGAGGATGATTACGAGCTCGGCCATGAGATAGACAGCCCCACAGCAGTCGCCCGTATAGCCTCCGATACGCTTGCGTATGTAGGCGATCAGCCCTCGTACTAGGGCTATAGGCAGTAGGAGCGAGAGTATAACACCCCTCGTGCGATACACCATCCCTTCGCCCCCCTCGGAGATGAAGTGTGCTAGCAGAGCAAAGATGATCACTAGAGAGAGGATGCTAGGCCAAGGGTTCGTGGGCGTGTAGACGACCCCGGTCTTGCTCTGCTCCTCCTCTCGGGCATAGGGCAGTAGTCTAATCTGTTGCATTGAGAGGATGCGCCCATATACCCCAGCGTAGATCAGCAGTAGCGGATGATGGGCATCGGGTATGCTCTGCATCGCTAAGACTAGGAGGATGAAGTAGAGGATGAGGCTCAGTACCCCATAGCTCCCGATGTGGCTGTCTTTCATGATCATAAGGATGCGCTCTCGCTCTCTCCCCCCACCAAATCCGTCGAAGAAGTCTGCTAGACCATCCTCGTGGAAGCCCCCCGTGAGCAACAGCCTAGCGATGAGTGCCAGGACGAAGGCCACCACCCACGAGCCTGTGAGTAGATAGCTGCCGAGCAGCATAAGGCTCATAGCTCCTGCGACGATGAAGCCCACCACGGGCCACCAGTTGATGGCTTGACTGTAGGCCTCGCGAGGTAGCTCTCTGAGCCGCCAGGCAGGCAGGCGAGTGTACATCGAGACGGCGGCGAGGGCTTGATCGAGGGCTGAGGCTGACTTACTCATGGGTCTCGTCTGTGTCTTGGTCAAAGTACTTCGTTACCCCTGCCCCTGCGAAGGAGGCCATCTCTGAGAGCATACGCACGCTAGAGTGGACTATAGGCAGGGCACACACCGCTCCACTCCCCTCGCCCAGGCGCATCCCGAGGTGTAGTAGGGGCTTAGCCCCGAGATAGTTCAGTAGGCGAGCATGACCTGCCTCATCCCCCTGATGCCCGAAGATAGCGTATTGTCCCACGAGGGGGTAGAGGGCTCGAGCTGCCAGGAGGCAGGCAGTCATGATGAAGCCATCGACGAGGATTGTCATCCGCAGCTCCGCCGCCCGAAGCATTCCCCCCAGGGCTGCAACCATCTCTAGACCACCGAAGTAGCGGATGTGATCGATGGTCTCTGAAGAGCCCTGATAGCCCTCGAGGGCTCGCTTGAGGATCTGGTACTTATGCTCTAGGCCTGCATCGTTGAGGCCACTGCCACGGCCAACGCAGTCTCTCAGATCCATACCCGTTAGGATGCTCATCCACAGGGCCGAGGCAGCGGTATTGGTGATGCCCATCTCACCGAAGCTAACGATGTTAGCCCCCTCCTGCTGGGCTCGCTCCACCATCTCTACCCCGACCTCTATCGCCCGATCGAATTGGCTCTCTGTCATGGCATAGCCCTCGAGGTAACTCTCTGTGCCGTACATGATCTTGCGATCTATGAGCCCCTCGATCGAGCCGAACTCATAGTCTACGCCGACATCGACCAGTAGGGTCTCGACCCCATGCTGTCTGCTGAGGTAGCAGACCCCGGCACCACCCGAGAGAATGTTGTAGACGACCTGCCAAGTAACCTCCTTCGGACTTTGACTAATCCCCTCATTGACAATGCCGTGGTCTGCGCAGAAGATGATGTTGTAGGGTTTGTGTAGCTCGGGCGTAAGACTGCGCTGGATCATACCCACCTGTAGGGCGATCTCCTCGAGCCGTCCGAGAGCCCCCTTAGGTTTGGTGAGGTTATTGATCTTCTCGAGCAGGGGAGCTCTGTAGCGTTCATCTAGTGGAGAGATGTAGAAGTGTCTCATTGTCAATTGGTCATTTTGTCTTTATTTGACCTCCATGGGGATGCCGCAGACCATGAGGCTGAGGCGGTCTGCTCTCTGTGCGATGTATTGGTTGATCCAGCCTTGCAGCTCAGTAAACTGCCTCTGAAGTTTGTGTTCAGATACCCCTCCCATACCGATCTCGTTGGTTACGAAGATGAAGTGGGCATCCTGCTGCACTAGACGGTCAAACTCCTCCTTGAGGGCCTCGAGGGCATGCTCGACATCGCTCTCGAGGTCGAAGAAGAAGTTTGTTGCCCAGAGGGTTACGCAGTCTATGAGGACGACACGGCCCGTGAAGTCGTGTCGGGAGAGCTGGGTCTCCTCCTCGAGGTTATCCCAGTGCTCGGTGCGACGCTCCTGGTGTCGCTCTACACGGCGGGCGAATTCGTCGTCCCAGATGCGGGCCGTGGCCACATATAGAGGACGGGGAGATAGGGATAGAGCAGTCTCTTCGGCGAAGGTGCTCTTGCCCGAGCGTTCGCCTCCTGTGATGAGGTGGATGTAGCTCATTGCTCTCTTTGGGGTTGGTGTGGGGTTAGTGGGTGGAGGAGAGCGAGCGGATCTCGAGGCTGAGCTCGTCCCATCGCTCGGGGTGAGGGAGGCTCTCTCTGAGGTCTTTGCCTTCGAGGGCCGCTCGGCGAATAGCTGTCGAGGAGTACTCGAGTAGAGGGGCATCGAGCAGTATGATCTCGCCATCCTCTCCTGGCCTCTCCTGGCTTAGGTGGCGGATCTGCCCCTCTAGCTGCTCCCTGCTATAGCCCGCCCGTGGGTAGGCCAGCAGCCGATAGCCCTCGAGTAGCCGTTGGTAATCATGCCACGAGGCGAGGCCCATGAGGTTGTCCGCCCCGATCAGCAGGCTAAGCCTCGTCTCGGGGTGTAGGAGCTCGATGGCTCGTAGGGTGCGGACGGTGTAGTTGGGGCGAGGGAGATCCTCCTCGATGCGGCAGAGGCATAGCCTTGGCTCGCCCTCTATAGCCTCCTGGATGTAGTGAGCACGCCGATGGGCGAGGAGCTGGGTACGCCCCTGCTTATGTGGGCTCGATGGGCTGAGGACGAACCACAGCTCGTCGGCATAGCCCTCCGAGAGGACATGCCGGGCCAAGGCCAAGTGCCCTCGATGGATGGGGTTGAATGAGCCGAAGTAGAGGCAAACCTGCTTCATAGCTAGGGGAAAAGGTCGAGCCCTAGGGTGCGCTGTGCAAGCTCGATCTCTTGTGGATCTCCAGTATGCTTACCCTCGACATCGCTAAGCTTGATGCAGTTGTGCCAGCGTTCGCGTTCGGTCATCTTGCAACTGTAGAGTTTCATGACGATATTGCGAGGCTTGACTCCATTGCCCACATCGTTGGAGAGGTTCGTCCCTATGCCGAAGCTCGCCCCAATGCGTCCTCGACAGTAGTCCGCAATCTCGATCGCACGTTCGGGGTTGAGGCTGTCGGAGAAGATGATGTACTTGATCGTCGGGTCTACACGCAGCTCTTTGTATCGGGCAATAGCCTTCTCGGTGAAGACGAAGGGGTCTCCACTATCATGACGCAGGCTGGTGTAGAGCATAGCGTGTTTCTTGCTGAAATTGCTCATGAAGACATCAGTCGTATAGGTATCGGTGAGTACTGTGCCGAGGTCGCCGTCGTAGACGTTGATCCAGTCCTCCATGGCCATGTAGTTGGCCATCTTGTAGCCGAACATAGCTCCATGAAATTGTATCCACTCATGAGGGTGTGTCCCTGTAACCCTAAGACCCAGGAGGTAGGCAATATATACGTTGCTTGTGCCATAGAGACTCTCGCCTGCATGCTCCTTGAGCAGCTCCGTCATGCGTAGCTCCACGTCGAAGCTGAAGCGGCGACGCATCCCAAACATGGAGAAGGTAATGTTGTGCTCTCGGAGCATGCGTGCCTTCTCGATAATGCGCTGCTCGGCATACTGCATATCGGGCTCTGCGCCAGTGGCCTGGTAATATAGCTCGCTCACCAAGGCTAGGATAGGGGTCTCCCAGAGAGTAATGCGGTAGAGCAATCCCTCGGCCCATATCGAGAGGTGTCCCTCCTCGTCTTGGGAGACTTGTACCTCCTGTGGGTCGAAGCGATAGCCTCGGACGAAGTCTATGTAGGTAGGGGGTAGGTAGGGAAGCCCATGGGCGAGGAACTGTGCCTCCTCACGGCTCAGACTGAGCGAAGCCATGGCCTGGATCTCGGACTTGACCAGCTCGGCAAAGCCCTTGGGGTAGATGGTGTGGTCTCTGTCGATGAACTGAAATCGCCCACAGGCACGAGGATAGAGCTTCGAGTAGGCGTAGCTCGTGGTAAACTTGTAGAGGTCTGTGTCTAGGATACTTCGGATGATGCCCATAATCGTTGTAGGGAATATAGAGGTGTTAGGAATGCGATGACTATTGAGGCTCGGGCGATAGCTCTTGCTGTGCCAGCTCGAGGAGCCGAGTTACACGGCCGAGCGTGAGCGGGTGTGTGTTGGTGATGAAGCTACGTCGGCTGAGAAATCCGCCCATCTCATTGCAAGAGGCGATGTAAGCCCCGAGCAGACGTTCCATATCGGAGTCTACAGGCAGGAGGATGCCGAAGAGCATGAAGCTGGGCGCAAACTCGTACGACTCGACCTCGCCCCCTACTCGCCCCACCTGGTAGAGGAGCTCATCGACGAGGATGCGCTCTTGGTAGGGCTCTATTGTGATCCCTGGGCGGTAGGTTACGAAGCCATGCAGGCGAATGAGGTGGCCTCTGCCGCCCAAGCCGCTGGCTAGCATCACCTGATCTGCATCAACGAGCGATCCCACGACGCTCATTTTGAGGTCGAGCTCGGCCATGAGAGCCCAGCTACGATTGACTGCTTTGAGCCGAGGTAACAGCTCCTGTACCAGGCGCAGAGCTTCGATGGAGGCTGTCGAAGCGAGGAGTACGAGCTGTTTGCGTAGCTCCGAGACCTCCATCGTCTCTTGGGCGAAGAGCTCTCGAGCCTGGCTGATAATCTCCTCATCATCGAGAGCCAGCGAGCCCTGTAGGCGTTGTCTGCGTACAGACCGTGCCTGCTCGATGTACTGCTTCTGTAGCTGTATGGGCACATACTCGGGCAATTGGTGGATGTTCTCTGGGGCGATGTGCGAGAGCTTATCCTGCAATTCTGTATTGTCTGCTTCGGTGATGCTCATAATGCACAAAGATAAGTCTTTCCGTATAGCTTGCCCTCACTTTGGGGTAAGATCTGTATGGGGTCAGGGTTGTGGAGATGGCCTCTCGGTCTCTCAGCCCCTCTCGTGAGTTTCTAGTTATACCTCTCTTGTGCTCCTGCTTAACTCTCTATTGAAGCTCTATTTGAGTCTCTGTTGCGATCCTATTTGGACCTCCATCGAGCTCCTATCTGAGCCTCTGCTGCGATCCTATTTAGATCTCCATCGCTCTCCTATCTGAGCCTCTGCTACGCTCTTATTTAGATCAATTTGAGAAGTTCGTTATTCAGAGACTTTCGGGGATGTTTCACCCGAATGAACAAGATTGGTGGGGCAAAGGCTTGCATAGTATTGGTTAGTTATTTACCTTTGCAGAGCATTTCGATAGCACCTCTTGCGGTAGTAGCTCAGTTGGTAGAGCATCGGCTTCCCAAGCCGAGGGTCACGAGTTCGAGTCTCGCCTACCGCTCCACTGTAATCTAAATCCCTTCTGTTATGGCACTAGACATAGGTCATGAGTTGTCTCTCTTCAGCTTCGAAGAGATCATTGGTTCTTTTGCCCCTCTCTTTGTTACTATTGATATTCTAGGTGCTATACCCATTGTGCTTTCACTCAAGGATCGAGGACAGAAGTATGATCCCACTCAGGTTGCCGTTTATTCCACGATCATCCTCTTGATCTTCCTCTTCGTTGGGCAGTCCTTGCTCTCAGCTCTGAGCATCGATATCCATTCGTTTGGGGTAGCCGGGGGGATCATCCTCTTGGTGATGGCCGCTGAGATGGTCTTTGGGCTGCAGATCTTCCAGGAGGATGGGCCTACGGCCAATGCGACTTTTATCCCTCTCGTCTTCCCTCTCTTCGCTGGGGCAGCAGCCTTTACGACCCTACTTACTCTTCGCAGCCAGGGGTTAGCCTATATCAATCTGAGCATCAGTGTTGTCCTCAATATGTTCGCCGTTTACCTTGGGCTACGCTTCGTAGATCCTATCGAGCGGCTCTTAGGCAAGAATGGGGCCTACATCCTGCGTAAGTTTTTCGGGGTCATCCTGCTGGCTATCGCTGTGAAGTTCATCACCAATAGCTTGATTCATGTGATTGCCGATGTGAAGATTGGGGTGGAGGCCATTGCTGGCTAAGCTCTTCGCCCTATACCGAAGCATTATTCACTACTCATAAGGGTTGCGCCCCCGATCGAAGTTTTATCAAGACTTCGATCGGGGGCGCAACCCTTCTTTTTACTACTGAGCAACCACTAGTGTCCAGCCTGGCATTGCTCCAGGACACGCATGAGGTTCTCACCCCAGATGAGCGAGAGCTCCTCCTCGTCATATCCCCTGTCGAGCAGCTCCATGGTGATGCGGATCAAGTCTTCGCTCGAGCGACAGCCCACCAGCTCCCCATCTCCATCGAAGTCCGAACCAATACCCACATGTTCAATCCCTGCGATGCGGATCACGTGCTCGATATGATCGACAGCGTGTAGATAGCTCGCCTCGGCCTCCTCTGGATGGATGAAGCCTGCATAGAGGCAGATCTGCACCACCCCGCCCGTGCGGGCAATCGCTCGGATCTGCTCATCGGTCAGGTTGCGTGGATGGTCGCAGAGACTGCGGGCCGAGGAGTGGCTCGCTATGACTGGCTGTGTGGTGATCTCGAGGACGTCAGCAACGGTCTCCTCTGCGGCGTGGCTGAGGTCTATCATGATCCCGAGCCTATTCATCTCTCGCACAGCGGCTCGACCGAGCTCGCTCAGCCCCCCATGGGTGCGCTGGCTCTTGCGGGCCGAGTCGCAGAGGGCATTGTCTCCATTGTGGCAGAGGGTGATGTAGACGATGCCATATTGTTCTCGGTAGTATTGCAGTAGGCTCAGGTCTTCGCCTATGGCATAGCCGTTTTCGATGGCTGGTATGATCGCCTTGAGGCCTTCACGTTGAGCCTGTCTGATCTCCTCGGCAGAGCGAGCAATGCGTGCTCGCTCGGGGTAGAGGGAGACCTGGTGATGCAGCTCGCGGAGCTTGCCTTCGGCATAGAGGCGGGCCTCCTGGTGTGCCTCGTTGTTCACCTCTCCTTGGGGCAGGTAGGCGACCATTACCGTCGCATCAATCTGTCCGAGCTCGAGCTTGGGCAGATCCACGAGGGTAGGGCCATAATCTCCTAGGCGAAACTCAGGGGTGAAGCACATCGGTGTGTCGGTGTGCGAGTCTAGGGTCAGATGCTCTCGGTGGAAGCGTCTCGCTCTGCGATAGAGCTCCCCTCGGCGGACGATATGCTCGAAGAGGCGCAGCTGAGTCTGATCCCCTCCCAAGACCATCTGCTCGGGATGCCACTGCACAGCGAGTATATCCAGCTCGGGGAAGGCATCTATAGCCTCGTTGATACCATCTGAGGCAATGGCCAGCTCGGTGAAGGGGGGCTTGATCTCTCGCAGGGCTTGGTGGTGCAGACTATTGACATAGAGCTCCTCGCATTCTTGGGTGTCGATGCCGAGTAGCTCGCCTAGGCGATTGGGCAGGCCCGATAGGCTTACCTTGTGCGCTGCCATGGTCTTGGGGATGCTGGGGCTATGGTCTATGGCCAGCTCTATGGTATATTGGCTGACAAGATCTTGGAAGAGCGTAGAGCCATAGGCGACCCCTAGGAGCTGATGCCCTCGACAAATACCCAGGATCGGTAGGCACATTGAGGCAGCCAAGCGGATGAGGAGTAGCTCGTAGCGGTCTCGCTCGGGCTTCACCTCTCCGAGGCCTCGCAGAGGCTCTTCGTCGAGGTAGAGGGGGTAGAGGTCTGAACCACCCGAGAGGATGAGTGCATCGACGCCTCGGAGCAGGTGTGTCAGGGCCTCCAGGTCGGAGGTGATCGGAAGGATCACGGGCGTCCCACCTGAGCGGATGACTGCCTCCGAGTAGGCGAGAGCAAGGCTCGAGCCATACTCGGTACTGTTGGCCGTGATGCCGATGACGGGCCGAGCAGTTGCTAAAAAGGGAGAGGACGTGCGTCCCCTCCCTAGATAGTGCTTGACCTCTTGATGCAGGCTCTGTAGAGCTGGCGAAAGATCTTGCTTTATCATGACTTCTATTGCATCGTGATACTCACATGCTGTTAGGCATCGATGCGAGCATAGGTAGCATTGGCCTCGATGAACTCTCTGCGTGGGGCAACATCGTCGCCCATGAGCATGGAGAAGATAGAGTCGGCCTCGGCTGCATTCTCGATCGTGATCTTGCGCAGCGTCCTATGCTCTGGATTCATTGTGGTTTCCCAGAGCTGCTCCTCGTTCATCTCACCAAGACCCTTGTAACGCTGCACATGTACCTTGCTCTCGTCCCCAGAGGCTACTCGGGAGATGAAGGCGAGGCGTTGCTGTTCGTTCCAGCAGTACTCCTGCTCCTTGCCTCGACGGCACAGATAGAGCGGGGGAGTGGCGATGTAGACATAGCCGTTCTCGATGAGGCTGCGCATATTGCGGAAGAAGAAGGTCAGGATCAGCGTTGCAATATGGCTGCCATCTACGTCGGCATCGGTCATGATGATGACCTTGTGGTAGCGCAGCTTCGATAGGTTCAGTGCCTTGCTGTCCTCCTCTGTGCCGATGGTTACACCGAGGGCGGTGTAGATGTTGCGTATCTCTTCGCTCTCGAGGACTTTGTGTTGCATGGCCTTCTCCACGTTGAGGATCTTCCCTCTTAGGGGGAGGATAGCCTGAAACTCTCGGTCTCGTCCCTGTTTGGCTGTACCGCCGGCCGAGTCTCCCTCGACGAGGAAGAGCTCGCTCTGTGCGGGATCTTTGCTCGAGCAGTCAGCGAGCTTACCGGGCAGTCCACCGCCAGAGAGGGGCGACTTACGCTGTACCATTTCACGGGCCTTGCGTGCAGCTTGTCGAGCCGTTGCCGCAAGGATGACTTTGTCTACGATGATCTTTGCCTCCTTGGGGTGCTCCTCGAGGTACTGCTCAAGTGCTTTGCCGACAGCGATCTCTACGGCACCGCTGACCTCGTTGTTACCGAGCTTAGTTTTCGTTTGTCCCTCGAACTGTGGCTCTGCGACCTTGATGCTCACCACAGCGGTCAGTCCCTCGCGGAAGTCATCGCCTGTGATTTCAACCTTGACCTTATCCAGGAGCTTAGAGTCGGTCGCATACTTTTTGAGCGTGCGAGTAAGTCCACGACGGAAGCCCGCCAGGTGTGTCCCCCCCTCGATGGTGTTGATATTATTGACGTAGCTGTATACGTTCTCTTGGTAGGAAGTATTGTAGGTCATGGCCACCTCCACGGGGATGCCCTGCTCTTCGCAGGAGATGTGGATGATGTCCTGCACGAGGGCCTCCTTCATGCGGTCAATGTAGAGAACGAATTCCTTGAGTCCATCGGCCGAATGGTAGGTTTCACTGCGGAAGCTCCCATCCTCAAGAGGTGTGCGCAGATCCGTAAGCGTTAGCTTGATACCTGCATTGAGGAAGGCTAGTTCGCGCAATCTATCGGAGAGGATCTTGAACTGATACTCCCTAGCGATGAAGATGGAGCTGTCGGGGGTGAAGATGATCGTTGTCCCAGTACGATCCGTCTCTCCCAGCACTCTCAGTTCTGTGGTGGGCACGCCACAAGAGAACTCCTGCGCATAAATCTTTCCCTCACGATGAACGATCGCCTTGAGATGCGTCGAGAGTGCATTCACACATGATACACCAACCCCGTGCAGTCCTCCCGATACCTTGTACGAACCCTTGTCGAACTTACCCCCTGCATGCAGGACTGTTAGCACAACCTCGAGGGCACTCTTGCCCTCCTTCTCGTGAATGTCTACAGGGATGCCTCGACCATTGTCCTGTACCTCGATGGAGTTGTCTGGGTGGATGGTTACGCGGATGTCGTCGCAATAGCCTGCGAGAGCTTCGTCGATAGAGTTGTCTACGACCTCGTAGACCAGGTGGTGGAGACCCTTCTCTCCTATGTCTCCGATATACATGGCTGGGCGTTTGCGGACTGCCTCGAGGCCCTCTAGCACTTGGATGCTACTAGCCGAGTAATCCTGCCCTTGCATTTTGTCGTTTAGTTCTTCGTTCATTGATGTACATCTTGATTGTAACTACAAAGGTAGTGAAAAGCTGCGTGATGGGCAAAGCTCGCCCTCTCGGCCCCATCCCTGTCGATGAGAATGCAGTATGGACTCCCAGGGAGATGTGTATTAATTTGTATGTTAGTTCTTTGTGTGTTTCTCTCGAGGTCTCTCTAGAAGTCTCGATAGGGCCTCGCTTGAGATCCTATTAGGATCACCATCGAGACTCAGATAGGATCGCCATCGAGATCCTAATAGGATCGTTGTAGAAGTCTAGATAGGCTCTCTATCGAGGAGTCGTCTAGGCACTCACTCGAGCTCTCGATAGACCTCCACTTGGATGCCTCATAAGGCCTCTTCGGACGAGCCTCCGAAGTCGAACCATACACTCCCATGCTCCCGAGGAGGAGCACACGAGGGTGAATGTTTATCTTTGCAGGCAAAACAAAAACGAGAACTACTTATAATGATTGGGATCATAGGTATTAGCCACCATACGGCGAGCCTCGAGGAGAGAGAGCTATTCGCCCTAGATGCCTCTCAAGCCAAGGCCTTGGTCGAGCAATGGCGCACTCAGGATCTTATTGTAGGGGCGATCATCCTCTCGACCTGCAACCGAACCGAGATTTATTACGAAACAGCCTCTGCCTGCCCTTCGCAGGGAGCGAGGATCATCGATACTCTCACGGCTCAGTATGATGAGGGCGATGCCCTCAAGCAAGCCTTCGTTCACCATACGGGGAGCGAGGCAACGAGACACCTCTTTCGCCTAGCCTCGGGCCTCGAGTCGATGGTCGTTGGGGAGACGCAGATCTTGGGACAGCTCAAAGCGGCCTTCCGCATGGCGATAGATGAGGGGCAGAGTACACCGTTGCTCTCGCGCCTCTTTCACAAGGCATTTGAGGCAGCCAAGCATATCCGTACTCATCATCTCATCTCAGCCACACCAATCTCGGCAGGCTCGGCTGCGGTGGACTTTGTCTCTGAGCGTCTCGGGGGGCTCGCCTCTAGCCCTGTGCTCATCATTGGCGCAGGACAGATGGCCGAGACTATCTATGATCGTCTGCAAGAGCTAGGTACTCCCGAGGTACACCTCTACAATCGTACGGGTGAGCGGGCCGAACGCTTCGCCGAGGGTCGAAGCCTTCGTATTTGGAGCGGCGACGATCTACGCCCTGCGCTTCAGGCGGCCTCGGTCGTCTTTGTTGCGACCTCGGCTTCGTCCGCAGTGGTTACCGAGGAGCTACTCAGTGGCCTCGAGCAGCAGTGGAGCTTCTTCGACCTCGGAGTGCCTCGCAACGTAGCCCAGGATCTAGGTCATGACCCTCGTATTCATCTCTATACGATCGATGACCTCGGTCGTGGGGCTTGCGAAGAGGGGCGGTTCGACCTCAAGGGCGTGGAGGTTCAGATCGAGGAGATGGTGCGGGAATTCGCCCGTTGGTGCGATGCCTCGGAGATGCGAGAAGTGATTCGTATCATCCAGCAGGCCTCAGATGCGGTGCTCGAGCAGGAGCTCAGCAAGCTCCCCAGTCAGCTCTCAGCTCATGAGCTGGAGCTTATTACTCAGTACGATACCCATCTGCGTATCACCTTCGCTACAGCCATCGTCTCGGCCCTGAGGGAGGTAACCCAGGAGGGGCGGCAGGCCAAGGAGGCGCAGGCCATCCATCAACTATTTGCTCACATCTTGGATCGCTACAGTCCAAGCTCCTCCTCAACATAAACCCATCATGAAGAAGATCGTCATTGGCACAAGGGGCAGTCGTCTAGCCCTGGTACAGACCTATATGGTGCGAGATGCCCTTCTCGAGCATGATCCGAGCCTCGAGATCGAGGTCAGGGTTATCAAGACCAAGGGAGACCGCTTCCTCCAACTGGCCCTCGATGCCTCGGGCGACAAGGGGCTATTCACCAAAGAGCTCGAGCAGGAGCTACTCGAGGGCTCTATCGATATGGCTGTACATAGCCTCAAGGATCTGCCCGTCGAGCCTGTGGCTGGGATTTGTGTGGCGGCCCTCCTGCCTCGAGAGTGTACCTGCGATGTGCTACTGGGCCGTCGCCTCGAGGAGCTTGGCCCTGGGGCTATTGTCGGCACGTCAAGTCGGCGTCGAGCCTATCAGCTACGCCAGCATCATCCGCAGCTGGATATTCGCCCGATACGAGGCAATGTGGAGACGCGGATCGCCAAGATGCGCTCAGGCGATTACGATGCCATCGTGATGGCCTACGCAGGTCTCAAGCGTCTAGGGCTCGAGCACGAGATCGCCCAAGTCCTACCCATCGAGGTGATGGTCCCTGCACCAGGTCAGGGGGCTATAGCTGTACATACCCGAGCCGAGGACGAGGCTCTCATTCGCCTGCTATCCAAGATCCATCACCATCAGACGGCCCTCGAGGTCGAGACGGAGCGTAGACTACTCTCCAGCCTCGGTGGGGGCTGTGCCTTGCCCTTGGGTTGCCTGTGTCAGATAGAGGGCTCTCAGGCTCGGCTCGAGGTTTTCTATGCCCGAGAGGATGGCTCAGAGGCGTTACACCGATCGCTGAGCTCCTCGTTAGAGGGCCTCGCTGAGACCCTAATGGCCTTGAGGAATGAACTGCTTTGCCTGCACGAGAAGAGATGAGGACAACTGTTTACCTTGTTGGGGCAGGCCCAGGTGATCCCTCCCTGCTCACCCTCGGGGCGGCTCAGCTGCTCTCTGAGGCCGATATTATCGTCTATGATGCCCTGGTCAGCCCAGCCATTCGGTCGTATTTCTCCCCTACGGCCCGCCTCGAGTATGTGGGCAAGCGAGCCGGTCGGCACTCGATGACGCAAGAGGAGATCAATGCCCTGCTCGTCGATTTAGCTCAGGAGGGTGAGGGGTTGAAGATCGTTCGCCTCAAGGGCGGCGACCCCTTTGTCTTCGGTCGAGGGGGGGAGGAGATGGCCACTCTGCACAGCCATGGCATTGCCTACGAGATAGTCCCAGGAGTAACGGCTGGCATTGCCGCTCCAGCCTACTGCGGTATCCCCGTAACTCAACGGGAGCTTAGCCGCTCGGTAACCCTGATTACCGCCTCGACACAGCAGGGTGGTTTGCCACAGCTCGACTGGGGAGCTTATGCCCGTCTCGAGGGTACGCTCGTCTTTTACATGAGCATGCGTGCCGTGCCTGAGATCGCCCGAGAGCTGATGGAGCACGGGATGCCACAGGAACATAGGGCAGCGATCATTGCCCATGGCACTTTGCCTTCACAGCGTCTGCTGTCTCAGTCGCTCAAGCAATTTGCCTTGAGCACAGAGGGCTATGAGGCTTACTCTCCAGGGCTCTTCGTCGTCGGGGATGTGGTCGCCTGGGGGCAAGACTTCGCCTGGTATCGTCCAGGCAGGCTCGTCGGGCAGAGGATCGTCGTTACACGCTCCGAGGCACAGGCCTCGTCGCTCTCTGAGCGTCTCGAGCGAGAGGGAGCAGAGGTACACCTCTTACCGACAATAGCCATTACTCCGACCGAGGAGTGGGGGCAGATTGATGAAGCTATTGCCCATTTGGACGAGTATGATTGGCTGCTGTTGACCTCGGCCAATGCTGTGCGCCTCTTCTTCGAAAGACTCTCTCTGCTGGGTAGAGATGCTCGTGCCCTCGCAGGTCTCAGTATCGGCGTGATCGGGCAGGCAACGCAGTCAGCCCTTAGAGGGTATGGCCTCGAGGCCGACTTCATCCCGAGCATTTATACGGCCGAAGTGATGGCTCGAGAGCTAGCCCCTAGGCTAAGCCCCGGACAGAGGGTCTTGTTGCCTCAGTCGGCTCGCTCGAGTGGACTCTTGGCCGAGGGGCTTAGGGCGGCGGGAGCTGTGTGTACCGAGCTGGATCTCTATAGCCCGAGTCCCATCGAGCACGATGAGGAGTATATCCGCTCGCTCATCTCGAGGGGGACGAGCTGGATTACCCTCTGCAGTTCGTCCGCAGCGACCAACTTCCTCGACCTTGTGCATCGGTATGGCTTGCAGGAGGAGCTGCATCGGTGTCGCCTGGCCGTCATCGGTACAGTAACGGCCGAGACCATCACGGCTGCGGGCTATTCGGTTGCGGCTCTGCCCGCCAAGGCAAGTATTGAGGCTTTGGTGGAGGAGATTGTGCAAAAATCACTACCTTAGCCCCTGTACCTCGTTTTCGATACAATGCGAGGCAGTAACTATTCAACCACAATCCATTCACATCACACAGCTATGATCTACGACTTAGCGATTATCGGGGCTGGCCCTGCAGGGGCAGATACGGCTGAGTACGCAGCCGCTCAGGGCCTCTCTGTAGTACTCTTTGAGAAGAATAAGGTCGGAGGCGTTTGCCTCAACGAGGGGTGTATCCCAACCAAGACCCTCTTGCATTCGGCACATCTCTACTCCCAAGCGCAGCAGGGACGCAAGTATGCCATCTCTGCTAGCGATGTAAACCTAGAGCTCTCGAAGCTCATGGCTCGCAAGACGAAGATTCTCAAGAAGCTCGGTGCTGGTATCAAGATGAGCCTCGAACAGCATGGTGTCAGGCTCGTCTGCGAAGGGGCTCGCCTGCTGGAGCGTCGTGATGAGGGCTTTGTGCTCGAGGCTGGGGGGGATACCTATATGGCCCGCAAGGTGATCCTAGCTACAGGCTCTGAGGCTTTCATCCCTCCCATCGAAGGGCTTGAGGAGGGCTCGTATTGGACCGCTCGCGAAGCTTTAGAGGTGAAGGAATTGCCTCAGAGGCTCGTTGTTATCGGTGCTGGAGTCATCGGGATGGAGTTTGTCTCCTTCTTCAATACTATGGGCGTCGAGGTCTCTGTCGTTGAGATGCTGCCCAAGATCTTAGGCCCTGTGGATGGAGAGCTGTCCGAGGAGCTGCGTCAAGTCTTTGAGAAGCGAGGTGTGAAGTTCTACCTCTCCACCCGTGTCGAGGCGATCCGAGATGGCATCGTCTATGCCCGTAATGAGGAGGGGTCTATCGAGCTACAAGCTGATCGAGTGCTCATCAGTGTGGGTCGTCGCCCTGTGATGAGGGATCTTGGTCTGGAGACCTTGGGAGTTGCCTGTGCCCGAGGTGCTGTCGTCGTGGATGAATACATGCAAACCAATGTCCCAGGGCTTTATGCCATTGGAGACCTTAATGGTACGTCGATGCTGGCGCATACGGCTACTCGAGAGGGTGTTGTGGCAGTCGATCACATCGTCGGCGAACGTCCCGAGCCCATGAACTATCGGGCCATCCCTGGTATCGTCTATACTGATCCCGAGATTGCCTCGGTGGGTAAGACTGAGGAGGAACTACGTGCTGAGGGCGTCGAATATCGGGTGCATCACGTCCCCATGACCCTATCGGGACGATTTGTCATTGAGAACGAGATGGGTAGCGGCACTTGTAAGCTGCTCACTGATACCTCTGGCCATCTGCTGGGAGCGCACCTCTTGGGCAATGTCTCCTCAGAGATCCTCACCCCTGCGATTATGGCCGTGGAGCAGGGGATGACGCTGCGTGAGCTCAGCCGCTTCGTCTTCCCACACCCCACGATCGGGGAGATCCTACGCCTAGCCGCCCTGCATTAGCAAGAGGGGCGGGCTCTCTATCTCTTTTAGATAGTCTGTTGCGTGAAGCCTGGGCAATGATGCTCAGCTCTGCCCATCCACGATGAAGACTCTCGAGGCTCATCGTGGATGGGTTTTGTTGTGCCCATACTCTTAGCCCCCGAGCAGTCTATGGCTTGCCTCCGTATAGCTGCTCCGCTGAGGCCTCGATAGTAACCGTCTGAGGTGCTCGCAAGACCTCGGCGGAGATCTCTCTAGACACTGGATGGAGGTACAAGTAGGGCCTCGATCGAAGTATAGATAGGATCGAGGCGGAGCTTCTACTTGAGTCTCACTTGCGATCCTATCTATACTTCAATTGTGATATAAGTAGGAACGAAATGGAACTCCTCCTGATACCTCCCTCGAGGCCCCATCGGGATAGCTATTGAGTGGGGTATAGGGCCTCGGACTGGAGGCTATCGTAGGGGTGGAGGAGGCCTCGAGAGAGCCTTCGCTCGTTAGATGGGGGGGGCGAGAGGCCAGCATCTGACTAGGGCTTAGAGGGGGGCGAAGGGGAGACTTTGAAATCTTGTTATCGAGGAAACCCTCTCGGTGAAGACATTTTAACCGCTCAGCTTTATTCTTTTGGACGGGGTACTCTGTGCAAAATCAGTTATATTTGCAGATGCTTGTCCGAGCCGAGCTTGCGGCGGGCCATACTTAGATAATGATTATCAATTCTTATGATATAAGACATGAAAAGAATAGACGTACTGCTGGGTTTGCAGTGGGGAGACGAAGGTAAGGGTAAGATCGTAGATGTATTGACCCCTCGGTATGACCTCGTCGCTCGCTTCCAGGGTGGACCTAATGCAGGGCATACGCTAGAGTTTGACGGAGAGAAGTATGTATTGCGTTCGATCCCCTCAGGTATCTTCCAGGGGGATAAGCTCAACGTGATTGGTAATGGGGTTGTCCTAGACCCAATTCTCTTTGTCGACGAAGCTACGGCTCTCTCGCGTAGTGGACACGATCTGACTACTCGTCTCGTTATCTCTCGCAAGGCACATCTGATTCTACCCACACATCGCTTGCTGGATGCAGCCAACGAAGCCGCCAAGGGAGATGCCAAGGTCGGCACGACGGGCAAGGGCATTGGTCCTACCTATACGGACAAGATCGGCCGCTATGGCCTACGTGTCGGGGATATAGAGTATGACTTCCTGAACAAGTACGAGCAGGCCAAGCAGAGACATCTCGGTATGCTCAAAGCTATGGACTTCCCCCTAGGCAATCTGGAGGAGCTAGAGCGTGCATGGCTCGAGGCCGTAGAGCAGCTCAAGGCCTTCACTTTTGTCGATAGTGAATGGCTTATTAACAATAGCCTCCGAGAGGGCAAGACCGTCTTGGCCGAGGGAGCACAGGGCTCTTTGCTGGATATTGACTTCGGCTCTTACCCCTTCGTAACCTCTAGCAATACGATCTGTGCAGGCTGCTGCACAGGTCTGGGTGTTGCTCCCAGCAGCATTGGCCAGGTCTATGGGATCTTCAAGGCCTATTGCACCCGAGTGGGGGCAGGCCCCTTCCCCACAGAGCTCTTCGACCAGACAGAGGACGAGCTCTGCCGCCTAGGGCATGAGTTCGGCTCTGTAACAGGGCGTAAGCGTCGCTGTGGATGGCTAGACCTTGTAGCTCTTCGCTATACAGTAATGATCAATGGGGTTACGAAGCTCATGATGATGAAGAGCGACGTCATGGACACCTTCGAGGAGATCAAGGTTTGTGTCGGCTATGAGCATGAGGGTAGGGTCTCTAGTGAGTTCCCCTATGAGCTCAATGAGAGCTATCGTCCCGTCTATAAGAGCTTCAAGGGCTGGGGGCAAGATACCTCGAAGATGAGCCATGAGGAGGAGCTCCCGGCTGCTCTGCGAGAGTATATTGCCTTCATCGAGGGGGAGATCGGCGTGCCCATCGCCCTCATCTCTGTAGGCCCAGACCGAGACCAAACAATCATCCGAGGCACACTCTAAGCACCTATGACCTACGAGGAGGCTGTAGCCTATCTCTACGAGGCAACGCCTGTCTATCAGCATATCGGTGGCCAGGCTTACAAGCCTGGCCTGGGCAACATTGAAGCCCTAGATGCCCTCTATGATCACCCGCACACATCCTATCGCTGCATCCATGTAGCGGGGACGAATGGCAAGGGCTCTACTTCGCATACACTGGCTGCCATCCTACAGTCGGCTGGTTATCGTGTGGGGCTCTTCACCTCTCCACATCTAGTGGACTTTAGAGAGCGTATTCGGGTCAATGGCCAGATGATCACTCAAGACTATGTCGCTGATTTTGTGATGAAAGCTCGGGGTGAGGTGGAGCAGATCCACCCCTCCTTCTTCGAGCTGACGACGATGATGGCTCTCTGCTACTTCCGCCACAGTGAGGTCGATGTGGCAGTCATCGAGGTAGGGCTAGGCGGACGGCTCGATAGCACCAATATCATTCGTCCCGTGCTGAGTATCATCACGAATATCAGCCTCGAGCACACACAATTCCTCGGCAATACCCTAGGGCAGATCGCAGCCGAGAAGGCGGGCATCATCAAGCCTCTTACCCCTGTCGTCGTGGGTAACGCCTCGGGCGAGGGGGTGCGGGAGGCTCTTGAGGCCAAGGCTCAGCAGCAGAGTGCTCCCCTCTTCCTAGCCGAGGAGGCAGCACCGCTCCAGGAGGCCACCCTCATGGATGTCGGCTACCTCTACAAGACCCGAGACTGGGGTGTCGTGAGAGGCGAACTGACAGGTCTTGCCCAGGTGGAGAATACCCGTACGATCTTGACGGCCCTAGAGTGTCTGCGAGGGGAGTTTGAGATCACCCCCTCGGCCGTAGCCCAGGGCTTCGCTGGGGTGTGTCGTCTCACGGGGTTGATGGGTCGTTGGCAGACACTCTCCAAGCATCCTCGCCTTGTCTGCGACACGGGGCACAACGCCGCCGGCCTGGCTCAGATCGCTGAGCAGCTTCGTCGCTTGCGCTACTGCTACGAGCATACCCACTTCGTCCTGGGGATGGCCTCGGACAAGGATGTCGCCGCAGTGCTCAAGCTTCTGCCCCGATGGCCCAAGTACTACTTCACCCAGGCAAGTACCCCACGGTCTCTGCCCGCAGAGCGTTTGGCTGCATGGGCCCACGAAGAGGGGCTCGAGGGTGAGGTCTACTCCAGCGTCGCAGAGGCCCTTGAGGCCGCTCGAGCCTCGGCCTCTTCTAGAGACCTTATTTTCGTTGGGGGGAGCAACTTCGTTGTGGCTGACCTCCTAGAGAGCATTCAATGATTATTGTCTATCTAATAAAGAATAAACTATGACAGAACAAGTAAAACTGACGATGAGGGATAAACCCCTGTACCGCTGGGCAGCCCTTATCCTGCTGTCTGCAACCATGTTCTTTGCCTACATGTTTGTGGACGTGCTCTCCCCCTTACAGGCCAATCTGCAGGAGCTGAGAGGTTGGGATCCTAGTGCCTATGGCCACTTTGCCGGCTCTGAGATGTTTCTCAATGTCTTTGTCTTCTTCCTCATCTTCGCTGGGATCATCCTCGATACTATCGGGGCTAGGCGTACAGCCATCCTCTCGGGCGTTGTGATGGTGTTGGGTGCTCTGGTCAAGTACTTTGCGATCTCTGAAGCCTTTATTGGCAGCTCTGCCGAGGCTTGGTTCAGCAACAACCTCAACTTTCCCAGTGAGTGGTGGAATATTACCCCCTTCTATGCAGGGATGCCCGCCTCGGCCAAGATGGCAGCCGTGGGCTTTATGATCTTTGGTTGTGGTGTAGAGATGGCTGGTATTACAGTCTCTCGTGCTATCGTTAAGTGGTTTAGAGGCTACGAGATGGCCCTGGCGATGGGGCTAGAGATGGCCATCGCTCGTATCGGTGTCGCTGTCGTAGTACTGCTCGGCCCTAAGGCCCTCGGGATGGGGGGGGTGATTGATATCTCTCGTCCTGTGCTGCTGTGTACAGCCCTAGTATTCATCGGCTTGCTCTCACTCATAGCCTTCTTCTTCATGGATCGTAAGCTCGACAGAGAGGTGGGAGCTTCTAACGAGGAGAAGGACGATCCCTTCAAGCCCAAGGATCTCGTTTCGCTCTTCACCAGTCCTACATTCTTGATCGTTGCCTTGCTGTGTGTGCTCTATTACTCTGCTATCTTCCCCTTCCAAAAGTATGCGATCAACATGCTCCAGTGCAACCTACAGATCAGTGCCGAGGATGCTGGTATGATCTTCTTTTGGTTCCCCCTAGGGGCTGCAGCCATTACTCCATTCTTGGGGAACTTCCTCGATCGTAGGGGTAAGGGGGCTTCGATGCTCATTATCGGTGCTGTCCTGATGATTGTCTGCCATCTGACTTTTGCCTTCCTGCCCCATATCAGCTCATCGCTGGCTACGCCTGTGGCTCTCGGGGCCATTGTGCTGCTGGGGATCTCCTTCTCCCTCGTACCCGCCTCGCTCTGGCCCTCTGTGCCCAAGCTGGTAGACGAACGCCTCCTGGGCTCTGCCTATGCCGTGATCTTTTGGATACAGAACATCGGTCTCTACTCCCTGCCCATGGTCATCGGAGCAGTGCTGCGATCATCTAATCCAGGTGTAGAAGATCCTCTGCTCTATAACTATACACAGCCTATGCTCGTCTTCGCCAGCCTCGGTGTCGCAGCTCTAGTGCTGGCTTTCGTCCTCAAGGCGATGGATAGAAAGAAGGGCTACGGCCTTGAGCTTCCCAACGTCAAGGAGTAGCTCCTCTCTCGGTAGGCTCCAGGGGGATTGCAGGGAAGCAATAATATTGCTACCTTTGCACCGCTAATGCAATTACGCAAGCAAGAATACTTAAAAATTATTTATGGCAACTAAGATCAGATTGCAAAGACACGGTCGCAAGGCTTACGCCTTCTACAAGATCGTTGTCGCAGACAGTAGAGCGCCACGTGATGGCAAGTTTATTGAGAAGATTGGTACTTATAACCCTAACACCAATCCTGCCACAGTAGATTTGAATTTCGAGCGCGCTTTGTATTGGCTTAATACCGGAGCTCAGCCCACAGACACGGCTCGCAGCATCCTCTCTCACGAGGGCGTTCTGCTGATGAAGCACCTGCAGGGTGGAGTGAAGAAGGGTGCCTTCGATGAGCAGGCTGCCCAGGCTAAGTTCTCTGCTTGGCAGCAGAGCCGTGAGAATGCCCTCGGTACGCTCAAGGCTAACATCAACAAGGCTAAGCAGGATGCTGCTAAGGCTGCCTTCGAGGCAGAGGTAGCTGCAAACAAGGCTAAGGCTCAGCTCGTAGCTGAGAAGAAGGCCGCTGAAGCTCAGGCCGCCGCTGAGGCTGCCGCTGAACAGGAAGCTAACGAAGAAACTCCTGCTCAAGAGCCCACAGCCGAATAATCAGACTTGTATGATCTGAAGATAAAGGACGGATGCATCCTTCACAATTTTGGTGGAGTGCGTCCGTCCTTATTCTTTTTATCCCTTCGACAGACTTTCCCCCTTGGCGAGCGAACAAATAGGGGTCGAAAGTTATTCTAAGTATAAGTTAGATAAAGCACTTACACGTTCAAATCAACTTAATGATTAACCACCAAAAGTTATGATGAAACATCTACTTCGGTTTGCAGTCGCACTGGTCGTCAGTTTGGCTACATTTGGGCTTCAAGCTCAGGTAACAACCTCCGCAGTTACGGGTACAGTTACAGATGCCGTAACCAAGGAAGCTCTTATTGGAGCATCGGTTGTCGTCAAGCACTTGCCCACTGGTTCTATCCAGGGTACAAGTGTCAACGCCAAGGGTAACTTCACCATCGTTGGTCTCCGCCCTGGAGGACCTTACCTCATTGAGGTAAGTTTTGTGGGCTATCAGAAGGCTCAAGTGAAGGATGTTCAGCTCTCTCTCGGAGAGACTGAGACCTTTAACTTCCAGCTCAAGGACGATGTCCAGTCTCTCCAGCAGCTGGTTGTTACGGCTTCGGCAGGCTCTGCCTTCAACGCTAGACGTACGGGCGCAGGGACGAACTTCTCTCGCAAAGCTATCGAGCGTACCCCTAGCATCGAGCGTAGCCTTTTCGACGTGGCTAAGCTCTCTCCAATGGCTAGCATCTCGAGCAATGGTGCTGTGAGCTTCGCAGGGAGCAACAACAGATACAACAGCTTCCAAATCGACGGAGCGGTGAGCAATGATGTCTTTGGCCTTGCTAGCTCTGGGACTAATGGCGGTCAGGCTGGTGCTACTCCTATCTCTCTAGAGGCAATCGATGCTCTTCAAGTGCTTATTGCCCCCTTTGACGTGCGTCAGAGCGGATTTACTGGCGGTGGTATCAATGCTATCACCAAGAGCGGTACGAATAGTTTCAAGGGCTCTGCCTATGCCTTCTACAAGGATCACAACTTCTTCGGCACTACGCCTGGGGCAGACATTAAGAACCGCACCAAGCTAGGAGAGCAGCACGATTACTCTACTGGATTTACTCTCGGAGGGCCTATCATCAAGGACAAGCTCTTCTTCTTCGTCAATGCAGAGCTTAATGACTCTCGTTATCCCTCTCGCTACCTCATTGGCGAGCCAACGCAGCAGGTGCAGGAGGCAACTGTTAAGCAGATCGCTAATAAGGTCAAGGAACTCACTGGTGGTTATGATGCAGGCGGCTACGATGCCACTGATGTACCTACGCGTAGTTATAAGGCCCTGGCTCGTATCGATTGGAATGTCGCTCATGGTCATCGTCTGAGCCTACGCTATAGCTTCCTCGATGCCTCTAAGTATGTCTTCAGCAATGGCCCTCAGACGCTTCGCTTCCTCAACAATGGCTATACCTTTGTTAATAAGACCCATTCATTCGTAGGGGAACTCAACTCAACCTTCAGCAGTACAGTATCCAACGAACTTCGTGTTGGTTATAATCGCATCCGTGACCACCGCAATGTCGCAGGTCGTCCCATGCCTAGCATTCAGATCGTTGATGGGAATAGCAATATTTATCTTGGTCCAGAGCGTAACAGCTCGGCTAATGCGTTGGATCAGGATATCTTCAACATCACGGACAATCTGACCCTCAACTTTGGTAATCACACCCTTACGCTCGGTACACACAACGAGCTCTTTAAGATCCGCAATCTCTTCATCCAAAACAACTATGGGTCCTATGTCTACAAGTCGCTGGCAGACTTCCTAAGCATCGGCACCTCTGATGAGAAGATGCCTGATAGCTATGACTACTCTTTCTCGATAGAGAGCGTAACTGGCTCTAAGCGTTATGCACCTGGTTTCGGTGCTGCCCAGCTTGGTTTCTATGCACAGGATGACTGGAAGGTGAATGATCGCCTCCGTCTAACCTATGGTCTACGTATCGACGTTCCTATCTTCTTCGATAAGCCTAGTGAGAATAAGGACTTCAATGCTGGGCCTATTGCCAAGAAATATGGTGTGCAGAACAACACTATGCCCAGCAGCACACCTCTGCTCTCGCCTCGCTTTGGCTTCCGCTATCACCTCGATGAGGCTCGTAAGTATTTGCTTCGTGGAGGAGTTGGGATCTTCACTGGTCGCATTCCTTTCGTTTGGCTGTCTAATAGCTTCAGCAACACGGGCTTTGAGTTCTCTCGAACACGCTTGAATTCAAAAGATTTCAACAAGGGTGTGCCAGGCTTTAAGTTCAATATCGATCCTGACAAGCAATATATTGCACCTGCTGGAGGACCTAATACAGAGGTGAATATGGTAAGCAAAGACTTCAAATTCCCTCAGACTCTGCGTACAAACCTTGCTTTGGAGGCTATGCTCCCTGGTGATATTAAGGCCACTGTAGAGGGAATGTTTAGTAAGACGCTCAACAACATTTTCTATCGCAATCTCAATCAGGTTTACTCTGGAGAGTTCTTTGATCATGGCAGCATGAAGCGTCCTCTCTATAAGAAGGTTGATCCCAAGGCTACTTACCTCTTGCTGCTCGACAACACGGACAAGGGATATAGCTACAATATCTCTGCTCAGCTGTCTAAGGACTTCAATTTCGGCCTCAGCACCTCTTTGGCTTACACCTATGGAAAGAGCTTTGGCGTGATCGATGGTACGAGCTCTGTAGCTTCATCTAACTGGAAGTATAACTATACTTTCGCTGGTATGGATGCCATGGAAGAGGCCTTGACAACCTTTGACGTTCGTCATCGTATCGTTGGTACATTGAACTATCGAGTAGAATACGGTGGTAGCTTCGCCACAACTATTGGTCTTATTTATAGTGGTCAGAGCGGTCCTCGCTTCTCATTGGCTTATAACCGTAGCGACATGAACGGTGATGGAGAGAGCGGCAATGACTTGATGTACATTCCTACGAAGGAGGAGCTAAAGAAGATGAAGTTTGTGGATGATAGCAATCGACAGGCCTTCGAGGACTTCATTACTTCAAACGAACAGATTGCGGCCTATCGTGGTCAGTTTGCTCCTCGCAATGCCTTCGTCGCTCCCTTCTTGCACAAGATTGATTTGCATTTCGCCCAGGATTTCTATCTCAACATCGGAGGTCGTCGTCATACTCTACAGTTGAATGCAGATGTGCTCAACTTGGCCAATCTACTCAATCGTGGTTGGGGAATTTCCTATTCGGCCGGATGGGCCCAGACTCCACTCTCTTACAATGCGAAGAAGCAAGAGTATAAGTTCTCTCCCTATCCTGGTACGATTTGGTCTATTCAGGATATGGACTCTCGCTGGAAGGCCCAAATCGGTATCAAGTATATCTTCTAAGGCATTTCGCAGAGTGTGAGCCTTTAGGTTCATCTCTTTAAAATACAAGGGGCTGCTCTAACAAGTAGAGCAGCCCCTTGTGCTTTGTGGGGAAAAGGTAGACACCTAATTTATTGCTCTCTCTCGATAGCTCTACTATCACTATTTCTTAGACCTCCTGTAGAGACTCAGATAGGATCTCCATTGTGATCCTACTTATGTCTTACATTCGATCCTACTTATACCTCGATCGAAGTCCTATCTAGACCTCTACAGTCCGCCTATCTAACACCTCATATGAGAGTCTATTGATGTTGAGATGGAGAGCGTATGAGGCAGTCATAGTAACTTGATCGATGTCATTGGGGTAATTTGAAGAGTGAAGGCAGCAAGAAGCCTTGTAGAAATTCGCTAACTTTGCATGGCCTTGCCCCCCTCTACCTCGAGTTTATTGCTCAGTAAGGGAGTAGGGGAGGTATGGACTAAAAGCAAAACGAAAGAAGTACCACTATATAATATAGATTGCGATCTACAGGTAATCGCCCAAACTATGCAAGAGAAAATCAAAGCCCTACTCGAGGAGATCGAGTCGCTCAAGAGTCAGTCCCTGCAGGAGGTAGAGGAGCTGCGCATTAAATATATCAGCAAAAAGGGGTTGGTGGGGCAATTGTTCGAAGAGTTTCGCTCGCTCCCTAACGAGGACAAACGCAAGGTCGGAGCTCTGCTCAATCAGCTCAAAGATGTTGCCCAAGAGCGTATCAACCATCTTCGGGAGACGTTGAGCCAGGAGAGCAAGCGTACTCCCGAGATTGACTGGAGTCGCACGGCTTACCCCGCACCATTAGGCACTCGCCATCCGCTCACCCTTGTCCAGGAGCAGATCTGCTCGATCTTTGCTCGACTGGGCTTTTCTATAGCTGAAGGGCCTGAGATAGAAGACGACTGGCATGTCTTCTCTTCGCTAAACTTTGCCGAAGATCATCCTGCCAGAGATATGCAAGATACCTTCTTTGTGGCCAACGCTCCTGGGACACTGCTGCGCACCCACACCTCTTCGGTGCAGTCTCGTGTGATGAGTCAGAGCGAGCCTCCGATCCGCATCATCTGTCCTGGTCGTGTGTATCGTAATGAGGCGATTTCGTACCGAGCCCACTGCTTCTTCCACCAAATGGAGGCTCTCTATATTGATCAGAATGTCTCCTTCGCTGATCTCAAGCAGGTGCTGCTCTACTTCGCACAGGAAATGTTTGGCCCTAAGACTCGCATTCGCTTGCGACCCTCCTACTTCCCCTTTACAGAACCTTCGGCAGAGATGGATATTTCGTGTAATATTTGCTCGGGCAAGGGGTGCAACTTCTGCAAACATACGGGCTGGGTCGAAATCTTAGGATGTGGGATGGTAGACCCCAATGTGCTCGAGAGCTGTGGTATCGATAGTCATAAGTATAGTGGCTATGCTCTCGGTATGGGGATCGAGCGTATCACCAATCTTAAGTATCGAGTCAAGGATCTACGCCTCTTCTCGGAGAACGATCAGCGATTTTTGGATCAATTCGAGAGCGCACACTAACGCCTGCCTGCCCCGTGAACAAACAGGAGAGATACCGCCACATCATCGAGTGGTTCACGAAGAATATGCCCGTGGCGGAGACGGAGCTGGACTATACTACGCCTTTTGAACTGCTTGTGGCCGTTGTCCTTTCGGCTCAATGTACAGACAAGAGGGTCAATATGGTTACTCCCCATCTGTTTATGCAGTATCCGACACCCGAACGACTGTCTGGGGCTAGCGTAGAGGAGGTCTTTGAAGTCATCAAAAGTATTAGCTATCCGAATAATAAGGCTCGTCATTTGGTCGCTTTGGCTCAGATGCTCGTGCAGGATTTCTCGGGCGAAGTCCCCGAGACGAGAGAGGAGCTCATGCGGCTACCAGGTGTCGGGCGTAAGACCGCCAATGTCATTACTTCGGTCATCTTCCATCAGCCTACGATGGCTGTCGATACGCATGTCTTTAGGGTGAGCGAGCGTATGGGGTTGGTTACTCGATCACGTACTCCGTTACAGACTGAGCTCGAGCTTGTTAAACATATCCCTAGCGAACTCATTCCCAAGGCACACCATTGGCTTATCTTGCACGGGCGTTATATCTGTTTGGCCCGCAAGCCCAAGTGTGATGAATGTGGCCTAAGGCCTTATTGCCGTTATTACGAACGTAAGCAGAGGCAACTGACCAAGAGCCGCCAGGGCTCTGACCAACAACTTTCTATCTGATGAAAAGTATTATATAATAATTATTTATCTACTATGAATAGAGGAAAGACTACGACAACCTATGCCTTTTGTGCTCTTTTGATGGGCCTGGGTATCTTACTGATCTCAAGTTGTGGATCGGGCTCTAGTTCTCGTAAGGCAAACGAAGTGATGAACCTGCGTATGGGTATTATGCCTTCTGTCGATCACCTGCCTTTTGCCTGGGCGCAGAAGCAGGGTATCTATGACTCTCTTGGTCTGAAGCTCGAGATCGAGCGTTTCTACTCCCCCATGGAGAGAGATGTAGCCCTACAAGTTGGACAGCTGGATGCCTCCATCTCCGACTATACAAGTGTAATGATCCAGCATGCTAAAGGACTTCCCCTGCGCCTGGGCATGCAATGTCAAGGTGCATTTGCCTTCATTACGGCAGCAGATACTCCATGTGAGCGCGTTGAAGATCTGAGGGGGAAAGAGATTGCTCTCTCAAGCAATACAGTGATAGAATATGCTACTGACAGGCTACTCGCTCTCAGTGGCGTCTCTCCCGAGGAGGTAACTAAGGTAGAGGTACAGAAGATCCCCCTGCGTCTTGAAATGCTTCTCTCTGGTCAGGTCGATGCGGCTATATTGCCCGAGCCTTTTGCTCAGATTGCTCTCGAAGCTGGTCTCAAGACCATCCCAGGTGTGTTGGCGGCAGGCAGCCCAGAAAGCCAAATCACGGGAGTAGCCATTGCAGAGAAGGCTTTGCAGGACAAGCAGGAGGCGATAGCCCTGCTCCTCAAGGGTTATCAGATCGCTGTCGAGCGCATTCAGATGCTGAGCCCCACTGAATGGAAGCAGTTTGTAGCCCAAGAACTTGGTGCTCAAGACCTCTCCCTCTCTAGAGAAGGATATTCCCGAGAGATCACGCCTAATGCTGCAACGCTACAGGAGGTCGCCGCTTGGTTAAAAGCCAAGCAGCTCATCCCTGAATCCTATCAACCCACTCAGCTTCTCTATCAAGCGAAGAACTAACCAGACATCTCTCATGCTGACAGAGGGTGGACTGCATATAGAGAATCTGAGTCTGAACTACGAGCTGCGGGGGCGAGGCATCATCGTCCTCGAGCACGTTCACCTTTCTGTCCCCGAGCGAGAGATCTGCGCCCTCATAGGCCCCTCGGGAGGAGGCAAGTCTAGCCTCCTCAACGCCATCGCTGGGGTACACCCCCGCTATACTGGGGAGATAAGGCTCTCGGGCGAGAGGCTCTCGCCTCGAAAGCACCACATAGCCCTCGTCCCTCAGCACTATGGTCTGATGCCCTGGAAGCGGGTGAGCGAAAACATCCTCCTACCTGCCGCCCTCTCGCATGAGGCCGTAGATCCCTCGACCCTAGACGAGATCATCCATTGTCTGCACTTAGAAGATCTGCTGCAGCGTTACCCAAGTGAGCTCAGCGGAGGGCAGAGGCAGCGTGTGGCTCTAGCCCGAGCCTTTGCCATGCGGGCAGATCTACTTCTGATGGACGAACCCTTCTCTGCTCTCGATGTGCTAACGGCCGAGCGCAGTCGGGCTCTATTCCTTCAGCTCTGGGAGCGTTATCCGAGGACGACTCTCTTCGTTACCCATAGCCCCGATGAGGCGGCTACTCTAGCGCATTCGGCCGCATTGCTTACGGGCCATCCAGCATACATTTCACATCATCTTCGAGGGGCTAGTGCGGGCGAATTGCGCGGATTACTCCTCCAAACACAAGACTGTGCAGCAGACTAAACGCTATCGCTCGACCTGGGCCATGATTGCCCTCGGAGCTCTTGTACTGCACCTGTGCTGGTTGCTGCTTTGGGCCGCTCTATCCACTAAGCTCTTGCCTGCTCCATGGTTAGTCTACGCTCATCTGTCCGAGGTCTTTGCCAGCGGGCTGCCCGAGCATCTATTGGCGAGCCTAGGACGCATCCTTTGGGGCATTGGGCTCTCGATGCTCCTGGCCTTCGTCCTGGCTCTCGTCATGTTTCGCTATAAAGCCTTTGGCCGGGTGCTGGATGCCTTCATCTACCTGACTTATCCCGTGCCGAAGCTGGCCCTCCTACCCATCGTCATGCTCCTAGGTGGGCTGGGCGAGGGGACGAAGGTTGCTATGATTGTGCTCATTATCCTCTTTCAGCTCGTCCTCAGTCTCAGGGATAGCTTACGTTCGATCCCGAGGGAAAGCTTTGCCATCACTCGCTCTCTCGGGGCAGGATCTAGTCAGACCTTGAGGCACATTCTCCTGCCTGCGACGCTGCCTGCGACCCTCTCGGCCCTTAGGGTCGCTCTCGGTACGGCTATATCTGTGCTCTTCGTTACCGAGACCTACGGCACTGCGAGAGGAATGGGTTATTATATTGTGGATGCTTGGATGCGCATCCATTATTTGGATATGTATGGCGGGATTGTGGTGCTGAGTCTTGTGGGTTTTGTGCTTTTTGTGCTAATAGACCTTGTTGAGGCTTTGCTCTGCCCTTGGCATCGATCGTCGGTATCCTAGGACTCTAAAAAGGAGCAAGCCCTTCTCTCCCGAGAAAGACTTGCCTACGATTTATCACTTAAACGGTTTACTATTTACAGAGCTATTCAGGAGAGATTGCCAAGAATTACTCTACAGTTGCAAAGGTACTACCCCTAGGAAGGATCGGCAATACCTATTTTTCGCTAGTTTTTTTTCGAGCCTACCTAATAGGGATGATTATGAAGTCTATGCGAGAGAAGTTTTTGTTACTCCAGTAGGAATGAGCTACTTTTGTTGTAGTAACAAATAATAAATACAAAGTATATGGCTATCAATAAGAATAATTCGGGACAACCATTCTTCACGGCTCAGACACGCATGAGTGATTTGATCTGTGACAATTACTCACTCCTGCTCATCATCACACGCTTTGGTATCCCACTGGGCTTCGCAGACAAGACCATTGGTCAGGTTTGTTCCGATCATGGGGTGGACGTTCCGACACTGTTGCTGCTACTCAATAGTGCCACCCATCCGGGGGAGTTGCCGAGCACTGAGCAGCTCTCGCATATTGAGCTGGAGAGCTTGTTGCGTTACTTGTCGAACTCGCACAGCTATTTCCTCGACTTTCGCCTGCCTCAGATCCGTCAGCGTCTACTCTCGGCTATATCCAACTGCCCCCAGGAGGTAGCTTTTGTCATCCGTCGTTTCTTCGACGAGTATGTAGAGGAGGTGCGCAAGCATATGAACTACGAGGAGAAGACCGTCTTCCCCTATGCCCGCAGACTAGCCCACGGCGAGAGGGATGATCATTACTCGATCTCTATATTTAGCAAACGCCACGACCAGATCGAGCTCAAGATCACTGAGCTCAAGAACCTTATAATCAAGTATTACCCCGCCCCTAGTGGTTATGATCTCAACAACGTCCTGCATGACATATTCTCTTGCGAAGCTGATCTAGCCTCCCACAATCATATCGAGGACGACATCTTCACACCCTATATGCTTGCACTTGAGACAGGTGAGATACAGGCTAAGGCCTGCTAAGCCCTGACCTCGGACTATCTACGGACTAAACGATTATGACAACTCCATCCAAGATCTCCATCGCTATCGCAGAACCCTCTACGATCGTGCGCAGCGGTCTAGAGATCCAGCTCAAGAAGCTGAGCCGCTACAAGGTGTATGTAACGCAACTGTTTAACGAGGGCAAACGAGACTGGACTGAGGCGGTAGCCTACAACAGTCATGCCGACATCTACATCCTAAGCCCGCTACTGGCGAGCCTCACGCCTCGCAAGGTATGCCCTGCGCTGCCAGAGAGTAGTCGGATCGTTGCCCTCAACTATGGTTTGCTCGATCCTTCCATGCTCCGGGAGTATGATGGAGTGCTCCCCCTATCGGCCAATACCACCCAGCTGCTCGAGGTCATCGAGAGACTTCAAGAGCCACAGGCCGAGGATGAGAATATGGCTGGCACGGAGTCGCAGAGCCTCACCCCTCGAGAGCGAGAGATTGTAGTGTGCGTGGTCAAGGGAATGACCAATCGAGAGATCGCCAATGCCCTCTTTCTCTCGACTCATACGGTCATTACCCATCGTCGCAATATCTCCAAGAAGCTTCAGATCCACAGCCCCAGCGGTCTGACGATCTATGCGATTATGAACAAGCTGGTCGAGCTTGACGAGATCAACCAACGCTACTAAGGCCTCATCCCGTGGGGAGGCTTGGGGCAGTATCATCTTGTAAACAATCAACATCTAGACAATGAATAGACTATGTGAACTTCTCGGGATTCGTTACCCGATCATCTCTGGTGGTATGGTATGGTGCAGTGGCTGGAGACTAGCCAGTGCCGTGAGCCAAGCCGGAGGGCTAGGTCTCATTGGTGCAGGCTCTATGCACCCCGACAACCTTAGAGATCATATCCGCAAGTGTCGTGCTGCGACGGACAAGCCCTTTGGGGTCAATGTCCCTATGCTCTACCCTGAGCTGGATCGTATCATAGAGATCATCATCGAGGAGCAAGTCCCCGTCGTGGTAACCTCTGCCGGAAATCCCAAGACCTATACTGCTCGTCTCAAGGAGGCTGGCTGCAAGGTGCTCCATGTGGTGAGCAATAGCAAGTTCGCCCTCAAAAGCCAAGAGGCCGGCGTGGATGCCGTGATCGCAGAGGGCTTCGAGGCTGGTGGGCACAACGGTCGAGAGGAGACGACGACACTCTGCCTCATCCCCAGCATCATCGAGGTGGTCAGCATCCCTGTTGTCGCCGCAGGGGGCGTGTGCAGTGGAAGTTCGATGGCAGCCTGTATGGCCCTGGGGGCTGATGGGGTGCAGATCGGTACTCGCTTCGCCCTCTCGAGGGAGAGCTCAGCTAGCGATGCTTTCAAGAGCCACTGTCGTGGTATCAAGGAGGGCGATACGATGCTCAGCCTCAAGCACCTGAGCCCTACACGTTTGGTTAAGAATGAGTTTTACGAACAAGTCCGAGCAGCCGAACTCAGTGGCCAATCTGCCGATGAGATCCGAGCTCTGCTGGGTAAGGGACGAGCCAAGAGAGGTATCTTCGAAGGAGATCTCGTCGAGGGTGAGCTCGAGATCGGCCAATGCGCCACACTGGTGAAGCACGAGGAGGGTGTAGCCGAGATCTTCGCCGATCTCATTGAGGGCTATCGTGCCTCGATGCAGAGGCTTGCCCCTGCACTCTAGTCCGAGGAGCTCGCTGTCGTAACGACAGAGCCTCAGCCACTGCCACTGAATGGGCCTAGTGGTTGTAATAGAAGGGAGCCGCAGCATCCGCCACAATGAGGGTCAGTGCTGCGGCTCTGCCTCTTTCGCCTTGTTCGTCTCCCTCTCGTAGTCTCCGACCGCAGCCCTATCTCTCCCGATTCTTCTCCCCCTCGGTAGGGGTGTTTTTGTCGCCCTATAATCCCCCTCGATGGAGCTCCTACTTAGACTTCCATTGAGATCCTATTTGAGTCTCGATGGCGATTCTACTTAGACCTCAGGTGAAGTCCTATTTGAGTCTCGATAGCGATCCTATCTATACCTCTATAGCACCGCTGTTGAGACTTCTACGAAGGCCCTATCTAGCTGCTCGGTCGAGGATCTACCGAGAGCGCAGTAGATATTCTACTGAGAGCTCGTCCAAGAGCCCCGTGAGGGTGTAGGCGAAGAGCCAGGGGATGGATGAGTGGGAGGCAGCGAGGCGTGCAGGAAAAGCTGTGAGGGGGGTGTCGCTGTCGCCATTAAGGGAGTTACAGCCCCTCGAAATGGACAAAGAGGAGAATATTGGCATGCAATTGCCCTCGAGGCTGAAGTGATCAGCGGGCTTTTTACTACCTTTATAGGGTTGTTTGCGATATTACCAACACTTGTAAGAAAATGATGGATCAAGATTTATTTAGCCCTGCTGATCTGGAGACTCTCCAGAGTAGAGGCATCAGCCTGGAGGAGGCTGAGCGACAGGTTAATGATATTAGAAATGGCTTCCCTTATCTCGATCTGATCGCCGCCGCTTCGCTCAAGCAGGGGATCATGCGTACAGACAAGGAGGAGGAGGCTCGCTACATGGAGCTGTGGCAGGATTATCTCGATAGCCCAGAGGCATCGGTGTGCAAGATGGTCCCAGCCTCGGGGGCTGCCTCACGAATGTTCAAGATGCTCTACAGCTTCCTCGAGGCTGACTACAATGAGCCTACAACATCCGCAGAGAAGATCTTCTTCGACCGCTTGTCCGACTTTGCCTTCTACGACCGCCTCAACGAAGCATGCCTACGTAATAGCTGGAAGACCATCCCCAAGCTCATCTCTCTCGGTGAATACAAGGTTGTAGTAGAGAATCTACTCAAGGATCAAGGCCTCGGCTATGGTTCGCTGCCCAAGGGCCTATTGCTCTTCCACCTCTACCCCAAGGGGGCATGCACCTCGGCGGACGAACATCTCGTCGAGGGAGCTCTCTATGCCCGTAACTCCGATGGTCAGGTGCGCATTCACTTTACGGTATCGGCCGAGCATCGGGCGGCCTTTGAGGCTCATGTCGAGCAGTCCCGTAAGTACTTCCAGGATAAGTATGGTGTCCTCTACGATATTTCCTATAGCGAGCAGAAGCCCAGCACAGACACCCTGGCACTCACACCCGAGGGCGATCTGTTTCGTGATGAGGCTGGGGGGCTCGTCTTCCGCCCTGGAGGGCATGGTGCTCTGATCTCCAACCTATCGGATTTGGATACCGATGTCGTCTTCATCAAGAATATTGACAATGTCGTGCCCGACTATTTCAAGGGGGCAACGATCATGTCCAAGAAGCTCCTCGGTGGCATCCTCATCGCTGCCCGTGATCAGATCTACCAGTACCTCAAGCAGCTGGATCGAGGACGAGTGCCCCATACACAGCTGCTCGAGATGGCTGCCTTCATCCGAGACAATCTCTATATTCAGACCCCAGAGGAGATCCTCGAGGATGATAAGCTCTTGCAGTCTTGGCTCATGACCAAGCTCAATCGCCCCATCCGTGTCTGCGGTATGGTGCGCAATGAGGGTGAGCCTGGAGGAGGCCCTTTCGTCGTGCGTGAGGCAGAGGGAAGCACTTCACTACAGATCCTCGAGAGTTCGCAGATCAATATGCAGGATGAGACTCAGAGAGCTCTCTTCGAGGGTGGGGAGTACTTCAATCCTGTGGATCTAGTTTGCTGTATCAGGGACTTTAGAGGCGAACGCTTCGACCTCGGTAAGTTCATCAACCCCAAGACAGCCTTTATTGCCTCCAAAACCTCGGGTGCACGTGCCCTTCGTGCCCTGGAGCGTCCTGGGCTGTGGAATGGCTCGATGCACCACTGGAATACCATCTTCGTTGAGGTACCCATTGAGACCTTTAACCCAGTCAAGGAGGTAAATGACCTGCTTCGTCCCCAACATCAAAATCCTATTCACAACTAAACAACATAATCATGACGATCAACGAACGTATCTCTCTACTGCGCAAGGTAATGCGCAACTCAGGCATCTCTGCCTACATCATCACCTCGTCAGATGCCCACCTGAGCGAATATACCCCTGAGCGATGGAAGGGGCGCACCTGGATCAGCGGCTTCGACGGTTCGGCAGGCTCTGTAGTCGTTACCCTCGACAAGGCTGGGTTATGGACAGACTCTCGCTACTTCCTTCAGGCTGCTCAGCAGCTTGAAGGGAGCGAGATCAGTCTCTACAAGCAAGGTCTTCCCGAGGTGCCTACGATCGAGGAGTTCCTCTGTCGAGAGCTCCCCTCGGGTTCGGTAGTTGCCGCCGACGGAGCTTGCCTCTCTCGTGCCGAGGCCGAAGATACCCGTGCCAAGTTGGCCCCCTATGGCATCACCTATCGTCTCGACCTTGATCTGCTCGAGGGCGTTTGGCTCGATCGCCCCGAGGTGCCTATGCATCAGCTTTTTGAGCATCCTAGCACTTTCGCAGGGCAGACGGTCTCTGAGCGTATCGAGGCTGTATGTGCTCGCCTAGATGCTGTCGGGGCTAATGCCACTATCATCACGATGCTGGACGAGCTGGCCTGGGCTTTCAACATCCGAGGCAATGACGTCGAGTATAATCCTGTTGCCTTAGGCTTTGGCTTCATCAGCACTACGGGCTCAGTCCTCTTCACCCTCGAGAGCAAAGTGCCTCAGACTCTACGAGAGAGCCTAGAGAGGAGCGGTGTACGTATCGAGGACTATTACCATATCGGCGACTTCATCGCCTCTCTTCCCGAGACAACACGCCTCTTCGTCGATGCCAAGCGCATTACCCAGAGCCTCTATGCCCGCATCCCACAGCATTGTCAGGTCATCCCTGGAGTATCGGTCGTTACGATGCTCAAGGCAGTGAAGAATGCTACCGAGCTGGCAGGCCTGCGCAAGGTAATGGTGCGTGATGGCGTAGCCCTTACTCGCTTCTTTATTTGGCTCGAGGGAGAGCTGGCCGCTGGCCGTACCTATACTGAGTATGAGATCGGCGTGCGTCTGAACGAGTTCCGTGCCCAGGGTGAGCTCTTCTATGGCGATAGCTTCTCCACTATTGCGGGCCATCAAGGGCATGGAGCTATCGTACACTATCGAGCCGATGCCGAGACCTCCTCTGTCATCCATCCCGAGGGCGTATTGCTCCTGGACAGCGGTGGGCAGTATGTCGATGGCACAACGGATATTACCCGTACTATCGCCCTGAGCAAGCCTAGCGAGCAGCTGCGCAGAGACTATACCCTCGTACTCAAGGGGCATATAGGCATCGCATTGGCCCGTTATCCACAAGGTACTTGCGGTTGCCAGCTGGACATCTTGGCCCGTAAAGCTCTATGGGATGAAGGGCTCAACTATGGTCATGGCACAGGTCATGGCGTAGGCTACTTCCTCAACGTGCACGAAGGGCCTCAGAACATCCGTACAGACCTGAATCCCACAGCCCTCGAGATCGGTATGATCACCAGCAATGAGCCAGGCCTTTATCGCTCGGGGATCTATGGCATTCGTATCGAGAACCTTGTTGTTACGGAGCTTAAGCAAGAGACGGATTTCGGTCGCTTCTACGGCTTCGAGACCCTGACCCTCTGTTACCTCGACAATAGCCTTGTCGATAAGAGCTTGCTCACAGATAAGGAGCTCGCTTGGTATAATGATTATCAGGCTGCGGTCTATGATCGCCTCAGCCCAGAGCTGAATGCCGAGGAGGCCGCCTGGCTCAAGGCCAAGACTGCCGCACTCTAACCTCTATCGAAGAAGAAATTATTAATTAATTTAATGGCATATATTCAAACTGTTAGAGGGTTCAAACCCTCTATAGCGGACAATGTCTTCTTGGCTGTCAATGCAACAGTCGTGGGGGATGTTGTCATTGGCGAAGGCTCTAGTATTTGGTTCAACGCTGTGGTGCGGGGGGATGTCAATTCGATCCGCATCGGCAAGAATGTGAATATCCAGGATGGCTCTGTCCTGCACACCCTCTACGAGAAGTCCACTCTACATATCGGGGATAATGTCTCGATCGGGCACAATGTTACCCTGCATGGCTGTACGGTACACGACTACGCCCTGGTGGGCATGGGAGCTGTGGTGATGGATCATGCTGTGGTGGGCGAGGGTGCTATCATCGCTGCAGGCTCTGTCGTCCTGGCAAATACGATCATAGAACCCTATACCCTGTGGGCTGGTGTGCCTGCGAAAATGGTCAAGCGTGTCAATGAGGCGCAAAGCCAGGAGCTGAACAAACGCATTGCTGGTAACTACCAAATGTACGCCTCGTGGTTCCCTGAGCAGACACATGAGTTCTCCGAGCTTTAGCCTCTGCATACCAACAAAGTTTCGCCCCAGCCAAGCACTCGTAAGAGGCATTGGCTGGGGCGAAGTCGTTGGGTCGATAAGGCCCTAGTCGTCTAGTGCCTAGGGCTGTAGATAATGCCTGAGGCAACAGAGGCCGCAGCCTCCTCACCAAGCAGATGAGTGATGATGGCTAGAGCGAAGTCGAAGGTGAAGCCTGCACTCGTGGCCGTGATCACTGACCCGTCGATCTGTACCCCCTGGGCCGAGGGGATATATCCCTTGAGGTGTGGCTCAAAGCTGGGGTAGGTCGTGGCTCGCTTGCCCTCTAGGATGCCCAGCTGCCCGAGGATCATGGGCGCAGCACAGATCGCAGCTACTAGGATGCCGGACTGGTGGGCAGAGGCCACCAGCTCTCTAAGCTGGGAGCAGTCGTTGAGGTTAGTTACCCCTGGTAGACCGCCAGGTAGGATGATGGCTTCGGCCTCGTTGATAGAGACCTGGCTGATATGCTTGTCGGCGCAGACGCAGACATTGTGTGCGCCAGAGACGTTCAGAGTCTCCTCGACAGAGACAATAACGCAGGAGAGACCTGCACGGCGCAGCAGGTCGATGGTGGCTACAGCCTCGATCTCCTCGAAGCCTGTAGCTAGGAATACGTACACATTCTTGTTCATCATTGCGAGGGGGATTAGGTTATTGAACAAATCTATATTTGATGCTGCCTCGTTGCTCTGTAGCATTGGGGACGGCATTGAATTGCGTAGCCTTTGCGGCTGCGATGGCGGCTGAGCGGATGGCGGGGTCTGCGATATTCGTTCCCTGCGGATTGACCGAAGCGTCGATGACCCTGCCCGAGGCATTGACCGTAATGCTCACGTTGATCACGCCCGTGATGGCTCGGTTGGTCTTGGGACGAGTAGGTACGCCCCCGAAGCTCGTAATGGTGCGGCCCGTGAGTGAATAGCTGTCGCTACTACCCTTGCTCTCACCCTGGTTGCCCGCCCCTGTGGTGTCTGTGCCCTGAGTGGAGCTATTACTGGCTTTGCCTGCGAAAGCTCCAGCGACACTTTGGCCGATCTGACGGCGACGCTCAGCCTCCTTGGCTTTACGCTCGGCCTCGGCTTTAGCTTTGGCTTCGGCAGCCTCTCGCTCTAGTCGTGCCCTGCGCTCAGCCTCGGCCTTGGCTTTGGCTTCAGCCTCGGCACGTGCTTGCTCGGCAGCTTGCTGCAGGCGAAGTTGCTGCGCTCGCTCCTCCTCAGCCTTGATTGTAGGCTCGATACTCTGTCGTTGGTTGGCAGGCATTTGGGGCTTAGGCTCGGGGGCTGTAGGCTTGGTGGGCTTGGGGTTAGGGTTCGCTTCGGGAGTGGGCTGCGCTGGGGCTGCGCTCTGCTCCGGGCTCTCCTCCTGCAGCTTCTTGCCCTCGGGCTCTTCCTTGCCCGAGGCAGAGGGGAGGTCGCCTAGATTAACTACGACCAGCTCTTCCATGGCTGGGGGCTGGGGTAGGCTACTCTCCAGGTGCAGCTGATAGAGCATGAATACGAGGAGTGCATGCAGCATCAGCGTGATCCCTAGGGCGATGAGGCGAGAGCGAAGTCTCGGATCTAGAGGTTTACTCATGCTTGGAGGAGGGGGTATTAAGTGCGTGAGATGATCTTGGTGGCGAGCACGACACGCAGGTTGGCCCGGCTGGCAATATTGATCAGCTCCATCACTCGTTGGTAAGGTACTCGCTCGTCAGCATGGATAGAGACGAAGGCCTCGGGATGCTCGGCGGAGTAGATGCCGAGGCGTTGCTCCAGCTCCTCGAGGGTAATCGGGGTTGCGGGTGCATTGCCCTCGGAGAGGAAGCACTCGAGCTGCTCTGTCAGGGAGATGCCCAGGGCAGGCAGCTCGCTCTTGACCTGCCTCTCTGCGCTGGGCAGACTGACTTTGAGCGCATTGGGCACGATGATGGTGCTCGTTACGAGGAAGAAGATGAGCAAGAGGAAGATGACATCCGTCATCGAAGCCATGCTAAAGGCTTCGGTTATTCGGCTCTTACGCTTGAGGCTCATAATGATTCGTTGAGCAAGTCCATAAATTCGACCGTCTTGGTCTCCATTTTGTTGACGACCTTGTCGAGCTGTGCAACGAGGTAGTTGTAGGCGAAGAGGGTAATGATCCCCACGATCAAGCCCCCAACGGTGGTTACGAGAGCCTCATAGATCCCTCCTGAGAGCAGTGCCACGTCTACGCCATGAGAGCCTGCGCCAGCCATGTCGAAGAAGGCCCGCACCATCCCCGTTACCGTCCCTAGGAAGCCGATCATCGGAGCTCCAGCAGCGATGGTGGCCAAGATCGGTAACCCATTCTCCAGACGGCCGATCTCGATGTTGCCTACATTCTCGACGATCACGAGGATGTCGCTCATGGGTCGGCCGAGGCGACTAATGCCCTTCTCCACCATACGGGCGGCAGGGGTGTCGGCCTCCTGACAGAGCTTGATGGCCGAGCTAGTCTTGCCCTCGTGGATGTAGTCCTTGATACGCTCCATGAAGTACTTGTCCTCCTGCCCTGCGGCACGGATCTGTAGGAGCTTGGAGACGAAGACATAAACGGCCAGTAGGGAGAGGACGAGCAGGAGGATCATGATCCATCCGCCCTTGGTGGCCAGCTCGAGGACTGAGAGTTCGCTGACGGGTATCGTCACAGAGGTGGCCATATGGTTAAGAGAGTCTACGAGAGTAGTTTCCATAGTGTTGGTGTATAGTAATCTATTGGGTTGAGTGAATAATGACGATGTATCAAAAGAGGGGTTAGATGAGGCACTGGCGATAGCGGCGTATTGTCTCCTCTAGGCCGAGGTAGAGGGCCTCGCTGATGAGGGCATGCCCGATGGAGACCTCGTCGAGCTGTGGCAGGCTTTGGCACAGGTAGGTCAGGTTGTCGAGGCTGAGGTCATGCCCTGCGTTGATGCCTAGACCGAGCTGGCGAGCAAGTTCGGCTGCCTCGATGTAGTCCGCAACAGCAAGGGCTGGATCGTTGGGATAGGTGGCGGCGTAGGGCTCTGTGTATAGCTCGATGCGGTCTGTGCCTGTACGTGCTGCCCAGCGGATGTTGTCGGGCTCTGTGCCTACGAAAATTGAGCTGCGAATGCCCCTATGCTTGAGATTAGAGATAACCTGACAGAGGAAGTCGAAGTGCGGCTCTACGCTCCAACCGGCATTGCTCGTTAGAGCATCAGGGGCATCGGGCACGAGGGTTACCTGAGTCGGTTGTACCTCGTAGACGAGCTCGAGGAACTGAGGAGTGGGATTACCCTCGATGTTAAACTCTGTCGTTAGCCTAGGGGCTAGATCTCTGACATCCTGGTAGCGAATGTGCCGCTCGTCTGGGCGAGGGTGCACAGTGATACCTTGTGCCCCGAAGCGTTCGCAGTCGAGGGCTACCTGAAGCAGATTGGGTACATCCCCCCCTCGGGCATTGCGTAGGGTGGCGACCTTATTTATATTGACACTTAGCCGAGTCATCTTCTTTAGTTTATTTATATTTGCACGAGTCCAATCCTTTGGGCTCACAATTCGCAAATATAGGCTTTTTACGCTTAATTAACTTAGACTTATGCACAGGATTGCAATATTTGGCTCTAGCTACCAGCATATGCATGCCCCTAAGCTCGGGGCTCTGCTCGAGGAGCTTCTGCGTACGGGGGTGAGGTTGTATTGCGATGGAGCTTTTCACCGCAGTCTGAGGGAGGACTTTGGTCTTGAGGTGCCGATCTCGGGTTACCTCGAGGATATGGAGGCCTTAGATCTAGACTTTGCTATCAGTCTCGGGGGTGATGGTACTTTCCTGCGCACTGCACGTCGGGTATCCTCGCAGCGTATCCCGATCCTTGGGATTAACCTCGGTCGATTGGGTTTCTTGACCGACATTGACCTGGACGAGGCTCTCTCTGAGGTTCACCTCTTGCTCGAGGGACGTTACACCATAGAGGAGCGTATGCAGCTGCGTGTAGAGGTTGATGGTCGCTACTGTGGAGATACGCTCAACGAGGTTTCGCTGCTCAAGCGAGAGACGGGCTCGATGATTACGCTACACACACGCCTGGGGGATGCCTATCTAGCCGACTACGAATGCGATGGTCTCTTGATCTCTACCCCGACGGGCTCTACGGCCTATTCACTCGCTGCTGGTGGCCCGATTATGATGCCTGAGACGGAGAGTATCTTGATGACTCCAGTAGCACCGCATTCGCTCACGGTACGTCCTCTTGTCGTTTCGGATCAAGAGGTCATTCACATAAGGGTTAGTTCGAGAAACAATAGCTTCCTGATGGCTCTAGATGGGCAGACTAAGATCCTCGACTGTGATAATTCCATTTGCATCCGACGCTCCGAACATAGTATCCGGATGATTCGCCTAAGCAACAAGTCCTTTGCTGATACACTGCGCCGTAAGCTGCATTGGGCGACACCCGTGCGAGATTGATCTGCTCGTGCCCTCCCTGGCCTCATGACTAAACCCTCGCTGGAGCTCCTGGTGAGCTCTCTGTGGTCTGATAACTTATCTCTTTTTTCGTTGCTACTTATTGGATGCTGGACTGCTAACTTATAAGACTTTTTGCAGCTACTTGTGTGTCCATGGGCTTCTAACTGAATATCCTTTTTCGCTCCTATGTGGGTCTCGAGAGTGATCCAACTTAGATCTCCATTGAGCTCCTATTTAGACCTCCGTTGCGATCCTACTTATACTTCAATCGAGATCCTATTTGAGTCTCCATTGCAACCCTATTTAGATCTCTATTGAGCCCCTATTGGGGTCTCCATTGCGATCCTACTTAGACCTCTATTGCACCCCCGTCGAGACCTCTGTCGAGCCTCCCGCCAACGGCCGAGCGACGATCCTTTAGTATCCCAGCCTTGCAGGGTTTGCTCGCTGCGGAGTATCCCCTGCGAGGGGGCTGGTCGCCTCAATATTTATCCTTATCTTTGTCCTGCATTTAATCTCTGAACAAAATAAATAAGTAAGATGAAAAGAATTGTATTGATCCGCCACGGTGAGAGTGTGTGGAATAAGGAAAACCGCTTTACTGGTTGGACAAACGTAGACCTCTCGGAGCAGGGCGTAGAAGAAGCTAAGAAGGCTGGTGCACTGCTCAAGGAGCATGGCTTCCGCTTCGGTAAGGCCTACACCTCCTATCTCAAGCGTGCCATCAAGACGATGAATCAGATCCTCGACATCATGGATCTCGACTGGATTCCTGTAGAGAAGAGCTGGCGTCTGAACGAAAAGCATTATGGTATGCTGCAGGGTCTTAACAAGGCCGAGACTGCCGAGAAGTATGGCGACGAGCAGGTACTTATCTGGCGACGTAGCTACGACGTGCCCCCCACACCACTGGAGAAGGCTGATGAGCGTAGCCCCTTCGCCGACCCTCGCTATGCAGGTGTTGTGCCCGCCTTCCTCCCTCTGACCGAGGCTCTGTGCCACTGCGTTGATCGTACATTGCCCTATTGGCAGAACAACATCTTCCCCTCTCTGCTCGAGCATGATGATGTCCTTGTGGCTGCACATGGTAACAGCCTGCGTGGTATCATTAAGGTACTCAAAGGAATCAGCGACGAAGATATTATCGCCCTGAACCTGCCTACGGCTGTACCCTACGTCTTCGAGTTCGACGATGAACTGAATCTCGTCAAGGACTACTTCCTCGGCGATCCCGAAGAGATTAAGAAGCTCATGGACGCTGTTGCTAACCAAGGCAAGAAGAAGTAAGCTCTAGGCCCAAAAGCAAAAGGCTGCCCCGCAAAACCCCTCCCCACCGAGGGCTTGGCTTGCGTGGCAGCCTTTGCCTTTGTTGCCCATGATCCGATCAGATGATGCAAAAGCAAGACATAGCATGTGCTCTATCTCGCTATAGAGTACAGACTCAGAGCCAAGGACAGGTTTTTCGAGCTGTATTCTTTGACATGGATGGGGTGCTCTTCGACTCGATGCCCGCACACAGCCGCTCCTGGTGCGAGACTGCCCTACACTATGGGCTCGAGATGACCCCAGAGGACGCTTATCGTTACGAGGGGCAGACAGGTAAGCATACCATTGACCTGCTCTATCGCTCCCGATATGGTCGCCCCGCCACCGAAGCCGAGGCCGAGGCCGTGTATGCGCACAAAACAGACCTCTTCGTCCGCTACAATAGCGGTGCGGTGATCTCGGGAGCTCCCGAGGTGGTCGAGCGGCTGCGCAGCCTCAAGCGACTTCTCGTAACGGGCTCGTCCCAGAGGTCGTTGCTGGAGAAGATCGAGCCTGACTTCCCTGGGGTCTTTACTGCCGAGCGGATGATCACAGGTCGAGACGTTCGTCGAGGTAAGCCCGACCCCGAGCCCTATCTCATGGCGATCCAAAGGGCAGAGGTAGCCTCCAGCGAGGCGATGGTCGTGGAGAATGCCCCACAGGGGGTACGCTCAGCCTCTGCTGCGGGCTGCTTCACCATTGCGGTCAATACAGGCCCATTGCCCGATGAAGCTCTCTGGTGCGAGGGTGCTCATCTTGTGTTGCCCTCTATGGCTTCGCTCTTGGAGGCTATCCCCCTCCTACTCGAGAACCCCTCTCCTCCAACCCCGTAGCAATGAATCCACTAGACATCATTGGGCTGTACTACCCCCTCGGTAGCGAGTCCAGGCGCATTCTCATTGATCATAGCCATGACGTTACGACGTTAGCCCTAGAGGTTGCTCAGCGACATCCCGAGCTCGAGCCAGACCTTGCCTTCATCGAGGAGGCAGCTATGCTGCATGACATTGGCATCTTTCTGACCCGTGCACCCAAGATCGACTGCTACGGGGCATCGCCTTATATGCTGCACGGCTATCTCGGGGCAGAGCTACTGCGCCACAAGCATGGCCTATATCGTCATGCTATGGTTGCGGAGCGGCACACGGGCAGTGGGCTGATGCCCGAAGATATTCGGCAGATGGGGCTTGATCTGCCCGAAGGGATTTATTACCCCTGTAGTGTGGAGGAGCAGATCATTTGCTATGCGGACAAATTCTTCTCCAAGAGCAAGCTCGGTCAGTGTCATAGCCTGGACAAGGTGCGCCGCTCCATGCTCAAGTATGGCGAGGCGGCACTGGAACGCTTCGATCGTCTTCATGAGCGCTTTGCTTAGATCGCCAGTGGAGAGAAATGTTATAAGAATATGGTTAGACTAGAAGCCTCTTGGTATACTGCCCTCTCGGCAGAGTTTGATAAGCCTTACTTCACCCACCTCGTAGCCCGTATCAGGAGCGAGTATCGGGAGCATCCACCCATCTTCCCCGAGGGGCGTTATATCTTCCGAGCCCTAGATCTCTGCCCCCTGCCCCAGGTGCGTGTCGTCATCCTTGGGCAAGACCCCTATCATGGCCCAGGGCAGGCTGAGGGGCTCTCCTTTTCTGTACCTCGAGGGATGGATATTCCTCCAAGCCTAAGGAATATGAAGCAAGAGATAGAGAGTGATATAGGTCGTCCCTCTATCGTTCTCGACGGACACCTTATGCCTTGGGTTGAGCAGGGGGTATTGCTCCTCAATGCGACCCTTACGGTGCGAGCGCATCAAGCGGCTTCGCATCAGGGCTTAGGTTGGGAGACCTTTACCGATGAGGTCATTCGGCAGCTCTCGATGCGCCGCTCAGGCCTCGTCTTCATGCTTTGGGGGGCTCCAGCTCGGCGCAAGGGGGCTATGATCGATCGTTCTCGTCATCTTGTCTTAGAGGCCCCACACCCCTCCCCTCTATCTGCTCATCGAGGTTTCTTTGGCTGTCGACACTTTAGCCGAGCCAATGAGTACCTCATAGCCCAAGGCTTAGCTCCGATCAATTGGTAGGGCTTCTTTCGTCTCAAAAGAACTAGCCCCAGAGACCTACAGGTCTCTGGGGCTACGCTTTTGATATGTTAGGTCTACACCTATTTAGCCGTTGATCTCTTCGATGATGGCTTCAATATCATCTTGGCAGCTGCCGCATACAGAGCCAGCCTCGATGGCCTCGGATACTTCGTCGAAGGTCTTCAGACCGTGCTCACGAACAGCCTGCTCGATTGTCCCACGAGTGATCTCTAGGCAGTGGCAGATGATTTCATCTGGATTTCCCATATTCTTAGTTGTGATTAGTGAATAATAAATCGTTTAAGCGACGCAAAGTTAGTGAAGCCTAATCACTTTCCCAAGCGTTTAGCCTTTCGTCTTAGAATACCTCGACGATGAGGATGCGGGCATATCGCCAAAAACCCTCCGAGTCAGTGATCCGAAGGGTCAGAGCTCCCCGCCCGTCCGCCTCGAGCTTGTAGGTTGAGCTGGGGTGTACACTGTGTATCTTGGCCTCTTTGCTCTGCAGGGGGAGCGAGATGAAGGTACGCTTGTCCACCTGGGTCAAATAGTCTAGATTGGCCCGATCGACCGAGATGCGATCGTTGCGGTAGAGCCGCATCTCTGCTAGGTCTCCCTTCGTCCCCAGGCAGTAGTGAACGAGGTTGAGGGCCTGCTCACGTGCCAGTAGGCTCTCGGCCCTTTGCTTCTGTTCTTGGTCTAGGCGATGGGCCTCGCGGCGTAGTCGCTTCAGATGTGCCTCTAGGCTCTCGATGGCCTTTGATCGTAGCTCGATCTCTTCTCCTATGCTCTCGATTTGCTCCCTTTGACGCTCATGCTGCTGCTTGAGCATTTGTACCATGAGGTAGAGGCTACTATTGGTGTCATTGCTCTTCTGTAGCTTCTGCGAGAGCTCCTCTAGAGCCTGATGGTTGGCCTCGAGCTTGTCTGCGATTTGCTGCATATTGGCGTCGATGCGCTCCTGCAGGCTCTTGCTCGATGCACCTCGCTGGGGGTTGAGGTCGATCATGCTCTCGATGTGTTCGATTTGCTGGAAGTTAGCCAGTACACTGGCCACGAGAGAGTCTGTGTGGAAGACCTCCTGCTCATAGACCTGATTGCGTAGAGCGATCGAGTCGTATTGTTCCTTGAGCTCTGAGTAGCTACCGGAACTGACGCAAGAGGCCGAGAGTAGTAGGAGGGGAAAGAATAGTAAGTAACGATGGGTCATTGGTCTGTGTTATCTGCTTGGCTATCTGTCGTCTTTTGTTTCTTCGTGGGGGTAGCGCCTGCGACGACGAGGACAAACTCGCCTCGAGGACTATGTGTAGAGAAGTGTGAGATGAGCTCAGAGAGCGAACCTCGCACGACCTCTTCATGTAGCTTGCTCAGCTCTCGTGCTGCTGCCGCAGGGCGATCCTCTCCTAGCTCAGAGGCCAATTGCTCTAGGGTCTTGAGCACTCGATGAGGGGACTCGTAGAGCACCATGGTACGGGGCTGGTCGGCCAGCTCCTTGAGGCGGGTCTGACGACCCTTCTTCACAGGCAAGAAGCCTTCGAAACTGAAGCGATCGCAGGGCAGTCCCGAGGCAACCAACGCAGGGACTAAGGCCGTTGCTCCAGGGAGGCATTCGACCTCGATGCCCCGCTCGAGGCAGGCCCTCACCAGCAGGAATCCTGGGTCAGAGATCCCAGGTGTGCCAGCATCTGAGACGAGGGCTACATCTTGGTTCTCCTCTATGCGGCGGCAGATATGCTCTAGGGCTTGATGCTCGTTGAACTTGTGGTAGCTCTGCAGACTACACTTGATCTCGTAATGTTTGAGCAATAGACCCGTAGTGCGAGTGTCCTCTGCCAGGACGAGTTGCACTCGGCGAAGGGTCGAGAGGGCTCTCAGGGTAATGTCCTCTAGGTTGCCGATGGGGGTAGGGACGATGGTTAGCTTGGCCATGAGATAGGGTAGGGCTAGGGCTCGAGTAAATACATAGGGGAGGGACTAGTACGCTTGAGAGCCGTTAGGGTAACATCCTTGCCCACACGGATACCCTCGCAGAAGAGACGCTGCTCAATGGTTTTCCAGCATAGGTCTGGGTGATTGTTGTCCTTGCTTAGATGGCAGAGCCAAATGTTGCGCATCTCGGGATGGAAAGCTTGGCAGAGTAGCTCGGCCGTGTCGCTATTGCATAGATGCCCGAGCGGGCTGGCAACACGCTCTCGGAGGAAAGGTGGGTAGGGCCCACTCTCAAGCATCTCGTGGTCATAATTTGCTTCGACGACGAGATGTCGTGCTCGGCTGGCGTAGTCGATGATCTCTGGCGTAACGTGCCCGATGTCGGTTGCCAGGGTGAAGGTGAAGTCATCGCCGCTACTGATGTGATAGCCGAGGTTCTCTGTGCTGTCATGGGGAACTTCGAAGCTCTCGATCCGAAAGCCTGCTAGGGAGAAGGCCTCCCTTGCGCTGATGATGCGGCGAGAAGCCCCTACATCCTCTGAAACGAAGCGACTTGAGGCGATGCAGTGATGCACCCGCTCTGTCGCATAGATGGGGATGTGATACACGCCTCCGAGCACCCCGACGGTACGGACGTGGTCTGCATGCTCATGCGTTACGATAACTCCTTGGATATGGGTGCTGTCTAGAGGAATGCCTTCGGCTTTGAGGGCTTTGGCAATCGAACGTATAGGGATGCCTGCATCGATCAGGATCCCTTGGTCATCTTGGCCGAGGTAGTAGCAGTTGCCGCTACTACCACTGGCCAAACTCATAAATCTAATCACTATAGTCTTTGATCTCTTTGTCTTAGTTAGAATGTGAGGCAGGAAGGAGGTGATCGAAGGCCTATGCCCTAGCCCCTCTGCTTGAAGATCCCATGATAGAAGCTCTCATGAGCTCCGTCGATGCTGATCTCTCCCCTAAGCGAACAACCCATCAACTCCCTAATCTGTTCGGAGCTATAGCCCAAACCGATCAAGTGCATGAGCTTAGTTAGGGCCGCCTCGGTCGTGCTGTCGAAGCCACTCACGAGGCCTATCTCTTGTAGGCCATGCCCCGTTGCATAGCGTCCCATATCTACATAGCCTCGAGGGCATTGGGTAACGTTTACGATGACGACACCTCGGGCTAAAGCTCTCGAGAGGGCTTCGATGAACCAGTCTGCCTTTGGAGCATTGCCACTGCCGAAGGTCTCTAGGACGACACCCTTGAGGCGGGGAACGCCCAGGATTGCCTCTACGACCTCAGGGGTAATCCCAGGGAAGAGCTTGAGGATAACGACGTTGGGGTCAAAGTCTTTATTGACCTTTAGTCCTCGAGGCTTTTCCTCTCTGTAGATCATCTTGTCGTTGTAGCGAATATCTATCCCGGCATAGGCCAGCTCGGGGTAGTTGAAGGAGGCGAAAGCGTTGAACTGGTCTGCGCTCACTTTACAAGCTCGGTTGGCTCTCATGAGGTAGTTCTCGAAGAAGATCGTTACCTCGGGGACTCTAGGTTGACCATCGGGCAGAGTAGCTGCTGCGATCTCTATGGCTGTGATGAGGTTCTCCTTGCCGTCGGTGCGGAGCTTGCCGATTGGTAGCTGAGAGCCTGTGAAGACGACTGGTTTGCTCAGTCCCTCGAGCATGAAGCTCAGTGCAGAGGCCGTGTACGACATGGTATCTGTACCGTGCAGGACAACGAAGCCATCGAAGAGATCATAATTCGTCTCGATGATCGTGGCGATCTGCTCCCAAATCTGCGGTGTAATGGCAGAGGAGTCTATCGGGGGTGTCAGCTGCTCTACGGAGATCTCGCAGCCAATGCGTCGTAGCTCGGGTACGTTGTCGTACAGGTAGGTGAAGTCGAGGGCCTCGAGGGCTCCGCTTGCGGGGTTCTCTACCATGCCGATGGTGCCGCCAGTGTAGATGAGCAGGATGGATCGATGGTTAGCCATAATGTGGGGCAGTTTGTTGGTTCGTCTGTAGGTATGGGGCTAAGGACTTCGGGCCGTAGCGACGACACAAAGATAACCCTTTTAGCTCAAGCCTTATCCTCTGATATGCCATTCGTTGTCCTAAGGGTAGGGGAATGCTTCCCCTCAGGAGAGTCTAGACGAGTCGGGGGAGCAGTGCAAGTTGCCTCGCTCTGCTCCCCCTTGTTCGTCTCGCTCTGCTCTAGGCTTATTGTAGGCCTCGAGCCCTCATCAGGCTACTGATGTCTGGATGCTTGAGCCCTGTCATTTGTTGGAATAGACCATTAAGATCCTGCGAATTGCCCTTAGAGAGGATAAGCTCTCTAAGACGCTCCCCATTCTCGGGTGTCAGTCCTCCATTCTTGACGAACCAGTCGTAGACGTTGTTGTCCAAGACCTCAGACCATAGATAAGCGTAGTAACCAGCCGAGTATCCGCCACCCATGCTGTGGCGGAAGTAGGTGCTACGGTAGCGAGGGGGGATTTGTTTGTTGTACATCCCTGCACGCTCGAGGGCTTCACGTTCGAAGGCGGCCACATCCTTCACCTCAGAGCCTGCTGGGAGCTTGTGCCAGGCCATGTCGATGACCACGGAGGCGATGTTCTCCCCGAGGGCATAGGCCTGGTTGAAGCGTGCTGCACGCTTCATCTTCTCCACCAGGGTTTCGGGCATGGCTTCGCCGCTCTTGTAATGCTTGGCATAGTTGCCCAATACTGAGGGATCTGTAGCCCAATGCTCGTGAAACTGTGAGGGCATCTCTACAAAGTCTCGAGGTACGTTAGTGCCTGAGAGCGTCTCGTACTGCTGGTTGGCAAAGAGGCCGTGCAGCCCATGACCGAACTCGTGGAAGAGGGTCGTAACCTCGTCCATATTCAGCAGGCTAGGCATGTCGCCCACGGGAGGAGCATAGTTGCAGACGTTGTACACGACGGGGCGGTTGCCGAGCAGGTGGCTTTGCTCTACGAAGTTACCCATCCATGCACCACCGTTCTTCGTGGGGCGACGGTAGTAGTCGGTGTAGAAGAGGGCCATTTTCTTCCCATCCTTGTCGAAGACGTCATACACATGCACATGCTCGGCATATACAGGCAGATCCGTACGCTCTACGAAGCTGATGCCGTAGAGCTGCTTGGCCATGTAGAAGACACCATTCTTGAGCACACTGTCGAGGGCCATGTAGGGCTTGATGTCGTTCTCATCGAGATCATACTTGGCCTTGCGGAGCTTCTCTGCATAGTAGTCCCAGTCCCAGGCCTCTAGCTTGAAGTCTGCGCCTGCCGTCTTCTTGGCGAAGTCCTCTAGCTCCTTGGCGTCGGCCTTAGCCTTGGGGGCATAGGCCTTGGCAAGTCGGTAGATGAAGCCATCGACATTGTCAGGGTTCGAGGCCATCTGATCCTTCAGCCCCCAGGTCGCATAGTTGTCGAAGCCGAGGAGCTTAGCCTTGTCCGCACGTAGGCGGGTAATCTGTAGGACAATGGCTCGGGTATCGTTGTCATCCCCCTGCTCTGCTCTAGTGAGCGAAGCCTCTAGCAGGCGGCGACGTAGCTCACGATTGTCCAGCTCACTGAGGTAGGCCGAGCGGGTTGTATTGCTGTTAGTCAGGAGGTACTTGCCTGAGTGGCCAGCCTGCTCAGCGTCATGTTTAGCCTGAGCGAGGGAGGCCTCGGAGAGACCCGAGAGCTCGTTAGTATGCTCGACGAGGATCGAGGCCTTAGCACTAGCCTCACGCACTTGGTTGCTGAACTTATTCGTTAGGACAGATAGCTCTTCGTTGATTTTTTTGAGTTGCTCCTTGGCCTCTGGCTCTAGGTCTGCACCGTTCTTGACGAAGCCGTCATAGACCATCTGCAGCAGTCGAGCATCCTCGCCCTGGAGCTGGCTCATGTGTTCGGTGTAGACCTGCTTGACACGGGCGAAGAGGGCTTCGTTGAGATTGACCGCATCGTAATGAGCCGAGAGCATAGGCCCGATTCGCTCCTCGATCTCACGGATGGGTTCGGTGCCGTGTGCGCTGGCCACGGGGAAGAAGCAACCCGAGGTGCGAGAGAGCAATTGTCCTGCACGTTGTAGGGCAACGATGGTGTTGTCGAAGGTAGGAGTTTCGGGGTTCTTGACAATGGCCTCGATCTCCTCCTTGTGCTGCTGCATCCCAGCCTCGAAGGCAGGCATGTAGTGTTCAGGACGGATCTTGTCGAACTGAGGAGCACCGAACTCCAGTGGGCTCTCTGACAGAAGCGGATTGGGCTCTGTAGTGCCAGCGGATTGCTGACACGAATAGGTTGCCGATAGCATAGTTGCTAAGCTAAGTGATACGATTAGTTTCTTCATTACGATGATTGTGAATAATGCGAGGCTAAGATACTGAATTTATTTGCTTAGAGCCCCCTCTGATGCTGGGCTCTCCAGTGGGGCTTAAGAGTCTCCTTGCGACTTCTCTTCTCCCACAGCCTTTGTGGGGCCTCGCTCGAAGCCATATAGACACTCTTCTTGCGCCCCTATTGATGCCTCAATGGAGCCCTTACTTGAGTCTCACTTGCGATCCTACTTAGACCTCGATGGAGATCCTACTTGGGTCTCTGCTACGATCCTACTTAGATCTCAATGGAGATCCTATTTAGATCTCAACTGAGCTCCTATCTAGACCTCCACGATGCTGCTACTTGTGCTCGTGCAGGATTGTTGCTTCTCTCTTTGTTTGTGCTCACTAATGTCTTCGAGTGAGAGCTTTACCTCCGATCTTGGCCTCGAATGGGAGGGGGGATCTCGAATAGTGGATCGCTTCGCCGCTCGAGGTCTTTGGCCTGTATAGATTTGTAGATTGAGACAAATTGTTATTACCTTTGTTTATGACCTCTTCTCCACGGAGAGGAGGCTCGTCTTGTGTATTACTATAAAACAATATGAACGAATTTCATAAGTACGCTACCAAGCACCTGGGTATGAACAGCCTTGCCCTGGAGGGCTATATGAACCTGCAGAGCAGCTATATTTCTCCTACGATCATCGAAGAGCGTCCGATGAATGTCGCCCAAATGGACGTCTTCTCTCGTCTGATGATGGATCGTATCATCTTCCTCGGGACTTCGGTTAATGACTATACGGCCAATGTCATCCAGGCCCAGCTCCTCTTCCTCGATAGCAACGACCCCGGAAAGGATATATCTATCTATATCAATTCTCCAGGAGGCTCAGTTTATGCTGGCTATGGGATCTATGACACGATGCAGTACATTGGTTCGGATGTCTCGACCATCTGCACTGGTATGGCAGCCTCGATGGCAGCCGTCCTGTTGGTCTCTGGGACGAAAGGCAAACGCTTCGCCTTGCCTCACTCCCGTGTGATGATTCACCAGCCCCTAGGTGGTGTACAGGGACAGGCCAGCGATATTGAGATTACAGCCCGTGAGATCTCCAAGGTTAAGCAGGAACTCTATCAAATCATCTCCGACCACTCGGGCCAATCTATTGAGCAGGTGGCCAAGGATAGCGATCGAGACTACTGGATGACTGCCCCCGAGGCTCTCGACTATGGGATGATCGACCGAGTGTTGGTACGAGAAAAGAATAAGTAACGATGGCTAAGAAGACTGATAGCTGCGACTTCTGCGGTCGCTCCAAGGCGCAGGTTGGTGAACTGATGCAGATCGAGGAGTACGACTCGAAGATCTGTAGTCAGTGCTCCATGAACTATGTCCTTATCGCACAGGCCATCGAGGGTGCTCAGCGCAAGCACCAGGGCAGTACGGCCGCTCAGGCTGGGTTGGATTTGGCTACACTGCCCAAGCCTGTGCAGATCAAGCAACACCTCGACCAGTACGTCGTCGGGCAGGATGAGGCCAAGCGTTATCTCTCGGTAGCTGTCTATAACCATTATAAGAGGTTACTACAGGCCAACGAGGGCGACGAGGTCGAGATCGAGAAGAGCAACATCCTCATGCTCGGCCCTACGGGGACGGGGAAGACGCTCTTGGCCAAAACTATTGCCCGTATGCTCAACGTCCCCTTTGCCATAGTCGATGCGACGGTGCTGACTCAAGCAGGTTATGTGGGGGAGGATATAGAGAGCATTCTCACTCGCCTCCTACAGGCCGCTGACTACGATGTCAAGGCTGCCGAGCGAGGTATCGTCTTCATCGATGAGATTGACAAGATCGCTCGCAAGGGCGACAACCCATCTATTACCCGAGATGTGAGTGGTGAGGGGGTACAGCAGGGTCTGCTCAAGCTCCTCGAGGGGACGATCGTCAATGTCCCCCCTCAGGGTGGCCGTAAACATCCTGAGCAGAAGTTGATCCCTGTCGATACACAGCAGATCCTCTTCGTCTGTGCAGGAGCTTTCGATGGCATTGAGCGCAAGATCGCCCAGCGTCTCAACACCCGAGTGGTCGGCTACAACAGCCCTAGGGCACAGATGGAGCACAAAGACGAGGAGCACCTGCTTCGGTACGTGGATGCTCGAGACCTTAAGTCTTTCGGCTTGATCCCGGAGATCATCGGTAGGTTGCCGATCATCACCTTCCTCCATCCCTTGACGGCCGATACGCTTCGGATGATTTTGACTGAGCCCAAGAATGCCATTACACGGCAGTATCGCAAGATCTTTGCTATGGATGGCATCGAGCTCACCTTCACAGACGAAGCTCTCGACTACATCGTACAGAAGACGATGGAGCAGAAACTCGGAGCTAGAGGCTTGCGCTCTATTGTCGAGGCTATTATGATCGATGCGATGTTTGAAGCACCCTCGCAAGAGATCAAGCAGCTGGTCATCGACAGAGCCTATGCCCAGGAGCGTTATGAGCACAGTATCTAAACAGCTCTCGAGGTCGGCGGACCGTAAGGCTCGTAGGCCCTTCCGCTTCTAGAGCCCAATTCATTATCAATCGTTATGGAGCAGCAGAGACAAAAAGAGCTACTTGAGGCCCTCAAGAAACACTTCGGCTTTGACCGGTTTAAGGGCAATCAGCAGGCGATCATCGAGAATGTGCTGTCTGGCAAGGATACCTTCGTCCTCATGCCTACAGGCGGAGGCAAGAGTCTCTGCTATCAGCTTCCAGCCATGCTGCTAGAGGGTACAGCCGTCGTGATCTCGCCCCTTATTGCTCTGATGAAGAACCAGGTCGATGCAGTCCGGGGCTTCGCAGGTGATGATGGGGTGGCACACTTCCTCAACTCTTCGCTCTCTCGAGCTCGCCTCGAGGAGGTCAAGCGAGATGTGCGCTCAGGGCGAACCAAACTCCTCTATGTTGCCCCCGAGTCGCTCAATAAGGCTGACAATATGGACTTCTTGCGAGAAGTCCCCATCTCCTTTTACGCTGTCGATGAGGCGCATTGTATCTCTGAGTGGGGGCATGACTTCCGCCCTGAGTACAGGCGCATCCGCTCCATCGTCTCCGACATCAACCTCAGACCAATCATTGCCCTAACGGCTACGGCTACACCCAAGGTCGGGCACGATATTCTCAAAAATCTCGGGATCGAGGATGCTACAGTATTCAAGAGCTCCTTTAACCGTCCCAACCTTTACTATCAGATCAAGCCTAAGACAGAGGATATTGACCGAGATATTGTCAAGTTCATCCTCTCCCATCCGAAAAAAAGTGGGATCGTCTATTGCATGAGTCGCAATAAGGTTACTACTTTTGCACAGGTTCTTCAGGCCAATGGCATTCGGGCTCGCGCCTATCATGCCGGGTTGGATGCTAAGGAGCGATCGGACAATCAGGATGCCTTCCTCAATGAGGAGATCGAGGTCATCGTCGCTACCATCGCTTTTGGCATGGGTATTGATAAGCCCGATGTGCGCTACGTCATCCACTACGATATGCCTAAGAGCCTCGAGGGTTACTATCAGGAGACTGGACGAGCTGGCAGAGACGGCGGCGAGGGTAACTGTATCGCCTACTATTGTCGAGAGGATCTAGACAAGCTCGAGAAGCTCATGAAGGGGAAGCCCGTATCAGATCAAGAGATCGCCAAGCAGCTACTCGAGGAGACGGCCGACTATGCCGAGTCGCATCTGTGCCGACGAGTACTCCTGCTCAATTACTTTGGAGAGAAGTATCAGAACGATAACTGTCATTGTTGCGACAATTGTTTGACCCCTAAGAATAAAGTGGAAGCTCAAGAATTACTTTTGAACCTATTAGAGGTAATAGGTACACTCAAGGAGAAGTTTAACACGGACTATGTCATCCGCATCCTCAGAGGCGAGGTGAACTCGGACGTAGAGTCCTTTCACCACGAAGATCTCGACGGCTTTGGCATCGGCCAGGAGCATGACGAGAGTATGTGGAATACCGTCATCCGTCAGGCCCTAGTCAGTGGCTATATTGAGAAGGATGTAGAGACCTATGGCCTGCTCAAGATAACGGCTGCTGGGAAGAAATATATGAAGAAGCCTGTTAGCTTCAAGGTCGTTGTCGATGTCGACTCTGAGGGGGATGAGGAGGACTTCGAGGGCAAGCAGGCTGGTGGAGCCGGTGGAGCAGTAGACCCAGTACTCTTCTCCATTATGAAGGATCTTCGCAAGAAGATGGGCCAGCTCAATAAGGTCCCCCCCTATGTGATCTTTCAGGATGCCTCGCTGGAGGCTATGGCGACCTTCTACCCCATTACGATGGATGAGCTACAGAACATCCCCGGCGTCGGTGCGGGTAAGGCCCAACGATATGGTCAGCAATTCCTAGACATCATTCGCAAGCACGTTGAGGATAACGACATTGACCGCCCAGAAGATCTGAGGGTACGCACCCTGCCCAACAAGAGCAAGATGAAGGTGCAGATCATTCAGCAGATTGACCGCAAGGTCGCCCTCGATGATATCGCCATCAGCCACGGGCTCGAGTTCGATCAGCTCCTCTCCGAGATCGAGGCTATTGTCTATTCAGGTACGAGGATCAATATCTCCTACTTCATCGATGAGATCATGGATGAGGATCATATGCTCGACATCTACGACTACTTCAAGGAGTCCACTACAGACAATCTCGAGGCCGCTATGGATGAGCTGGGGGGAGACTACACGGAGGAGGAGATCCGCCTCGTGCGCATTCGCTTCATCTCCGAGATGGCCAACTAACCACAACCCAAACCCTAAGACATTTAACCACTAGACGATCATGATGTGTAAAAGAATATGGAGCATAACCCTGGCTCTCCTGGCCTCTCTACTGCTGCCTCGGGAGCTATCGGCTCAGAAGAATGTGGCCGATCAGGTTGTGTGGATGGTGGGCGATGAGCCCATTCTACTCTCTGATATTGAGTTTCAGAAGCTACGCATGCGCAGCGAAGGGATACGCCTACAGGGCAAGCCTGACTGCTTCATCCCCGAGCAACTGGCAGTACAGAAGCTCTTCCTCAACCAGGCCAAGATCGACAGTATCGAGGCTAATGATTCTCAGATCATTCGCTCTGTGGATGCCTGGCTGGAGAACGTTATCGCTCAGATTGGCTCTAGAGAGAAGCTCGAGGAGTATTTCGGCAAGAAGATCTCTCAGATCAGAGAGGATGAGCGCAAGCAAGCCCGCAATAGCGACATCGTTAGGGCTATGCAAAACAAGATCGTCCAGGGAGTCCAGGTAACCCCCTCCGAGATTCGAGCCTTCTTCGCCTCCATGCCACAGGATAGCTTGCCCTTTATCCCCAAGACTGTAGAGGTGCAGCGCATCTCAGTTCTCCCGGAAGTGAACCTCGAGGAGATCGATCGTGTCAAGGAGCGTCTCAGAGGCTTTGCCGACGAGGTCAATAGTCAGAAGAAGAGCTTCTCCTCGCTCGCCCGCCTCTACTCAGAAGATCAGCGTACGGCCCTGCAGGGTGGGGAGTATGGCTTCGTGGGGCGAGGCTCTCTAGAGACAGAGTTTGCCAATGTCGTCTTTAACCTCAGCGACCCCAAGCGTTGCTCTCAGATCATCAAGACGGAGGAGGGCTACCACATCGTCCAGCTCATTGAGAAGCGAGGCGACCTCGTAAACTTCCGCCACATCCTCCTGCGCCCAGCTGTCGATGAGAAGGGCATCAATGCTGCCCAGACACGCATGGACTCGATCGTAACCCTTATCAATGACGAGAAGCTGACCTTCGAGGCCGCAGCAGAGCTCTTCTCTGAGGATAAAGATACTCGCAATAACGGAGGGCTCATGATCAATAAGACCCAGGGCAGCGACTTCGAGTCATCTCCCAACTTCCGCTATGAGGAGCTCCCCCAAGACATCGCTCGTGTGGCCTACGAACTCAAGCCCGGCGAACAGTCTAAACCCTTCTCCATGCGTCAGCCCAACGGTCAAACGGAGATCGTTATCATCAAGCTCAAGCAGATACATCCCGAGCATATAGCCAATATGAACTCTGACTACCGGGTCATCAAGGCTATGGCCCTGCAGAAGAAGCGAGAGCAGGTCCTCGATGATTGGATCAGACGTAGACAAAAAGAGACCCCGATCAAGATCTACAGCAGCTATACGGACTGCGACTTCAAGTACCCAGGATGGGTAAGATCAGATAGCTAATGTCTGCACGTCGAGCCTTACTATCACTAGCCACTGCCGTCTGTATTGTCGGCAGTGGTTATGTTGCTTTGAGCGCAGGTGCTTGGGGGGCGGAGTCCTTGTCTCGAGGTCTCTCCGCCCTCAAGGGGGATAGTGTCTCTAGCCCACAACAGAGGGAGGGCATTACCCGTATTCAGCTCGAGCACGCCGACGAGCTCAACTTCGACCAGTCGGTGCGTAGTGATGCCCAGCGGCTTATCGGCAACGTCCGTCTGCGCCACGGCAATGCGGTCATGACCTGCGATAGTGCCTACCTCTTCGAGCAAACACAGAGCTTTGAAGCCTTCGGACAGGTACAGATGGTGCAGGACGATACGATTCGTGTCTTCGCCCGACACCTCTATTACGATGGGCGTACGAGGCTGGCCCAGCTGCGAGAGCATGTAGTCCTAGAGAATCCCTCTACGCAGCTCTACACGGATCATCTAGACTACGATCGGGCCTCTGACATCGCTTATTACTTCGACGGAGGGAGCGTCGTCGATGCGCAGAATACGCTTACCTCTGACTATGGGGAGTTTCGCCCCTCCACAAACGATGCTGAGTTCCGCTCGAATGTCAAGCTCGTCAATGACAGTACGACGATCACCACAGAGCACCTCTTCTACAATACTAGCTCTCGAATTGCCCGCTATCTAGGCCCTACTCGTATAGAGGCCGACTCGGGCTATATCGTTTCTACTCGGGGAGTCTATGACCTGAACAATGATGTAGGCATCCTGCTCGAGCGAAGCCAGCTCTACTCAGGCTCTAAAACCCTCGTTGGCGACTCGATCTACTATGATGGCATTGCCCGTAGAGGGGAGGCTTTTGGTCGTATGGAGCTCTCAGATACTGTTCAGAGGGTGAGTCTCTTCGGGGATTATGGCTTCTTCGATGACGGGCGAAGCTATGCCTTCGCCTCGAGTAGGGCCTATGCTCTAGACTATTCGCAGAAGGATACCCTCTACATCGGGGCCGATACTCTCGAGATGATTAGCATCGACCGAGAGATCGCCCTTCGTCGCTTTCCCCTCGAGAGTAGGCGGGATAGTACGACCACACAGCCCTCCTCGGATAGTCTCTCGAGCAATAATCTCAGAGCTAGTGAGGAGCAGCTGCAAGAGCCATCAGCTGTAGATAGTCTCGTGCGTCTCATCCGAGCCTACCCTCGAGTCAAGGTTTATCGCCGAGATGCTCAGGCTGTAGCTGATTCGTTGAGCTATAGCTCCCTAGACTCTATCCTTACGCTTTATCGTTCGCCTATCATGTGGAGCCAGGAGCGTCAGGTCTCGGGCGATACGATTCGTTTCCACTTCCGCTCTCGCAAGCTCGACCATGTGGATATTCTCTCTCAGGCGATTACCCTAGAGCGATTGCCTCATGGCGCAGACTACTACAACCAGCTACAGGGGGACTGTATCTATGCCTATATGCAGGATACTACGATCCGAGAGATCGTAGTCGAGGGTGAGAGTGTTGAGTCTATCTTCTACCTGCAACAAGAGAATAGTACTCAGTACACTGGATTAGACCGTCGTACCAGTGGTAGGGTAAGGGCTTGGTTCTCAGAAGGAGCTATCGAGAAGGCTCTGTGGAAGGGCCCTGTGGCTGGCAAGGCTTATCCCATGGCTATGGCCGCGTCGGCAGAGATCAATCGGCTCTCTCGGTTCAATTGGAGCGAAGAGCGCAGGCCTAGATCTCGAGAGGATGTGATCCCTCCGCTAGATAGTCTCCTAGTCCCCGAATATACGCTAGCGAATCTTAAACGCTTTCGAGGAGCTCAGGCCGCACTTAAGGCCTACGAAGCTCTCGAGGTGAAGGAGAACTCCAAAGGCGTAGATGCAGATGGCATGTCGTCGGCAGAGAGCTCTGCTGCAGCCGAGGCGGATGAGCAGGCCTCCCTCGTGAAAGCCTCGACGAGACTCGCCAAGTCGTCCTTAGGCTCGCCCTCGATCTACTACGTCCTCGAGGATGTCCCACAGTGGCAGCCTCGGCGACAACCTGATATTATTGACTTGTCATGGCTATACAAGGATTTTATAGACAAAGAAGACCTCGACAGTTCGAGCACAAACCGATCTACTGGGACGCCCGCAAAGAGGAGCTAAACAGGCGTGTCGAGCGCATTCGTCAGGAGATGATCGCCTCGGGAGAGATCGACGGAGAGCTCTCGTCCGAGCAGGTGGAGCTGAGTGAGCAGGAGCGACAAGCTCGTCTCATAGGCTACGATGCCTCGAAGCGAGTAAGGGGGGCTTTTTATCATGGTACTGAGCATCTGCTGCGCCAGAGAGAGCGGGGCATCGATGCTGCAGACCGTACGAGGCTCATTATACGCCTACTGCTGGTGCTGATGGCCTTAGGATTTGTCATTTGGTTCTTTTTTCTCAGATGAGCGACTTGATACAGCTGCTACCCGAAGCTATTGCCAATCAGATCTCTGCGGGCGAGGTAACCCCAGCCCCCTCGTACATCGTTAAGGAGCTACTGGAGAACTCTGTTGATGCTGGAGCTTCCCAGATCAAGCTAGAGGTCTCCGAAGGAGGGATGGGCTACGTTTGGGTTACGGACAACGGTCGAGGGATGAGCCCTAACGACGCTCGTAATGCCTTTAAACGCTATGCCACCTCGAAGCTACGCTCGATAGATGACCTTAGTCGCTTGCAGACGATGGGCTTCAGGGGTGAGGCTCTAGCAGCCATATCTTCAGTCTCTCAGGTCGAGCTACAGACCCGAACAGCCGATGCAGAGCTTGGCTTCGAGCTGCGCATCGAGGGGGGAGAGGAGAAGGGCTCCCAGCCCTGTGTCTGTGCCCAAGGGACGAGCATTAAGGCGAAGAATATCTTCTTCAACGTCCCTGCCCGTAGACGCTTCGTCAAGTCCCCTGCCTCGGAGTATAAGGCTATCGAGAAAGAGTTTAAGCGAGTTGCCCTGGTCAATCCTGAGGTGAGCATGAGCCTCTACAAGGATGGTACACTCGTCAAGGATCTGCCTATCAGTGGGCTTAAGGAACGCATCCTTGCTGTCGAGGGCAAGAAACTCCTGGATGACCTCATCCCGATACAATACCAAGGGCCTATCTGCTCTATACATGGCTATGTGGGTAAGCCTTCACGGGCGACGAAGTCTCCGTGCCAATACTTCTTCGTCAATGAGCGTTATATGCGCCACCCTTACTTTCACAAGGCGATCTCGCTGGCTTATGAAGGGTTGTTACGCCCCGATACCCAGCCTAATTATTTCGTTTACTTTACACTTCCGCCTGAGAATGTCGATATTAATATCCATCCTCAGAAGTTGGAGGCTCGTCTGATCGACGAGCAGCTCATTTGGCAGATCCTCTCGGCCCTCGTGCGTGAGACACTTAGTGCCCATGCCACGATTCCAGTCATTGACTTCAATCGGGAGCAGGTGGTTGAGATCCCTCCCTATCATGGTAGGACTACCCCTATCGCTCTCGATTCAGAGGCCCATATCTCTACGGGTAGACGATCGTTCGGCACTGGGGGAAGTACCCCTCGTCCAGCAGAGCAAGGGGCTGGTACTCGTAGCTTTGGCAAGGCCTCGAGCCGTCCCTCAGCCTCGTCCTACGATATTGATTGGGCCTCTCTAGGGCAGATGTGGGAGCAGCAACCCTCGGCCTCGGAGCAGACGGGCCTCTTCGGTCCTGAGGCGGAGATCACTCAGGAGCAAGCCTCCGTCGAGGTTAGCGACCTCTTCTTTTATCGCAGCAGGTATATTATTACGGCCCTAAAGAGAGGGATTGCTCTAGTGGATGTGCGTCGAGCCCAGGAGCGTATCCTCTATGATCGTTTCGTGGTGGATATTGGTTCGTCTGCCTTATCCTCACAGAAACTCATGCACCCTGAGCCTGTTGAGTTTAGCCCTGTGGAGCTACCGATCGCTCGGGAGATCATCGAGGTACTGGAGAGGTTAGGCTTTGCCCTTGCTGAGGAGGCAGAGGGACACTACGAGATCTTGAGTGCACCTACTGCTCTAGAGGGGGAGGTCAGCGAGCTGCTGCGCCTCTTGATCGATGAAGCCCTCGATAGTGGCCTGGAGCGGTCTGTAGACTATATCCATGAGCTCCTGGCTCGCTCTATGGCAGAGGCCAATGCTGCTCGGAAACCTTTCCCCACAGGTAGGGCAGAGGCCGAAGCCCTGCTGGCCAATCTATTTGCTAGCTCCGACCCTAACCTTACCCCCTCGGGGCGGCTCATTGTCTCGACGCTGACCGACCTAGAGCTGTCCAAGAGGTTCGGATAGCGGGCCGTGCTCGTTATGCCTCTGCAAGGGCTGCCGCTGGAATACCCCCAGTGGCAGCCCTTGTCTTTGGGTCATGGATGTGGCCTGAGAGAGGGGCCCACCGAATCCCTCTCGCCCCTTTGTATATACCTACTAGTAGGTATATTTCATTCTTTGAATACCTAATCTGTGCCATTCTCACGGCTAAGCCTCTCATCTCTCGTCTCTCTTTGCAGCGAAGGATCTACTTTTGCAGCCGTGAATCTAAAAATAGGAAACATAAATCCTTAATCGTGTTTATATGAATTTTCGTTACCTACGAGGCCTGATGCTCGCCTTTGTGCTGGGCTCAGGTGTCATGCAACCGCTTAGCCTCTACGCTGAGGGTGAGCGCAAGTACACTGTCCCTACCGATGCCAATGTCGTGGGGCATGTCATTGATGCCAAGACTGGCGAGCATCTCCCAGGGATGACCATCGCTATCAAGGGATCTACCTTCTCAACCTTTACAGATGCTACTGGGCATTACTTTCTCAAGAACCTCAAGGCTGGCAAGGTCGTCCTTGTGATGCGAGGGATGGGCTACGTGAGCCAGGAGCGTGAGGTTGAGATCCTCTCTAGCAAGGTGCTGGAGGTGAACTTCGATGCCGTAGAGGACAACATCCGACTGGATGAGGTGGTCGTAACGGCCAACCGACAGGCGACCCTGCGCCGCCATGCCCCTGCCTTGGTGAATGTCGTTGATGGCAAGACCTTTGAGCGTGCAGGGGCAAACAACCTAGCCCAGGGGATCATCTTCCAGCCAGGTATCCGTGTGGAGAACAATTGTCAGAACTGTGGCTTCAATCAGGTGCGTATCAACGGCCTAGACGGACGCTACTCGCAGATCCTCATCGACAGCCGTCCGATCATGAGTGCACTGGCTGGGGTCTATGGGCTGGAGATGATCCCTGCGAATATGATCGAGCGTGTGGAGGTGATCCGTGGTGGAGGCTCTGCCCTCTATGGATCGTCGGCCATCGCAGGGGTAGTGAATGTGATCACGAAGGAGCCTAAGAGCAATAGTGTGAGCTTCACCGAGTCGCTCGGTATGATCGGCTTCAAGTCCCTGGACAACAACCTGGGCTTCAATGCCTCTATCGTTAGCGATGACAATCGTGCTGGGGCTATGATCTTCGGCCAGACCCGTTACCGCAAGGAGCACGATATGAACGGCGATAACTACTCTGAGATGGGTCGCATCGATGCTCGTGCCCTGGGCTTCAGAGGCTATGTGCGTCCTACCTATCTGACGATGCTTACGGCCGAGGTGCACTCGATCTCTGAGGATCGTCGCGGGGGGGATCACCTAGACTGGCCCGAGCATGTGGCTGGTGTGGCAGAGGCTACTCGCCACTCGATCTATGGGGCGAACCTCAAGTTTGACGCCTATTCGCATGGCTACAAGCATCATCTGCAGCTCTATACCTCTGGGCAGTATGTTCGTCGTAACAGCTACTACGGAGGGATCGGCGAGGTGGAGGTCGATGGCAAGGCTGCTGGCCAGGTCGGTGTACCCATCCCCCCCGATCAGTTCGGGATCAACTATGGTCTGAGCAAGGGGCATACCTTCGTCGGTGGTGGACAGTATAGCTATGACTTCGATCATCTATGGTTCTTGCCCGCTCAGCTGCTCGTGGGGGCAGAGTACTCCTACGACCGTCTGCACGACACGATGCCTCAGCGTCGCTGGATGGTAGACCCCACGACGAAGGAGAGCCTCTTCCCCGATGTAGAGCAGACGATCCGCAACTACAGCCAGTTCGCACAGATGGAGTGGAAGAATGACCGCTGGACGGTGCTCCTGGGTGCTCGCCTCGATGAGAACTCGGCCGTGCGCAACAAGCAGGGTGGCCTCAGCCCCATCCTCAGCCCACGAGCTACGCTGCGCTATAACCCCACCCGCCAGATCAATCTGCGTGCTACCTATGCCAAGGGTTTCCGTGCCCCACAGGTATTCGACGAAGACCTGCACGTTGGGGTGGTCAATGGAGAGGCTCAGCGTGTAGAGAACGCCCCTGACCTCAGCCCCGAGGTCTCTCACTCGTTTAGTCTGAGCAGCGATATGTACTTCCGCCTCGGAAGCCGTGCCCAGCTGAATCTGCTCGTCGAGGGCTTCTACACCCGTCTCCTGGATGTCTTCACGAATAACAAGATCGACGAGCGTGCAGGTATCGTTTATTACCAGCGCAATAACTATGGTGTCGATGACAATGGCCAGCGTGTGAGCTCTGCGGCCAAGATCTACGGTCTGAACCTCGAGGCCAAGCTCTCCTACGACTGGGTACAGCTGCAGGCGGGTCTCACCCTCACGTCCAATAAGTATGATGCGAACCAGGAGTGGGGGGTACGCAACAAGATCACTGGCCTCGACGAGGGCAAGTACCTTGACTATACGCCTCGCAATGACGCCTCGGACTTTGAGAATGGCGAGGAGACAGTCTCCATGACTAGCAAGGAGATCCTGCGTACGCCCTCTATGTATGGCTACTTCACCCTATCGCTCAACCCCATCAAGCCCCTCAATATCTCTCTGACGGGGACTTATACTGGGTCGATGTGGGCCCCTCATGCCGTAGTCTTCGGCCAGGGCAGTGCTCAGAGCGATAGGGATGCGATCGCCTCTGGTCGCCTCTCGATGGATGATGCTCGCTTCCCCAAGTTCACCAACGATGCCGGTGAGCAGGAGAGCCGCTCCTATCAGTGGGATGAGCTCGTGCGTACGAAGTCGTTCTTCGACCTCGGGGCTAAGGTGTCCTATGACTTTAAGCTCTTCGCACAGACTAAGCTACAGATCTTCGCAGGGATGCACAATATCTTCGGTGCATTTCAGAAGGACTTCGACTTCGGTCCAGACCGAGACAGTGCCTATATCTATGGCCCTACGATGCCTCGCTCTGGCTACATGGGGATGAAGTTTACCTTCTAACCCCAGGGCGGGGCTTCGTCCCGCCCCCTCTGCCCCCTTCGCAGCCCCTCGGCTAGGGTGGGGTGAGATGACTTAGGTGCGCTACCTCTCGACAAGGGTCGGGGGGTAGCGCACCCTCTTTGTAGACCCTTAGATCATGGTAGCCGATGCCCCCTCGCTCGGGGTGAGGGATGGGAGGGGATAGCACGCTCGGTAGTTTCTCGGCTGCAAAGCCCTGTAGCCGCTCGACTGCGCTCTCGGTAGAGCCTCGAGTGTAGTCCTATCTAGAGCCTCGCTGGAGATCCAAATAGGAGCTCGATTGAACTCCTACTTATGCCTCGATTGAGATCCTACCTAGATCTCCACAACGATCCTATCTAGGTCTCTCTCAGGAGGCCGATCGGGGCGAAGCACTACTCTCGATAGAGGCTAAGGCGATAGGCAGCCTCGGGCCCACCCTCCGTGTCTCGCTCGTTGGCCCTGGCAGGTAGCCTCCCCCCTCGGCTCTATCTCGATGGCTTATTGCCTAGAGAGCATGACTTTGCCTGTGGAGCGTGCCTGCGATACGCCGAATGTTTGCTACCTTTGCGAGGTGGCCCATAGGGTCGTAGCAACGCAAGCTCAAGATCATTGTAATTACAAACTCTAATAAAAACTTCAGATGAAACAACCAACACTTCTCGTACTGGCGGCTGGCATGGGTAGTCGCTACGGAGGTCTCAAGCAGCTAGATGGGCTAGGCCCCTCGGGCGAGACCATTATGGACTACTCGATCTTTGACGCTATCCGTGCAGGCTTCGGCAAGGTCGTATTCGTTATTCGCCATACCTTCGAGGCAGACTTCCGTGAGAAGATCCTCTCCAAATACGAGGGTAAGATCCCTGTGGAGGTGGTGTTTCAGGAGCTTGACTACCTGCCCGAGGGATTTAGTGTGCCCGAGGGACGAGAGAAACCTTGGGGTACAAACCATGCCCTGATGATGGCCTCGAGGGCGATCCAAGAGCCTTTCGCAGTGATCAATGCCGATGACTTCTACGGACGCGCTAGCTATCAGGTACTGGCCGACAAGCTCAAGAGCCTCAGCGAGGCCACTAATACCTATTGCATGGTCGGCTATCGAGTGGGCAATACCCTCAGCGAGAGCGGTAGCGTGGCCCGTGGTGTGTGTCAGGTGGACGAGCGCAATTTCCTCACAGGAGTAGTAGAGCGCACGGCTATTATCCGCAATGCAGCAGGTCAGATCGTTTTCAACGACGAGCACGGGCAGGAGGTTACCCTCGACGAGCGTACCCCAGTATCGATGAATATGTGGGGCTTCACCCCCGACTATTTCAAGCACTCTGATGCTCAGTTCGTGGACTTCCTCAAGGCTCACGAGGGCGAGCTCAAGAGCGAGTTCTTCATCCCCTTGGTGGTCAATCAGCTCGTAGAGAGTGGCCAAGCTACGGTTGAGGTGCTCGATACCCCCGCCTCTTGGTTCGGGGTAACCTATGCAGCAGACCGAGACGGCGTTGTGGCCAAGATCAAGGCCCTCGTCGAGGCTGGCGAATACCCCAGCAAACTGTTTTAAATCTAACCCTCAATATTCACTGGATGGATAGCCTCGTAGACTACACCGATGTGGTTGAGGCTATCCATCCCTTGTTATTTCCTATTCCTATGAAAACAGTCAAGCAATTTGCCCCAGCTGTATGCCTGGGCATCCTCCTGCTGAGCAGCTGCTCCGACACGGGCTCCAAGGCTCAGCTCACCCAGATGCCAGCCATCGATTTCGAGGCTATGGACACCACTGTGAGAGCACAAGATGACTTCTACCATTATGTCAACGGCGGATGGATCAAGAGCAATCCGCTCAAGCCTGCCTACAGCCGCTATGGGACGTTCGACATCCTCCGAGATACAGCCTCGGAGCGAGTACATCAGATCATCGAGTCTTTGGCCCATGAGCCTCAGACCAAGGGGAGCAATGAGTACCGCATCGCAACCCTCTACAATCAGGCAATGGACAGTGCTACCCGCAACGGCCTGGGGGCAAAGCCTATCGAGCCTCATCTGCGCCAGGTCGAGGCTCTCAAAACCAAGGCTGATCTCTTGGCCTATGCCGCAGAGAACGACCAGGTCTATGGCGAGGGGGTATTCTTCAATACCTATGTCGCTGCTGATGACAAGAATAGTACGATGAACATCCTACACTTCCACCAGACGAGCCTCGCCCTCGGTGCGAAGGACTACTACACCGACGAGAGCCCCGAGACTAAGGCAATCCTCGAGGGTTATGTCGCTTATCTCGAGCGCATCCTGGCCCTCGCCGGCTATACTGAGGCGGATGCCAAGCGTATCGCCGCCAATACGCTGCGTGTAGAGCGCGAGATCGCCCAGATCTCCTACTCACAGACCGAGCTGCGTGATAGCGAGCGTAACTACAACATCTGCTCCATCGATGAGATCACCCGCCTGAGCCCTGGCTTCGACTGGAGGGGTTACTTCACTGCCCGAGGTCTCTCTGTCAAGCAGGCAAACTTTGGTCAGCTGGACTTCTTCAAGGCTTTTGGCCGTTGGTTCGCTGCCACTCCTGTCGAGCTTATTCGAGACTACCTCCTAGCCTCAACGGTCAGCGGAGCAGCCACAGCCCTGAGCGATGACTTTACGCAGGCTAACTTCGACTTCTTCGGTAAGCAGCTCAGTGGCCGCAAGGAGATGCACCCTCGCTGGAAGCGCAGTGTCGGCCTTGTAAGTAGCCTCATGGGTGAGGCCATCGGGCAAGTATATGTACAGCACTACTTCTCCCCAGCTGCTAAGGAGCGCATGCTGACCCTGGTCAAGAACCTGCAGATCGCCCTCGGCCAGCGTGTCGAGAGCCTCGAGTGGATGAGCCCAGAGACTAAGGCTAAGGCCTTGGAGAAGTTACAGAACTTCACCGTCAAGATTGGCTACCCTGACGAATGGAAGGACTACAGCGGCCTGGACATCGACGCCGAACGCTCCTACTACGACAACCTCCTCTCGGCCACGCGCTTCGTGCAGGCAGACAACCTCAAGGATCTTGGTCAGCCCGTAGACCGCAAGCGTTGGCTCATGAATCCCCAGGATGTGAATGCCTACTATATGCCTACGACCAACGAGATCTGCTTCCCTGCGGGTATCCTACAGCCTCCCTTCTTCAATGTCGATGCTGACGATGCTGTCAATTATGGTGCTATCGGGGTGGTTATTGGCCATGAGATGACCCATGGATTTGACGACCAGGGCTCTAACTTCGACAAGGATGGTAATATGCACAACTGGTGGTCTCCTGAGGACAAGACCAAGTTCCAGGCCTCTACCCGTCGCCTCGTGGAGCAGTTCGCCCGCAATGAGGTAGCCCCTGGCACCTTCGCCAATGGAGAGTTGACCCTTGGGGAGAACATCGCCGACCAGGGTGGCTTGACTGTAGCCCATCTGGCCCTCCAGCTCGCTCTCAAGGGTGCGAATGCCCCCGAGCAGATCGACGGCCTTACCCAGGATCAGCGTTTCTTCATTGCTTACGCTCGCCTCTGGGGGCAGAATATCAGTCAGCAGGAGATCCTGCGCTTGACCAAGATTGACCCCCACAGCCTAGGTTTGCTTCGTGTCAATCAGGCCCTCAAGAATATCTCTGCCTTCGTCAAGGCCTTTGATCTCAAGGAGGGTGATGGGATGTACATTGCCCCCGAGGAGCGTATCGAGGTTTGGTAGTGTTTCTCTGTCGAGGTACTTTTAACTCTAATTGGATATTTGCCGAGGGCAGCACCATAATCTTATGGTGCTGCCCTCGGTCTATAGACGAGGGTGAGGGTAGGGGTGAGCAAAATCTGCCCTTGAGTTGTTACATAGACAAAACGGTTTCCTCTCAATAGTCAATGAAATATCAAGTCGATTCTCCTAAGGCAGATGAATTTATCTGTCATAGCGAAATAGTGGATACCTTGGCCTATGCCTCTGAGCAGGTCAAGGATCTCTCCCTCGTCCAAGCGATTATAGACAAAGCAGCCCTCGGCAAGGGCCTCTCCCATCGAGAGGCAGCCGTCCTGCTCGAGTGTCGAGACCCAGAGATCACGGTTCGTATCTATGCTATTGCCCGGGAGATCAAGCAGCGCATCTATGGCAATCGTATTGTGATGTTTGCCCCACTTTACCTCTCGAACTATTGCATCAATGGCTGTGTCTATTGCCCCTATCATGCCAAGAACAAGACCATCCCTCGCAAGAGGCTCTCCCAAGAGGAGATCGCTCGAGAGGTCATCGCACTGCAGGATATGGGCCACAAACGTCTAGCCCTCGAGGCAGGTGAGCATCCTACTCAGAGCCCTATCGACTACATCCTCGAGTCCATTCGTACCATCTACTCGATCAAGCATAAGAATGGGGCGATCCGCCGTGTCAATGTCAATATCGCTGCCACGACGGTGGAGAACTATCGCAAGCTCCACGAGGCGGGCATCGGGACGTATATCCTCTTCCAGGAGACCTATCATAGGGCCAACTATGAGGCCCTCCATCCGACAGGCCCCAAGAGCGACTATGCTTACCACACAGAGGCGATGGATCGGGCTATGGAGGGGGGGATCGACGATGTCGGCCTAGGCGTACTCTTTGGCCTCAATACCTACAAATATGACTTCGTTGGGATGCTCATGCATGCCGAGCATCTAGAGGCGAGGTTCGGGGTAGGGCCTCATACGGTGAGTGTGCCTCGCATCTGTCCTGCCGATGGGGTAGATACCTCACAGTTCTCCAATGCTATAGACGATGATACCTTTGCCCATATCGTTGCTGTACTGCGTATTGCTCTGCCCTATGCTGGCATGATCGTCTCGACCCGAGAGAGCCAACGCTCCCGAGAGCGAGTGCTCGAGCTTGGGGTCTCTCAGATTAGTGGAGGCTCTCGTACCAGCGTTGGCGGATATACCCAGCAGGAGGATCCCGAACACAGCTCAGCCCAATTTGAGCTCAGCGATACCCGTACGCTCGACGAGATTGTCGCTTGGCTGATGAAGCTCGGTTATATCCCGAGCTTCTGCACCGCCTGCTACCGAGAGGGACGCACGGGCGACCGCTTCATGGCTCTAGCCAAGAGTGGACAGATCGCCAATATCTGTGCAGCCAATGCCCTGATGACTCTGCATGAATATCTAGAGGATTATGCTAGCGACGAGACACGTAGCTATGCCCCCGAGCTGATCAAGCAGGAGCTACGCTACATCCCTAGCGAGCGCATCCGACAGCGGACTCTGGACAATATTAAGGCAATCAAGGGCGGCAAGCGAGACTTTCGATTTTAGTCCCTATTATATACTTAAGCACAAGACAAACTTATGAGCAAGCAAGATGAAACCCTCCATTCAGGGGCAGCGCAGTACTTCCACAATGCTAGTAACAACTGGAACTGTGCCCAGTCTATCATCAAACATAAGCAGGGATTGCTAGGCCTCTCCGACGAGGCTATAGAGCTCCATTATCGAAGCAAGGGTGGCGGACGAGCTGAGGGAGGGCTCTGTGGTGCTCTCTATGCCTCACTTGAAGTTCTTGGACCTGGGCAACCCGAGAGGCGAGAGCGTCTCCTTAGAGATTTCGAGCGTGAGGTCGGCGGGACTACCTGTGCTCGGATCAAGGGACGCTGTGGTCGTGGCTGCCTGGAGTTGGTTACTCTCTCTGAGCGGCTTCTCGAGCGGGAGCTAGAGGATCTCAAGGAAAATGGTGAGGGGATCTAGGGTACAACTTTAGAGTTGCAACAAAAAAGTAAGGTTTCGTTGGCTAATCTAATTAGCTTTAATATCTTTGCCTTCGTATTACCCCGATCTGTTTGTCGGGGATGCTGCAATATTAATAAAGTATATCGGCTAACGTATCACATTTTCAAAACATATTCGTATGAAGAAGCACAATTTCAACGCTGGACCCTGCGTCCTCCCTCGCGAAGCTGTCGAGTCGGCAATCGAAGCGATTAGAGACTTCGATGGCACTGGTATCGGTATCCTAGAGATCTCTCACCGTACTCCAGGGTGGGAGCGTGTCATGAAAGAGACAGCTGATCTATGGCGTGAGCTCCTCAACATCCCCGACAACTATAAGGTACTCTTCCTTGGAGGTGGTGCAAGCACTCAGTTCTTTGCCGTGCCTGCCAACTTCTTGAGCAAGAAGGCTGCTTACCTGCAGACAGGGGTATGGGCCAAGAAGGCTGCCAAGGAGGCTAAGTTCTACGGCGAAGTAGAGATCGTAGCTTCTTCTGAGGATAAGACCTACTCTTACATCCCCAAGGGCTATACCATCCCTAAGGATGCAGACTACTTCCACATCACTACCAACAACACCATCTATGGTACCGAGATCCATGAGGATATTGACAGCCCTGTAACGTTGATCGCAGACATGTCCTCAGACATCCTCAGCCGTCCAGTAGATGTGTCCAAGTATGGTATGATCTATGGTGGTGCTCAGAAAAACGTTGGCCCTGCTGGCGTTACCTTCGTGATCGTGCGTGAAGACCTGCTCGGCAAGGTAGATCGCAAGCTCCAGACCATGGTGGATTACCGCACTCATATCGGGGAAGAGGAGCGCAACCGCTCTATGTTCAACACTCCCCCTGTATTCCCCATCTATGTGATGCACGAGACCCTCAAGTGGGTGAAGAAGCTCGGTGGCGTGGAGGCTATGTACAAAATCAACAAGGAGAAGGCAGAGCTGCTCTACAACGAGATCGACCGCAACAAGATGTTCGTCGGTACTGCTGCCAAGGAAGACCGTTCGCTCATGAACGTTTGCTTCGTAATGGCCGAGGAGTACAAGGACAAGGAAGCTGCCTTCATGGAGTTTGCCAAGGCCGCAGGTATGGTCGGCATCAAGGGACACCGCTCTGTAGGGGGCTTCCGCGCCTCTATCTACAATGCTTGCCCACGTGAATCCGTAGAGGCTCTAGTGAAGTGCATGCAGGAGTTCGAAGCTCAAAACGCTTAATACCCAAGCTCAACATACAAGGAACAATTAGGCAGAGACGATATAAGGAGATCCCACACATGGTAGACCTATGATCGTCTCTGCCTTAAATCATTATATCACATTGACCATCATGACAAAGGTACTTATCGCTACAGAGAAGCCATTTGCTGCTGTAGCAGTGAAGGGAATTACTGAGATTTGTAAGGAAGCAGGCTTCGAGGTTGTCCTGCTCGAGAAGTATGCAAGCAAGGCAGAGCTGCTCAAGGCTGTAGCTGATGTGCACGCAATTATCATCCGCAGCGATATTATTGATGCTGAGGTCTTCGATGCTGCCAAGGAGCTCAAGATCGTCGTGCGTGCTGGGGCTGGCTATGACAACGTAGACCTCGCCGCAGCTACGGCACACAATGTCGTTGTGATGAATACTCCTGGCCAAAATGCCAATGCTGTGGCAGAGCTGGTGATTGGGATGCTACTCTTCGGCATTCGCAACCGATTCAACGGTACTTCTGGCTCCGAGCTCATGGGCAAGAAGCTCGGTCTGCTCGCCTTCGGAGCAACGGGGCGCAACGTGGCTCGCATCGCCCAGGGCTTGGGTATGGAGGTGTATGCCTTTGACCCTTTCACTCCTGCAGAGGCTATGACTGCAGCCGGTGTGAAGCACGTAGCTACCCAGGCAGAGCTCTTCGCTGGCTGCGACATTGTTTCTATGCACATTCCTGCTACTCCTGAGACCAAGGGCTCTATCGGTCGTGCCCTCGTAGGCTCTATGCCCAAGAAGGCTATCCTGGTGAATACTGCCCGCAAGGAGATCATCAACGAAGCCGAGCTCCTAGCCGTCCTCAAGGAGCGTGAAGACCTTCGCTACTTCACTGACATTATGCCTGCTAACCACGAAGAGATGGTGGCTGCCCTAGGCGATCGCTACTTCTCTACTCCTAAGAAGATGGGAGCTCAGACTTCGGAGGCTAACATCAACGCCGGTCTAGCCGCTGCTCGTCAGATCGTTGGCTATATCAAGGAGGGTAACGAGCGTTTCCGCCTCAACAAGTAGATCAATATCATTTTGCTTAGCATACAAGATTATTTACTATGGCTGTTATCAAACCTTTTAAGGGCATTCGCCCCCCACAGGATCTCGTAGAGCAGGTAGCCTCTCGCCCATACGACGTACTTAACTCGGATGAAGCCCGGGCCGAGGCCGAGGGCAATGAGAAGTCCCTCTATCATATCATTCGCCCTGAGATTGACTTCCCAGTAGGTACGGACGAACACGAAGAGAAGGTCTACAACAAGGCTGCTGAGAACTTCGCCATGTTCAGAGAGAAAGGCTGGCTCGTGCAGGATCAGAAGGAGAACTACTACGTCTATGCCCAAACGATGAATGGCAAGACACAGTATGGTCTCGTGGTCTGCGCCTATGTCGAGGACTATATGAATGGGGTAATCAAGAAGCATGAGCTCACACGCCGAGACAAGGAGGAGGATCGTATGAAGCACGTTCGTGTTAATAATGCGAACATCGAGCCTGTCTTCTTTGCCTATCCTGCTAAGGACGAGATTAATAAGATTGTCAAGAAGTATACCGATACTAAGCCTATCTATAGCTTCGTGGCCGAACTAGATGGCTTCGGGCATGAGTTTTGGATCATCGACCAGGAGGCTGATATTCAGCGCATCACAGATCTCTTTGCAGAGATGCCTGCGCTCTATATCGCCGATGGCCACCACCGCTCGGCTGCTGCTGCACTCGTTGGGGCAGAGAAAGCCAGGCAGAACCCTCATCACCGTGGTGATGAGGAGTATAACTACTTCATGGCTGTCTGCTTCCCTGACGATCAGCTCACGATCATCGACTACAATCGTGTCGTGAAGGATCTGAACAACCTCTCGGATGAGGAGTTCCTTGCCAAGCTCGCCAAGCACTTCGTAGTCGAAGACAAGGGTACTGAGATCTATAAGCCTAATTGCTTGCACAACTTCTCGCTCTATCTGAGCGGTCGTTGGTATTCGCTCACGGCCAGAGAGGGGACTTATGATGACCACGATCCCATCGGAGTACTTGACGTTACGATCTCCTCGAACCTTATCCTGGACGAGATCCTCGGTATCAAGGATCTTCGCTCGGACAAGCGTATCGACTTCGTAGGAGGTATCCGTGGCCTTGGTGAGCTCAAGAAGCGTGTAGACAGCGGAGAGATGAGAGTGGCCCTCGCCCTCTATCCTGTATCCATGCAGCAGCTGATCGACATTGCGGACACGGGTAACATCATGCCTCCTAAGACCACCTGGTTCGAACCTAAGCTCCGCTCTGGTCTCGTGATCCACGAGCTGGTGTAGGGAATAAGCCTGGGACATTCGATTACAGCAGCGGGTTCGGCGAAGCAAGGGCTTTGCCGAGCCCGTTGGCTCTTTTCCCTCTCCCACAATATAGGCCTTAAGTCTCAAAACAATCTATCTCTCTGATCTGAGAATGTGCGGAATAATGGTTACATTTGCTCTATACTATCAATCAGACACATAGTTAGACAAATTGTTTGTTTCATCTAAATAAATTATGCCCCTATGAAGACCTTAACATGGATGTTTTTGGCAGCATGCTCCTCCCTCCTGCTCCTGCCTGCTTGCAATTCTGAGCAAGCCATTCGCCTCGATCCGACGCCTATGCCTCGCCAAGCTCGCCAGTTTGTCCGCCTTAAGATCGAGATGCCTAACGCCCTGGAGGTGCGTTCGCAGACAACTGACCCGATGAAAGTGGTTCAGTCGCTTCGTCTACTCTTCTATAATGCGCAGAGCTCGAAGCTGGAGCATGTCCGAGAGGTCGCCCCGACGGCTCTCTCGGATCTTGTCCTATCTCTGCCGAAGGATGACTATAAACTTGTTGTTATGGGTAATCCGACCCCGGAGCTTAAAGCACTGACGATGCCCGGTGCCTCCCTCGATCAGTTAAGCAAGCCTCAGAATATCAAGGGATCAGCCTTCTATATCGAGGATCTCTCCACTCAGACAGTCAAGAGCATTGCCTTGCTCAATGAGCAGGGAGCAGTCCATGTCCCCTCCTCGGCCTTCTCCCTTCAGGCCAAGGATGCTCAGCCTCAGCCTGCGATTAGGCTCGAAGCGGCCTTGGCTCGGGTATTGGTATATGGAACACCCAAGCTTGTCGGAGGACGAGCAGGGCAAGCCTCGGCCAAGTTCCTCATCAATAGCCTAGCTCGTAGGGTTGCTCCGCTGCGCCCTCTTGGCTTGTTATCCTCTGGAGAGCCCGAGCAGGTGGGCGATGGCAGTGCTACGAAGGATCGCTATGCCTCGGGCGAACTCTTCTCTGCTTGGTCTCCCTCGGTTAGTCTCTCGACCCTAATCGCCCATCATACCAAGAGCACAGCCTCCCATGCGGGTAATTGGGCTGAGGTGAAGCCTAGCCTCGATCAAGCTCAAGGGACAATAGCCCTTGCCAACTACGCTAAGGAGAGCGTCCTCCCCCCTGCAGCCTTTGTAGAGGGAGCAGTGCCCTGTGTAGTGCTCTCCTATCCCTTCATTCCTGAGACACTTACCCTAGAGCAGGGTGAGGGCTGGGTCAGCTATCAAGGGCATTATTATGGAGAGCGAGCACTCAAGGCGATGATCAGCAGTGGTAACTATTCTGGGGACGAGGCTCTGCGTACAGCCGTCCAGCAGGCCGGTTTATCTGAGACGAGCTTTTCTGAGGCTTTTGAGAGAGAGGGGATTAGGTTCTATAAGAATGCCTTGAGCTATTACCTCGTCTATATCCGCCACTTCTCCGACGAGCAAGCCCCTCTGATGCATTCGGCTGGTCGCTATGGGGTGGTACGCAACAATGAATATCGTCTTCGTTTGTCCTCCATCAGTGCCCCCGGTAGCCCCGTCTTCCCTGACCTATCAGAGCGTCGGACGTCGCTCGCAGACCTCCACAAGCTGAAGCCTGTGGTAGAGGTCCTAGACCCAACCATTCGGGAGCAAGAGATAGATCTTTAGTGAAGAGAAGGACTAACCCTCCCCTCGTGCGAGGGGAGGGTTAGTCCTTCCTTTGTAGGGGTTACTCTCGAGATTTTGCTTGAGAGCTATGAGGCTCTATCGAGCTCCAACTAGCGGAGCATCTCTCGGTACTTGCGGTCTACCTCTCTGCGAGCCTCTTCTGTAGGGGCGAAGGCCTTGCTCTGACGCATGTGCCCCATAAGCTCCTCCTCAGACTTGTGCTCCATCTTGGGGACAAAGACATTCACATTGACCAGCAGGTCTCCTCGGCCATAACCATTGACCTCGGGCAGCCCCTTGCCTCTGAGGCGAAGGATCTTGCCAGGCTGCGTCCCTGGTTCGATGCGCAGACGGGCCTTGCCATCGATCGTAGGGATCTCGACCGTAGTGCCCTCGATGGCATCTGGGATCGAAACCAGTAGGTTATAGATGAGGTCATTGCCGTTGCGGATGAGGTTGGGGTCTTCCTCCTCTGTGATCACGACCAGGAGGTCGCCAGGCATCCCCCCGTGTGGGGCTGCATTCCCCTTACCTGGTACAGTGAGCTGCATCCCCTCGGCCACACCTGCGGGGATGCGAAAGCTGACAATCTCCTCGCCAACCTCCGTCCCTCGACCATGACACTTGGAGCAGGGCTTGGTGATCACCTCTCCCTGGCCATGACAGCTGGGGCAGGTCGTTTGGCTCTGCATGGGCCCGAAGAAGGTGTTTTGCATTTGGGTAATGACCCCTCTGCCCTGGCACTTGGTACAGGTTGAGCGGCCATCCCGCTCCGTCGTCCCCTCTCCGTGGCAGGAAGAGCAGTTGATGTGCTTCTTGACCTTGAGCTTCTTCTCAACCCCCTTCTCGATCTCCTCGAGGTTTAGGCGTACACGAGCCCGAAGATCTGAGCCTCGTGCCATGGGGCGTCCACCACCCTCGAAGCCACCAAAGCCCCCGAAGAGATCGCCGAAGCGGCTGAAAATGTCCTCCATCGACATACCACCACCATAACCACCACTGGCAGCACTGCTCCCTACACCAGCATGGCCGAAGCGATCATAGCGGGCACGCTTGTCTGGGTCGCTGAGCACATCGTAGGCCTCAGCAATCTCCTTGAAGTGCTCCTCGGCCTCCTTATCCCCGGGGTTCTTGTCGGGGTGATACTTGATGGCTAGCTTGCGATATGCCTTCTTGAGGGCATCGTCGTTGGCATTACGATCGACGCCTAGGATCTCATAATAGTCTCTTTTGGTTGCCATATTAGTCCTCCTCTCCCTATTATTGTCCGACGACTACGTTGGCGTGTCTGATGACCTTGTCGTTGAGGGTGTACCCCTTCTTGACGCAGTCCACGACCTTACCCTTGAACTCCTCTGAGGGAGCAGGGATAACAGCAATGGCCTCATGACGCTCTTCGTCGAAGGTCGCCTCTATAGTCTCAATCTCCTTAACCCCTTGGCGTTGCAGGTAATCGACGAATTTGCTATGGATGAGCTTAATCCCCTCACGAAGGGCCACCAGATCATCCGTACGCTCGATATTTTGCAGAGCAATGTCTAGGTCGTCGATCACAGGCAAGAGCTCGAGCAGAACCTTCTCGCCACCATTGCGGATGAGCTCGCTCTTCTCTCTGAGGGTGCGCTTGCGGAAGTTGTCGTACTCTGCCATCAGACGCAGGTGCGCATCCTGTAGCTTGGTCAGCTCCTCCTCAGCAGTAGGTGTTTGGGGGGCTTCGCTGGCCTCTGCCTCATTGGCCTCTGTGCTCTGACAGTCTGTCAGCTGAGTAGGCTCTTGTTGCTGTGCTGGATCTGTCAGTTGCTCCTTGTTTTCTTTAGTCATAGTTATATTTATATCTTTTATTTTCAGTTTATTATTTCTTATTTCTCGAGTAGAGTTTCGGTCGATCTCTTTTCTATAGAGCAAATATGATACCAACCCGCTCAGCTGACAAAAAGAGATAGGGTACAGAAGAGCCACCTAGGCCCTCTGCACCCTACCTCTTGGGGGGGCGGACTAGCTGCTCAGGCTATTTGTTACAGTGGTTGAAGAAGTCAATAGCTTCGAGCTCCGCCTTGATCTGTGCCTCCTCCTCGTCGGTGATGTTCATGAAGGGCTTGCGGTTAGGCCCTAGGTCTAGCCCAATGAGCTTCATGATACGCTTGCCCGCACAGATATTGCCTCGGTACTTGGCGATGACGTCGATGACATCCTGGGCGTAGTTTTGCAGTCTGCGAGCCTTGTCAATATCCCCAGCCTTCCAAGCCTCGAGGATGCCATTGAGGCAGATCGCATTGTAGTTGGTTGTCCCACCGATACCGCCCTGAGCTCCGCCCATCACTAGAGCCGAGAGGATGGTCTCATCCTGACCGTGGAGCATATCATACTTGCCTCCCTTGTAGCGCATACAGCGGTTGTATTCGTAGAGGTGCTCGTAGGTGTACTTGATCCCTGCGAAGTTGGGGATGCGCCCATCTACGGCCTTGAGCAGGTCTAGCATCGAGAGGTAAGCTCCGTTGAAGACAGGGATGTGGTAGTAGTAGAAGGGTAGCGAGGGGGCTGCGGCGGCCATAGGCTCGATGTACTGGACGAGCTGCTCGATGCTTCCCATCTTGGGGAAGGGGGTTGCCATAGCCCCGATGCCCCAGGCCCCGATCTTCTCGGCATGGGCTGCCAGGCGCACACTAGAGGTCAGAGAGGTGCTGCCGACGTGTACGATGACCTTGAAGCCCTTGGGGGCAACCCGTACCCACTCTTCGGCCAGCTGCATACGCTCCTCTTCGCTGAGCATATAGCCCTCGCCCGATGAGCCGTTGATGAATACCCCCTTGAGGCCTGAGCGAACGAGGAGGTCGCAGTAGGCGGGGATCGGAGCTAAGTTCACATTGCCCTCGGCATCGAAGGGCGTAAAGGGGGCGTCGATGAGCCCAATAATCTTTTCCATTATCTTAATTAGTGATTAGTGTTTGTTTTTGGATGCTTGTGCAGAGGCCTAGTCGGTCATATTGTCTGTCTGAGGGCGTAGTAGCAGGAGTTGAATGATGACGACGATGGCGATGGCAACAGCCATGGTGGCGAAGTCAGAGCCGAGATTGTTTGTATCCTGGCTCTTGCCCAGTGCTTGCGTGATATAGCCCCCGGCGATAACGCCGCTCATATTCATCAGCCCATAGGCCGTAGAGCGGTAGCGAGAGGGGAAGAATTGGCAGAGGATGGGCATATTGTTTGTATCGAAGAAGCCTAGTCCAAAGCCAAAGAGGAAGCCTCCGCCCACTACGGTTACATACGAATGGCCGAAGCCCAAAAGGAGCAGGGCGGGGATCATCATCCCGAGCCCGATGGCAGAGGTATAAACACGCCCCTTGACATTGACCTGCGCCCAGCGGTCGCTGATCGATCCTCCGACGAAAACCCCAATGAAGCAGGAGAGGGCGATCGTAGCCGTCGAGATAGGGCCTGCGAGGGTCATTTCGATGCCAAGGTTCTGCTCGAAGAGGGTCGGCAGCCAGTTCTTCGTAGCCCAGCCTGGCAGGCTAGTGGCGGTGAAGAAGAGCAGCATTCCCCAAAAGGGCAGCGAGCTGAAGATGCGCCCGAAGCTAGCGAACATTCCCCCGAGAGAGCTTTGCGCTCGAGCCGAGGAGCCCTGTCGCCCTTCTCGGCCTGGCACCTCGTGCAGGAGGAAGATGAGTACGAAGGCATACAGCGTACCGAAGAGCCCGAAGTAGAAGAAGGTATTCTGCCAGCTCAGTTGTTCCGAGAGTAGAGCTCCGAAGCCGCCCAAAGCCTGACCGACGTAGAGCCCCGTCATGTGTACCCCAATGGCTAGAGAACGGCTACGCCCCGAGTGGAAGTCGGCGATCAGTGCCAGTGCTGCAGGGATATACATCGCCTCGCTGAAACCCATGACCATACGCAGGGCATAGAGGGTCGAGAAGTCGTGTGTGTAACCCATGAGCAGAGTTACCGTAGACCAAACGAAGAGGCTTGCAACGATGAGCCACTTGCGGTTAATGCGGTCTGCAATGAGGCCTGCGAAGGGGCTGGCCAAACCATAGATCCACATGAAGGCGGCCATCAGCACGCCAAACATCTCTCCAGACTCTAACTCCTTGATATCTACACTCATGGCGGACTTCATCGTCGAGAGCATTTGTCTGTCCATGTAATTGAGCAGGGCTACGACCCAGAGTAGGCCAACGACGACCCAGGGGTAATACTTATTATTTCTCATCGCTATTAAAGGGTTGATAGATAAACTGCTTTGATTAGTTCTCTACTGCTCAATCTCCCACTGCTCGAGCAGGAGCTGCTGTCCGTCCCACGAGGCATAGGAGTTATAGTGCAGCCAATCGCCTAGGATCATCACCCGACGATCGCCTCTGAGAGAGAGGTCGAGCATGAGGTGTCTGTGGCCGAAGAGGAAGTAGTCGATCTCGGGCCTCTCCTGGGCATAACGCTTGGCTTCGAGGACGAGGTGCTCCTGCTCGAGATCGAAGTACTCGTTGTGGTAGGCATGGGGAATGCGCCCGAGAGTTTGCTTGCGCAGGCCCTCTCGGCGGCTCTTGAGAGACCAAGCCATAGCCAGCCCCACAGTCCATCGAGGGTGTATTGCCGAGTAGAGGAGGCGGCAGGCAGGGCTGCGGAAGATGCGATAGATAAGCCGATCCTTCCACGCTAGCGAGCAATACTCCTCATCCCCGTGTGCTAGGCGGAAGGTTTTGCCCAGGATTTGGACAACCTCTGAGCGGTGGTGAATCACCGCTCCGATCTCCTGAGTTAGGTAGTCCGAGAACCAAACGTCGTGATTGCCCGCAAAGAAGTGGATCTCTATCCCCTCGTCGCTCATCTGGGCAATTTGTCCGAGGAAGCGAACATAGCCCCTCGGCACTACAGTCCGATACTCAAACCAGTAGTCAAACATATCCCCTAGAAAGTACACCGCTTGGGCACTGGGGCGAATATGTTCGAGCCAGCGAACGAGCCGACGCTCCACCCCTAGGGGGTAGGCATGATAGCCCGAGCCCAAGTGGGCATCGCTGGTGAAGTAGACTTTGCTGCGCATAGTGGCTCGTTGTGTCTCGGAGGGCTAGAGGAAGCCGAGCTCTAGGAGGGCCTCCTCGCTCATCATATCTTTATTCCACTCTGGTTCGAAGGTCAGGTTGATCGCCACACCCGTTACCCCGTCTACGCTCTCGACCTTCATCCTCGTGTCTTCGACGATGAAGTCGGCAGCTGGACAGTTGGGGGCTGTCAGAGTCATCGTAATAGTTACGAACTTGTTGTCGTCTATATCTACGCTGTATATGAGTCCCAGGTCATAGATATTCACTGGGATCTCGGGGTCGTACACTGTACGGATCATCGAGAGGATATCCTCCTCCATCTTGAGATATTCTTGCTCCATCTTGTTCTTGCTCTCTTGGGGCAGGCCTACGAAGCCCCCCTTCGCAGGGCGAAGATACTAAAACAAAACAAATTCCCCCTCTGTCCGTCGGCTGATAGCCTGGGGCAGAGGGGGAATTGTGCTTTGCACTCTAAATGATGAGGGCCTATTTGGAGAGAAGCTCCTTGATGCCCCCGAGGGAGCTCAGCACGCCGCTGGCTTCGTAGGGTAGGTAGATGGTCTTGTTGTCCTCGCCACTGGTCATCTCCTTAAGAGTCTCGAGGTAGCGAACGGCGATGAGGTACTGGCTGGGGTTAGAGCCCGAGCCTGCGACGGCACTGGCGATCTTGCGGATGGCCTCGGCCTCGGCCTCGGCGGTCAGGAGTTTGGCCTCAGCCTCAGCCTTGGCTGCTAGGACTTGTGCCTGACGAGCACCCTCAGCCTGGTTGATTGCCTCCTGCATGCGTCCCTCCGACTCACGGATCATAGCCTCCTTAGCCCCCTCGGCGTTGAGGATTTGGGCGCGCTTGTCTCGCTCTGCACGCATTTGCTTCTCCATAGCGTCTCTGATGTCTCGAGGGGGATTGATGTCCTGTAGCTCTACTCGGTTCACTTTGACACCCCACTTGTTCGTGGCATCGTCGAGGATGGTGCGCAGCTTGCTGTTGATCGTGTCTCGGCTGGTGAGTGTCTCGTCGAGATCCATCTCTCCGATGACGTTACGCAGCGAGGTTTGGGTGAGCTTCTCGATCGCATCGGGGAGGTTTTGGATCTCATACATGGCACGCATCGGGTCTACGATTTGGAAGTAGAGGATGGCATTGATCTCCGTAACGACGTTGTCCCTGGTGATTACACTCTGACGGGCAAAGTCGTACACTGTCTCACGCAGGTCAATGCGATCTACGTCTGAGAAGCGAACGAAGACCTCCCCCTTGGGCCCTGGATAGGTGAAACGCCAGCGCATGGGGCGAGGTTTGTCGATGAAGGGGATGATGATATTGACCCCAGAACCGAGTGTAGATGAATAGCGACCTAGACGCTCGATGATCATGGTCTGAGATTGCTGCACTATCTTGAGCGACTTGCTGATGACCACGATGGCCAGTAGGACGATGGCCAGTAGGATGATAAGAGTTGGGTTCATTGGTGTGTGAAGTTAAAATTGATGCTGAATGTTTCGGTAATCTCCTGTTCTGAGAAGGCCTCAGACCCTGCGGACGAAGAGGATAAGGCTCTCCTGGCGAACGATCTCTACCGTGCTGCCAGCCTCTATAGCCTCGCCACTCTCGGAGCGTGCCTGCCACACATCGCCATCGATGGCGACGAGGCCCGCCTGTAGCCCCCCAGCGATGCGCTCACGGACGATCACCGACCGTCCAAGGAGGGCATCGACGCCAGTCTTGGGTTTCTCTCGGCCTCTATTGAGCTTGCGCAGGAAGGGGCGCAGCAGTAGGAGCGCAGCAAGGCTCGCAAGGCAGAAGGTTAATACCTGCCACAGCAGATCCAACCCTAGCCATGCAGGGATAACGGCAACGAATGCCCCCACGCCGAAGCAGGCGAGGATGAAGCCTGGGGTGAGCACCTCTAGGGCACAGAGTACAACCCCAAGGAGTAGCCACATCTCTACGGGGGAGAGTGTGGCGATCAAACTGTCTAGTAACATAAGCCGAACATGAATGGTAATACGACAATATAGTCCCACGATGAGGAGCATAGATCTATACCCCAAAGATAAATAATTATCGTATATCCTCGCGCCCCAAGCTACCTCTTTTACTGTACCTCTCCGCCGAGAGCCATTTTACGGCTGCCCCGAGCTCCCTTGACGGGACTGCCCGACAGCATCTCGACTAGCTCTAAGTAAAAGAGTCGAGGAGCTCTCGGTTGGCTCTCTACCGATCCTTTCCCTGCTCTTCTGTTGCGATCCTATCATCCTCTCGTTAGAGGCTTAAGTAGGAGCTCACTCGAGCTCCTACTTAAGCCTCCATGTCGATCCTATCTAAGCCTCTCTTGCAATCTTACTACCCTCTCATTACAAGCTCTTATCTTTATAATATTTAATGTTTGTTGATGGGAATGTTAGCGAATATTTTTATTGTGTTTGTTTTTATGGCTTATCCTTAACGCTGCTTAATGCTTCGAATGGAATGTTGGATAAATATTCCTTTGTGAGAAATAAAATTGTATCTTTGGAGGTCAGTTCACACTGAATTTGCATAAAGTTATGAAATATCATCAGCTATGGAAACGAACAAAGAGCGTAGCAAAGTAATAGACTATACTGCTCCTAAGATTGATATCATCGAGCTCAAGGTCTTACCCCTCCTACAGGCTTACTCCACACACCAAATTTCAGACCAGTGTGTTGGGTTTGAGAATATGGTAGAGGGAGAGGAGTGGATCAGTGATCCCGAGGCAGATACGTTCTAAGCTCGCTACGCTTGCAGTAAAAAACTCAGTTACTTAAGACTATGAAAAAGTATGTGATCATGCTGGCGGCGATGCTTAGCCTCGTCGCTGCGTGTAAGAAGAAGGGCGATGAGCCCCAACCTACCCCTAACCCAACCCGCAAGATCTCGGGGACGGTAGAGCTCGAGGAGCACCAAGTAGAGTTCTTTGCCTCTGCGGATAATTCTCGCCTTGATCAGTATGTGAATGAGGACGGGACGATTGCCTCGCCTTTCTTTTCTGGCCGTAACATCGCAGCTTGGTTCTTCGTCCGTGGGGATGTCGAGGAGGATCTGCCCTCGGGAGGGGGAAAACAAATCCGAACAGTGCGTCTCGGCCCACAGGGCAATGGGATGCTGCCCGTCCCTGGCGGACGCGCCCGCTTTTCAGGAACCTTGAAGACCCCTAAAGGAGCTAAAAATCTGAAAATCTCCGCTATTATCACTCATGAAGTGCCTCGAAATGACCAGGACAAGGATGCTAGGAAGTTTGTCAACATGATCTTTAAACCAAACCCTGCCACTAATGACCCGATAATGCCTAGCGTTTGTTATTTCAGCACAATGCCAAACAAATTTATACCCAGTACAAATTCATTCTACGGAACTATTGCTGCTCCAGAAACTTTGCCTAATGGGCAGAAGATCGTGCGTACGAACATTCCTTACATCGTCTTTCAGAGGCCCTTTAGCTTTAAGATCGTTGGAACGCATGCTAGTGGCCAGCCCTTAAAGAAGATGATCATCGACAATGGCCCTGGAAGTTCTTCCAACAATTGCCTTATATTTAGGCCTAGCGGCATGCTCTTGAGATTGCGGGTAGAGGAGAACCCGTATGCTGAAGATTTGCTATTGAAGGATATACAGATATATTCTAATACTATGTCGGATGATTGGCACTATAACTTTTACAAGGTTGATGAGATCAATGCTGGGGTGAATGAAGTAGGGCATCGGAACGCTGTGTCAGGGCAATTGAAAGAGGGGTATTATACCCACATTTCTATGTACAATCAATCTCCGAACGTGAAGAAATATTTCAGAATTGTCGAGAAAGATCCTTCGGGAGGGGGCTACAAGGAGCAGCCCTATAAGATCCCTCCTGGTGGTAAGAGCCCTTGGTACTATCTTTGGGTGATGCCAGCTATTGATGGTTATGCACCTCCCTCTGCTGAAGGAGGTGCTGTCGAAGCTTCGGTAAGCATCAATACTGATAGGGGGCGTTTTAAGGCTTTTCTGAGTCGGTCAAGAGGCCAAGATAAGATTGGCTCGGTCGTTCCGATGAAGCTAAAATTCCTTAGATGTAAGAATTTTAATAATAATCTTCTGCCTCTCGACTATGTGGCTGATAAGAATTTGGCTAGATCGGAGAGTGGTCAGTGGATGATCGATGGAGATAATGACAATCCTCGCAGTGGAGGTACAGACAATCCGAGAAACCAGCTCTTCCACGCTTCCCAAGTCCACAGTTTCTATTCTACCGCTCCTGTGGAGGGGCGCACTATCGATGGTCAGAAGTACTATCTTCCTACCCTAGCAGATTGGAGTTGCATCTTTCCCTCAAAACTGCAGAAGCTTCCAACAGACTCTGAGGTCGTCTCCGTCAAGGATGATATTATAAGAGTCGGAGGCCCTTGGGGGATTGAGTTTGAGAAGCCCCTAGATAAGGGTAAGCAGAATGTATTCATACCTAAATATAGAAGTCTATTTATAAGGTCAGATAACGGTAATGTCTATGCACTGCGCTTGATTGGTGGGGAGAACTGTCACATGCTGGCCTATCGTTACGTCTTCAAAGAGTTTACTCCCCAGTCCCCTACGACTGCCTATCTTAAAGTTAAGTCTCGGTTGGTTGGCCGAATTATTGGCCATTTCTCTGATGAGAATGAGGCTAATATTCATCTCATAAAGTATCTGAAGAATACGGTCGCCAAAGATGCATTTTGGAATGCAACAGACCCCAATATCAAATACTCTCGTGAGATCCAGCTCCCAGCTAGGGGGCTACTCGAAAGAAGGGCCTTATCCAGCAGTGTGTATGACCCATTCGAGGATACCTATCACCCCCAAGATCCACGTTATTATCATGACGGCAAGGTTGGCTCGTATATTGTTGCTGACTCTGATACTGGAAGTAAACCGTCGAGGTTCTGTGGATGGGCTCACTCTTCATCTTTCGCACCAGAGGCTAACGTAGCCCCCAATGTCGTTTGGTTAGGCTTCCAAAGCAAAGTTATAGATTCAAGGATCAAAGGATCTGTGCGCCTCTTCATGCAGGATCCGCCTGTACCAACTCCTTAATCTGTTGGGAGGCGGATGTCCATAGGAATGAGGGGCATCCCTCTGCCCTCAGCATCTGAAAGCGATCTGCTCCCTGGCTTGTGCGTGCAGCACAGCCAGGGAGCAGATCGCTTTATGGGGTAGCCTTCGTGAGCGAGGGGGCCAAGCGATAGACCTCTAGAGGTGTCTAGATGCGGCTAAGTGCATCTAAGTCGAAGCCCCTCGCCTCCCCTTCGCTACCTTTGTCCCAGTCTTCTGATCGCCCCCTCTCTAGCGAGCTAGACACCTTGGTCCGATAGATGGAGGGGGGCTAGAGGACAGCCCCCTCGAAGCCACCCATTCGTAGGTGCTCCGAGGGGTTTTGGCTTGCTCCTCTTTTGTCGCTCGGCTTAGAGATCGCTGAGCTCGATGCTGTGGGGTTGAGGTCGCTTGAGCTTCGCCTCCTTGTAGAGAGCTCCGACGGCCATTTTGAATACCTTCTTGCTCATGCCCGTCAGACGGTAGATGTCCTCGGCAGGGCTTTTGTCTCCGATCGGGAGGCTTCCACCGTGCTGGCGGAGTAGTCGGAGTAGCTTTGTCGTCTCGCTGTTCATCTTCTGATAGCCCACGGGGCGTAGCGAGAGGTCCAGCTTGCCGTCCTCTCTGAGGCGTACGACATAGGCCGAGAGCTTCGCCCCTCGATGTGGTGGTAGGGGGCATTCGTCCTCATAGAGGATGCCCCAGTGCTGATCCTCGACGACGACACGATAACCGACATCGTTGCGCTCGACCACTAGGGCCTCGACCTCTTGTCCAGGCTTGTGTCGAGGCATGGTCGTGCCGATATGTTTGGAGAGCTTTGCCGAGCCAACGATCTTGCCGCTCACCTGGTCGATGTAGGCATAGATCGGATAGCTGTAGCCCTCTCGCATACGTGCTGCACCCTCGGCATAGGGGATGAATAAGTCTCGGTGTATGCCCCACTCGACGAAAGCCCCCGCCTGGCCTACTGAGACGCACTCAAGGCAGGCCACTTGCCCCACTTCGATGAGGGGGCTCAGGGTTGTGGCGATGAGGCGACCTTCGTTGTCATGGTAGACGAAGGCCTCGATCGTGTCGCCAACGGCTGCGCCCTCGGGTAGGTAACGCTTGGGCAATAGGATGCCCGCCTCATCGCTCCACTCGAGGTAGGCCCCGATGGAGACCAGGCGGAGGAGCTCCAGTCTGTTAGTTCGCCCGAGGAGGTATGGGCCCTTGTTTGGATCTGTAGACATGTTATTGGGTAACAGGGGTGATGTAGGAGGCATCCCTGATCTCGGGCATGACCTCGATGCGGTAGCGCCCCCCAGGACGTTCGATCTCGATCAGGAGTGGGGCGTCCGTATGCTCCTGGATCCAGGGGCGGAAGGAGAAGAGGTAGGCGAAGAAGGCATTGTCATCCTGTCGCTCGATCTGTCGTGCGATCTCTGTGTAGGCCTCCTTGGCCCATGGAGCTAGCCCCTGATCTCCATGAGGGGTATTGTAGAGAGGGGCAGATTGCTCTCTAAGCGGCTTCGTCTCCTCAATGAAGCTCTCGTAGGCAGCGAAGAGGGCCTCGAGGCTCTTGCCCTCCAGGCGACGCCCGTTGATCGAGCGGATCACATCCCCAGGGCGGATGCCTGCTCGTGCGGCAGGTGAGTCTAGATCCATGTCGATGATTTGACTGAGATTTTTACGGTTGAAGATGAGGCCAGTGTACTGATAACGCAGCGTTTGCATGAGGTAAGTCGTCTGTCCTTGTGGCTCACTCTTGGGCGAGAAGCGCAGCATTGTAGGGAGGCTATGGCGAGCGTATTCGACGAGGTTGAGAGGAGCAGAGAGCCGTTCCCTAGCCTCTACCCTCCAAATCGTTTGCTGGGTCGTATCGGGGCGGACAAAGGTGATCCCGAGGGAGAGCTGGTAACGGGCTAGAGCATCCGGGCTATTAGCCTCGAGGAGTGGTAGAGGGTCGATCTCCCTCGTTCGGGTATTGAACCTCCAGCTGTAGGGCTTGCCTGCTGAGCTATAGGTGCTATCGCTCTCCATGGGGTTAAGGCTATAGTCTGTATAGATGAGCATATCGGGGCTGTCGATGGTCTCTCTGAGTCCCATCTTCGAGAGGATCTCTCCGATGAGCCCATTGAGCTCTCGGTCTATGGCTTCGCTTTCTGCGGACGAAGGGGCGAAGGCATAGGTTCTAAGGCTGCCAGGCTCGATCATGGAACTACTGCTGTAGGTGTAGGGATAGCCCCCAAGTAGCATGCGGGTGTCCTCGACGCTGTAGTGGGCGAATAGCTGTGCTAGATCCTGCTCCGACAGTGAGCCCAGAGGACGGCATGAGCGTTGGAGCAGGTAGCTCTGCGCCCCTTGAGATAGGCTGGTCGCTTCGAGGACGTGCTCTCGTGAGGGGCTCTCTAGCATGGCATATACCTGCTCGAGGGTCAGCCCCTCGGTGGCGATGCCGTCGATCTGCTTGACGATCGATCCAATGGCTAGCCCTGAGTGTTCGGCTGGGCTATAGCGATCGATCGAGGTGATTATGGGCAGGCCATAGCCCCAGTGCTTGTCCTGGCTAATCTCGAGTCTGAGGCCATGGTAACAGAGTTGTAGGCGTTCGGCCGAGGCCGACCAAGTGGGTAGGCCGACCAGTAGGATGCAGATGATGCGAAGAAATAATTGTTTAATAGTCATTTCGTATAGTCGGATAGTTGTTGGGGTGTATGGGTTACTCGAGTTCGCTAAGCTGCTCGAGGGTGAGGCGGATGGCCTCTCGAGTAGCCTCCTGGCAGATGTGGCTGCGTGCCCCATTTAGGCGCAGGGCGTGGGCAGTTAATCCTCGGGGGGTATAGAGCCCGATCCATACGAGTCCGAGCTCTCCCTCGGGGGCGGTTGGCCCAGCGTAACCCGTCGTGGCGATAGCTAGGTCGCTCCCGAACAGTCTCTGAGCTCCGAGTGCCATAGCCTCTGCGACCTCCTGGCTAACTGCACTGTATAGCTTTAGATCGTGGGCCGAAACCGAGAGTAGATGACATTTGACCTCGTCCTGGTAAGCGACTACCCCCCCACGCATATAGCTCGAGGCATTGGGTAGGCTGGTGAGGGCTGCCGAGAGTTGCCCGCCGGTACAGCTCTCAGCGGTGGCGATGCTGAGCCTTTGTCTCAGCAGTAGTTCATGCAGTCGGTGCAGCTGATCGGCTTGTCTCATCTCTCTCAAGCTACATGGTTACTCGGGCAAAGGGCACGGCATCTAGTGGGCATCGCTCGCCAGCGATGTAGCTGAAGTAGCCATTCATCGCTACCATGGCGGCATTGTCTGTTGTGTAAGCGAACTTGGGGATGAAGATCTTCCAGCCGTAGCGACGGGCATGATCTTCGAAGGCAGCCCTCAAACCTGTATTGGCCGATACTCCGCCAGCCAAAGCGATTTGCTTAATGCCGAGATCCTTGGCAGCCTTACGGAGCTTCTTCATCAAGATCTCGATGACGGTGGCTTGCAGGGAGGCGCAGAGGTCAGCCTTACGTTCCTCGATGAAGTTGGGGTTCTGAGCTAGTTCGTCTCTTAGGGTGTAGAGGAAGGAGGTCTTCAGTCCGCTGAAGCTGTAGTCGTAGCCTGGGATATTCGGCTTGCTCAAGGCGAAGGCTTTAGGGTTGCCCTCATGGGCGAGACGATTGACTACAGGCCCTCCTGGGTAGCCTAGGCCCATGACCTTAGCGCATTTGTCGAAGGCCTCGCCAGCAGCATCGTCGATCGTCTGCCCTATGATCTCCATGTCATTGGCTGCCCGCACGAGGATGATTTGCGAATTCCCACCTGAGACGAGCAGACAGAGGAAGGGGAACTTGGGAGCATCATGCTCCTCACCTTCCTCAGTGATGAAGTGGGCTAGCACATGGGCATGTAGGTGATTGACCTCGACCATGGGTTTGCCGAGCGAGAGGGAGAGTCCTTTGGCGAAGTTTGTCCCTACGAGCAGCGAGCCTAAGAGGCCTGGCCCTCGGGTGAAGGCAATTGCATCTATATCCCCTAGGGTGAGACCTGCACGGCGAACGGCCTCGCTAACTACGGGGACAATGTTCTGCTCGTGAGCCCGTGAGGCCAGTTCGGGGACTACCCCCCCGTAGGCTGTATGCACAGCCTGCGAGGCAATGACGTTGCTTAGGAGCTTATTGCCTCGCAGCACTGCGGCCGAGGTGTCATCGCACGAGCTCTCTATGCCGAGGATCACTATATCTTGATATTCTGAGGTCATGAAGGTTTTGTGGTGAATGGTGTTTGACGAGGCTTATTCCTTAAGCCTTAGCCGAGTTACCCCTAAGCTCCTCCGAGAGTAGGGCTACGATACGTTCGGTAGCCCCAGCCTCTCGCTGGACGTAAGCCTTCGCCGCCCTCGAAGCCCTTGACCTATAAGCCTCGTCGCTGATGAGGCGATCCAGTCGATGCCCTAGGCTCTTAAGATCGGTGATAACGAAGGCTGCCTTCTGCTTGATCAGGTCGCTTGCCTCTCGAAACTTATGCATATGAGGCCCCATGATGACCGGGAGGCCGTAGGCTGCCGCCTCGAGGGTATTGTGTATCCCTCGGCCGAAGCCTCCGCCGATGTAGGCGATCTGACCATAACTATAGAGCTTGGACAGATGCCCGATCGTATCGACGATGAGGCAGCTTGAGCCTTGGCTTACCTCACCTGAGAGCCACTGGCTGAGCAGGGTGTAGGGTCGATCAAGACGGGCCGTAAGGGCCTCTAGATGATGAGAGCTGGGCTCGTGTGGGGCGATGATGGCCGAGAGCTCAGGGTGTGTATTGAGGTATGCGACGAGCAATTCCTCATCCTTGGGCCATGTACTGCCCGCTACGAGTAGATGCTTCTGTGCCGAGGCCCAGTCGGTCAGCTCGTTGGTTAGCCCCGTCTCTGAGCTCTTGCTGAGTGCGAGCACTCGGTCGAAGCGAGTGTCGCCCGCCACACACATCCTGTCGATCCCTCGCTCGCGCAGCAGGCTCGCCGAGGTGCTGTCCTGGACGAAGATGTAGTCGAAGAGCTTGAGCAAGGTCAGATACCACCTGCCCCAGGGCTGGAAGAAGAGCTGATCCGAACGGAAGATCGCCGAGACAAGGTAGATGGGTACATCCCTCTTGTGCAGCTCATGCAGCATCGTAGGCCAAAGGTCGTACTTGACGAAGATCGCCATCTGAGGGCGAGCCTCATTGAGGAACTCCCGAACTCTTCGCTTAGTGTCCAAGGGGTAATAGACTACCGCATCGGCCCCTGCATAGTCATGCCGCTTGTTGTAGCCCGAGGGACTGAAGAAAGAGAGCAGGATCTGATGTCCTGGATGCTCGGCCCTTAGAGTCTCGAGTATGGGGCGACCCTGCTCGAACTCCCCGAGCGAGGCGACGTGCATCCAAATGACTGGACGATCGGGGTCTAGCCTGGAGTGCATCCGAGCTAGTGTCTCTCGTCTACCACGTACGATCTGACGGGCCTTGGGGTGCAGCGGTGCAATGCCCCTGAGTATGCCTCCGTAGAGGTATGCTGCCCAATCGAAGAGGATGCGCATTAGCCCAAGACTTGGATGGCATGCTGGAGGCGAGCGATGGTCTCATCCCTGCCCAGCAGTGCTGTGATGTCGAATATATGTGGCCCTCTTGATGCCCCGACGAGGGCCAGGCGGAAGCAGTTCATGACAGCCCCGAGGGACAGCTCCGAGGTCTCGATCCATTGCTTGACAAGAGTCTCAGTCTCGAGGCTAGGAAGCTGCTCGCCCTGCTGGCTTAGCAGAGCGATGAGGGCCTCGAACCATTGCTTGCTCTCGGGCCTCCACCGCTTGGCAACCGTCTTCTCATCGTAGGAGGTAGGGGCTAGGAAGAAGAACGATCCCTGCTCCCAAAGCTCTGGAATGGTTTGGCTGCGCTCACGCACCAGCTCGATCACTCGGGCAGCATAGCTCTCTGTGGTCTCGATGCCCTGCTCTCGGATTAGAGGCATGAGCAATCTAGCTAGACGTTCAGGGTCGGCCTGCTGTAGGTAGTGATGGTTGAACCATCGCCCCTTCTGATAGTCGAAGCGAGCCCCGGCCTTGCTGCATTTGTCGAGCTTGAAGTGGTGGATGAGCTCTTGCATGCTCATGACCTCATCATGCTCGTTGCCGGGATTCCATCCCAGGAGCGCAACGAAATTGACCAGTGCCTCAGGCAGGTAACCGGACTCCCTGTAGCCCGAGGACACCTCGCCTGTCTTGGGGTCTACCCAGCGGAGAGGGAAGACTGGGAAGCCAAGGCGATCTCCGTCTCTCTTGCTGAGCTTGCCATTGCCATCGGGCTTGAGCAGTAGGGGTAGGTGAGCGAATTGGGGCATCGTATCCTCCCAGCCAAAGGCCCTGTAGAGCAGCACATGCAGAGGTGAGCTGGGAAGCCACTCCTCGCCTCGGATCACGTGGCTGATCTGCATGAGGTGGTCGTCTACGATGTTGGCTAGGTGATAGGTAGGCAGATCGTCTGCACTTTTGTAGAGTACCTTGTCGTCGAGGATGGAGCTGTTGAAGCTTACCTCGGAGCGAATGATATCCTGGACGATGATCTCTTCGTTGGGCTCGACCTTGAAGCGAACAACGTATTGCTCTCCCTCCTGGATGAGCCTCTCGACCTCCTCAGCTGCTAGGACGAGAGAGTTGCGCATGGATAGGCGAGTAGAGGCATCATACTGGAAGTTGGGGATGCTCTGACGCTTCGCCTCCAGCTCCTCGGGGGTGTCGAAGGCAATGTATGCTCGTCCAGCCTGGAGCAACTGATCTACATGTGCTCGGTAGATCTCTCTGCGCTCGCTTTGGCGGTAAGGGCCATGAGGACCGCCGTAGCTCACCCCCTCGTCGAACTTGATCCCGAGCCACTCGAGCGATTCGATGATGTACTCCTCTGCTCCTGGGACGAAGCGTTGGCTGTCTGTATCCTCGATACGGAGGATCATATCGCCTCCGTGGGCTTGGGCAAATAGGTAGTTGTATAGGGCAGTGCGTACCCCACCGATGTGGAGGGCACCTGTAGGACTAGGGGCAAAGCGCACCCTAACTCTTCTTTGGCTCATATTGCTCTTGAGTGGGTTGATATTATCCGTGAAGCGGTCTCTTCGTAGGGCCGAGGGGTGTATCTCACCCATGGGCAAGCCCGATCGGGAAACCATCTACAAAGATAGTCGATTTCCCCCCGCTTGTCAAGCCTCCCGACCTTCCGTGTCTTTGGGCGGATGAAAGGCTTGAGGTTTCCTATTTTCCTCCATAAAAGCTATATTTGTCCTTCGGAAACAATAGAGAATATCATCATGCCAAGGCCCTCGACAAAGGCGGATCTAGTCGCCTCTAGTAGTCAGCAATTTGAGAAACTCCTTACCCTCATCAAGAATATGGGGATAGAGCGTCAGAATGCGAACTTCCCCGAGGCGATAGCCCTAGCAGGCAAGGAGGCTCACTGGGGGAGAGATAAGAATTTGCGTGATGTGCTTATTCATCTGTACGAGTGGCATCAGTTGCTATCCCGTTGGATCAAGGCTAATAGGGGAGGCGAGCATAGGCCCTTCCTCCCCGAGCCATACAATTGGAAAACCTACTCGGCGATGAATGTGGAGCTTTGGAAGAAGCACCAAGGCACTTCTCTCGGAGAAGCGAAGAGACTCTTCTCCTCCAGCCATCAAGAGATTATGTCCCTGATCAATAGCTTCTCGGACGATGAACTCTTTAGCAAGGGGGTATTCGATTGGACAGGGACGACAACACTTGGAAGCTACTGCGCTTCGGCCACATCCAGCCACTATGATTGGGCCTTGAAGAAGCTCAAGAAGTACATCAAGCTGCTAGAGGGCTAGCCTTGACCTTGCAGCTTCATGCGAGTGCGGTACAATCATCTTATCGAACCCTAGATTCAATCCCTGCGGTTGGATTGACGACTACTCTCCTTGTTCTAGGATTGAAATATGTCTCTGTACCAACAAAAAGGGAGGTGCTACGGGATAGTTTATACTTGATGAGGGATGTGTTCGAAAAATGAGTTGAACCCTCTAGATGTGAATAAGAAATATGCATGCACGAATAGATGGAAAATCTATCATTTATAGCATACTCCAAACTCGGATGAAAAGATAATCCTCGATATGTTCCTCCCCCCAAGCCTTTTGTTTGATCAAATCTAATCTTACCACCTAAAGACCATCCATCATTAGTTTCGTAGCGGATACTCCCCATAAGAGCGTATCTGTATCTGTCATTTGAAAAAGATTGATAGAGGCCCTCAATTTGCGTAAGTAGATGAGGGGATGCTGCATAAGAAAGACTCCCCCAGCTGTGAAGTCGAGGTGCGGTAGTCCTGTCAAAAAACGACTGTTCGGTCATTATATAACCGTTTAGGCTGAGTTTTTTTTCTAGATCTATTGGGGATAGAGAACCTTTATATCCCCAAAAATCAAGTCCTCGAGGTTGAACTGGAGAGATGTCGATATGCTTATGAATGAGATTATTGAATCCATGGTTAAGAGGTCGGATGGAGAATGAGGAATAATCTGTTTTAAGTCCCATATTGAAGTCGTGCATCTCTTGTCCTACCATCAATTGATGCGTGAGGAGCAGGGCAATTATAAATGCAATCCCCTTAAATCTTATGCCTGAAATCTTGAAACAATTCATTTTAGGATAGGTATTAAAGAAATGTTTTTCCAGTTCTTTCGCTCCAAATGTTTTAGTTATGTCCCCATCGAGATCTATCTATCTCCTTTCTTTGCTTTGATGTATAGCCTCCGAAATTGTACTTTAGTCCAATAAATACCCCTCGTGTATCGGCATTGTTTTGCATATTAAAATGTTGCCCTCCATAACGGACATTCACTTTGGGAGTCATCATATTGGCAATATCAGTACAGCGCATAGTTAGAGTTGCACGACCTTTGGCAAAGGTGTACCTCATCCCAATCGCCAGCCCCAATGGGCTACTCAAATTGTAAATCCCCTGTATCGGATTGACAATGTAATATCCTTCTAAGTCCATCATAATATTGGGTTTCTTAGATATAGCGAGTGTGGCACTAAGTCCGTTGTAGGCTGTTAGGGCCATTCGATCAAAAGACATATCATGAAAGTGATCATGCTTGACGTGAGATACAAATAGGTTAAGCGTGTAGTTAAACTTCAAGTTTGGGGCAAGGGAGAAGGGGATTACAGACAATAGTCCAGTAGTTCGATTGAAGTCCCAATTTTGTGTTTGGGCAATCATCTTCGGTTCGATTGGGGACTGATAGAGTTGTTGGACGGCATACCTTGGTTGATAGGTGTGATATAGAGAAAATACATACCTCTGCTGGAGTATATAATTTAGGCGAGCTGTATATTCATTATAAGGCATCAAATAGGGATTGCCTCTACCCTCTAGGTAACCATCTATTGAGGTTAGATAAGGCCTCTTCTCCCAATAAGATGGATATACTTTGCCGGAGGTAAGTGAAAACTGGAAAATATTCTTCGAATTGAGAATGTATGAGATGTCCGCTTTAGGTATTATTATAAAACTATTTTCCTTGGAAAAGTTGCTGTATTCCCCCGTTAAAGATGCAGAGAGACTAAAACTATCGGAAAACTTCTTCCCAACCTTGATATAACCAGATGATATCCACTCTCTTAGTGTTTCTTTGATATCCTTTGTTTCAAGAGTTTTAGCTGATTGAAAGGCTTGGAAGTCTCGCTCGTTCGTGTAACTTGTATTGAGACCATAGCTTATTTGCCAACCGTAATGGAGCGCATGAGTGTTGTCAATGTAAGCCCTATAAGTTTCTAGATTCTGACCATAATGGGATATAAATGAATGATTTCTGTTTCGAGATATTATAGAGAAGTCTTGCTTACCACCGTAGACATAAGTCAAAAGAGATGCCCCAATTTGGAAGCCATTTGCATTCGTATAACTCAATGATAGGCTGTGCATAGTATCATCCTCTCTTTTCTGATTATTTCCTATTGCATTTGTTCCCTTTATCTCTAGATGTTTTTCGATAGAGGGGGTGTATTGGCCTGAGTAGCTTGCGCTAAGTTTCCCTGAACCAATCTTATAGTCAAGGTTGATGAAGCTGATATGAGCATGTCGTAGTACCTTCTGTTTGGAGGACTGTTCGAAGTCAAATACAGACGAACCAACGGAGTGGTGAGATAATAGTCTATTGTCCAGCAGTTGTTTACGATCGTCGTATGCATACATAAGAGATAGGGATAGTTTGTCTCTCGAGTAGTTTAGATTTATGCCTGATTTAAGGTTGAGGTACTTGTTGTGCTGTAGGGTTGTATATACCTCACCCTGCAAAAGGTTGCTTCGTTCCTCTTTCTTTTTTAGGATGATATTGATTACTGCTCCATGAACATGATATTGTGGGGGCGCATTATAGAAAACTTCCACAGACGCAATTTGAGATGCAGGCATGCTCTGAAGGAGCTGCTTCAATTGCCCTTGAGGCATTGGCGGTATCTGCCCGTTGATTGCTATCGTATAGCGTGGGCTGCCTACAAGAACTAGATCTTGGCCCTGTTGCGTTATGCCTGGTGTCCTCGATAGTATCGCATAGGCATCTAGAGCAGAGCTGCGCTCTAGTAGGGTTCTTGCATCGTACAATAGGGCTCCATCTCGTCCCCTGACCATAGGACGATGTGCCTTAATGACTAGCTCGGCGAGCTCTCGTGTGATCGCCTTCATGTAGATGTCTCCGATCTCCGAACGCTTAACTTTGGAGAAATAATCCTCGTAGTTGAGATGATGAGCTTGTAAGAGCAAAGAGTCCTCGCCAGGGGGCAATGTGATCTGAAACTCTCCTCTCTCGTCAGAGAGGGTAACAGCGATAGCGACAGAATCTAATGTCCGAATGACGATGGAGGCAGCAGCAATAGGAGCTTTGTCTGCTTTAGAAAAAACTCTACCCTTAATAGCCCGATTTTGAGCATCTAGACTATTTGTAAGAGTTAAAAGGGCAATGATGAATAAGAGTCTCCTAGAGACAAACATGCGGTTTGATGATAATGAATAGGACTGCATAATTCTAATCATTGAGTATTTCCTGTCTATTATTCTGTTTCTTCGATTTCTATTGATCCTGTGTGTGGCTCTATTTCGCTATTTTAGGACTCCCTTCAATAGCTGTGTGAGGGCTGTTTGGATCTCTTGTTCGGAGATATTTGTAAAATCTATGCCACAGAAAGTAGATACACCTCTATGCAGAGCTAGGTACTGTATCCCTGCTGTAAGGATGGATAATTGTACCCTCAGCATATTCGGAGATTCAGATCCTTTAGAATAGAAAGCGACCAAATTTTCTGTTTGATTTTCTCTCGCTTTTGCTACTTCGACAGCGGCCTCTAAGGGGGTGTCTTGGAGCTCGAGGCGAAGTAGAGAGTCTAGTAATCTGTCTTCTGAAATTTGTCTCCACAAAGAGAGCAAAATCTGCGTCAAATCTTCTGGTGTCTTGTTTAGCTTCTGGATAGGGAATTTTTTGTAGTACGACAACCAAAAGTCATGATCTCGGATGAACTTCTCGACATAAAACGCAAATCCCTCGGGATAACGTCTGTAGAATAGTGCTGGTTCTATCTCTGCTCGTTCACAAACCTCCTGAATAGAAAGTCTGCTAAATCCCTTTTCTCTTACAATCTCTTCCGTTGCCTTATCAATGAGCAGAGCAATTTCGGCAGAGGAGCGTCTCTTCCTAGGCATATTATATCTGTAGTCTTTTTAGGATACTATGAATAGTTTGGAAATGAGAAGATCTATATCGCTGTATGAATGTAAACTAGACAGAGCTAAGCGTAACCGAGGATCACATTTCGAGGTGTCTGGATAGCCGATAGGGACGATATAAATATCGTGCTGAAGCAAGCGTTTTGCCCACAAATCTGCCTCATCATAACTTGGGGTGAGTATCCCTATAATTGAGGAGGAAGATTCGGTAGTAGATAACCCGGTTTCTCGTAATTTCTTCTTCGCATACTGAGCTTTCTCTAATATTCACTGTTGTTCGTCCAACGATATGCTGGACGTTATGCCGCAAAGATAGACAATCCTGATTGTCTTACGGCACTGCGTCTGCATTTTTATTTACTCACCTCTTGGATCTAGTCCTTACTGTGTCTTAGGTGCTTCATCAGTGGGGTAGGGGATTACCTCTCTCTTTGGCTTAGGAGGGTGCCTCTGTTGGTCTTAGAGGGCAAAAAAGTACAAAGGGGGATGCCTTAAGGCATCCCCCTTTGTACTACTGGTGAGTCGCTTGGGGCTCGAACCCAAGACCCCATCATTAAAAGTGATGTGCTCTACCGACTGAGCTAGCGACTCTCCCTAAATGCCAAGACAAGCTTGGCCCACCTCGAAAGGCGGTGCAAAGATAGGTAGATAATACGACAAATCCAAATGGACATCCCTGCACTCTCTTGAACAGATGATTTTAATCTTCCTCAGATATCTTCTATCTAAAATCATATAATCTGTTCTGTAATTATTTATTTAATGAAAAGGTTACAAGATTTGTTTGCCTGGAGAAAATAATCTAAATTTGCGGCGAGGAATTAAATTCTCAACTAAATTGGATAACGGGTGTAAGCCTTGCAACACAATTCTGCGAATACCAGCTGCCCTCAAACTCTGTTTAGAGGAAATGGAGATAGAGCTGTAATTGGCTCTATCACAGAATTTTTTGTTTCCCAATTTACCCCCCCCCCCCTTGCCCCCCCCCCCCCCCCCCATGTAAAATAGTATTAAATCGTAGACCTTGCATAAGGATTCTTATTCGGCGATGCCTTAATCGGTGTCGCCCAGTGTTGCATATCCCTATGGAATACATGAGTATAACAACATAAAATCGTACAAAAATGGATAGAAAAGCATTTGAAATGAGAAGAAACGACTATGAAGCACCCAAAGTTGAGGTGATAGAACTAGGATCTCCTATGAACGTCTTGACAAACTTTTCCTTTGGGGGAGACTTGATCATAGATGATGGGGGAACTGAGTTTGGAGATTTTGAGGCTGGTGGTTCACTGGATGATGATCTATAGCTCTCTGTAGAATTGTATAATAACTTAGAAAAGAAAGACATGAATATATCGTTGATACGATGTCGAGTACGTTATGTCCTGTATTTGTTCGTTGGTTTGCTTGCTCTCTCTGCTTGCAAAGACAAAACAGAGCCTCTCAATGTGGATATAGAGGAGCTAATCAAGAGCAAAACCCCCCTCAAGAGGGATGCTAGGCTCCCTCTAAGCCTTTCCTTACCCCTGGAGGATGAGCAAGAAACGAGGGTTGGTGTAGGTCTTGAGGGGCACTCCCCCAATAATCCCTCGTACCTGCCTGAGCGAGATTGGTCTAGATGCGACTGGCATGAACAGAACAAAAGACCCCATATCCTCGTAGCCATCTCTAACGCCAATCATAAGCCTAGCCCTACAGGTGGTGTTTGGGAGAAGTTTAAGCATCTGCGCCCAGAGGAGTACGATATAACCCCAAGGTCAGGAAAAGCTCCGAAGGTATTTATTAAGAGTAATATAAATATTCCCCAGGGAAGGGTGTTGAGTGAGTTTAAGGTCTCAGTGATGGTAATAGACAGTGCCCATACGATTCCCGCAAGCTTTGAGCAGGATGGAACATTTGATCTTAACTTGACGAAAGAGTTTTCCGTACTCAAGAATGATGAGAAAAGAACTGATAACTTCTCGAACCTAGTATTCGTTTTGCCTCCGATCGATCTTAAGGATCATGTAGGGCCTAGGACTTCCGCGAACCCACCCAAAACCAATCTGCGCTTCGAGCTTCTGAGCACTGTTTTGGTTATCGAATTTGCTGACCCCGAAAACATGGGAGGCAGTGCTCCTTACAAGCATGTTCAGCTCGAAACAGGTGGGTTCACTCATTCAGCGAAGATTTCGATGAAGGGGATAGATAATACCACCCCTAGATCGGTTTGCAGGGTACTTCCTAGTTCTAAGGCTTTGAAGAAAGACTTTCAGAACGTCTTCCAGGGGGCATCCTCACGATATGTCCGTGCGATAACGATGGCTCTTCCCATCGAGACCACGCAGCCCACTTACAACTTTAAAGCTACTTATAGGAAAGATGGAGGGGCTTCTCCCAAGGTCCGCTCCTATGACCTGAAAAAGAAGCCCATGGTGAGTAAGGGTAAGATGGTATTCATAGACTTCGAGATCGAGGAAGCTCCCCTAGACAAGGCTAAGTATTTCCAAACGAAATGGAATACAGGATCGGATGGTAAAATCATTTTTTACGCAGCTGGTATCCACAACCGTAATAACGAAAAGATTGCCAGCACGCACAAGGCAAAGTTCTACTACCGAAAGTCCAACTCCCCCTCTAGTGCCTGGACTCCTTTTAGGATTAACGAGCCTAAATTGAGTGAGTGGGACGAACGAATTCAACCTCAGAAGGTGGAGCTTACGGGGCTTGATGCCAATACTGATTATGATATTTGGATGAAGAATCTGAGCTATTTTTCTTTGGTTGACTGGACGGATTATAGTTCTTATGGATCCTTAAATCCTGATATTAAGAAGGTTACTCTTTGGGGTACTTCCAATGAGTGGGGAACAGGAGGGCATATTTATAGTGATTCAGAGAAGGTTTGTCCCCTTTGTTTCGTCCGTGCAACCGAGCTTGAAGTAACAGCGAAAGACAAACCTAATTTCAAACATCTTAAGTGTGCAGATGCGATGTTTGCTGGGGCTGAGCGTTTCACTGGTACTCCGAATATCAACGAATGGGATATGTCTTCGGTTGTCTCGATGAAAAATATGTTTCAGGGAGCAACATCTTTCAATACTAATATATCTAGTTGGAATGTCTCTAATGTAAAAAATATGTCTTCTATGTTTGAGGGAGCAACATCTTTCAATGCTGATATATTTGGTTGGAATGTCTCTAATGTAACAGATATGTCTTCTATGTTTAAGGGAGCAACATCTTTCAATACTAATATATCTGGTTGGAATGTCTCTAATGTAACAACTATGGCTTCTATGTTTTCGGGAGCAACATCTTTCAATGCTGATATATCTGGTTGGAATGTCTCTAATGTAACATATATGTCTTATATGTTTGAGGAAGCAACAAATTTCAATCAGAATTTAACTGCTTGGAATATTTCCAATGTAATCGAAATGAGCAGCATGTTTAAGTCGGCCACTCGCTTCAATCAAGATCTTCTATGGGGGGAGAAGTTTAAAAATGTTAGGTTTGCGGGTTCCATGTTTAACTCTGCAAGAGCATTTAATGGAGATATATCTGCATGGGACACATCTAGCCTACAAAATGCTGATTCGATGTTTGAGAGTGCTGTAGCTTTCAATCGAGATATAAGCGGTTGGAATGTTTCTAAACTTAAAAGAATGGTCGGAATGTTTCGTTTTGCTAGTGCTTTCAATAGGAATTTGGGACGCTGGGTCTTCCCTAACAATGCCCAAATCGAGATGTTATTCGGAGGGAGTGGCATGAGTGAAGCAAATATTCAGGCAACCCTCCAGGGATGGGAGCGTACTGCTCTAGAAAATCCTAATGTTATGACAGATGCACTAATGACTATTTCTTCTAATGTTAGCAACGATTCATGGAATGGAAAAACAAATGCCGAGATCCGAAGGATACTGTCATGGTTTAGGGCTAATAGAGATTGGATCCTTTCTCCTTATTATTCTTATTAAGCTACAGGCAAGTACCCTGCTCCTCCTCAGGAGGGACAAGGGTCATCTCTAGGATGAAAAAGTAGAACGGGCAGACCTGCTGAGCGGGTCTGCCCGTTCGTTACTTCGGGTGGCAGATTGAGGTCTCGGTAGGGGTGCAGGTGAGGGATGATGGGGCATTCGGTTGAGCCCCCACCGAGAGCTCATCGGAGGCTTAGATAGGACTTCGATCGAGTTTCTATTTAGATCTCGATCGAGCTCCTATTTGACTCTCCATTGCACTCCTACTTAACCCTCATCGCCCCAGTGGCTAGGCCCTGAGCAGAGGGGGCGAATAAAAAGATCGAGCGAACCCCAATAGCGGGTTCGCTCGATCTGTATTGTGGCTGAGTCTCGAGGGGCGGATTACTTGCTCACAGCCTTGTCCGCAGGCTGATCGGCCGAGGGCTTGTAGTTGTCATTGAGATGCTTGATGAACTCCTCTGTGATGTCTGTAGCGTCCTCTGCGTAGAGCACTCCGACCTGGGTGAGCACCATCTTGTACTTACGATCCTTGATGAAGACCTTGAGCTCCTCCTGGATCTTATTCATCATATCCTCTAGCATCATCTGCTGCTTGGCAGCAAGCATCTGTGAGAGCTCAGCCTCGAGGGCCTGTGCCTCCTGTTGCATGCGTAGGATCTTGTTCTGCTCCTTCTGAGCAGCCTCCTGTGAGATGAAGGCGTTGATGCGAGCACGACGCTCGAAGTCCTGTGCAGCCTTCTGTAGGGCATTGCTCTTGCTCAAGAGGCGAGTACGTCCCTCCTCAGCGTCCTTGGACAGTTTGGTTTGGATCTCCTGCGAGAGCTTGTACTGAGAGGAGATGGAGTCCATGCGTACGTAAGCGATGGGGAAGTCGGCCTGAGCTGCGGAGGTGGTTGCCGATCCGGTAGCGTTGGACGAGCCAGAACCCTGGCAGCTGGTGAGTGAGAGCGATACGAAGGCAGCCACAGCGAGGGCAGCCGAAGCAATGAGATGTTTCTTTGCCATTGAGAGTGAATGTATTACTTTTTGTTTTTAGTGATCTATCGAGAGAGAAGTCTACTGCTGACAGGTGCTTAGAGCTCGTGTACCCGATCGGAGAGCTTGCGCCGCTCCAGCTCCTCTCGGTGCTGAGAGGTATGACAGGAGATGCCCTTGTCTCGCAAGGCCTTCTGCCCCCCTACATGGGTGTTGGGGAAGCCCCCCTTACGACGGAGCAAGATGCCCGTAGAGAGGAGCAAAATCGAGATTGATAGCAGAATCAGTGCAGCGATGAGCAGTAACTTCATTCTTTATTGTTATATTTGTTGCTGACAAAGGTAAGACTTTTCTTACTCATTAATAACACTCACTTTAAAGTAATCGAGATGGACATTACATCATTGAAGCCCCAGATCGTGTGGAAGTACTTCCATGAGATCACACAGGTACCTCGCCCTTCGAAGAAGGAAGGCAAGATCTTGGAGTACCTAGTCAATTTCGCTAAGCAGCATCAGCTGACCTACAAGCAGGATGAGGTGGGTAACATGGTTATCAGCAAGCCCGCAACCCCTGGCTACGAAGATAGAGAGACCGTTGTGCTACAGAGCCATGTGGACATGGTCTGCGAGAAGAACTCTGACAAGCAGCACAACTTCGACACTGACCCCATTCGCACCATCATCGATGGCGAGTGGATGCGTGCCGATGGTACAACCCTCGGTGCAGACAACGGTATCGGTTGCGCCGCCGAGCTGGCCATCCTGGCCTCTAACGACCTCGAACATGGTCCCCTTGAGTGCCTCTTCACTGTGGACGAAGAGACGGGTATGACGGGGGCAATGAACCTCAAGCCTGGCTTCTTCGAGGGGAAGATCCTGCTGAACCTCGACAGCGAAGACGAGGGCGAGCTCTTCATCGGCTGTGCTGGGGGGATGGGTGTGATCGCTATGTTCGAGCCCAAATACTCGGCCGACACGACGGACTACATCTTCTTCCAAGTTAAGGTGTTTGGTCTCAAGGGCGGACACTCAGGGGGCGATATCCATGTAGGCCTGGGCAATGCCAATAAGATTCTTACCCGCTTCCTCTATAGCCTCGAGAGCAATGGCCTCGATTGGGTACTAGCAGAGATCGGCGGAGGCAACCTGCACAATGCTATCCCTCGTGAGGCCCATGCGACCTTCGGCGTACGTGCCGAGGGCAAGGCCAAGGTCGAGGAGCTGCTCGCCAAGCTCCGCAGCGAGGTGCAGGACGAGCTCAAGCGTGTAGACCCCAACGTGAACCTCTCTCTCGAGAGTGTACAAGCCCCACAGTTCGTTATGGACTGCGACACCAAGCTGCGCCTTGTGCGTGCCCTCTACGCTTGTCCTCATGGTGTGCTCGGCATGAGCCACGAGATTGAGGATCTGGTCGAGACCTCTAACAATCTGGCCTCGATCAAGACCGTTGATGGCGGTAAGATCCGAGTAGAGACTAGCCAGAGAAGCTCCACTGAGTCTTTGCGCAATAGCACTGCCGAGATGGTGAAGTCCATCTTCGAGCTTGCTGGTGCACAGGCCGATATTCGTGATCCATACCCTGGTTGGAAGCCCAATGCCGACTCGCCCATCCTCAAGGCAGCAGCGGAGTCTTATCGTCGCCTCTTCGGCAAGGATGCCAAGGTCAAGGCCATCCATGCAGGCCTCGAGTGCGGTCTGATCCTGGATGTCTTCCCAGGTCTCGACATGGTTTCGTTCGGCCCTACGCTACGTGATGTGCATTCACCTGCAGAGCGCATTGAGATCAAGACTGTCGATCTGTGGTGGAGACACCTGCTGGAGGTACTCAAGGACATCCCTAAGAAGTAGTTGCTACTAGCCCCCGATGGGGCTCAAGCGAAGCCTCCCCCACCTGCCTCTTGACAAGGCGGGTGGGGGAGGCTTATCTTTGTTACCTCCAGGCAGAGGTCTTGATCCGAAGGTTAGCGGTCAGAGTCGTCCTCGACTGCTCTAGTAGAGCAGCACAAGGCAGAGCAGCACGAGGCTATATATGCCTAGGATGATGAGCTTGGTGCGCCTCGTGTAGAAGGAGAGTAGGGACATATGCCGTATGGATAGCGGCAGGAGGGCTAGTTGGAGCAGCAACACCGCCTGCTCCGATTGCCATACGAGACTCGAGAGGATGAGCAGTAGCGATAGCCGATTGAGCGCAGTGCCATAGTCCCTACGGCGCACATTGTCCCGAGCATGGAGGCCCGAGAGGCCAATGACGCTCAGCACCCACAGCAGGATGATGAGGTAGAAGGGGAGGTAACTCATCCATTCCCCACCATCACGGAGCGGGAAGTCCCATATTGAGGATCGAACATCGATCCAGAGCTCCCGTAGATACTCCTGCATACCCAACTGGGGGAAGATCCAGCTTGCCGGGATGACGATCCAGGCCACGACGAAGAACCCTATGAGCATCCCTAGCGCATTGCGTAGTGAAAGAGCTCGCAGAGGATAGAGCAGGTAGAGCAAGATCGGGAGCAGCATGAGGTAGTGTAGCTGATAGGTGGCTAGCACCCCGAGCAGTAGGCCCGTGGGGAAAGTGTATCTAGAGGCACTCTGTATCTGATATGCCCCGAAGAGCAGATAGAGCATGAGCCCTAGGGTCAAGAGTGGCACTAGCGAGCTCAGATGATACCAGCCTAGCGATAGGGCTGTACAGCCTAGTAACATCAGCCCGAGGCCTGGTTGCCGCTCTTGCTGGAGCATGTATTGCTCCGAGAGCTGCCGCATCAGCAGGCTGAGAAGGATGAGGCCACCGAGTCCCATGACTAGAGCCCCAGGCTGTGCTCCTGTGTGCCAGAGTATCTCAATAGGCCAGGGGCGTATCTGAAGCCCGAGATAGTGGCAGAGGCTTAGGACGAGAGCGAGCCCGAGGACTGTGGGGTAGAGGGTCGAGGCAGGGAGATTCTGTTTGCCGTTCATTTGTCTAGGGATGTTGTCTAGATTTTTTGTTTGCTTCAAACTCAATACGGCAGGCCGTCCAGAGCTAGACTTTATCGAGCTCTTGGGCAACCTGCCGTAGGTAGAGGGTATCCGCTGGGCTCTATTGTCCCAGCTCGAGGAGGTCTCGACCGATGTCTCGGCGGAAGTTCTTCCCCTGAAAGCGAATACTCTTGGCCAGGTGATTGCTCCGCTCCATGGCTTCCTCTAGGGTGTCGCCATAGCAGGTTGCCGTGAGTACTCGTCCGCCATTGGTCAGCAGCATGCCACCCTCGCTCTTCGTCCCGGCATGGAAGATCATTGCTCCCTCGGGGAGGTCGGGCAGGGTAATAGCTTGCCCAGTGGTATAGCTCCTGGGGTAACCCTCGCTGGCTAGTACGACGGTCGTTACCGTTCGAGGGTCGATCTTGAGCTCGTAGTCCCCTAGAGCTCCATTGCCTATGCGCAGTAGCAGCTCGACAAAGTCCGACTGTATGCGCAGCATGACGCTTTGGGTCTCTGGGTCTCCCATGCGGCAGTTATACTCGATGACGTAGGGAGCTCCGTCTACATTCATCAGCCCGGCGAAGATGAAGCCTCGGTAGTCTATCCCCTCGACCATCAGGCCTGCGATCGTAGGGCGTACGACCTCCTCCTCGACACGAGCCATGAAGGCTTCGTCGGCGAAGAGGACGGGAGAGACGGAGCCCATCCCACCGGTGTTGAGGCCAGTCTCTCCCTCACCGATGCGCTTGTAGTCCTTGGCTACGGGGAGGATGCGCCAGTCTTGACCGTCTGTGGCGATGAAGACCGAGCACTCGATCCCATGCAGGTACTCCTCGATGACGACGCAGCTGCTGGCCTTACCGAAGCGACCAGAGAGCATCTCACCGAGCTCCTGCTCAGCCTCTTCTAGCGTTTGGGCGATGATCACCCCCTTGCCCGCTGCTAGACCGTCGGCCTTGAGGACGTAGGGGGCATTCAACTCTCGTAAGAAGGCTCGGGCAGCCTCTATCTCATCAGCCCTGAAGCTGCGATAGGCTGCTGTCGGGATGCCATGACGTTGCATGAAGGCCTTGCTATAGTCCTTGCTCCCCTCGAGCCGTGCCCCAGCAGCATCAGGGCCAACGATAGGTAGCTCGGCGAGGTCTTCCTGCTCGAGGACGTAGTCCACCAGGCCGAGCACGAGGGGTTCTTCTGGCCCTACAACCAGCAGCTCGATCCGTTCCTTGCGGATGAACTCCACGATCGCAGGGAAGTCCTTCGGGTTTAGCCCTGGCAGGCAAGTACCGAGCGAGACCATCCCCGGATTGCCTGGGGCGATAAATAGTTGGGTGCAGTTAGGGCTCTGGGCGATGCGCCATGCTAGGGCATGCTCTCTTCCTCCAGAGCCGAGTAGGAGGATGTTCATAGGTGATCTTGGAAGTAGCGAGTAATGACTTTGTTCAGGTGTACACGGTCTGGGCCTATGACATTGTGCGGATGCTCAGGGTAGAGCATGTAGTCGGGCAGAGAGCCAGCCTTTACTGCGGCCTTGACGAAGAGTAGCGTATGCTGCCAAATAACCACTGGGTCGATAGTCCCGTGGATCATCAGCAGGCGGCCACGCAGGTCTGCGGCACGGTGCAGTAGATTATTGGCTCGATAGCCCTCGGGGTTCTCCTGTGGGGTGTCCATGTAGCGTTCGCCATACATAGCCTCATATCGGCTCCAGTCCATCACTCCACCGCCAGCGACACCTACCTTGAAGGTCTCTGGATGGGTGAGCATGAGGTTCGTTGTCATGAAGCCGCCATAGCTCCAGCCGTAGACTCCGATCCGCTGCCCATCGACATAAGGAAGCGAACGGAGGAAGTCTACACCCCGCATCTGGTCTGCCATCTCGTGCGTACCGATGCAGCGGTGGATTACTTGCTCAAACTTAGCCCCTCGATAGGCTGATCCTCGCCCATCGACTGTGAAGATGACATAGCCTAGTGTGGCCATGTGTAGCTCCCATCCTCGTGCTGCAGCTCGATAACGGTTCTGAACGAGCTGGGCATGAGGACCATTATAGACGTATATGATCGTGGGGTAACGCTTATTGGGATCGAAGTTTGTCGGCTTGATCAGACGATAATACAGGTCGGTCTCTTGGTCTGCCGCCTTGATCGTTCCGAGCTCGATTATAGGTCTAGCATAGTCGAGCTCAGGGTGGCGAGCCGTCAGCATCGTACGCAGTTGCTTGCCCTGAGTTGTATAGAGCTTGATCTGGCGAGCTACCTCGGTCGATTCATAGTGGTCGATGAAGTGCTTGCCATCGGCCGATAGGCGAGGGCTGTGCCAGCCCGCCTCAGGGGTTAGGGGGCGTTTCTTGCCCGTTGCGATGCTGAGGCTATAGAGGTTGCGCCCGAGCGGACTCTCCTCGGTTGAGAGGTAATAGAGCTGCTTGCCATCGGGGGAGAAGTCGAGCACGCTCACGACCTCCCATTCTCCCCGAGTAAGCTGACGAATCAGTCTGCCCTCAGTGTTGTAGAGGTAGAGGTGATCCCAACCATCTCTGCGTGATTGCCAAATGAAAAGGTTATTCTTCCCAGGAACGAAGCGGGCAGGGTAACGAGGCTCTATATAGCGGTCATCTTCCTCGACGAAGAGAGTGCGTAGGGCTTTGCCCGTAGTCGGGTCAAAGGCCTTCAGTTCACTCCTATTCTGCGCCCTATTCACCTCGGCAACGAAGATCTCCCCTCCATCAGGACTCCAACACACGTTGGTGAGGTAGGTCTCGCCAGGGGTACTGGTCTGTAGGTAAATGGTCTGCTTTGTGTCTAGATCATAGACACCAATGCTGACGTGGTGGATAGGCATTCCCGCCATGGGGTAATACTGCTGCTCGGCGTAGGGCTTGCGGTCATTAACGTGCAGGATGGGGTAGGGATGCACCATGCTCTGATCCATACGATAGTAGGCCAAGCGTCGGCCATTGGGACTCCAAAAGAGCCCTCCATCGATGCCAAACTCATTCTGATGCACAGACTGCCCATAGACGATCTCGGCCGAGCCATCCTGGGTGAGGGTGGTGTGGTGAGGATTGTCTGCCGTGAGGCTCTCGATCTCGAGCTGATGCCCTCGCACCACTGCTCGATAGCTCAAGTCGGGACTGATCAGCTCGGCCTTGATCTCCTCCGCTCGAGGGTAACTCGCCAGGAGCTTCTTTGCCCTAGGGTCGACGATGTAGTGCCCAGTAGAGGAGCTGAGCTTGAGCAGATCTTTCCGTGCTCCTATCACTCGAAAGGAGGGGAAGCTCTTGCCCCTAAACCCGGTCTCTTGCTCTCCGACCAAGCTCTGTAGATCCTCTAGAGAGAGCAGGGTACGTTCGCTGACCTTGCTGCCTGGGCGACCGATGACTAGCCTCTTGCCATCGACATAGATATAGTCGCTACCCAGCCATTGTAGGGCAGGGATATTGCGAGGCTGTAGATAGGCAGGGTTGCCCGCTGTGTACTGCTCTAGGGTGAGCGTTGGTCTGCTGGCGGTCTCTTGAGCCGACAGCGGACACGTCGTGAGTGTCATACCGAGAATGAAGCTCCCAATGAGTTTTGTATTCATATTGATCGAACTAATGTGTTGGTGTACTAAGTACTAATCGCCTGCCTCGTCCTCTGCTCGGAAGACCTGAAAGCCCCCACGCTTGGGGTTGCGGCGACGCTCCCTGCCCTCCTGGTCTGTGTAGCGGAAGCGATCACTAGGCCAGAGACGCTGAGGGCTACGCCTGTCTGACCGAGGCTTGTCCTTCCCCTGGGCTCTGCGCTCGCCTAAGGCCTTCCTCTCAGACGGCTTCTGCCCTCCTCGGGTTCTGTCGCCAAAGCTCTTGCCCTCTCGAGGGGCATGCCCCCGAAGACCTCTTTTGTCTCTAAGTTGCCCCTCCTCTCTGCGACCTCTGTAGGGCTTATCCTGGTCGTAGCCTGCGGTGTCCCGTGGGGCTGGTCTGTAGGAGGAGCGAGGCTCACGAGGACGGCTCTTGAAGTCCTCTCGTCTGCCAGCGAAGAGTTCATAGCCTCGCAGTTCACACTCGAGAGAGCCATTCATGAGCTTGACTCGCTTGCTCGCACGCAGGCCAATGTGGTCAAAGTGCTCGGCCTTGTAAGCGATGATGTAGGCTGTGCAGCCGCTGAAGTTGTGCTTGAGCCGCTCGCCGATCATGCTGTAGAGCTCGGAGGCATCCTGTAGCTTAAGCCGCTCACCATAGGGAGGGTTCATGACGATGAGGGCTGGCTGTGTAGGCTGAGGCCTCTGCTGTAGGGGCATGATCTCCAGCTCGATGTTGCGGGCCAGGCCTGCTCTAGCGACATTTCGCTCGGTAATGCGGATAGCCTCTCGGAGTACGTCCGAGCCATAGATCTTATGTTCGAAGACTCGCTCGTGGCTGTCATCCTCATACAATCTGTGGAAGAGCTCAGGGTCGTAGTCTCGCCAACGCTCGAAGGCAAAGCCCTTGCGATAGATCCCAGGCGAGATGCCTCGGGCGATCAAGGCTGCCTCGATGAGGAATGTCCCTGAGCCACACATCGGATCGATGAGGTCTGTCTCCCCCCTCCAGCCAGCCATCAGGAGGATGCCTGCTGCCAAGACTTCGTTGATGGGAGCCTCAGTCTGTACGGCCCGATAGCCACGCTTGTGTAGACTCTCGCCCGAGCTGTCGAGCGATAGGGTTACCTCCTGGTGCGAGATGTGGATATTGAAGTATATATCTGGATTATCTAGGCGTACAGAGGGCCGCTTGTCCTCGAGGGCTCTGAAGTAGTCTACGATAGCGTCCTTAGTCCGATAGCCGACATACTTACTGTGGGTGAAGCTGTCGGAGTAAACCACGGTGTCTATGGAGAAGGTCTGATCGGAGCTCATCACCTCCTGCCAGGCGAATCTACTGAGGGCCTCGTAGAGCTCGTCGGGGTTGGAGGCCTTGAAGGTGTATATCGGCTTAAGGATCCGCAGGGCAGTCCTAAGGCGCAGGTTAGCCTCGTAGAGGAGGCTCTTGTCGCCAGTGAAGGCCACCATGCGGTTGCCTATCTCTATATCCTTCGCTCCGAGGGCCTCTAGCTCCTGGGCCAATACCTCCTCGAGAGAGAGGAGGGTCTTGGCGATCATTCGAAATAGCATAAGTCTGGTTATAGTCAAGAAGGCTGTGTCGCAAGGCGTATGATGTGTCGCTCTGGAGATCCAGAGGGTTTCTCATAGACCTTTTGCGACACAGCCTCTTTTAGTTTTGTATGGACGTTGTGCCGGCTCTTCTCCAGGGTGGAGTTAGATGCCGAGCTCTCGACGGATCGTTTGGATCTTCTCAGTGCAGAGCCTCTGAGCCTCTAGAAGGTCTTCCTTGCTGGAGGCTTCGCTGCGCACACCGATGTAGAACTTGATCTTAGGCTCTGTACCGGAGGGTCGGATAGAGACCTTAGTACCATCGAGTGTCTTGTACTGTAGGACGTTGCTGGTCGTTGGCATATCCAGCTCGAAAGTCTCTCCGCTCTCGAGACGCTGTCCCTTGAGGCTTTGATAGTCGAGGACTTCGATGACAGGGCTGCCAGCGAGCTGACGTAGAGGATTCTCTCTGAAGTTGCGCATCATGGCCTGGATCTCTTCCGCTCCGCTCTTGCCAGGGCGAACGACACTGATACCCTGCTCCTTGTACAGGCCATACTCGAGGTAGATCTGCTGCAACAGCTCATAGATCGTTAGACCTTGATCTAGAGCCCATGCTGCTAGCTCGCAAAACATGGCGCAGGCTGACACTGAACTCTTGTCTCGGATGAAGTCCTCTCGCAGATAGCCGTAGCTCTCTTCTCCACCGCCAATATAGTTCAGCTGGCCTTCGTGGTTGCGGATTACGTCTGCAATCCACTTGAAGCCTGTATAACAGTCGAACATCCGTACTCCGTTCTTGTCTGCGATGGCCTTGATCAGTTCGGTGGTAACGATGGTCTTGACGACATAGTCCTTGGGGCTGAGAGTGCCTGCTTGCTTACGCTGCATGATGGCGTAGTAGGTGAGCAGCGAACAGATCTCATTGCCGTTGATGAGTGTCATCTGCCCCTCTAAGTTGCGTACAGCCACGCCCAGTCGGTCTGCATCTGGGTCTGAGGCCAGAACAAGGTCTGCACCAGTCTCCTCGGCACGACGGATCGCCATCTCGAGGGCTGCGGGCTCTTCGGGGTTAGGGGAATGTACGGTGGGGAAGTCTCCGCTGACTACATCCTGCTCGGGGACGTTGATGATATTGGTGAAGCCAATAGCTCTCAGCGCAGCAGGGATCATCTTGACCCCAGTGCCGTGGATAGGGGTGTAGACGATCTTCATATCTTTGTGCCGCTCGATGGCATCCTTGGCCTGGGTCAGGGCTGCCACTCGGTTGATGAAGAGCTCATCCATCTCGGTTCCGAGGCTCTCGATCAGCTGCTCATTGGCCTGGAAGTTGATGTCCTCGACACGGGTAATCTTGCCAACCTCTACGATGGTGTTGTGGTCATGTGGGGCAATCATCTGAGCCCCATCGCTCCAATAGGCTTTGTAGCCATTGTATTCCTTAGGGTTGTGCGAGGCGGTGATCATTACGCCGCTCTGGCAACCCAGCTCTCTGATGGCAAATGATACCTCGGGGGTAGGGCGCAGGCTCTCGAAGAGGTACACCTTGATTCCATTGGCCGAGAAGACCTCGGCCGTGATGCGTGCGAAAAGGGGGCTGTTGTTACGACAGTCGTGCCCGATCGCAACGCTGATCTGCTCTAGGGAGGGGAATGCCTGCTTGAGGTAATTGGCCAGCCCTTGGGTCGCTGCCCCTACGGTGTAGCGGTTCATTCGGTTACTTCCCACGCCCATGATCCCACGCAGGCCACCTGTCCCGAACTCCAAATCCTTGTAGAATGAGTCGATCAGCGCAGTGTTATCCTCTTGGTCGAGGAGGGCTTGTACTGCGGCACGTGTTTCGGCATCGTAGCCTGAGGATAACCATCCCTGGGCTTTCGCTCTTACTTGGGCGAGCAATTCACTTTGTCCCATAAATTCAATTTATCTATACTGAGTAATTAAACTTCCTATTTCTGTTTGGCATACGGCCTCGATCAGTGCCGAGGGGTACACCATTGCAAAGGTAATCATTTTCTCCGCACCCTCTCGGAGCTTTGTCTCTTGAGATTGCTTGGGGTATTTCGACCTCTGAATGGGCTGTGTGAGAGGGTGGGGCGGGTGAAGTTGTCTCGGATAGGGCAGCCGATGTGGGGCAACCTGTCGCTGACCCTCCCTCCTGTCCCTATCGGGCGAACCTTGCTAGAGACCAATTTTACTCCTATTTTACACTTCACTTGCATTCCTACTTATATCTCCATTGCATTCCTATTTATACCTCCATCGAGATCCTATTTATACCTCGATGGCGATCCTATTTAGTTCTCAACGACACCTCTAGATAGCCCCTCCATTGAGGGTCTATCGGTCTCTCGCTCGTGAGGCTATCGAGGTGGTATGTGAGGGGAGGAGGGCTTCGTCGTTTCTACGATGATGAACTGCCCTTGGAACGAGGGAGATTAGCCTACTGGGAGCGTAGAGAATCTCTCCGTTCGTTGGCCTTTATAACACTGGGGTAAAGTCTCTCATTTCATGGGGATAATCAGACCGTTGCCTCGAGAAGGATCTATGTGGGGAGAGAAAAATGATTACCTTTGGGGCGGAAGATTAAATTAATCCCTCCTACATATACATAGGTATGAAACAGAAATTTATATGGGCTGGAGCCCTGTGTCTCGCCCTAGTCTCTTGTGGAGAGAACTCAACTGCCTACAAGCAAATTCGCAGTCAGCTTGATTCGCTGACAGCTGTCGTGCAGGGTTACGAAGCTGACCTAAACGAGACTGACTCGCTCGTAGCCAGTGTGCTGACGAACTTCCAGGATATCTCTTCGGTAGAGGGGATGATCAACATCAATCCCAACTCGGGCGATATGCGCACAAGCGAGCGCGAGCGCATCAAGGACAACGTGCAGCTTATTGGGGATAAGCTCCGTGCCAGTAGTGAAGCTCTCGAGGCCCTGACTAAGAAGCTTGAGACTGGGAAGTCGGAGAATAGACGCCTTAGGCACACGATCTCGGTGCTGAAGAAGGAGCTTGCCCTGCAGAAGAACCGTATGATAGAACTGACCGAAGAGCTACATCGGAAGAACATCGCTCTCGGAGCCCTCGACTCGATGGTCTCCTCGCTCTCGGCCGATGTCGATCGCCTCAACGAGACCTCAGCCAGTCAGGCTGCTGCCCTGGCCGCACAGGATAAGGCTCTGAATACCGTCCGCTACTGCATCGGTACGAGCTCTGACCTCAAGGATATGAAGTTGATCAAGGGGGGACGATTGACCACCGAGCATGCCAACCTAGACTACTTCACTAGCGCAGATCTGCGAGAGCTGGCTCAAATTCCCTTGATGAGCAAGAAGGCTAAGGTGCTCTCCTTGCACCCTGAGTCCTCCTACGAGTTCGTCCCTGGTAGCGATAAGACCCTTACCCTAGTGATCAAGGATGCCGTAGCCTTCTGGTCAAGCTCCAAAATGCTCATTGTACAGGTAGATTGATGCACTCAAACATTAGGCTGCTGCTTATTGACCTGGATGATACCCTTTGGGCAACCCAGAGAAACAATCGGGATGGCCTGCAAGAGCTCTATACTGCCCTCGACTGGGGGCAGTATTTTGTTTCTTTCGAGGCCTACTACGACGTCTATATCCGACACAACAATAAGCTATGGGATCGCTACAATCATGGTCTGATCACCAAGGAGGAGCTCTGTGTCGAGCGGCTAAGCCATCCACTAAAGGACTTCTTAGATCTATCCGAAGAGAGTTGGCTCTCGATCGATGAGGAGTATCGGGGTCGTGTGCGCCTCAAACGCACGCTCTGCCCTCATGCCTTGGAGGTCTTGGCCTATCTGCATGAGCGTTATCGTATCTGCATCCTGAGCAATGGCTTTCGAGAGTTGCAGTATGACAAGCTCGAGCGTAGCGGGCTCTCTCGCTATTGCCATGGGGTAGTCCTCTCGGACGAGGTGGGCTACAACAAACCTGACCCTCGCATCTTCGCCCATGCGCTTGAGCAGATGGGTTGCTCAGTTGATGAAACCCTTATGATCGGTGATAGCTGGGGCACAGACATCACTGGGGCGACAGCCTCAGGCATCCGAAGCCTATGGTACAATCCTGAGCACCTATCCCTGCCCGAGGATGCAGGGCAGAGTACGCTGCTGACCCAAATCCACGATCTGCGAGAGCTCTATCGTCTCCTCTAGGCTATGACCCTTACTAGTCATGCTATCGTCCTGCACCGCAGGGCCTACAACGACCGCTACTTCATCGCCCAGGTCTACAGCCGAGAGCTCGGACGCATCGGAGTGCTGGTGCCTCAGGGCAGGCGCACGGCCTCTATCTCTCGCAGCAGCTTCTCCCCTCTTACGGAGCTGGAGCTAGAGCTGCGGCAGTCTCGCAAGGGGGGCGGTCTCTACCTCCTGAGACAGTCGCATCGCCTCTCGGCCCATTGGCGCATCCAGGTGGAGTCGAGCAAGGCGGCCCAAGTGCTATTCATCAGCGAGCTCCTCTCTCGGGCACTGGGCGAGGGGCAGGCGGACGAGCCCACGTACGACTTCATCCGTCGAGGAATAGAGCATTTGGAGACGATGGAGCAAGGGGTGGCGAATTTTTACCTCTTCTTCTGCTTTCGTCTACTCCATCATCTAGCCATCGAGCCCAACCTCGTTCGCCCCTCGGGCTACAATGAGCGCATGTGGTTCGATCTCATCGACTCGAGCTATACGCCTTACCCCACGGATGTGCATTATGCTCTGCCGCCCGAGGTGGCTCGGCTCTTGCCCGTGCTGCGGCGGTTGAGCTATGACCGCCTGCCCAGCCTTATGCTCAATCGGGAGCAACGCTCCTACATCCTAGACTGGACCTTGACCTACTACCGCCTACATCTGCCCGACTTCCCCATGCTGAGATCTTTACAGATCCTTCGAGGGGCACATCAGCCCTCTGGCAGTGAACCCTAAGAGGGGCGGAGGGGTTGTCTTCATATATTCACAATCGCATCAAGCACTTATCGATATGTTACAGAAACCTCTTAGTAAGCCCGAGAGCCTAGTCCTCGTGATCTTCGGTGGTTCAGGAGACTTGACCAAGCGCAAGCTCATCCCTTCACTTTATCAGCTCTTCAAGCAGGGCAAGCTTCCTCGTCGCTTTGCAGTCCTCGGTGTGGGGCGCAGTGCCTATACGGACGAGACCTATCGCCCACATCTAGATACCTCGCTTGAGAAGTATCTCGCCCGTGGGGAGTACGATGCCTCCATGGCCGAGCAGTTCCTCAGCTCGGTGTACTATCTCTCGATCGACCCCTCCGATGGGGCTCAGTATGGGGAGTTGTGCGAGCGTCTGAGCTCTATTGATCGGGAGATCTCCAACCCTGGTAACTACATCTATTACCTCTCTACACCTCCCTCGCTCTATGGGGATATCCCCAGGCATTTGGCTTCGGTGGGGCTCAACGTCGAGGACGAGACGACGGGCCTGAGACGCATCGTGATCGAGAAGCCCTTCGGCTATGATTTGGCCTCGGCGGAGGAGCTCAATCGTATCTATCAGAGTGCCTTCGAGGAGCATCAGCTCTATCGTATTGACCACTTCCTCGGTAAAGAGACAGTGCAGGATATCATGGCTCTGCGCTTCGCCAACGGGATCTTCGAGCCTCTGTGGAGCAGGAACTATATCGATCGTGTGGAGATTACGGCCGTGGAGAACATGGGTGTAGAGAGCCGGGGCGGCTTCTATGATGAGACGGGAGCTCTGCGAGATATGGTGCAGAACCACCTCGCTCAGCTAGTGGCCTTAGTGGCCATGGAGCCCCCAGTACAGTTCAACGCAGACCTCTTCCGCAACGAGGTGGTCAAGGTCTACCAGTCCTTCTCTCCCATGAGTGAGACTGACATCCGAGAGCGAGTGATCCGAGGACAGTACACCGAAGGCGAGTGGAAGGGTATCAATCATTTAGCCTACCGAGACGAGGATAAAATCGCAGCCGATAGCCGTACCGAGACCTTCGTGGCCATGAAGCTCTATATCGACAACTGGCGTTGGCATGGCGTTCCTTTCTATATCCGTACGGGTAAGATGATGCCAACGAAGGTTACGGAGATCGTTGTGCACTTCAAGCCTACCCCGCACAAGATGTTTGCCTCGAGCGATGGCCGCTCTATCCCCAACCAGCTGATCATCCGCATACAGCCCGACGAAGGGATTGTGCTCAAGTTCGCTGCCAAGATGCCAGGCTCTGGCTTTGAGGTGAAGAAGGTGTCCATGGAGTTCTCCTATGATCAGCTCGGGGGCTTAGCCTCGGGTGATGCCTACTCTCGTCTCTTGGAGGACTGTATGTTGGGCGACTCTACGCTCTTCACCCGTAGCGATGCTGTAGAGATGAGCTGGAGGTTCTTTGATCCGATTATTAAGGCTTGGCAGGAGGAGGACTTCCCCCTCTATGGCTATCCTGCGGGTACTTGGGGGCCTAAGCAGAGCGATAGCATCATCGACCATGGGCATAGCTGGACAAATCCCTGTAAGAACTTAACCAACTCTGATCTCTACTGCGAGCTATGATCCTGAAGACCTATCCCTCGAGCGAGCAGGTGGCTCGAGCCCTCATCGAAGAGGAGATCCTACCGCTGAGTCAGGCTGGCCGCCTCCGTATGGCTGTCTCGGGGGGGAGTACGCCTAAGCTCCTCTTCGAGCTAATGGCCGGCGAAGACTACCGGGAGCGCATCGCCTGGCATCATATCGAGCTCTATTGGGTGGATGAGCGGTGTGTGCCCCCTACAGACTCCGAGAGCAACTATGGTATGACACGCCGAGCCCTCCTGGAGCATGTACCCCTTCTCGCGGAGCAGATCCATCGCATCCATGGCGAGGCTGATCCCGAGCAGGAGGCTGAGCGTTATACCCAGCTTGTAAGGCAAAGACTTCCGATGGCCTCTTCGCTCCCAGTCTTCGACCTTATTATCCTGGGGATGGGCGACGATGGGCATACCTCATCGATCTTCCCCCATCAGATGAAGCTCCTCGTTACCCCCACCCCCTACGTTGTGGCGACCCACCCCTCGGGGCAGAAGCGTATCGCCTTGACTGGCCCGACGATCCTAGCGGCTCGGCGAGTGCTCTTTCATGCAGTAGGGGCGAGCAAAGGGGCTATCCTGGCGGAGATCCTCTCCCAGGCTCCAGGCTCCGAGGCCTATCCTAGTGCCTACCTGATTCGGGAGAGAGACGATATTGCCTTCTATACAGATCAGCAGCTGCACTAGCCCCGAGGCCTAGGCCCTAGGCATAGATGAGGCGGTGCATGAGGCTCGGATGCAGCACCTCTAGGGCAACCTCGTGCAGCAGCTCGGGACTTACGGCATCAATGCGCTCATAGAGCTCCTCCTCCGAGTCTACCTTGCCGTGGTGCAGGTAGTTCTTGCCTAGAGATAGGAAGGTCGTTTCCGGGTTGTCATTCGCCACGGCTAGCTGTCCCTTGAGCTGACGCTTGGTAGCCAGCAGTTCGGTCTCGCTAAGGGGTTCTTGGCACAGGCGTAGCAGTTCGCCCTCGACAAGCTCTATAGCCCGGGACATGTGTCTCGGAGCGCAGCCGAAGTATATGGCTACCATCCCAGTGTCGGAGTAGGCTGTATAGCTGCATTCGACATGGTAGACGAGGCCGTTCTGCTCTCGGAGCAGGAGGTTGAGTCGAGAGTTCATACTTGCCCCTCCGAGCAGGTTGACCAAAATATTTAAGGCTAGTCTCTTAGGTGAGTGCATCGAGTAGGCATAGCCCCCGATGATGACATGACGCTGATGCGTCTGTCTGCGCCTAAGCTGGTACTGAGGTGGATGGGCTATCATCGTCGAGGTCTCCAAGGCCCTTGCCCCCCTCTGCCCCTTGCTGGGGAAGAGCTCCTCTGCTCGCTGGACGAGCTCTTCGAGTGCAATATCCGCCTGGACGAATAGCACCATATTGCCCGTGTGGTAATGCCTGTGGAAGAAATCCTCCTGCATTCTCTTGGTGAACGAAGAGACCGAGCGGACAGTCCCCAGCACAGGATGTCCCAGAGGATGGGCTCGGAAGAGTAGCTGCTCAAATTCGTCGAAGATGAGTTCTGAAGGGCTATCTTCGTACGAGGCGATCTCGTCGGTGATCACCGTCCGCTCTAGCTCTAGCTCCTCGACAGGGAAGATGCTGGAGCAGACAATATCGGAGAGTAGCTGTAGCGATCGGCTGAAGTAGGCTTGTGGGACGACGGCATAGACGAGGGTTTCCTCCTTGGAGGTATAGGCATCAAGAGCACCGCCTACACCTTCGAGGCGTTGGATGATTTGCCTTGCATTGCGCTTGCGTGTCCCCTTGAAGAGCATATGCTCGGTGAAGTGAGCCAGGCCATGCTGTCGGCCGTTCTCATGCCTCGAGCCAACACCTACAGCGACACCTAGATAGGCAACCTGCCCTCGAGCAGGTCGGAGTACGATCCTGAGCCCGGAGGGAAGCGTATGCTGTTGGTAATCCATACAATTATTACAATATATTTTGTTTATAGCGGCAAAACTAATACATTTGTACCACAATCAAATATAGGTATGCAACCAAGTCAAGCTCCATTCATCTCGATCGACGAGATGCTGCAGGCAGAGATTACAGCTCTTAGGTCTATACCCAAAGACAATGACTACGAGCGAGCACTAGAGCTCATCTTAGAGGCCGTACACCGCCAGGGTGGTCGCCTGATCACCTCGGGGATGGGCAAGGCTGGGCAGATCGCCCTCAACATTGCTACGACCTTTAGCTCGACAGGGACACCAGCGTACTTCTTGCATCCCAGTGAGGCGCAGCATGGCGACCTCGGGATGGTTTGCTCCAAGGATATTTTATTACTCATCAGCAACTCCGGCAAGACGAGAGAGGTAATCGAACTGGTCGAGCTTGCTCGCAATATGATCCCCAGCATACCTATTATATTGATCACAGGCAATACAGATAGCCCTCTGGCTGAGATGGTAGATGTAAGCCTGTCCACAGGTAACCCTCGCGAGCTATGCCCCCTCGGGCTAACGCCTACGACGAGTACGACGGTGATGACCGTCCTGGGAGACCTGTTGGTCGTTAGCATGATGCAGCGCATAGGCTTCTCGTATCAGGACTATGCCCTCAGGCATCACGGAGGTTATCTCGGACACAAGAGCCGTACGTTGAGTACTCAGGGTTAGTTCTCTTGTCCACTTCTCCCTCCACATCTATCCGCAGCACGTTGAGAGCCTTTGGGTTCTAGGTGTCTGCCTCCTCCTCTTTGGGGCCTAAAAACCCTAGACCAGAGCTGCCCAAGATCTGCTTGCCGAGTGGCAGGCTGCAAGGCTTGTGGCCTTCACTTATTCTCAATCGTACAGACTACTAAGCTTGGGGCATTCCCTCTCTAGGGATACCAGTCTAGGAGCTGTGCACTTACTCAAAACAATGAAAAGTTTCTTAGAACTAGGAGTATCCGCTCCGATATGCCAAGCCATCACTGACCTTGGCTACGAACAACCTATGCCCGTACAGGAGGCTGTAATCCCCTATCTCTTGGGAGAAGCCATTGACCTGATTGCCCTAGCCCAAACGGGGACGGGCAAGACGGCAGCCTTTGGCCTGCCTCTGCTGCAGAATATTTCCCTCATGCCCCAGGGCGAGCAGTCCAAGCCTCAGGCCTTGGTGCTCTGCCCCACACGAGAGCTTTGCCTACAGATCGCTGACGATCTGACCTCATACAGCAAGTATTTGCCCCAGGTGCGCATCTTGCCTGTCTATGGAGGTTCCTCGATCGAGGCGCAGATCCGAGCCCTCAAGCGTGGGGTAGAGGTGATTGTCGCCACGCCTGGCCGTCTGATTGACCTGATGGAGCGTGGGGCAGCCTCGCTCTCCTCGGTGCATACGGTCGTCCTGGACGAGGCTGACGAGATGCTCAATATGGGCTTCAGCGAGAGCCTCCAGACGATTCTGAGCGAAGTGCCTGAGGAGCGTCATTTGCTCCTCTTCTCGGCCACGATGCCTAAGGAGATCGCCCGCATAGCCTCTTCGTACATGAAGAACCCCAAGGAGATCACCGTGGGCAATAAGAATGCAGGCAATGCGAATATCAAGCATACCTACTACATGGTGGCGGCTCGGCACAAGTACCTTGCCCTCAAGCGTATTGCAGACTTCTATCCCAATATCTACGGGATTGTCTTCTGCCGAACTCGCAAGGAGACTCAGGAGATCGCCGACCAACTCATCCAGGACGGCTACAATGCCGACTCGCTGCATGGCGAGCTCAGCCAGGCGCAGCGAGACTATGTGATGCAGAAGTTTCGCATTCGCAACCTACAGATCCTTGTGGCAACGGACGTTGCCGCCAGAGGATTGGATGTGGACGACCTAACGCACGTCATCCACTACGGCCTGCCTGACGATGTCGAGAGCTATACGCACCGCAGCGGCCGTACGGCTCGAGCTGGCAAGACGGGTCTCTCTATCGCCATCTGCCACAGCCGTGAGCGAGGTCGCCTGAAAGATATTGAACGCATCGTCGGGAGTAAGATCGAGCGGGTGCGCATCCCCTCGGGGAGTGCCATCTGCGAGAAGCAGCTCTACAACCTAGCCGACAAGATCGAGCGGGTGGAGCTGACTGAGGATGCCACGCTGGAGAGCTTCTTGCCGGGCATTGTGCGCAAGCTCGATTGGATCGAGAAGGACGAGCTCATTCGTCGCTTGATGTTGCTCGAGTTTCGCCGTCTGCTCGACTACTACGAGAGTGTCGAGGAGATTGAGGAGGCCGACGAGAAGGGACGACTGCACGGCGAGGCCAAGGCCAAGCGAGACAAGCGTAATGCTATGGCTGAGGAGGGGATGACGCGCCTATTCATCAACTTCGGCAAGTTCGATCGGATGTACCCCAATAAGCTTATTGAGCTGATCAATAAGTGCGTCCCAGGTCGCGTGCGTATTGGGAAGATCGATCTGATGCCTCGCTTCTCCTTCTTTGAGGTGGACGAGGCCGAGGCAGCCGATGTGGTGGCCTCGATGAACCGCTTCGAGGTCGAGGGCCGTCGCATCTCGGTCGAGTATGCCGAGGAGGCTCAGATCGGGGACTTCAATACCAAGAAGGCGAAGGCCCGAGAGAAGAAGTCTTCCTCTCGCCGCTTCGATGATCAGCCCTCGGGCTGGGAGCGAAAGCCGCAGGCAAGGGAGCGTCGCTCGAGGGAGGGAGACGCCAGGGAGCGTAACCGTCGTGGTCAGAGTGCCTATATCCCGAGCAAGCGTCGGGAGCGTTAGCCCCCTCGGGGGAGGGGCTTGATCGTAGTCTCCACCCCATTGACTCCTAGAGCGTGTCGGCTGATCTTGGACAGATCGGTCGGCACGCTTGCTTTGTATGGGGCCTTGAGGGGGGGCTGAGGATCCACCCTGGGGAATGAGGGGGCAGCCTCTAGGGGGCTTCCTGTAAGAGGGTGAGCAGAGCCGCAAATTTATGTGCGCAGAGAAATAAATTTTCGTGCGCACGAAAATTTATTTTCTTCCGCAAGAAAAAATATTTTCTTCCGCAAGGAAATAAATTTTCTTCCGCAAGAAAATTTGGACGCTTGGCCGAGGAAGCCAATTGCCTCAGCATGAGGGACTCACACTGAAGTGTAGAAATGTCTGTAGCGGTGGGCTAGATATTTGCTCATTTATGGGCAAATGAGTAATTTCGCCATGGATTTATTCACCTACTATAAACGGATTTTATAAGACCATTTGGATGCTTGGAGGCAAGGCCTAGCTATTCCCTAGAGACGGATATACCCAGGGCTGCCTCCCCTCTTTTGCTCTAGCCGACAAGACACTAAAAACTAAGCAATATGGCCTTTACCAACAATGTGATGATCGTGCGTCATCGCCTACTCGCAGAGCTCGTACGCCTGTGGAAAGATGACAAACTCGTCGAGGACATCGACCGCCTTCCCCTACGCTTTAGCCCCCGCAATGCCAAGCCTCGTGGACGCTGCTGCATCCACAAGGAGCGAGTGGTGTGGAAGTACAAATCGCTCCCCCTGCTCGGCTATGATATGAGCGACGAGACCGACGAGCTGACCCCTCTCTCGGACTATGCTCGTAAGGCCCTCGAGCGCAAGCAAATCCTCAAGGAGAACATCCTCTGCGTGATCGATGAGGCTTGCTCGTCCTGTGTGCAGGTCAATTACGAGGTCTCTAACCTCTGTAAGGGCTGCGTCGCACAGAGCTGTTCGAGCAATTGCCCCAAGGATGCCGTAGACTTCAAGCGCAACGGGCAGGCGGAGATCGACCATGACAAGTGTATCAGCTGTGGGATCTGCCACAAGAGCTGCCCCTATCATGCCATCGTCTACATCCCCGTCCCCTGTGAGGAGGCTTGCCCCGTCAAGGCGATCAAGAAGGACGAGCACGGCATCGAGCGTATCGACGAGAACCGCTGCATCTACTGCGGTAAGTGTGTCAATGCCTGTCCCTTCGGAGCAATCTTCGAGATCAGTCAGACCTTCGACGTCCTGCAGCGCATTCGTGAGGGGAAGAAGATGGTAGCCATCCCCGCCCCCTCGGTGCTCGGACAGTTCAAGACCTCGATCGATAAGGTCTACGGAGCTCTCAAGGAGATCGGCTTCTACGATGTCATCGAGGTTGCCCAGGGAGCTATGGATACGATCAGCAACGAGGCCCATGAGCTCCTTGAGAAGCTCGAGGAGGGTCAGCCCTTCATGACTACCTCTTGCTGCCCTGCCTACATTGAGCTCACAGAGAAGCATATCCCCGACATCAAGCCCTTTGTCTCGCATACGGGTTCGCCCATGTACTATGCTGCCCGCATTGCCAAGCAGCAGCATCCCGACGCCGAGATTGTCTTCATCGGCCCTTGCCTGGCGAAGCGTCAGGAGGCCAAGCGAGACGAGGCTGTGGACTTCGTTTGGACTTTCGAGGAGATGGCCGCCATCCTAGACGGCATGGGCGTTGTGCTGGACGAAGCTCCCGAGTATGCGCCAGCCTTCACCTCCGTTCGTGAGGCCCATGGCTTCGCCCAAGCTGGTGGAGTGATGGGCTCGGTGCAGGCCTATCTCAAGGAGAAGGCCAGCAGCTTCACCGCCCTCAACATCGCAGATATTGACCGTAAGAGCATGACCCTCCTGCGCACAGCAGCCAAGACGAAGAAGGCCCCTGCCCAATTCATCGAGGTCATGGCTTGCCCTGGAGGGTGCATCACAGGCCCTTGCGCCCATGGTGATACGGCCGCTGGTACTCGTCGCCTAGTCTCCGAGCTAGCCAAGCGCAAGGAGACCTATGCCGATATGGAGACGGTCTAATGCTTGCTCGCCACCAATCCTCCCGCAAGGGGACAACGATAAACGCTTAGAGCGTTGGACGAGATCATCCGTCGTCTTCGAGACGAAGAGACGCTCCCCGAGAGAGAGCTTCGCAGACTGCTCAGTGCCTGCGATGCTCTCTCTCTGCATTTGCTCTCCGAGCAGGCCCAAGAGGTGCGCCAGCTGCACTACGGCCGCAAGGTCTACATTCGTGGGCTGATCGAGCTGACGAATATCTGCTGCAACGACTGCTACTACTGTGGCATTCGGCGGAGCAATCGAGCTGTGCTGCGCTACCGCCTCTCGCACGAGCAGATCATCGAGTGCTGTGCTCATGGCTACTCGTTGGGCTTTAGAACCTTCGTTCTGCAGGGTGGGGAAGACCCCTACTGGACGGCTGATCGGCTGGTGCGCCTGATCGGGGAGATCCGCCAAGGGTACCCCGACTGTGCGATCACGCTCTCGCTGGGTGAGTGGGACCGGGGGGATTACGAACGCTTCTTCGCTGCTGGGGCTAATCGCTTTCTCCTGCGCCATGAGACCTTCGACCCCGAGCACTACGCTAGACTGCACCCCGAGGGTATGTCTGCCGAGCACAGGCAGCAGTGTCTCAGGGTGCTTCGGGAGATCGGCTTCCAGACTGGTACGGGTGTCATGGTGGGTTCGCCTGGGCAAACGATCGATCACCTGATCCAGGACATTCGCTTCATCGAGGAGTTTCGTCCGCAGATGATCGGTCTAGGGCCTTTCCTGCCGCATAAGCAGACCCCCTTCGCAGCGGAGAGGGCAGGATCGCTCGAGCTCACACTGCGCCTCCTGTCTATCCTGCGCCTGATGCATCCACGTGCCTTGATACCCTCGACAACGGCACTGGCGACTCTGCACCCCGAGGGGAGGCTTAGGGGTATCCTCGCTGGCTGCAATGTCGTCATGCCCAACCTCTCGCCCGCCGAGCAGCGCAAGAAGTACGAGCTGTACAATGACAAGGCTGCCCTGGGGGCGGAGGCTGCCGAGGGCTTGCACCTCTTGAGCCAGCAGTTGGAGAGCATCGGTTACGAGCTCTCCTTCGAGCGTGGCGATAGCCCCTATTAGGTCGATGGGGCTCGCCCCCTCTCTAGACCATTCCTTCGGCCTCGCCTGAGAGCTCTCGATAGAGCCTCGATGGGAACCCAATTAGGATCGCCGCCGAACTCCTATTTATATCTCTATTGAGCTCCTACCTGGATCTCACGTGCTTCCCTATCTCGATCGAGATAGGGTTCTCGGAGAACCCTCACTTGAGGTCTCGATTGACCCTCATTCGAGCTCTCGGAGAGGGCTCAGTCGGGTTCCTGTATAGGATCGAGGTGGGGACGTCTGCACACTTGACGAGCAAGTGGAGAGGCGGATGAGCCCACAGACTCGCAACGAGCGCGGGGGAGGGCTTAGGCCCTCCCCCGCGCTCGTTGCATGAAGACTTGTCTGCTCGCTCTAGAGGCTATCGACCCGTTGGCCGCTCTTGCTCCATATAGTCGATGAAGGCCTGATTGACTAGATGGCTACCTCCAGGCGTGGGATAATCACCGCTGAAGTACCAGTCGCCTGGGTGGTTGGGGATCGCTTTATGCAGCCCCTCCATTCCCTGGAAGACGAGCTCGACCTCGGCCCTCAGATCCTTAGGACGGAGCAGCTCGACCATCTTGGCCGAGATCTCCTCATCGGTGAAGGGGGCGTAGATTGCCTTGACTACATTCTCCACGGGCTCACTCCATGGGCAGCTCGAGAGCTCTCGAGCCTTCTCATACTGCTTGTCCAGTAGGTGCATCATCCCTCGATCTCGTAGCAGTTCGACCGCAGAGCGGAAGGCGATGAACTCCTTCATTCTGCTCATATCGATCCCGTAATAGTCCGGGTAGCGAACCTGAGGACAGCTCGAGACGACGACGATCTTCTTCGGCTCTAGCCTGTCGAGGATGCTTAGGATACTCTGCTTGAGCGTAGTGCCTCGGACGATGCTGTCGTCGATGACTACGAGGTTGTCCACCCCAGGGGTTACCGAGCCATAAGTGATGTCGTAGACGTGTGAGGCCAGGTCGTTGCGGCTCTTGGTCTCGGAGATGAAGGTGCGTAGCTTAATATCCTTGATGGCGACCTTCTCGCTGCGTACTCTACGCTGTAGGATGCTTCGGATCTCTTCGTCGGTGGGCTCTTTGAGAGCCCTTAGGGCCTCGAGCTTCTCGTTATCGAGACGCTCATTCATCCCCTCGAGCATTCCGAAGTAGGCCACCTCCGCAGTGTTGGGGATGAAGGAGAAGACCGTATGATCTATGTCGTCATTCACCGAACGCAGGATGCGCTCAGTGAGCTGATGCCCTAGAGCCTTACGCTCTAGGTAAATATCTTCGTCGCTGCCACGGGAGAAGTAGATCCGCTCGAACGAGCAGGGGCGGAAGAGCTCCTTGGGCTCGAGGATCTGCTCCAGGCGCATCTGGCCCGCTCTATTGATCAGAATGGCCTCGCCAGGCTTGAGCTCACGGATCCGATCGCTCTTCACATTCATGACCGTTTGGATCACTGGCCGTTCCGAGGCCACAACGATGACCTCATCGTCAGCGTAGTAGAAGGCTGTGCGGATACCCCAGGGGTCTCTGAGCGTATAGCTCTCGCCACTGCCCGTTAGCCCGCACATAGCATAGCCGCCATCCCAAAGAGGGGCACACTCCTTGAGCAGATTGACCAGGTCGATCTCTCGCTCGATGAAGTGGGTGATCTCCATCCCACGAAGTCCCTGATCATGCCCTCGCTTGTAGACCCGCTCGACCTCTCTGTCGAGGCGATGCCCCAGTTGCTCGAGCAGGATGTGCATGTCCGAGACGTGGCGGGGGTGCTGGCCTACGGAGGCGATCTTGTCGAAGACGTCGCTCACGTTGGTGAGGTTAAAGTTGCCGCAGATGGCTAGACACTTGGCCTTCCAATTGCTGCGTCGGATCATCGGATGGACGTAGGTCAGTCCATTCTTGCCCGAGGTGCTATAGCGCAGATGCCCCATGTAGCATTCGCCTGCGAAGGGCAGGCTATTCTCCACGAAGCTCATATTGGTAAGCTGGCGAGTATCGACCTCCCTGAAGGACTGATGCACCATGTCGAAGATCTCCTTGATTGCAGAGGCTCCTTCGGCACGATGGCGGTAGAGATACTCTTCCCCCGGAGAGCTATGCAGCTTGACAACGGCCATCCCTGCACCCTCCTGCCCTCGGTTGTGCTGCTTCTCCATAAGCAGGTAAAGCTTGTTGAGGCCGTACATCCAGGTGCCGTACTTCTCTTGGTAGTAGGACAGCGGCTTGCGAAGACGAATGGTGGCGATGCCACACTCATGTTTAAGTGGTTCCATTGAGTTTGTTATGTTGGCTGGTGAATAGTGCTCTCGGGCGAAAAGGCAAGAGGCTGAGCCTCGGAGTCTTCTGCTCCTCGGTTCAGCCCCTTGCTTGAGATCACTATCTCGGTTTCATACTAATAGGGTGATGTGCTGATGCTTTGCCTAGGGTGGGTTTATCGTTTGCCTCGAGCCCGCTGGGCAGCCTGTTGCTGCTGTAGACGCTGGGCTTCCTCAAGACGCTGCATGAACTTCGACTTCTTGCGAGGCTTCTTCTTGTTCTCCTCCAGCTGCGAGAGCAACTTCTGCTCGTTGATCGTGAAGCGGAAGAAGAAGTACTGCAAGATCGTGATCAGTGTAGAGATGAAGTAGTAGTAGCTCAGGCCCGAAGCATTCTGATTGAACATGAAGAAGAACATGATCGACATCATGTAGGGCATCCACTTCATCCCTGGCATAGCTTCGCTGCTTGACGCACTCTGGTTCATCATGTATCTATTGTACACGATATTGACGATGGTCATGAGTAGGCAGAAGAGGCTGATGTGATTGCCCAGCAAGCTGCTCACTAGAGGAATGTCAAACGACCACGAGATCACTGGGTCGTAAGTCGAGAGGTCCTCGGCCCAAAGGAAGCTCTCCCCACGAAGTAGGATCGAGGTGGGGAAGTACATATATAGGGCGATGAGGAAGGGCATCTGCAGCAGCATCGGTAGGCATCCGCTCATTGGACTAGCCCCCGCCGAGCTGTAGAGGGCCATCGTCTCTCGCTGCTTCTTGAGCATAGTCTCCTGATCCTTGCCAGGGTAGCGTGCATTGATCTCCTCGACCTGTGGGCGTAGGACGCGCATTTTGGCCTGAGAGAGATAGCCTTTGTAGGTGAAGGGCGAGAGGAGCAGCTTGATGAAGATCGTTAGCAGGAGGATAATGATCCCCCACGAGCCAATGTACTGCTGTAGGAAGGTTACCACTGGGATGATGAGCCAGCGGTTGATCACACGAAAGATGTTAATCCCCAGATAGACGAGATGGTCTAGCTGTAGACGTTCAGACTCCTCTACGCCCTCGTCGTAGGAGCGCAAGAGGTCGTAGTCGTTAGGTCCGAAGAAGAAGGTAAAGTCTTGCTGCTGTGTAGCACGAGGACCAAAGGCAAAGGTCGAGCGCATCCAACAGTTGCGCACATAGCCACTGCCCTCGGGCTCCACCTTAATCTCTAGCGATGAGTCGGTGAAGCGAGAGCTATTGTTGATCAAGACAGAGCTGAAGTATTTATCCTTGAAGGCAAACCACTTGACACTCTCCTTGACACTCTCTTGGCTTTGACTGCTGGTGCTTAGGTCATCCACCTCTCCAGTAGGGTAATAATAGTAGATAGAGCTGTACTGGCCCTCAAACTTCCAGGACTGCTCGAGTTGGGGCAGACGCTGTTGCCACTCGATGTCCTGCACACTCATATTCGCTGGCAAGATCTTGTCTAGATGCGCTCCGCTGATCTGGAAGCGCACTCGATAGTCATCGGGCAACAGGGTATACCTAAAGTCTAGATGACTACTCTCGGTAAGGGGAAGGCGCATGAGGACTGTGCTGTCGGTCTGCTCCATGAGCTCGAACTGCACCTCTGAGGTGTTGATGAGCTGGTTGTCAAAGGTGCGCAGGGGAAGATTGAGGAAGATATCCTCTCGACTGAAGAGGCGCACAGGAGGCCTCTCCTCTCCTTCAGCTGTTGCGTTGTTGAGGTAGGCAGGCAAAATGGCCTCAATGGGACGAGCCCCATGGGTTGATAGGCTGAGATGGATGCGGTCGTTTTTCAGCTCGATGATCTGCTCATCTCGTCTTTGACGATAGAGGGGGAGCTGATCTTGGGCGATGCTGTCGGTCGAGGGAGAAGCCTCCGCAGGCTGTAGGGGAAGGGCCGTGGCTCGCTCAGCAGAGCTCGCCTCCTCTTGAGCTAGCTGTGCAGCTCGAGCCTCTTGCTCGGCACGAGCGATCTCCTCGGCACTCGGGCGGCTAAACCAGGAGAAGCCGAGGAGTATTGCCCCGATGAGTACGAGGCCAATTAGGGTGTTTCTATCCATTGCTAAGTCTTTCGCCGACGGCCTCCCAGATGCACTGAGGTGTGTCGGCAGTGGCTATATAGTTGTTACGTCTTGAAGATACTGAGATCGCTACTCTCTGATCGCTGCACGAACGAAGGAGAGGAATAGAGGGTTGGGGTTGACTACCGTGCTGTTGTACTCGGGGTGAAACTGTACCCCGATGTACCAGCGGTGCTCAGGCAGCTCTACGGTCTCTACGAGGCCCGTGTCGGGGTTCTCCCCTGCACAGATCATGCCCGCAGCCTCGAAGGCCTCACGATACTGGCTATTGAATTCGAAGCGGTGGCGATGACGCTCACGGATGAACTCTCGCCCGTAAGCCTCGGCGATGCGACTACCCTTGCGCAGAACGCAGTCATAGCCCCCGAGGCGCATAGAGCCTCCGAGCTCAGAGATGGTTTTCTGTTCCTCCATCAGGTCTACGACTTTGTATGGAGTCTCAGGCATGATCTCTGTCGTGTGTGCCCCCTCGAGGCCTAGTACATTGCGAGCAAACTCGATGACCATGCACTGCATCCCGAGACAGATCCCGAGTGTGGGGATGTTGTGCTCACGAGTGTAGCGCAGGGCTTCGAACTTACCATCGATGCCACGAGAGCCGAAGCCTGGGGCGATCACGACACCATCCATCCCCTCAAGCAGCTCGGCGACATTGTCCGAGGTGATCCGCTCGCTGTGGATGGAGACAAGGTTCAGACGACGCTGGTTGTAGATGGCTGCTTGCATGAGCGACTCGTCGATCGACTTGTAGGCATCCTGTAGCTCCACATATTTGCCCACGAGGGCGATATTGACAGCCTTTGTTGCTCCAGAGCGTAGGGCAAGGAATTTATTCCACTGCTCGAGGTTGATCGGATGCTCAGCGGCATCGAGGGTGAACTTCTTGAGCACCGTCTCGTCGAGCTGCTGTGCCTGTAGGGCCAGGGGAACTTCGTAGATCGTCGAGACGTCTACGCACTGCACGACAGAGTCGGGGGCGACGTTGCAGAAGAGGGCTACCTTGCGCAGGATCTCCTGCTGTAGGGGATGTTCGGTACGCAGGACGAGGATGTCGGGCTGGATGCCGAGCTCTTGTAGCTGCTTGACCGAGTGCTGTGTAGGCTTGGTCTTCATCTCGCCTGCGGCGGCGATGTAGGGGACGTAGGTCAGGTGCACGCAGAGACAATTCTGGCCCAGCTCCCATTTAAGCTGTCGTACGCTCTCGAGGAAGGGAAGCGACTCTATGTCGCCTACTGTGCCACCGATCTCTGTGATGACGAAGTCGAACTGCTTCTTCTGTCCCAGGAGCTTAACATTGCGCTTGATCTCGTCTGTGATGTGTGGGACAACCTGAACGGTCTTGCCGAGATAGTCTCCCTTGCGCTCCTTGCGGATAACGTTCTGATAGATGCGTCCCGTGGTGATATTGTTCGCACGAGAAGTTGCGATGTTGAGGAAGCGTTCGTAGTGTCCGAGGTCTAAGTCGGCCTCGTGTCCATCATCTGTTACATAGCACTCGCCGTGCTCATAGGGGTTGAGTGTCCCTGGGTCGATATTGATGTAGGGATCGAACTTTTGGATAGTTACGCTATATCCTCTTGCCTGCAAGAGTTTGCCCAGGGAGGCGGCTACAATACCTTTACCAAGCGAAGACACGACTCCACCGGTAACGAATATGTACTTAGTTTCCGACACTGTTGCTCGTCTTTTAGTATGTTAATTATCTCTATATGCTCACTCTAGCCGAGTAAGAGGGAGGAGCTGTTCGCTCGGTCTATGTGGCATAGGCTAAGCACCAAGCTCCAAAATCGGCTATGCAAAAGTACGCTTTTTATTCGGTAATTCTTCGCCCTCTTTGTTCGCCTGTGCTTAGGGTCTTGTTAGCTTCGTTTGTCCCTCGTCGTCCTATCGGCTCTCTCCCTCTTGGTCGATCTCGCTGGGGGAATGCGATTGAGCTACAAGTAGGATCGTGGGTGAAGATATAGATGTGATCTCAATAGAGGGTTAAGTAGGGTCTCGGTAGAGACCCAAATAGGATTGCAGTTGAGACTCAAGTAGGATCTCCATCGAGGTCTAAATAGGATCTCCATGGAGGCTTAGATAGGATCTTCGTCGAGGTTATGGATAGGATCTAGATGAGGGGGTAGTGAGGAGATCGGGAGAGACTAGCCCTCTGATCGGAGTGGGGGAGGGTTCGCACAGCGGGGGTAGACTAGATATGGATGATATTGCAGCGAGATCTCATATTCTTTGGGGTGAATATAGGGGTCTAGTTTGGGATGATTTGATTATATTCGCTTCGTGTTCAGCGACTCTCTCGTCGAGGCACGGATGATCGACGGATGGACTTCATGGGGAGGTTGGGCAGAGCACACGACATCCACACCACATCATACCTAATAGCGATGGCACAACGAAGAAGTATCTACCCCGTCCTCATCCTCGTATTGCTGGTTGAGGGCATCTCTACCACGATGGCTAGAGGACAGAGTAGCTCCGAGACCAATCCACCTCTCTCTGCTGCGGATACGACGCAGCTCGAGAGCAAGTACACGACCCTCAACGACCTTGTCGTCTCGGCCAACTGGGTCTATCGTAAGGAGGGTAACCTTGTGGTCAATGTTGCCCAAATCCCCAACGTCAAGCAGCTGCGCACGGATCAGGTGCTCAAGCAGATCCCAGGGGTTATCAAGCTCGAGGGTGGGGCTTATTCGCTCAATGGTAAGTCCGCCACCATCTATATCAATGGGATCAAGCAGCGCATTACGGCTGGTTCTCTCGAGGCCTTCCTCTCTAGTCTGCCCGCAACGGCAGTCTCCTCCATTGAGCTGGTGAGTATCAATACGGGTCAGTACTCGGCCAATACTGAGGCCGTTATTGATATCAAGACCCGCCCCAATATGCCATTGGGCTATTCGCTACAGCCGAGTCTGTCTGCCTCGGCCTATCGCCATGGACTCAGAGACTTTGGGAGCAGTCTCTTCTATATGGTCAAGATGAATCGCCTGCTCTTCCACAATACGTTCTCCTACAACAATAATAGGATGTACTCCCAGCAGATCGACGGTCTATTGATCGGAGGCCGAAGGGTGCTCGAGAGCGAGAGGTTGCAACAGGGGCGGACGCATGTCTTCACCTACCAAGCCTCGCTCAACTATCAGCTCCCTAGTGGTCGATCCCTGGATCTCAACGCCTTTGTGTACGATGACTTCGCCAAGCCGAAGACCGAGTGGAGCACCCCGGCGAGACAAGGTACAGAAGTGCGTCGTGAGCGTAGCGACCTCTACAACATCGCTGTAACCTATCGGATCCCCTCGACGGAGAGACGCTTCCATGGCTCTGTATCCTACTCGATCTCCTATGGTGGGATACATTCGAAGACCGATTACCTCGATGATCAAGAGCGGCTCTCGAGCAAGGCCATCCTTGATATGGAGGGCTGGATGCAAACCCTCAGGGCAAGCCTCGCCTCGAGTCTTGGCCCTTGGCAGTTGAACTATGGTATTCAGATCGATCACAACAGCATCTGGGATCGATCCGATTATCGTACCCCTACGATAGCGACAGGGCGAGAGCGGACGCTCTTCACAGGCTTCGAGCTACTCCCCGCCCTCTACGCTCAGGCTCGGTACAAGTTCGGCGACCGAGTCAGTCTGCGAGCAGGGGTACGCCTTGAGCACACCCACTATCAGTATATCCTTGGGGAGAAGGAGGAGGTGAAGCAGTTCACCAACCTCTTCCCCTCGCTACTCTTCTACTACGATAGTCCGAACTATAACCTCTCCACAGGGCTGATCTCCAATATTGTACGTCCTAACTATGAGTGGATGCTGCCTGGAGAGCGACGTGTGAATAACTATATCTCTTTCGTGGGTCGCCCCGATATTAAGCCCGTGAATGCCTATGGGTTAGTCCTGAACAACACCCTCTTTCGCTATGCGCAGCTTAATCTTTCGTGCCATTTCTTTGAGAACTATTCGGGCAGCGTTTACACCCTCGAGGATGGGCGACTCAGGCATTCGGTGGACAATATAGCTGATAAGCGTTCGTATCGGGCAAATATCGTCCTGCCCTTCGCCCTCTTCAAGCGAAAGCTTACGGGACAGCTACAGGCGAATGTGGCCTATGAACAGCTGATCAATCTGAGGAATGGCTTCACACCCCCCGCAGGTAGAGCAACGGACTACTGGGTACATAACTATAGCATGTTCGTGCGCTATGCGCCTACGGATCGATTGAGCCTGTCGGTGATGGGCCGATTCTTCCCCAACTACTCTGTTACCCTCGAGTCTCGCCCTTGGCGCACGAGGTGGGAGGTAGACCTCGAGTACTCCTTTCCCAAAGAGAAGAACCTCACGCTCTATCTCTCTTCCTATGGCCTCTTCGATCGAGATAGCTGGAGTACCTCCTATTTCCTAAGGGGGAGGTACACTCGAGGGGTGATGTACCAAGGCGCAACGGTCAACTTGGGTCTCAGGTTGCGGCTCAATAAAGGGCAGCGAGTGGTCGAGGAGTATCGAGACTATAGGCCCGATGCTTCTCGCATGCGCTAGGCTCTTTATCTCCTTCTTTGCCCATTGTTCCTTCGCTCTCCTGTCCTAAGTATAGGCAATTGGAGATAAATGCGTACTTTTGCACATACAAATGGAGAATGAGCAATGGCAACACTAAACAAAACGAAGACGTTGATGATCGACGTAGCTCGTAGGCTCTTCGCCCGCTATGGGGTGCAGAATACGACTATGAACGATATTGCCGATGCTGCCCACAAGGGACGCAGAACGCTCTATACCTATTTCAAAAGCAAAAATGAGATCGTACAGGCCATCGTAGAGCAAGAGCTGAGCTTCCTGCACAAGGAGCTCGAGGTCGCCAAGCGTCTACCCATGAGCCCAGACGAGAAGCTCATCAACCTTATCTACGTTCATCTAGAGACTGTACGTACACTGGTGCTGCGTAACGGAAGTCTTAGGGCCGAATTCTTTAGAGACATTTGGCAGGTAGAGCGATCCCGTAGTGAGTTCGACCGCAAGGAGACACTGCTCATACAGGAAGTGCTCGAGGAGGGTATTCGCATGGGTATGTTCGAGATCTCACATGCTCCCACTATGGCCTACCTGCTTCAGAATGCTGTCAAGGGTATGGAGGTCCCCTACATCAGTGGGCACATCCGCTTGCGTACCGAGCATGAGTACGAATTGCTCCGAGAGAGCGTCGTGCAGCTCGTCTTCAGAGGGATCAGGGTCAAGGAGACCAAGTAAACGATATATATGTACAACCTATTAATGATAACAAACTAACAATGGGACTACTGGACAATAAGGTAGCACTGGTAACCGGTGCTGGACGAGGCATTGGACGTGCCATCGCACTCAAATATGCACAGGAGGGAGCTCATGTGGCTATCACAGACCTCAAGATCGACGAGACTGTAGAGGCCTTCATCAAGGAGCTAGAGGCTCTCGGCGTCAAGGCTAAGGCTTATGCCTCCAATGCCGCTGACTTCGCTGCTGCTCACGAGACGGTTAAGCAGGTCGTAGAGGACTTTGGCCGCCTCGATATCCTGGTCAATAATGCAGGGATTACCCGCGATGGGCTGATGATGCGCATGACAGAGGAGCAGTGGGATCTGGTGATCAATGTCAATCTCAAGTCTGCCTTCAACCTCATCCATGCGGCCACTCCCGTGATGATCAAGCAGCGCAGCGGCAGCATCATCAATATGGCCTCTGTCGTAGGGGTTTCGGGCAATGCAGGACAGGCAAATTACTCAGCCTCCAAGGCTGGTATGATCGGTTTGGCCAAGAGTATCGCCAAGGAGCTTGGCTCTCGAGGAATCCGTGCCAACTCGATCGCTCCCGGCTTCATCATCACCGATATGACACATGCTCTGAGTGAAGAGGTGCGCAAGGAGTGGGAGGCCCAGATCCCCATGCGCCGTGGAGGTACGCCTGAGGATGTGGCCAATGCTGCAACTTTCTTGGCTAGCGATCTTTCTAGCTACGTTACTGGTCAGACGATCCACGTCTGCGGAGGGATGAACTGCTAGTGATCCCCAAGCCTATAATCAATCAGGGAGAGAGCGGCTTGCCCGCTCTCTCCCTGATTGATTTTACTCTCCTATCATTTTTGAAGCTATATGTACACCCCTACCATAGTCTACGAGGACAATCATCTCTTGGTCGTCTCGAAGCGTCCTGGAGAGATCGTCCAAGGCGATAAGACAGGCGATAGAAGTATGCTTGATGACCTCAAGGACTACCTCAAGCAGAAGTATAATAAGCCAGGAAATGTCTTCCTAGGCCTGGTGCATCGCCTCGACCGTCCTGTCGGAGGGCTGGTGATCTTTGCCAAGACGAGTAAGGCCCTTAGTCGCATGAATGCCCTCTTTCAGAAGGGGCAGGTGCATAAGACCTATTGGGCCATCGTGGCCAACAAACCTCCTCGCAGCGAAGAGCTGCTCACACATTACCTGTTACGTAACGAACGACAGAATAGAAGCTATGCCTCACTCGACGAGCGTCCTGGCAGCAAGCGTGCCCAGCTGACCTATAGGCATCTCTCCTCGGCTGAGCATTATCACCTCGTCGAGGTCGAGCTACACACGGGGAGGCATCATCAGATTCGCTGCCAGCTTTCGGCCATCGGTTGCCCGATCAAGGGGGATCTTAAGTATGGGGCTAAGAGGAGCAACCTAGATGGAAGCATCAGCCTCTTGTCTCGATCGCTGCGCTTCGTCCATCCTGTGAGCTCGGAGGAGCTTTATTTGGAGGCCCCCCTGCCTAATGATGTCCTTTGGCAGACCTTGCAGCAGCGTCGAGCAGCCTCCCTCTAGAAAGGAGTGAAATAAAATAGGCGTACCAAATAACTGGTACGCCTACTGATCAGAGCGGAAGACGGGACTCGAACCCGCGACCCTAACCTTGGCAAGGTTATGCTCTACCAACTGAGCTACTTCCGCAGTAATGATGAGTTGAGCAGCGATAGAGCGGAAGACGGGACTCGAACCCGCGACCCTAACCTTGGCAAGGTTATGCTCTACCAACTGAGCTACTTCCGCCGCTTCTCGTGGACTGATCTCTCAAATCCGAGTGCAAATGTAGGGCAAATATTTTAATTCGCCAAATATATTCCTAAAAGATATTGAGCTTTTTCCTGGGTTTCTAAAGGAATAGGCTACCACTCAAACTATTACCCCGTAAGATGCCGGGAGGCTACCGATCCCTCATGGCTAGCCCTAATGCGACCTCGATCTCGGCCAAGCGAGACTACCGCCTCCAGAAATGCGGGCTGAAGATCCCGATCACGGTGAAGACCTCGAGGCGTCCTGCCAACATCAAGAAGCACATCATACCCTTGGAGAAGTCGCTAGCCTCGCCGATATTGCTCATATATTCGCCTATGCCTGGCCCAGAATTGCTTAGGGCTGAGCAAGAGATACTAATCCCTGAGATGAAGTTATTTCCGTCTAGCATGAGCAGCATGGCCCCAGCGAAGAGCAGGAGGATATACAGCACGCAGAAGGCCAAGATCTGATGCACGACGCTAATGCTTAGCTGCTTGCCATTGAGCAGAACAGGGGTAAGCAGATGGGGTTGTACTTGCTTCTTGAACTCATTGTACAGGTTCTTGAGTAGAACTACGAATCGAGAAACCTTGAGTCCTCCGGAGGTTGAGCCCGCGCAACCATTGACGAACATGACCAGCAGAGCAAGCATCCAAAAGAAAGGCTTCCAGGAGGTAATATCTGCGGTTAAGAAACCCGTACTCGTCCCCAGAGAAACCACCTGAAAGAGTGCCTTTCGGAACGTCTCCTCTATGCTGGCATATACCCCCTCATGCCAAAGCCAAAAGGCAGTGGCCAGCGATGCTCCCAGCATCAGAGCCGAGAACCAGCGAAACTCCTCGTCCTGGAATAGCTGGCGAGGCTTGCCTGTAAGGGCGAAGAAGATCAAGGCGATATTCAGCCCCCCGAGGAACATGAACCCTGAGAGAACATACTCAACATAGGCTGAGTCGAAGGAGGATATTCCCTCGTTGCGAGTAGAGTATCCCCCAGTAGAGATGCACGAAAGAGCATGGCAGATAGCATCGAAGAGGCCCATAGGCCCAAGCCATAATAGGAGGATGAGCAGCAAGGTCTCGGCAGCATAGACGATCATGAGACGACGAGCAACGTCCTTGATACGAGGCAGAAAGCGGTCGTGCGTGATGCCTGTCGTCTCGGCATTGTAGATCTGACTAGCCCCACCGCCAAAGATCGGCAATAGGGCAAGGGTAACGACGACGATCCCTATCCCCCCCTGCCACTGCATCAGGCTACGCCAAAAGAGAAGGGCATGGGGCAATTGCTCGACCTCGTCGAATACAGTCGCCCCTGTTGTGGTAAAGCCTGAGATCGTCTCTGTCAGTGCACTCATGAAGTCGTCTGTAGCTCCGCTCATCAGCATAGGGACGGTCCCCAGGAGCGATAGGGTGAGCCAAGTGAGGGTAACGGTCAGCATCCCCTCTCTTCTGCCTACCTTTGTATTGGCCGCATATCTGCCCCGAGTCAGCAGGAGAGAGCCTATCAGTAGATAGACAAAGGTTGCGGTGAAGTAGGGGAGTAATTCATCGCCGTAATAGATCCCGACGAGGGTTGTGATGACCATCATAAGGGCCTCGATCAGACACATCTGACCCACGATACGTGTGATGAACTTGTGGTTGATACTATGCATGAGACCAGTGCTATAGAGATCTTTTTTCGGATCAGTGGAAGAGTGCCTGTAGCTCTCCGATCGGGATGTTGTGGTAGAAGATCACAATATGATCATAGGGCTCAAATACGGTATCGCCGTCGATCATCTGCGGTACGCCATTACGCACCATTCCTCCAAAGGTCATATTGCCAGGCAGGCGTAGCTGGCTCATACGCTGCTGGTCGATCTTAGAGCCTCGCTTGACCACAAATTCGGCCACTTCGGCATTATTGACTAGAGAGAGGCTGATTACCGAGCCTGTCTCCATCCCTAGGAGGATGCGATAGATATGCCCGATGGCGAGGATCTTCTTGTTGATCAGCGTCCCGATATCAAGGCGATAAGCCAGGGGGATGTAGTCGATATTCTCCTCCTTGGCAATGGTCTTGTAGACTCCGAAGCGCATTGCGGCGAGGCAGGCCAGGATATTGGTCTCGGAGTTCTCCGTTAGGGCAACGAAGACCTCGGCATCGTCGAGCCCTACTTCGTCCAGGAGCTCAGGGTCTCGGCCGTCGCCGTGGTAGATCTCTACGTTGGAGGGGAGGATCTCGGAGAGGCGCATACACTTCTCCTTGTCCCGCTCAATGAGGCAAATCCGAAGGCTCTCTGGTAGCTTGCGGATGGTCTGTGTCGCCACACGGCTAGCCCCCATGATGACCATCTTACGCACTAGAGGATTGGGCTTGCCAGTGAGTATCCGCAGCTCTTGCAGGTGGCCAGTGGTACAAGTGAAGAAGACCAGGTCATTGTGCTTAATCCTCGTCGATCCTGTTGGGATAATGGTCTCGAGATCTCGTTTGATCGCAACGACGTGGTAGAACTTATGCCCCTGCTCCCCACCGAGTTCGCTCAGAGGTCTGTCGAGGATCGGAGCCCCTTGTCTAACCTTGATACCGACGAGGGTCAGAGCCCCATTGAAGAGCTCTACATACTGCCTAGCCCACGGATTGAGCGTTGTAGAGGCGATCTCTCGTGCGGCTAGTTCCTCGGGATAGATCATTCGATCGACACCCATTTCCCCGAAGATGTCCACATATTCAGCGGCTAGATAGTCAGGGTTGTTGATGCGGGCCAGGGTGTGCAGAGCTCCGATCTTCTTGGCTAATGCACATGAGAGGATGTTAGTTGCCTCGTCGGGTGTAACGGCGACGAAGAGATCTGCCCCCTTGACTCGAGCTCGCTCGAGGTCGTCGATGAGGCGTGGGTTACCCTCTAGAGTCATCACCTCGACGCTGTGGCTGAGCTCTGACAGCTTCTTGGGGTCGCTGTCCATAAGGACGATGTTTTGCCCTTCACTAGAGAGCATCTTACTTAGATGCTTCCCCACCTCTCCAGCTCCAACGATAACGATCCGCATATTGGAAGCTCTTAGGAGGTTTGTAGGTCTTTGCCCAGCAGCTCTAGAGCTGTGCGCTTGATGGAGGCATGGTCTAGGCCGCAGTAACTACGCTGCTGCTCGGGAGTGCCATGAGCGATGAATTCATCTGGTAGGCCAAGGCGACGGAGCTTCGTCGCATAGTCTCTCTCTAGGATGAGCTCAGCGATGGCAGAGCCAACCCCCCCGATGAGCGTACCCTCCTCGACACTGATGGCACAAGGACACTCGCTGAGCACGCGGTGCAGGAGCTCGAGATCCAAGGGTTTAGCAAATACGAGGTCGATATGCCCAGCATCGATCCCCTCGGTTCTCAGTTCCTCAACCACCCGAGCAACCTCGACCCCGATAGGGCCGATGCTTAGGAAGACCAGCTCTCGGCCTCGGGTTAGTTCTCGACCCTTACCCAGGGGGTGGAGCTGCATGGGGACTTGCCAGTCTATGACCGATCCTTTGCCTCGGGGGTAGCGTATAGCCACTGGGCCGCTCCAGTGCAGGCAGGCGGAGTACATCAGATGGCGCAGCTGTTTCTCATCCATGGGCGAACAGACGCTCATGTGTGGTATCCCTCTGAGGTAGGAGAGGTCGAATGCCCCCTGATGTGTCGCCCCATCTTCGCCGACCAGACCTGCACGGTCGAGGCAGAAGACTACGTGGTTGTCGAGCATAGCCACATCGTGGATGAGCTGATCATAGGCCCTCTGCATGAAGGTAGAGTAGATATTGCACACCGGGATCAATCCCTCGGAGGCCATGCCCGAGGAGAAAGTAACTGCATGCCCCTCTGCAATGCCGACGTCGTACATCCTCTCGGGCATTGCCTCCTCGAGCATAGACATGGAGCAACCCGAGGGCATGGCGGGCGTGATGCCGACGATGCGCGGATCCATCCTGGCTAGCTCGATGAGGGTTTGGCCGAAGACATCCTGAAACTTCGGAGGCTCTGCTGCTGGGAGGGCTTGCTTGCGCTCGCCCGTCTCGGGGTCGAACTTACCTGGGGCATGCCAGATCGTAGGCTCTTGCTCGGCAGGCCCATAGCCCTTGCCCTTGGTCGTAGAGATGTGTAGCACTCGAGGGCCTTTGAGCTTCTTGATCTCCTCGAGGACATGTACCATACGCAGTACATCGTTGCCGTCTATTGGGCCAATATAGCGCAGGCTAAAGCTGTCGAAGAAGTTCGGCTGCCTCGAGACAATAGCCTTGAGGCGGTTGTTGAAACGCTGGATCTCTCGCCCTCGACCATCACCGATCACATTGATTTTGCGTAGACCTCGATACACTCTGTGGCGCATTTGGTTATAGGTCTTGTTGGTCAGTAGATTGACGAGATAGCGGTTCAGTCCACCCACGTTTCGGTCGATGGACATATTGTTGTCGTTGAGGATGATCAGTAGGTTGTTGGGGAAGGAGGAGGCATTGTTGAGCCCCTCAAAGGCTAGACCTCCCGTCATCGATCCGTCTCCGATGAAGGCCACCACATTACGGTGCTCACCCTTGCTCGCTGAGGCGACAGCCATCCCTAGGGCTGCGGAGATAGAGTTCGACGCATGCCCTGCGGCGAAGGTATCATAGGGGCTCTCGGCTGGCAGAGGGAAACCCGATAGACCGCCCCACTTGCGTAGGGTGTGGAAGGCCTTTCTCCTGCCCGTGAGCAGCTTGTGGATGTAGGCCTGATGCCCCACATCCCACACGATACGATCATAGGGAGTATCGTAGACATAGTGCATGGCTACGGTTGCCTCGAGAGCCCCGAGGTTTGACCCGAGGTGTCCGGGGTTGATCGAGAGGGCATTGAGCAGATACCAGCGCAGCTCTTGGCAGAGCTGAGGCAGCTGCTCTCGAGGAATCCGCTTGAGGTCTTGCGGTGAATGAATCGTATCTAGTAGCGGGTACTTCATAGCTTGGACGACGTTGTTGGGCTTTTGAAGCTCGTAGTAGTATAAGTGATCATCATATAGGGGGCTCATCAGAGCCTCACCATGCGAGGTAAATTATTCAGGGCGTAGAGCCACAACGAGCTCCTCCTCGCTCAGGCTATGCTGCTCGCCCGTGGCCATATTCTTGAGGGTGATTGTATTCGAGAGACGTTCGCTCTCGCCCACGAGGGCGACGAAGGGGATATGTAGGGTATTGGCATAGTTCATCTGTTTCTTGAGCTTGGAGCTCTCCGGGTAGAGCTCTACTCTAAGACCTCGGCGGCGCAGGCGGGCCACAAGGGGGATGAGGTAATGCTCCTCCTGCTCAGAGAAGTTCACGAATAGGAGCTCCGTACCTCGGCTGGTCTCCTCGGGGAATAGGCTCAGCTCTTCGAGGACGTCGTAGATACGATCTGCCCCGAAGGAGATCCCCACACCACTCAGACCGGGCATCCCAAAGATCCCCGTAAGGTCGTCATAGCGTCCACCGCCTGATATACTGCCGATGGAGGCATCCAGGGCCTTGACTTCGAGGATCGCCCCAGTGTAGTAGGAGAGGCCTCGAGCCAAGCTCAGATCGACTACGAGTTCACTCTCTAGCTCTACGCTCTCGAGGCGATCGAGGATGAAGCGCAGCTCCTCAATCCCTTTGAGTCCTGTGGGGCTTGAGGCGAAGATCACCTCGAGCTCCTTGAGCTTGTCTAGGTTATTGCCCTTGAGCTCGAGGAGTGGCTGTAGGCGAGCGATGGTCTCCTCGTCGAAGCCCTTGCTGCGGAGCTCATCATTGACCTTGTCCTGGCCGATCTTGTCCAGCTTGTCAATAGCTACGGTGATATCTACGAGTCGGTCTGCAGCCCCGATCACCTCGGCCATCCCGCTGAGGATCTTACGGTTGTTGAGCAGGATGCGTGTGCGCAGCTTCAAGCGGCGAAAGACCTCGTCGATGATCTGTAGTAGCTCGACCTCATTGACCAGCGAGGTAGAGCCGATCACATCCGCATCGCATTGATAGAACTCTCGATAACGCCCCTTCTGTGGCCTGTCTGCCCGCCATACGGGCTGGATCTGATAGCGGCGGAAGGGTAGGGTGATCTCATCCCGGTGCATGACCACATAACGGGCGAAGGGGACGGTTAGGTCATAGCGCAAACCCTTCTCGCACAGCTTGGCGGAGAGGCGATTGAGCTGAGGGTTCTCTAGCTCCTCGGGTGATACACCCTTGAGATAGTCTCCGGAGTTAAGTACCCTGAAGAGCAATCTATCCCCCTCCTCCCCATACTTGCCCATGAGGGTGGAGAGCTGCTCCATCGTCGGGGTCTCGATCTGTTGGTAGCCATAGAGGGCGTAGACGGAGCGGATGGTGTCGAATATATAATTGCGTCGGGCCATCTCTATGGGCCCGAAGTCTCTCATTCCTTTGGGAATACTGGGTTTCTGCATATTGGTTGGTTGGCCGAGGCCTGGTGATTGATCTATTTGATGGGTATAGCTCCCCTTTTGGGGCGTTGAAGTTCGTAATAAGTGCTGCTGTATGGATTGCGCTCATCCTGTGGGCAGTGCTCCTGTCGGATGATCTGCCATTCATCGAGGTCGTAGGAGGGGAAGAAAGTATCTGCATCGCTAATCGAGATCTCGACCTCGGTCAGATAGAGCTTGTCCGCCCTGTCGATGAGGCTGCGGTAGAGCTCGCCTCCTCCGATGACGAAGACCTCCTCGTCGCTTGTCTCGAGAGCCTGGAGAGCCTCCTCGAGGCTGTGGTAGAGCTCTGCCCCTGGAGCTTCGGATAGTGTGCGGCTGACGACGATATTGCGCCTATGGGGTAGAGCCCCGTTGGGCAGCGACTCGAAGGTCTTGCGCCCCATGAGGATGCTGTGCCCAGTGGTCAGGGCCTTGAACCTCTTGAGGTCTTGGGGCAAATGCCAGGGCAGGGTGTTGGCTCGCCCAATGGCTCGCTCACGAGATACCGCAACGATGAGAGATAGGATCATGATGGATATACCTTAGAATTATACCGAGACGAGACCTGCTATGTGCGGATGAGCCTCGTAGTCTCTGAGCTCAAAGTCCTCGAAGCGGAAGTCGTCGATCTCTTGGATCTCGGGGTTCAGCCACATCTTGGGTAGCGAGTACGGTGTCCGCTCGAGCTGAGTATCCACCTGCTCGAGGTGGTTGAGGTAGATATGTAGGTCTCCGAAGGTATGTACAAACTCGCCTGCCTCCAGCCCTGTAACTTGGGCGACCATCAGCAGCAGAAGCGCATAAGAGGCGATGTTGAAGGGCACTCCGAGGAAAGCATCTGCGCTCCTTTGGTAGAGCTGTAGGCTCAGCCGACCTCCCTGCACATAAAACTGCATGAGGCAATGGCACGGGGCCAGGGCCATTTCGTCGATCTGGGCGACATTCCACGCACTCACAAGCATCCGCCTACTATTAGGGTTGGTACGGATCTCTCGGACAATGTCCTGTATCTGATCTATCGTCCCTCCCGAATAGTCAGGCCACGAACGCCACTGTGCCCCATAGATAGGGCCGAGCGATCCGTCGGCATCGGCCCATTCGTTCCATATCCTCACCCCGTGCTCCTGTAAGTAATGGACATTGGTGTCTCCTCGCAAGAACCACAAGAGCTCGTAGATGATACTCTTCAGATGTAGCCTCTTGGTCGTCAGGAGTGGGAAGCCCTCCTTGAGGTCGAAGCGTATCTGATAGCCAAAGGTGCTGATCGTACCCGTTTCTGTACGATCGTCCTTGACCTCTCCGTGAGTTTTGATATGTCTCAGTAGTTCGAGATACTGCTTCATACTTGCTTGGCTCTTCTTTTCTTCACATAGCAGGAGGCATAGCCCCGAGGGCGAGCGATGAGCCTCGTCGCCTGCAAGGGGTCCACCCTGTAGTAACTAGTCGGGCAAAGATAGTCAATTCCGAGCCTAGAGCAATGCTTTGCTCGGCATAACGTCCCGAGTCTATACGGAGCTCCAGTATGTGGGTGAGGAAGGAGTGGGGCGAGGGTCTTCTGTCTCTGCCTCATGACCCTCTCGAGATAGAGACAGATAGAGGTGTCTCGGGGAGAGGTGTCGAGGCACTCCATTTCGATCCTACTTAGACCACAATTGAAGTATAGATAGGATCGCAAGTGAGACCCAAGTAGGAGTTCCACCTCGATCCTATCTATACCTCGATCGAGGCTCTACTTGTACCTCTATTGAGTGTCTAGAGAGGTCTTTATCGAGGCCCTATCTAGCACCTCAAGCGAGCCTCGATCGAGACCTCAGTGGCATGCCTTAGTCGAGCGACTGAGACGGCAAGGGCAGAGCCCCAGTTAGCCGAAGCCGATCAATAGATCGCATAGATCAGACAGCAGAGCAAGTGATAGAGGCCCTCGAGAGCCCTTGCTTATTCGTGCCGCACATGAAGATTCTCTGCTGAGCCTCGTGTGCAGCACGCTCGATTTTACAGCCTATCTTGCCCGCATTGTTGTATCTTTGTTCCTGATATATAGCCCTCATGGGCACTACAAAACATTATGGCAAGCAAAGTACTCACCATCATACCAGCTCGATACGACTCGAGCCGCTTCCCCGGCAAGCCCCTTGCAGATATCCTCGGTCGACCCATGATCCAGCGGGTCGTTGAGCGAGCCCTTGAGATCGTAGACAGAGCTGTCGTGGCAACTGATAGCCCGCTGATCTACGAAGCTGTACAGAGCTTTGGCGGCGAGGTGGTCATGACCGGGACGCATCACCGCTCGGGTACTGAGCGATGCATCGAGGCCTTCGAACTCATTGGCCAGGGCGAGGAGCTCGTGCTCAACCTACAGGGCGATGAACCCTTCATTCAAAGGGAGCAGATCGCCTCTCTATTAGCGGCCTTCGAGGACGAAGCGATCGACATCGCCACCCTAGCTGAGGCCCTGCCGAGCGACACCCCTGACGCAGTCCTTCACAACCCCAACATGGTCAAGCTCGTCCGCTCGACCTCGGGAGAGGCCCTCTACTTTAGCCGCTCGGTCATCCCCCATCTCAGAGGGGTGGAGAGCGAGCTTTGCCGCCATCATCGCTACTACCGCCATATCGGCCTCTATGCCTTTCGCTCTAGGGTTTTGCCTCAGCTCAAGAACCTCTCCGCCTCCCCTCTCGAGGTGGCCGAGTCTCTCGAGCAGCTGCGCTGGCTAGAGGCAGGCATGCACATCGGTACTCGAGAGACAACTACCGCTACGATCGGGATAGACACCCCCGAGGATCTCGAGCGGGCGATCGACTATATTCGTCGTGAGGGTCTATACTCAGACGAAGGCAAAGTGCAGGTATGATCGACAGCCAAACCAAACAGCATATCCTAGACACGGCCAATATCCTCGAGGTCGTGCAGGACTTCGTTCGCCTGCGCAAGCGAGGGGTGAGTTATGTGGGGCTATGCCCCTTTCACAGCGACCGTAATCCATCCTTCTACGTCAATCCCGCTCGTAATATTTGCAAATGCTTCTCCTGTGGTGAGGGCGGTTCGCCCGTGCACTTCATCATGAAGCACGAGCAGATGGACTACAATGAGGCTCTGCGCTACCTAGCCAAGAAGTACAATATCGAGATCCGAGAGCGAGAGCTTACCGACGAAGAGCGACGCATGGCCAGCGAACGGCAGAGCCTGCTCATCATCAACGAGTATGCCCAGAGCTTCTTCGTCGATCAGCTGCACAATAGCCCCGAGGGGCAGCGTGTCGCCTTGGAGTACTTTCGTGAGCGAGGCATTCGCCCCGAGACGATCAAAAAGTTTGGCCTGGGGTACTCCCCCGAGGAGCGTAGTGCCTTGACCGATGCAGCCCTAGCAGCAGGCTATAAGCTCGAGCGTCTCATGGGTGTAGGGCTCTCTCTCCAGTATGATGAGGGTAGGCCTGCTGTAGACCGCTTCCGAGGTCGAGTGATCTTCCCCGTGCGCAATTTGGCGGGCAAGTATGTGGCCTTCGGTGGACGGATCATGGGCCAGCGAGACAAGGTCGCCAAGTACATTAATTCGCCCGAGAGCCCCATCTACTCCAAGGGGCGAGAGCTCTATGGGATTTATTGGGCCAAGTCCGCCATATCTCGACAGGATAAGTGCTATCTAGTCGAGGGCTATACCGACGTGATCTCGATGCATCAGTGCGGTATCGAAAATGTAGTTTCCTCTTCAGGCACAGCCTTAACCATCCCACAGATCCGACTGCTCAAACGCTTTACCTCTCAGATCACAGTGCTCTATGACGGTGATAGCGCAGGCATCAAAGCAGCTCTTAGGGGAATAGACCTTCTGCTCGAGGAGGGACTCAATATCAAGGTTGTGCTCCTGCCCGAGGGCCACGACCCCGACTCCTACGCTCAGAGCCACACGGCGGAGGAATTCCTCCGCTTCCTCAACGAGGCCGAGACCGACTTCATACACTTCAAGATTAGGCTGTATCAGGAGGAGATGGAGCGAGACCCCATCAAGCGGGCTCAGCTCATCTCCGACATCCTGCGCAGCATTGCCCTCATCCCCGATACCATACGCCGTACGGTATTGATCCAGAGCTCTGCCGGCGAACTCAAGATGGATGAGCGCATTCTCATGGATGAGATCCGCCGCCTGCGTCAGAGTGGGATCCATGCCTCTGGCTATTATCAGCCTGAGCCTCAGTCTGCCGCTAGCCCTACCCCCTCCCCACTGCCACAGAGCGAGGCGAGGGTCGAGGTAGCTCCTGAGCCTGAGGCCTCCTCTTCACAGGAGGTCAGAGAGCTGCTACCCACACCCCGATCGGCTGCCCCCTACGAGATTGAGCTGCTGCGCCTACTGATCAGCAAGGGGGGCGAGACGATCCTCATCTACGACGAGGAGCTTGCCCATCAAGAGCCCGAGACACAAGGCCTCATCTCCTATACCCTAACCGAATACATTGCGGGCGAACTAGAGCTCGATGGCGTACTCGATCTCTTGACCCCTCTGATGAGCCAGATACTCTCAGAGGCCCTTGAGGACTGCTTGCCCAGACAGCTTAGTTGTGCCACCTACTTCAGCAACCATGCCGAGGAGGACATTCGCCGACTATCGGCCGACCTACTGAGCGATCGCTATGCTGACGATCGGGTAGGCGAGCCCCTCGGTATCGAAGCCTGGGAGCATGAGACAGATCCTGAGCAGCGAGAGGTACTGCGCCTCGAGTATCTGCATAGACAGCTCCTCGAGGAGCAGCGTGGTCTGGGCGAGGAGGTCTTGAGGGCCTTGGACTATATGCGTATCTCCTTCGTCCTACAGACCATCCGAGAGGTGCAGCAGGAGATCCGAGAGGCACAGCGGCAGGGCGACAGCCGACGCATTACCGAGCTCATGCTCGAGCTCAAGGAGCTCAATGAGCAGAAGAAGGACTTCGCCCACGCGCTCGGTGAGCGCACCATTATTGGCTAGGCTCTAGTCTTGATACACAATCGCCCCTGGCTCGATTTCGAGCCAGGGGCGATTGTGTATGGAGGATAGCTCCTCCTGTCCTCTGCGCTTAGTGCGTAGAGGTAGAGGAGAGCAACTGTGCAAACTCAGGAGTGCCAGCAAACTTAGCAAACTCAAGGTTGCCTGACACCAGATGAGCGATCTTGCTGTCCATAGAGATCGCCTTCTTGAGGCTCGAGAGAGCCAGTGTAGAGTCGTTGGTGCGAGCACCTACAATAGCCTTGATCAAGAAGCTTGTGGCATCGGGCTGAGGTAGCGCATTGATCGTAGAGAGCGCACGACCATAGTCTGAGTTCAAGAGCTGTGCCACAGCAGCATTGTTGCTAATAGTCTTGCCATAGGCAGCTACAGCCTTAGCATACTGACCCTGCTTGAGGTACAGCAGACCCAGTGCAGGGGCAGCCTCGGGGACACTAGAGCCAGCACCGATGAGGGTTGCAGCCTGAGCTAGATCTCCCTTAGAGAGGGCGATCAGACCGAGGTTGATGTTGGAGTAAGGGTTGTTCTGTCTGTTCTTAGCAGCCTCGAAGTAAACCTGAGCCTGATCGAGGGCACCACGCTCGTAGAGTAGTGTCCCAATGTTGTTAAAGGCTCGATAATCCTTGGCATGTAGCTTACTGATGAGCTGGTAGACATTCTCCTGCTGCTCCTTGCCCTGAACGAGGGTTGCAGCATAGAGCATTTCTTCGAGGGTAAGCTCCTTGGGAGCCTTGTCGAGGAACTCCTTGATCTCCTGGTCGCTCTTACCCGTGATTTGGATGTTGGCGATCAGACGGGAGCGACGCAGCTTGGGCAGGATCTCATCAGCCAGCTGGCTAAAGGCAGCGGAGATATTGCGGATCTCACGCTCACGCTGCTCAGGGTCAGAGTACATTGAGAGGACACGCAGCACGAGCTCCTTGTCCTGTAGGTCGCTCTGCTCAACGAGCGTTTTGAAGCCCTCCCAGTCCTGGGCGGTGTAATGAGCATCAATAGCGATGTCGCTCATGCGCTGCTTGTTGAACTCCTTCTTCAGCATCTTGGTCGTATTGCGTTCACGCTGCTCTGAGAGCTTCTCGTTGAGCTTCTGACCTCCATCAGGAGAGGCATAGGCCTGCACCTCTACGCTTACAGTCTGGTTGTCAGCCTGCTTTGCCTGCTGTACCAGTCCCTTCCAATCCTGGACGTCATCCTTCTTGAGCTCAGAGCGGCGAATGTCTGCCTGCTGGATTTGGAAGAGAATGCTCGCATCATAAGACTCCTTGATGATACGCTGGAAGCTATCGGGAGCTAAGGCAACCTTGGCCACCTGAGCCGTTGCCAGCATCTCGGTAGCGATAACACCCTGAGCGATCTCTAGATCAGCAATGGGCTTATTCGAGCCTTTGAGGCCGAAGGTAAGCAATAGCTTGCTCTTGGCCATCTGAGGCACATAGGGAGCGGAGAAACTCAGCGTGGCATTAGCTCCGTGTGTATAAGAGACTACGGGGTCATTGCCATATACCTTCTCTCCCTGGAAGGTATAGCTTGCGCCCACCTTTTCCCCACCATTGTAGCGCAGCACAGGAGTGATGGTCAGGACAGCCTTCTTGGGGAACCATTTGGCTGGGAAGGTTACATGGATTTTAGCGGGCACTTGACCTGCTACCACCTCAAGCATCTGAGGCTCGACCTTAACGTTGTCTCCATGCAATGGACGCAACTTCTTCGAGCAGCTACCCAAAACGAATACTGTCGCTACAGCGAGCAGCAGGGTTGACAAAGTTTTCTTCATCGGTTACGTGTTATTGGATTAAGTGTTAATAATGTATTGTTCTCTAACTTATCTCAATGAGGATGTGGGGAGCTAAGTCGTCTGCTAGGATACCTGCCTCTGACCTAGGAAGCCTAGGAGCAGCCAAAGCAGGATGCCTAGGGCAAGCAAGCCCTGCGCCAGCCTGGAGACAAGCTCCGTCGTATGAATACTCTCGGGGTCGAAGACCATCTCGAGTCGATGCACTCCAGCGGGGACTTTGACTGCCCGTAGGAGGTAATTGGCTCGGTATATAGGAGCTGCTGCCCCATCTATATACAGCTGCCAGCCATCGGGGTAGTATACTTCGCTAAGCACAAGCAGCCTCTCTCGATCGGTATCTGTCTCGTAGACTGCTCGACCAGGCACATAGCTTTCAAGGCGAACTGAGGCCTTAGAGCCCAAGCCTTCGGCCACATGCAGAGCTTCGGGGAGAAGCTCTCCAAGAGCCGACCGCTCCATGATTGCTGTGCTCTTGAGGTTAGCCTTGCCCAATAGCTCCATTTCTTCGTACGCATCTTCAGCGACAATGATGTTGTCAGCGAACCATGCTGGCCCGAAAGCATCAGCATTGTGAGCTACTCGAGGGGCAGCTCCACGCTGCTGCGGGGGAAGGATGAGGTAACGGATATCCAGCATATTGAGGACATCGGGATTTGCGGGGCGTAAGGTATCGCCCAATCGGGAGAGCTGGTGCTCGATCAGATCTTGGTAGCGGCTGAGCTTAGCGGCATGATAGCCTCCAGCACTGCGGTGCATGTAACTGGTTGTAGCATCGTTGAAGGTGGAGACGCTAAGGTTCAAGACCCTATAGTGAGGGTCAGTGTCTTGAGCGATCTCGAGGTCTGCCGAGGTCGTCGGATGAGCCATTCGCTCGACCACAGCTCCATCGATGAAGTGCTCATCGTTCAGATAACGTTTGTCTACAAGCCAAAGATCACTCAAGGTAATTACGCCCAGGAGGGCAAAGAGCCATGAACGGGTGATACGCTCCCTATAGTATAGGTAGCACACGCCAATACTGAGCAGAAGCACAATGACCGAGCGGATCGCATCGCTACGGACGATGTCCGCACGCATCGTCTTGAGTGCCGCCAAGGCCTCTGAAACCCCTGGCTGTCCGACCATGAGGCGATAGATGCCCTGCTCCTGCTCACTGAGCAGAGAGAAAGTCGTCCCTGGCATCAAGGCGATCAAGAGGGCAACGCCTAGCGTGGCTACCCCTGCAAACGAAAGCACTACGGGACGACGTAGGAGAGCCTTGGGATCTCGGGCGAACTCGAGCAGGGCCAGCACGGCCAGTGCAGGGATTGTAAACTCTGCCACAACGAGGATTGAGGAGACGGTGCGAAATTTATTGTACAGCGGCACATAGTCGATGAATAGATCCGTGAGCCACATGAGGTTATGACCCCAGGAGAGTACAATAGAGAGGACGGTGCCAGCAAGCAGTGCCCACTTGATCGGCCCTCGAACGATGAAGCATCCGAGTAAGAAGAGCAATAGGACAAAAGCCCCCACATAGACAGGCCCTGAGGTAAAGGGCTGATCTCCCCAATAATGATTGAGAGGCTGGCCCAGCTGCTGAGCCCAAAATTGATTGAGTCTCTCTAGCTGTTGTCGCTCTAGAGGCTCGAGGGAGGCCAAGGCCTCTTGATTGCTCAGCAACGCCCCCGAAGCACCGCCAAAAGCATTGGGCACGAGTAGCGTCCAAGTCTCCGCCTTGCCGTAGCTCCACTGTGTAATGTAGTCCTTATCAAGGCCGCTAGATGGGGCTGCACTAGCCCCTTGGCTGAGGGCAGAGCCTCCACGCATAGTTTGCTGCGTGTACTGGTAGGTATGGTAGAGGTTCGAGCCATTGATCGCTAGGGCTATCGCCCCTGCTGCGAGCATGGTTGCGGTGGCGATGAGCCAACGCCTCAGCTGATGCTCTCGGAGGGCCTCAACGAGGTAGCCCACGGCGAAGAAGAGCATCAAGAAGCCAAAGTAATAGCTCATCTGTACGTGGTTGGACATGATCTGCCAGCTAGCAAAGAATGCAGCCACGACACCGCCCTTGAGCCACTGCCCTCGGTAGGCCCACACCAGGCCTGCAATAGTTGGAGGGATGAAAGCCAGGGTCATGAGCTTCCAAATATGACCCGCCTGTATGAGGATGATGAAGTAGCTCGAGAAAGTCCACATCACAGCCCCTAGCCACGCAGGCAAAGGCCGTACACGCAGAGCCCTCATGAAGATGAAGAAGCCTACCATCATGGCGAAGAGCAGCCAGCTGTATCCTGGGAGCAAGTTGAGCGGCCATTGTAGGGTCAAGAGATCCTGCACTTGTTTGAGTAGCCCAATGCTGGGATAGCTCGGCGAGATCTGATACATGGGCATCCCTCCGAAGAGACTATTAGTCCAGTAGGCTGTCTCTCCCGTCTGGGCATGGTGATCCCGTACGTCTTGGGCCGTACCGCTCGCTCCAGCGACATCATGCTGGAAGAGTTCACGCCCCTCGAAGACTGCTGGGGTGAAGTAGGCCAAGGCCAAGAAGGCCATCAGCGCAATAAACCCCACAGTTGGGAAGCTCGAAGAGAGGCGGGTTCGCCAGCTGGCCAATATATCTTTCAAGTGCACGCTATGAAGTGGTTTGACAAAGTGCTATACAGACAATTAATGCCCAAAAATAGTCCAAAAAGCTCAAAGGGACAAACCTCATCGTTGGCATATCGCCTCGGTGAGGAGGAGAGACTTGGGTAGAGCTCCATCTATTCGCTTTGGGGACTGTGCCCCGAGGGGGCGATAGGGGCTCGGATACGCTCTAGAGGGGAGCTCAGCCGAGCGGCCCAATAGATCCTCGATTGAGATCCAAATAGGCTCTCGATCGAGGCTCAGATAGGACTTCTCTCGAGCTCCTACTTAGATCTCATTGTCGATCCTATTTGAGTCTCTAGAGGGGGAGGGCTGTGATCCAAGAGGGATGCTTACCCACTGCCCCATGCAAACCCATTCTGACTAGCCTCAGTCCAGCCTTGCATCGATGATTAACATTTGTAGGATATTCCTTTACGAACTGAGGTATTGGGTCATCGAGGTTTAGCCATATTTTGGTTACATTTGGGGAATGAAACAAATAATGGATGAGATATGAAAATCTTCACACGACTTCTTTCCCTCGTGGGATTGTGCCTCCTACTGCTGCCCATGCAGCCCCTAGAGGCACAGCGGGCGAAGCAAGGCTCAGCCCAGCGTACAGAGCTCAAGACGGAGATAGACCAGGCCCAAAGGCTCAGTCAGCCCAAGAAGCTGGCCACTCTGTCCGCCCAGCTCGTGGAGCTCTCGATTCAAGAGCAGAGCTATCCCGATCTACTCATCGGGTTGCACCATCTGCGCTCTGCACATAGGGATCTCTACGGAGATCTCGATCGGCGTCCGATCTTCGAGCAGCTTGACCGAGCCCGTCGGCAGACTTGGCTCCGAGCAGAGGAGCGTAGCCTCTTGCTGGCCTATATCTACCATGTTTATCGCATACATGGATGGAATAGTTACGAAGACAGGCCACGTAGGCAAGAAACCGATGCCCTGGTCGATACTCTTGATCCCAGTCGATGGACTCAGCAGCAGTATGAGGAGCGAACCCAAGCCTTGGCACGCGAGGCCCTGGCCAACCTTACTCCTCTGAGCAGAAGAGTCCCCGAGGAGATCATCCCTCTAATGATCCAGCCCGAGCACCCATGGCGAGAGACCTATGCGGCACTCATCTTTCACACTCTTAGGAGTTTGGTCGGCGATAACAAGGAATATTGGAAGGAGCGTATCCGCACTTATGCCGAAGGGTTACCAATAGGTCGAGAGCGGATGATGGCCGAGTACGAGTATCTCTACTTCTCTTCGTCTCGTGGATGGAGAAGGGAGTTTAAGGCCGAGGAGTACAAGGCTTTCATTGACCGCTATGAGCGTCATTCGGAGATCCTCCACCTCCTGCCAACTTTGCTCCCCAATGCCCACAACTATAGCACCCGAGCTCAGGTGGAGCATATCGATCGCTTCCTCAAGCTCTACCCATCGTCTCGCCATGCTGCCTCGATCAGGCCGATCAAGAGCTTGAGGGAGGAGCTACTTCGTCCGAACCTCTCTGTCGATCTAGGGAGCAATGTGGTCGTGGGACGTAGAGAGCAGGTCGTGTGCTTCGAGCACCAGCACCTACAGGCGTGCCGCATATCGGTCTACCAAGCCCCCACGATAGCCCCGATCTTCATCCCCGAACGTAAGCAGATGAAGCTCGTTAAGACCTTCACCTATCAGCTTCGAGAGCATGAGCAGTGGGATCGCTCGATAGATACCCTCGTACTCAAAGACTCACAGCTACATCCTACCCTCGGTCAGTACTATATACAGATCACACCCATCCCCCATAAGCGTGCCACGAAGGGCGACTTCAAGGGCTGGGAGCATCGCTATCTCGACTATCAGCTCACGAACAAGTACCCTCTCTGGCACAAGCCCCATGCAGGCGAAGCCTCTTCCTTACAGTGGTTTGACGGTGTATCGGGAGAGCCCCTCTCGGGCGAGCGCATCCATTACTTCACCCCGGACTCGGTGCGCACGCTCCTGCAAGCCGACCAAGAGGGGATGATGACCTTGCCCAAGTCTGAGCGCAAGGGCTTGCGAGTGGCCGATCATCAAGGCTTCTTCGTGAGCCTGGATGCCTTTGACCCGCTTGCTTCCCAGCATGACAACTATGGGAATTATATGGATAGCCCTTTCGAGGGGGAGGTCTCAGCCTTTGTTACCTCCGATCGAGGGGCTTATCGCCCTGGCGATACGGTGCAGATCTATGGTTACCTCTTCAGGGAAGAGCCTCTCGTCGAGCGTAGTCGTGTATTGCCCCATGAGGAGCTTAGCCTAAGGCTCATTACCCCCTCGAGCCAAGAGCACTTCTCCGTCGATGTCGAGACGGATGCTCTGGGTCGCTTCACCTACAGCTTCGTAGCCCCAAAGGATCAACCTAGAGGGAGCTATGACTTGAGGGTCGTAAAGGCAGGCAAGAGGCTGCGTGAGGCCTCGTTCAGTATAGAAGAGTACAAAGCACCCACCTTTGAGCTACAGATCCCAGAGATCCCAGAGGTGCGACCCGAGAGAGGGGATACGATCCGAATAGAGGTACGTGCTGTAGACCTCACTGGTGCAAGGATCTCGGGCGTACGCCTGAGTGCCGAGGTTAATGTGAGCGAGGGGTATAGGTATTACCGAGCTGGGATTCATAGCCCCCGTGGGCATGCAAACTCCTTCGAGATCAAGGAGGTGGAGACTGACGAAGAGGGTCGTGCCCAGCTGAGCTTCGTTTTCGATCCGATAGAGCCCGAGGGCACAGATCAAATCAAATATCATTGGATCAGCTACTCCTTCGAGATCAAGGCTGTGAGCACCACGGGCGAAGCGCAAACGCAGGAGACCTATCTGACTCTCCCCGTGGGTAAGCCCAGTGCCGTAGAGATTGACCTCCCAGAGTATCTCGACGCCTCACTCCTCGAGCAACCCCTCAAAATCCGTGTGATGCAGCGACATCAAAAGCCCGACCCTCAGCCATTGGCCGTTCGCTATGAGATCTTAGGCCAAGGCAAGGTCGTCCATCAGGGGGGTGGTCAGACAGGCGAAGAGATCAATCTAGCCCCCCACACGGCCTCCTTGCCCTCAGGCAAGTATCAGATCTGTACTGAGGCTCAGATCTCCTCGGGTAAAGTGCTTAGAGACACGACAAACTTCGTCCTCTATCGCCCCACAGACGAACGCATGACTATCGACAACGAGGCCCTCTGGGTGAGGGCCGTGCGAGACTACTACGACGAGAAGCATCCGCCTCGCCTCCTCGTTGCCTCTAGCCTCCCTACGAGCTACATCAGCTATCGTGTCTCGGTCGATGGACGCACCCACAGCATGGGACACTTTCGCTCCGAGGCCAAGAAGCTCCATCACCTAGTCATAGACCTCAAGGGACGTAGCCAAAGCGTTGTCGTCGATGTCTATATGGTGCACAATGCCCGCCTATACAAGCGTCGCCTTGAATACGAGTATCGCCTGCCTAATAGGGAGCTTGAGCTACGCTGGCAGAGCTTTCGCAACCGAGTGCGTGCGGGTAGCCACGAGACCTGGAGCTTACAGATCTTGAAGGATGGCAAGCCCGTACGGGCAGCCCTGGCCGCATGGATGTTCGACAGTGCCTTGGACAAGGTTAATGGGCTGTACCTCGATAGATTTGCCCCCGTGCAGCGTCCTATTCGTGGTTCTTATGGGATCGATCATTTGTTTGAGGATCAGTTCTTCCCCAACTCCATAAGTACGCCCAGGAGCTATGAAAGCTACTGGGATGTGTACGGGGATTGGTACGATGGTTGCATTGATTATTCCTCGGGCGTAGGACAGCGTCGAAGCCTCGGTCGTATGATTGCCGTCGGATCTCTTGCTACGAGGTTTGCGGGTAGGGTTTCAGGAGTGATCGCTATGCAAGCCCCTAAGTCTCTTGAGAGTGAAGAGGAGGATGCCTCGATGGGCGTCCTTCACGAGCCCGAGATAGAGATAGACCGCTCAGCCCTCCCTGATGCTCTAAAGGAGCTGGGCAATAGCTCTCGGCCTGCCCCCTCGGGTAAGCAGCCCGTGGTGCGGCGCAACTTCTCCTCCTTAGCCTTCTTCCGCCCTCGGATGCAGAGTAATTCCTCGGGCGAAGTGTCTTGGTCTTTTGATCTGCCCGAGGCCCTAACCCGCTGGCGCGTCGAGCTCGTTGCGCATACGGAGGATCTTTCTGTGGGTCATCGAAGTGCCTATGTGGAGAGCTATAGAGAGTTGATGCTTAGACCCTTCCTGCCACGGCAGCTGCGTCAGGGAGACCATGCAAGCCTCTCGACTCAGCTGTACAACTCCTCAGACAAGGCCCAAAAGGGGAAGATCACCCTGGAGCTCTTCGACCTAAGGACGGAGCGCATCCTGCTGAGTGAGCAGAAATCCTTCTCCCTTGAGCCTCAGAAGGGGCAGGCCTATCACTTTAGCTTCGATACCCCCAAGGGCCTAGACTCCGTAGGGGTGCGCCTCATGGCCCGAGGGAAGAACTTCTCCGATGGAGAGCAGCATGCCCTAGCGATCTTGCCCGCCATAGAGGAGACCGCTCAAGGCCTTGCCTTTACTTTGCAAAAGGCCGAGCGGAGAACGATCTCCCTCGCAGAGCTCTATCCTACGGGAATTTTCAGGCCAGAGGCTGGCCGCTTCGATCTGCGCCTCGAGAGCAACCCACTCTTCATAGCTCTTGAGAGTCTGCCCTCGATCGTCCGAGAGCGTTCTACCAATGCGATCTCGCTGAGCGCAAACCTCTTCACTCAAGTATTCGCTCGACACATTGCCCTCACTCCTGGCTTGGAATCCTGGGCGCAAGAGCGAGCCAAGGCCCTGGGCCTCTCCCTAAGAGTTGGCCGAGACAGCCTGCTTCTGCTGCCAGGCAGTGAAGGACCATGGAGCGAAGATCTAAGAGAGGAGAGACGTCGGGCCTCAGAGCTCTTCACCTTCCTCGACTCTGCTAAGCGTGAAGGCCCCTTTATCGAGGCTGAGCTCGTCAAGCAACTTGCTGAACTGCAACAGCCCGATGGTAAGTGGTCTTGGTTCTCAGGCATGTCAGGGAATATCTATGTAACAAACGTGGTGATGCGTCAGCTGCTTAGGCTACGTCAGCTATTGCCCCCTGACAGACGTTCAAGTGGGCTTGAACAGATGATTTCCAAGGGTTGGGCTCCACTCGAGGCCTACGTCTCTGAAGTTATGTCTGAGGAGCAAGCCCAAGGGGCGAAGAGCCCCAATTACTTCTCCGGTCTAGTCCTTGACTACCTCTATCTACTCGAGCTAGCCCCCGAGGCTCGCAGGGAGAGCAATCAGAGCCTTGTCAAGTACCACACCGATCGCCTCCGGCAGATGGCCTTGCACCTGCCCCTCTACGACAAGCCCCGTGCAGCAATGGCCCTGCGCAGAGCTTATCCAGAGGTAGCCAAGCTCGTGCTGGAGTCTCTACGACAGCACCTCGTCGAGGATGAGGTCGGGGAGTTCTTCGCCAAATACTCCAGCACCTGGGGCTATTGGTGGATCAACCGCAACTACACCCTGATTACTGAGTTCATTGAGGCTCTACAGCTTATTGCCCCTGAGGATGAAGCGACCGTTATCTCCCTAAGGCAATGGCTGCTCAACCAGCGTCGCTCGGTGGGCTGGGAGAGTGAGGTTGCCTCTGTGGAGGCTCTCTATGCCCTGCTCAGTGGCTCGGGTGCAGAAGCCCTCAAGGAGATGAACAAGACCGAGCTAACCCTCGTCCTCTCAGACGGCTCTAGGCAAACGAAGCAGGGTGAGCGCATCGACCTCTCCCTCCGCCTGAAGCGAACTCAATACCCGGACAAGCTCGAGGTTCAGACGCAGCGTGATGGGCAGGTTTGGGGAGCTGTTGTCGCCCGATACCCTGTGCCTATCGATAGTCTACGAGCTTCGGGACGAGAACTTTCTATAGAGCGCCGCCTCTTCATCAAGACTGTGGAGGGGGGAGAGACTCGCCTTCGTCCGCTAGATCAAGGGCATGAGCTGCGTGTGGGGGACATTCTTCTCACCCAGATTTATATCAAGTTGGAGCGAGATATTGACTTCGTCTCTTTGAGCGATCCTCGTATAGGCTTTGCCGAGCCTACTCAACAGCTCTCTCACATGAGGGCTGAGGCTGGTACGCTCTACTACTATGAGCCGAAGGATAAACAAACGAATTTCTACTTCGAGCATTTGAATAGGGGCGAATATCGCCTGGAGTATGAGCAGCATGTTGTTCGCTCTGGGGTCTATCAGGCAGTCTCTGCCCAGGTGCAGTCTACCTACGCCCCCGAATATACGGCGACGACTGGCTTTGGTGGGCGAATAACTGTCCGAGAGCAGACTCAGTAGACGAGCCCTCTCCCTTCTAATGTCTGAGGGTGTGGTAGAGATCGAATTGCTCTGCCGCACCCTCTTCGTTTTTTTTTTCTCTATGGAGACTATTGCGCAATGCCAGGGTTATATCACCATGTTCTTTCCAATCGTTTTTTGCTGCTTGACGCTGTGTTTTTCAGTGGTGCTATCCTCTCCCCTCTACCCGACCTTGTGAGCAATGAGCCACAAGGTCGGGGGATTTTGTGCTTATTTGGCTGCTTGTGCTTGAAGGTGTCAAATAACCGTAAAATCNCCCGACCTTGTGAGCAATGAGCCACAAGGTCGGGGGATTTTGTGCTTATTTGGCTGCTTGTGCTTGAAGGTGTCAAATAACCGTAAAATCCCCATCCCTGAGGGATACTTCCCTTAGGGATGGGGATAGGGGTATAGTATTCAAGTCTCCCCAAGCGGCTCAAACACGCAAAAAACACCGAGAAAGATACAAGAAACTTTGAGCGGTGCATTGCGCAATAGCCTCTTATTGATCGGCTTGCTTACAGAACTCATCAACCATACAATATATTTCTACTAACTTTGTCTCATCCATTGGAGTGGGAGTGTTTAGTTATCTATTTGTTAATCAATCACAAAGATACTAAACATCTCCACTTTTGCAATCAAAATACCTCCTATTTTGAAACCGAAAAGACGACAATCCTTATACCGAACTCACGTTAAAACAAATTAGGATACGCATAAAAGAATGCCCCAAGATAGCAAGACCTTTGTAATGCGTCAGCCCTGTTGTTATTGGGCCATTTATCCGAAAGATAAAGTTATCTTTGTAAGAGGAATTTTCATAGTAAAAGGCTGGGCTGCGTAGAACAGACGCCTCTTTCCTGGAAGGATCGAGTGAAGACTTCCTTCCGAGATCTTTTGGTTAAGAAATAGTGTAATAGAAATAAGATTGACAGATGAAAAAAAGAGCACTTATTACAGGCGTAACAGGGCAGGATGGAGCTTATCTATCCGAGTATCTACTCTCGTTGGGCTATGAGGTTCATGGACTTAAGCGTCGTAGCTCCTTGTTCAATACTCAGCGTGTAGATCGTATCTATCAAGACCCTCATGTGGAGAATAGAAACTTTTTCCTCCACTACGGAGATTTATCCGACTCGATGAATATCACTCGCCTGATGAAGGAAATACAGCCCGACGAGGTCTATAACCTCGGGGCTATGAGCCATGTGAAGGTGAGCTTTGAGTGCCCAGAGTACACCGCAGATGTAGATGCTGTAGGTGCTCTGAGAGTCTTGGAGGCTATTCGCCTATTGGGCCTAGAGAAGAAGACTCGTATGTATCAGGCCTCGACCAGTGAGCTCTACGGCCTTGTTCAGGAGACGCCCCAGCGCGAGACAACACCTTTTTATCCACGTAGTCCCTATGCCTGCGCCAAGCTCTATGCCTATTGGATCACAGTAAACTATCGAGAGGCTTATGGCATCCATGCCAACAATGGTATCCTCTTCAACCACGAGTCCCCATTGAGAGGGGAGACCTTCGTTACCCGCAAGATCACCAGGAGTGTGAGCCGCATAGCTCTCGGCCTGTTGGATAAGTTATACTTGGGGAATTTGTCGGCCAAAAGAGACTGGGGGCATGCCAAGGATTACGTTCGCTCGATGCATCTGATCCTACAGCAGGAGCAGCCCAGCGATTATGTGGTGGCTACAGGTGAGACTACGGAGGTTCGAGAGTTTGCTCGTTTATCCTTCGAGCGGATTGGGCTACAGGTGTCCTTCGAGGGTGAGGGGCTAGAGGAGGTTGGCCGCCTCGTTGGTATTGACGAAGCACTCTTCTCTGCTGCCGTTGGGGTAGATAGCCTGCCGGCGATTAAGTCTCGTGTCGGGGAGGCTGTCGTCGCCGTAGACCCTGCATACTTCCGCCCAACAGAGGTCGATCTCCTGCTTGGAGATCCTAGCAAGGCTAAGCGTCAGCTTGGTTGGCAGCCAGAGTACGACCTCAAGGGGATTATCGCTGATATGATGCACCATGACCTCATCGAGGCCAAGAGAGATCGTTATCTGAATACTGGGGGCTTTGAGGCTCCGAACTTCTTCGAATAAGGAGAACTATGGATCGAGAGAGCTTAGCTCCTCGCCATAGCTTCTCTCCTAGACATACATTTGTAAGGCTCTTGATAGGGCTGCACTGGTGGCTTTGCTGTGAGGCCTCCTAAGGCAGATCTATCAGGAGCCTTTCTATTAGCTGAGCGTATCCTCTCTCTGACCAACAAGATCTCTCCCTCGGATGATGCTTAGGGCCAAAGGTAATAGTCCTGCCAATCTGTGATCATGTGTAGGGTAAGCCCAACGCCAATAGCCCGCCACCACCAGGCCCATCCCCACCGCTGATAGGGTAGCACGCACATGAGGGCATAAACAGCAATCATCGGGTAGGAATGCAGTGGGTGAAAGCCAATGCTCCCTCTATTGGGGTCGAAGATCGGGTCTGCGAAGAGGTGGTCAAGGTCTACGAGCATGGTGAGGAGCATGATGCGGTAGGATGTCCACCATCGCTCTCGTCCCCAAAATAGATAGGAAACTAGGGCCGGGAATAGAAAGTGCAGGCTATAGTGTACGATCGTCTGAAGCATAGCAATGGTTTTGTCTGTAAATGAAGCTGCCGCAGTTACGTCTCTTGACGAGCTGCGGCAGCCTGGAGGTAGAGTTCAGTGTCGTCCGATGACTTATGAGGCAAAGGTCATCTCCTCCAGCAGTCGATGGCACTGACCATACTCCTCGATGATCATCAGGATGTAGCGGATGTCGCAGATGATGCTTCGCTGATAATCGGCCAAGTACTGTATATCGCCACCAACACCCTCCCAGTTGCGGTCGAAGTTGATCCCGATAAGATTCCCCGATCCGTCGAAGACTGGGCTACCAGAGTTCCCCCCAGTGGTATGGGTGGTCGCACACATATTCACGGGCATTCTCCACGAACCATCTGTCTGGCGTTCGGCCCAGCGGTTACCCTTGCCATAGGTCTGCCGGGTGTAGATCTCCTTGAGACGAGGGGCAACGGCGAATTCCCAAGAGGTGGGATCCTCCTTCTGCATTACCCCGTCGAGGTAGGTCTTAGGAGTATAGACTACGCCATCCTTGGGCCTATAGCCCTTGATGTTGCCGAAGGTAAAGCGTAGGGTCGAGTTGGCATCTGGCCACAGCTTATCCTCCCCATGCAGGCTGAGCATACCCTCGACATAGGTGCGACGGGCTCGGTCGATGGGGTTGTCGAACTTCGCCAGTTCGGCCTTGAGCCTCTTGTGCTCCTCAAGGACAGAGGTAACGAAGGAGCGCATATTGCCATCTTGGCTTCCCTGGATATTAGAGGGCATACCCTGGCTGCCTGTTGCGGCCATCTGTGCCCCGAGGTCAAGTGCAGATAGATAGCTCTTCCAGCCCTGGTAGACAGCTGCGACAAACTCCTCTAGGCTTATCTCCTTGCCTACTGGACGGAGTGCCTCGGGGCGGTGCTCTGCGGGTATTTGCTTACAATACTCGGCGATGAGCGCCGTGGCGATCTTGCGGTCTACCTCGAGGTCGAACTCCTGCTTGTAGAGGTGGTCGATTTGTCCTTTGGCCTTGGTGTAGTCGGGCTGCTCGCCCCTCTTGCGAGGCGATTGAGGCTTGAGGATGCTTTCGGTCTGCTTGTACAGATCAATGAGGTCGATGCCACGTAGCAATCCCTCCTCGAGATACCATAGCCTGCGACGAAGCTCTGCCCGCTGCTTGATGGTCTCATCAATTGTCTCGACTGCCTTGCGGTATTGAGGCTTGCTTTGCTTATCCGCCCAAGTGAGCAGCTCGTCCATCTGCTGACGTTTGTCTTGGTCTAGGTGGCGAACCTCCACGCCCCAGTTAGCTCCGATGGCCCGTTTGTATCCATTCTGCGACGAAGCATACTTGGCGGCGTACTTGATGTTGATAGCTGGGTCTGCGTGCATCTCCCCGAGCATGACTTCCTGGCGGATTCCTCTCATGCGGATGCGGATGTCATTGTCAATCGACTTCCACTCCTGCACTTCGCTGGGAAGGAAGAAGCGATAGGTACGCCCTGGGAAGCCCATGATCATGGCGAAGTCGCCTCGCTGCACTCCCTTGGTGGAGATGTTGAACCATCGCTTCGGACGCAGAGGCACATTCGCAGGAGAATAGTCTACAGGGTTGCCGTGGGCATCAGCGTAGATACGGAAGATGGAGAAGTCGCCTGAGTGGCGAGGATAAGCCCAGTTGTCCGTATCTGCCCCAAACTTCCCAATGGAGCTGGGGGGGGTGCCTACGAGGCGGATGTCCGAATAGATCTTCTTTGTGAACATGAGGTAGCGATTGCCGTTGTAGAAGTGCTTAATCTCCACCTCGATACCCTTGGGCAGCTTGCCAGCTCTCTTCGTAGCCAGTGTGGCGAGATATTTGGCCGAGAGGTAGTCCATGCTATTGGGGTCTTTGATCTTGGAGAGGTGCTTCTTGACGTAGTCCGTTACGTCCTCGATCTTGTCGATGAAGGTGATCGTTACCCCCTTGGCTGGGAGTTCCTCTGCAAAGCTTTGTGCCCAGTAGCCATCCTCTAGGTAATTGTGCTGCACCGAGCTGAGCGACTGGATTGCATCGAAGCCGCAGTGGTGGTTCGTCAGCACTAGCCCTTGGCTGGAGATGATCTCCCCTGTACAGCCTCGGTCGAAGATCACGACGGCATCCTGTAGCGATGTCCCCTCGGGGTTGTAGACATCATACTGGGCCAGCTTGAGGCCTCGTGCTTGGAGCTCTTTGTATTTGCCGCTGAGCTGCTGCATGAGCCACATGCCCTCGTCAGCGTAAGCTTGGCTGCCTCCGAAGGTGAAGAGTAGCAGCAGAGATAATAGCTTTCGTTTCATTATATGTCCTTAGTATTTAACTAGTTGTTTGCTCTAACGATCTAGGCAGGAGCGCAAGGCCTTGCTGAGTGAGTCGTACTCGAAGGTAAAGCCAGAGGCTATGAGTTTGTCAGAGGATACCCGGCTCGACTTGAGTAGAGGGTCTGCCATCTCGCCGAGGAGTGAGCGCAGGATAACACTCGAGATCGGCAGGCGCAGGTGGTCGTGTCCCTTGACCGAGCAGAGGGCGTACATGAACTGGCTGTTGGTTAGTGGTGAGGGGGCGCAGGCATTGTACACTCCTCGAAGCTCTGTATTGGCGATCGCATAGCTGTAGATGCGGCAGAGGTCGTCAATATGAATCCAGTTGATGTATTGATCCCCTCGCCCAAGGGGCATATTTAGGCCAAAGCTCACGGGTAGGGACATATTGGGCAATACCCCCCGTCGAGGATCAAGGGCGATTCCGTTGCGTAGGATAACGGTACGGATGCCCAGTCGGGTGCGGAAGCGTTGAGCCTCCTCCTCGAGCATCTGATGGCATTGGCCGAGGAAGTCCTCCCCTGCGGCCTCTCTCTCGTAGAAGGTCTCGTTCATCGTAGCGGCAGGGTAATAGTAGACTGACGAAGCCACCAAGACCGAATGGATGCTGTGCTTGGTGCGCCTGAGTGCATTGAAGAGCAATCTAGTGGATAGAGCTCGAGAGCGAATAATCTCCCTCTTGCGCCCTGCAGACCAACGCTCTTTGAAGAGCTGTGCCCCATGCAGGTGGATGAGGACGTTAGCCCCATCGAAAGCAATGTCGTCGATGAGCTTGCGGTCAATGTCCCAAAGGAAGGCTGCGTCGCACTTCCCCTCGGCCTGCTCTAGCTGGTTCGTGAGCCAATGTACACGATAGCCCTCAGCACGCAGTTTGTCAGTTAGTCGTCTGCCGAGTAAGGTCATCCCCCCTGTCAGCAGGATAGTCGTAGGCTTGATCGTAGTGTCCATGTCGCGTTAGTTATTTGGTGGATTGATGTCTGTTAGTCTGTTGTGGATCATCCGAGCAGAGAAGTCCTGGATGTAAGCTTGTAGCTTGGGTAGCAGCCTCTTGACGATCTCGGGATGCTTGTCCTTGAGGTTGTGCTTGAGACGAGGGTCTTGAGCGATGTGGTAGAGGCCCTTAACTTCCTGGCCGTTGTACTGTAAGGCGTAGCCTTGCCAGATGAGCTGGTAAGCTCCGCCGATGGCCGAGACGGCGAAGTGATCGCTCGTTGGGTCGAAGATGTTGTGTCCGTAGCTGATGATTGGTCGATTAATCCCCATAAGCCCCATCAGCGTTGGGAAGATGTCTGCCTGCTGCATAATGGTCTCGTGGTCAATCCCCCCACTCATCCACCCCGAAGGATCGAAGAAGATGATCGGAACTCGGAACAATCCTAAAGTATTCTTATACTCCTCGAGATACCCTGTTACCGAATGATCCGCTGTGATAATGAAGAGGGTGTTGTCATACCAATGCTGCTGTTTGGCAGCTTCGAAGAAGCGTCTTAGAGCCATATCGGTATAGGCTATGGCCCTTTGCATCGGGATCTGGCCCTCGGGCAAGATATTTTGGTAGCGTTCGGGGATGAGCCAGGGGTGATGAGAGGATATGGTAAATTCTGTGGCTAAAAAAGGCTCTCGAAACCTACTCATCGTCCGCACCATAAACTGTAGGAACTCTTCGTCCCAAATGCCCCAATTGCCGTCCCAGTCTGCTCTGTTACCGTACTCATCCATACCCCAATAGCTGTCATAGCCGAGCTGATTGGCTAGGGCATCGAAAGACATAGATCCATTGGCCGCATTGTGGAAGAAGGCACTGTAGTAGCCCTCCTTCTTCAGTTCAATGGCGATCGAGCCAATGGTGTTGTTGGAGTAGGGAGAGGAGACGAAAGACACTCCTGGCTTGGGCAGAGAGGCCAGGATCGAGGGCATGGCATCCATAGAGACGCTCCCACCGGCGAAGCCTTGCATCCCAGCATACGCCCCTGCCTGGGTGATGAGGGAGTCAAGGAAGGGGGTGTACCCCTTGTAGTCGGGTAGGTCGGGATTGAGGCAGCCGACCCACTCACGGCTCAATCCCTCCCAAATGATGATCACGACATTGCGCCCCTTGAACTGCCCATAGTAGGGGGCTGCGGGGTTGGCCCTACGTACGGGATCGAAGAGGGCTCGAGCCTCCTCGTCTGAGAAGTAATGCTTCTCCTCCAGGCCTGGCTTGCCGATCGTTCGGATCAGGGAGTAGGGGGTGTTCTGCACCATCGCTGCTTGGTGAGGCTGCGCGGTGTAGAGTGTGGCCGTGCTCATGTTCATGGGGTGTCCATTGACCAGCTCGAAGCCTCGTATGCCCACGACTACGAGGAAGGCTGTAGCCAAAAGTAGTAGGCTCTGTACCGAGTAATAGAGTAGGGGACGTCGCTGGATAGACCTAGGGATGAAGTTCACTCGCTGATAGAGGTAGACCCAAACGACTATGAGGATGAGGGCTACCAGTGTGAGTGGCCAGTAATCGAAGACGAAGCGAACGAACTGCCAAGGGCTCTCGTTGGAGAACTCGCTGAAGACTGCCATAGCTGTGCGGCGCAGGGTGAAGCGGTAGTAGGCAATGTCCGCTATATTGGCGACCAAGGCTGGAAGGTTACATATCCAGTAGATCCAGGTGATAATGCTTTGATAGAGCTTGCTCGAGCGTTGCTTTATGGGGAGGATATGCAGCAGGATAACTAGTAAATTGACGTAAAATATGCCTGCAGCGTCGAAGCGTAGCCCTCCACGGAAGATCCGAAGCATCTCTGCCCCCCCCTCGATAGCCAGGACGTCGCTGTTGTAGAAGTAGAAGAGCACACGGCATAGGGTGTACATCAAGAAGGCTAAGGCAAGCCTCCAAGCTAGCAGGGTGTAGACACTGCCCGAGAGGGTCGCCAGGGCTTGGCCGAGCCAGCTCTGTGCCTTGGGAGTGGAGGAGTAAGGCATATCGTACGTTAGTTTTTGTTATCGTGAACACTTTCGGTGCACTTGATACAAAGATAAAGACTTTCGCCCATCTCTTGTTGCAAATCTTCTATAAAATCTAGGCTTCTTGTCTTTTGCTCTTAGGAATAAGTCTCTACTTTGCAAATAAATCTCGATTGGGAGCTCTCCCCCCGCACTTCCTCGAGCATTTATTGGGTTGGGTGCATCCTCGCATGGGACAGCAGAGCCCATCTCGAGAGCCCTCGTAAGATCCTATGCCCCCTCCATGGAGGTCTAAGTAGGGTCTGAGATGAGGTATAGGTAGGATCGCAATGGAGATCTAAGTAGGATCACAACTGAAGTCTAAATAGGATCGCAGGTGAGACCCAAGTAGGATCGCAATGTAGGTCTAAATAGGAGCTCCATCGAGCTCCTATCCAAGCTCTCGATGAGAGGCCAGGAGAAGCTAACACACAGCCCTATACGATACTTGGTGCAGAGCCCTTGAGATGATATTCTCCTCACAGAGACCTCTTTTCTCTGATTTATTACTACTTTTAACCCGAAATAATGGCCATCCCGCCTCTCTACTTACACTGTATAGATGTCCCAGCGCAACGCTACTACTTCGATCGTATTCTATATATCTCTGCTGCTGCTCTTCGGCTTTGCTGTTTGGCTGACTCTAGAGCAGGGGACAACTCTAGAGCTGAAAGACCTCGCTGGAGATAGTCGTGAGACCTCCTCCTCACTCCGAGACGCTTACAATATTTTTACTCAGAGTGTTGGCCATCATGCCACCTCCACGATCGGGATGCTCCTCATGCAGATCCTCATCATCCTGGTGGCTGCACGTACGATGGGTTGGCTTTTTGGCAAGATCCGCCAACCTGCCGTTATCGGAGAGATTGTCGCTGGCATCCTGCTTGGCCCTTCGCTCCTGGGGCGCTTCGCCCCCGAGACCTTTGCCTTGATCTTTCCTGAGCACAGTCTTTCGAATATCCAGCTCTTGAGCAACTTTGGCCTCATCCTCTTTATGTTCGCCATCGGGATGGAGCTGCGTCTGAGTGATATTCGCAAAGATCTACGCAGTAGTCTCGTGATCAGCCATGCGGGTATCTTCGTCCCCTTTGCCCTATCACTCCCTTTGAGCTATGCTATATACAGTAAGTATGCAGCTGAACTTACGGGCTTTACACCCTTTGCCCTCTTTGTTGGTATTGCGATGAGCATCACGGCTTTCCCTGTGCTCGCTCGGATTATTCAGGAGAATAAGATGCAGCGCACACGCTTGGGTAAGCTCTCCCTCTCTACGGCTGCAGCCAGCGATATTACGGCTTGGCTGATGTTGGCCGCCATTATTGCCATTTCTCAGAGTGGTAGCATGCTTAGTACGGTGTACAACCTTGGTTTTCTGATCATTTACTTGGCATTGATGTTCGGTGTCATCCGCCCCCTTTTCCGAGTGGCGGGTAAGGTCTTCGACAATACCGAGGTAATTAGCCATAGCCTGATCGGGGTGATCTTCATGCTGCTCCTGCTTTCCTCTTATGTTACAGAGCTGTTGAGCATGCACGCCCTCTTTGGTGCTTTCATCTTGGGGTTGATGATGCCAGAAGACTTGGCCTTTCGTAAGATCGTAACTGACAAGGTGGAGGATGTTTCACTCCTACTCTTCCTGCCCCTCTTCTTCGTCTCCAGCGGACTGCAGACAGAGCTCGGTCTGATTGATAGCCCCGAGATGTGGTGGCTATTGGTGCTCTTCACAGCCGTGGCTATTATCGGTAAGGTGGGGGGAACTTACCTCTCTGCTCGTGCCGTTGGGGTCAAGCCCAAGGAGAGTCTCTACCTCGGGGCTTTTATGAATACCCGAGGGCTGATGGAGCTCGTTGTCCTCTCGATCGGTTATGAGATGAAGATCCTCCCACCCTCTATCTATGCTGTACTGGTGCTGATGACAGTCTTAACGACTGTTATGACCATGCCCATGGTGCACGTTATAGATAGAGTCAATGCCTGGTTGGAGCGTAGACAGGCTGGTCGCAAGGTCTTTGTAGAGGCACAAGCGGCTGCTTCGGCAGATGTCCTACTCTCTTTTGGTCGTGCTGCCTCTGGGGTCGCCCTTCTGCGCTTAGCGCATCAGCTTCTGAGCAAGGGGCAGTACAAACCTCGCATCACCGCTCTGCACATCACAACGGAGAAGAATATTAGCTCAATCGACGAGGACAAGATCTATAACGACAGCTTTGGGCCCATCCAGGCCGAAGCTGAGCGTATTGGTCAACCTCTAAGTCCTGACTTCGAGCTCTCGGAGAGCGTCGAGACAACCATTATCGAGAAGCTGCACAAACATCCCTATCAGCTATTACTTGTCGGTGTAGGGCTACGCTACTCGACTGATAGCCTCGATCAAGAGGCGCACCAATTTCGCCGCAAACTGCGCCAGCGTATGGGGGCGATCTCCATGGCGACGACCGAGAGCCTGCTCTCGATCCACAACATGCTGCGGGATAAGATGGACTACTTCGTCTCGAATGCCCCCTGCTCTGTGGCCATTTGGCTGAGCAAGGAGTGTCGCCCCACGGGTAAGATCCTGCTTTGCCTCTCGAGCGACGAAGATCTTACCCTCCTCCCCTATGCCCGTACCATGGCAGAGAATAGAGAGGCTGAGCTCCAGATCATGCTCTCCCACAGTTACACTCCACCCTCTGATACGCTCAAGCCTACAGAGGTTGTGGCTCAGCCCTCCAGCCCTAGGCTCATGGATAGCTATGAGTGCATGATCGTTAGTTACAGAGAGTGGACGAACTCCTATGCTACCTCGGCTGAGACAGACCTCCTGCCCGAGACCCTCATCTTACACTTAAGAGCACGATAGAGTGCCTTGCCCGAGAAGAAAGTTCAACATAAATAAAGAATAGACTTATGATGCGATTGGCAGAAAAAGATCCTTGGCTCAAACCCTATGAGGAGAGGATTCGTAAGAGAATCGAGTTTACAAGAAGTCGAGAACGATCTATTACCCAAGGGGGGCACATCCCCCTTGTAGAGTTCGCCGACGGTTATCTCTTCTATGGGCTGCATCGAGACGAGCGTGGCTCTTGGGTCTTGAGAGAGTTCCTCCCTGGTGCGACGGAGGTCTATCTCATCGGCTCATTCAACGATTGGCAGGTAATCCCTGTTTGGCAGCTCAAGCGGATTGATGACTATGGCAACTGGGAGATCAAGCTTTCGTCAGATGCCCTGCATCATGGCGATCACTATCGCCTCTTCGTCAAGTGGCCTCAGGGTAGCGGAGAGCGTATCCCCGCCTGGGCACGCCGTGTCGTGCAGGACGAGCAGACTACGATCTTCAGTGCCCAAGTTTGGGATGTCGAGCCATACGTGTTTCGCCATCCCTCCCCTGAGAGAGCCGAAGAGCCTCTCCTGATCTATGAGTGCCATGTCGGCATGTCCTCTCAGGAGGGTAAGGTGAGCTCTTGGTGTGAGTTTAAGGATCAAGTCCTTCCTCGCATTGCTTCGTTGGGCTACAATGCTATCCAAATCATGGCAGTACAGGAGCATCCCTACTATGGTTCGTTTGGCTACCATGTCTCTAGCTTCTTCGCTCCTAGCAGCCGCTTCGGTACTCCAGAGGAACTCAAGGCTCTGATCGACGAAGCGCACGCCTTAGGTCTCAAGGTGATCATGGATCTAGTCCACAGCCATGCGGTTAAGAATGAGGTTGAGGGCCTCGGCAAGTACGACGGCACCCGTACGCTCTTCTTCCATGAGGGTTGCCGTGGAGAGCATCCTCAGTGGGACTCGCTCTGCTTCGACTATGGACGCAACAACGTCCTGCACTTCCTGCTCTCGAACTGTAAGTATTGGCTCGAGGAGTTTCACTTCGATGGCTTCCGCTTCGATGGCGTCTCCTCCATGCTCTACTATAGTCATGGCCTAGGCGAGGCCTTCACCTGCTATGCAGATTACTTCAACGGCCATCAGGATGCCGATGCGATGGCTTACCTAGCCCTGGCGAATAAGCTGATCCATAGCCTTCGCCCCGACGCTATTACCATCGCCGAAGAGGTCAGTGGTATGCCTGGTCTAGCCACCCCTATAGAGGATGGCGGCTTCGGCTTCGACTATCGTCTAGCGATGAATATCCCTGACTTTTGGACGAAGATCATCAAGGAGAAGAGCGACGAAGAATGGAGCCCAGGGGAGATTTGGTATCAGCTCACCAACCGACGTGAGGATGAGCGGACGATCAGCTATGCAGAGAGCCACGACCAAGCCCTCGTTGGGGATCAAACCCTTATCTTCCGCCTGGCAGATAGCGATATGTACTGGCATATGGCTCGTGCGCAGCGTAATCTCAATGTCGACCGAGCAATAGCCTTGCACAAGATGATCCGCCTAGCCACGGCTGCGACGATGAATGGGGGTTACCTCAACTTCATGGGCAATGAGTTTGGCCATCCTGAGTGGATTGACTTTCCCCGAGAGGGCAACGATTGGTCTTACCACTATGCCCGTCGTCAGTGGGATCTAGCGGACAATAAGGATCTGCTCTACCATGACCTGGAGCAGTTTGACCGAGCTATGATCCGCCTACTACGTAGTGAGCCTTCGATCAAGCGAGAACCTTTGGTGCAGTACTGGTCAGAGGAGATGGACAAGGTATTGTGCTTCGGGAGAGGAGACTTATTCTTTGTTTTTAATTTCAATCCCTCCCACTCTCATGTAGACTACGAGATCACCCTGCCTCGGGGGGCTTATAGGGTTGTGCTCAATACGGATAGCCCTGAGTTCGGTGGCTTTGGCAATATCGATTCTTCGGTGGCGCACAATACGATGTGCCTCACGCTCGAGGGAGAGCAAGAGGAGCGTTGTGTGGCTCGCCTCTATCTGCCAGCCCGCACGGCTCTAGTGTTGCGCCGCTCTTAGCCTCTAGCCCCTGGGTTTGGGCCTATTAAAGTGATTGCCCCGAGGGCTCTCCTATAGGAGAGCCCTCGGGGCAATCTATTCGCTCTAGTTGAACCTTGCTAGAGACCTAGAACTCAGCGTTGCGAGGTGTACGAGGGAAGGGGATCACATCTCTGATATTGGCCATCCCTGTAACGAAGAGCAAGAGACGCTCAAAGCCTAAGCCGAAGCCCGCATGAGGGGCCGTTCCATAACGGCGAGAGTCTAGGTACCACCAAATATCCTTGTCAGGTACACCCATCTCCTCGGCCCTGAGGCGTAGCTTCTCATAGTCTGCTTCACGCTCAGAGCCGCCGATGATCTCTCCGATCTTGGGGAAGAGCACATCCATGCCTCGAACGGTCTTGCCGTCGTCGTTGAGCTTCATGTAGAAGCTCTTGATCTCCTTGGGGTAGTCCGTAACGATGACTGGACGCTGGTAGTGCTCCTCTACGAGGTAACGCTCATGTTCGCTGGCTAGGTCTGCACCCCAGTAGACTGGGAACTCGAACTTGCGACCAGCTGCCTTGGCCTGCTCGAGGACCTCAATACCCTCGGTGTAGGTCATTCGTTTGAATGGCTTCTCGAGGACGAAGCGCAGGCGGTCGATGAGCTCCTTGTCGAAGTGCTCACTGAGGAACTGGATGTCGTCCCAGCAGTGGTCTAGAGCCCAGCGCACACAGTGCTTGATGAAGTCCTCGGCTAGATCCATATTGTCGTTGATGTCGTAGAAGGCAACCTCTGGCTCGATCATCCAAAACTCGGCCAAGTGGCGAGCTGTATTGGAGTTCTCTGCTCTAAAGGTAGGGCCAAACGTGTAGATCGCCCCTAGGGCCATGGCTGCCATCTCGCCCTCGAGCTGCCCCGATACGGTGAGCGAGGTCGGACGAGCGAAGAAGTCCTGCCCATAGTCTACAGAGCCATCCTGGAGGCGAGGCGTAGCCTCAAGAGGGAGGGTAGTTACCTGAAACATCTGTCCTGCTCCCTCTGCATCCGAACCTGTGATGATGGGGGCGTGGAAGTAGATGAAGCCCCGCTCGTGGAAATAGGTGTGGATGGCTATCGACATCTGATGGCGTATGCGATAGATCGCCCCGAAGGTATTTGTGCGAGGACGCAAGTGAGCGATCTCTCGGAGGAATTCTAGCGAGTGCCCCTTCTTCTGCAGCGGATAGGTCTGAGGGTCTGCCGTGCCCAGCACCTCGATCTGTGAGGCTTGTATCTCTACGCTTTGCCCCTGCCCCTGGGAGGAGACGAGCTGACCATCTACACTGAGGGCAGCCCCTGTTGTGATCTTCGAGATCAGTTCGTCCGAGAAGTTGGCCAGATCGGCTACGACCTGTAGATTGTGTATCGTAGAGCCGTCATTGAGAGCGATGAAGGCAACAGCTTTGTTACCTCGGCGTGTGCGTACCCAGCCCTTGACATTAACTTGCTGCCCAACGAGTTCGCCTCGTAGCAGCTCGATGATCTTCGTTCTTTTCATCTTTGAAGTATGCTGTTATCTTGTATTATTCAAAAGCTCCCATGCGTAGGTTGTTCACCTCTTGTTCGTCGAGGTAACGCCATCTGCCACGGGGAAGGTTCTTCTTCGTTAGCCCTGCGAAGTAGACACGATCGAGCTTGACTACTCTGTAGCCTAGGTGCTCGAAGATGCGGCGGACAATACGATTGCGACCTGAATGGATCTCGATACCGACCTGAGAGAGGTCATCCTCCTTGACATAGCTGATAGCGTCTGCATGGATCGGCCCATCCTCGAGTTCGATACCATCGGCGATCTGCTGCATGTGCTCCATTTCTACTGGCTTGTTGAGCCAGACGTGATAGATCTTTTTCTTCTTGTAGGAGGGGTGGGTGAGCTTCGAGGCCAGTTCTCCATCGTTGGTAATCAGGAGGACACCTGTGGTATTGCGGTCGAGGCGACCTACGGGGTAGATGCGCTCCGAGCAGGCATTACGCACTAGATCCATGACTGTGAGGCGGCACTCTGGGTCGTCGCTCGTGGTAACGCAGTTCTTGGGTTTATTGAGCAGGATGTAGACCTTGTACTCGGACTCCACCCTTTTGCCTTGATACACCACCTCGTCGGCTGGGGTTACGCGCATCCCTAGTTCGGAGGCAACCACGCCATTGACGGTGATCTCGCCCTTGAGGATGAGCTGATCAGCCTCACGGCGAGAGGCCACTCCTGCGTTGGCGAGGAACTTATTGAGTCGGATCTCGGTCGTTGGGTCGAGCAGCTCCTGATACTTGACTGGCTCTGGAGGGGTGAAGCTCTTCTTTTTCTTAGCTTTCTTCTTCGTCTTGTCTGCGTTGTCCTGGGCTGGAGAGGCCTTCTTCCCTCTGCTGGGCTTCTTGGGCGAGGGGGCTGTACGACTGTAGGTATAGGAGTAGTTTCCCTCCTCTCGCTGCGACTGATAACGTTCGTCTAGCTCTCCTCTATTGTACGAGGGAGCATCGCTAGAAGGCTGGGGATAGCGTCCCTCTCCTCTATGGCTGGGCTCGTAGGCTTGCTCTCGGGAGAATGCGGGTCTGCGATCCTCCTGTCCACTGGGGCGGTTGCTGTTGAAGCGTCGTGATAGCCCTCTGCCTAGAGGGTTTGCGCTCTCGGAGGTAGAGATTCTGATGCGCTTGCGCCTATTAGGGGCATGGTCGTGCAGCTGTGCTTGTTGCGATCCATCGGATGAAGCCACGGGCATACGGCGGCGGGGTGTCGCTCCAGCACTCTCTGCTGTAGTTGGCTTAGACTGTGAAGATAAATCCTTCTCTTCTGCTGTACTCATTTTGGTTTAATGGGTAGATAATAGTGAATAATGAGTAGCCTCTCGGCTACAATGCGCTCAGAGTGCCTAGATTTCTCAAGCCTAGAACACCCTTAACAAGCGCAAAGATAAGCTATTATTAGTAAATACCTATGTAGCTGAATGGAGTAATGGCTTTCATTTCGATCTTGATCTCAGGGGCGATGTCGAGCGAATCGATGAAGTCAGAGATGGACTGAGCCGTAATCTCCTCATTAGTACGGGTAAGCTCTTTGAGTGTCTCGTAGGGCTTGGGATAGCCCTCTCGGCGCAGGATCGTCTGCAAAGCTTCGGCCACGACGGCCCAGTTATGCTCGAGGTCATTCATCAGAGCCATTCGGTTGAGCAGCACTTTGTCGAGCCCCTTGAGCAGGCTATTGAGCGAGATGAGGGTATGAGCCATGGGGACACCGATATTGCGCAGTACAGTCGAGTCCGTGAGGTCTCTCTGTAGACGAGAGATGGGTAGCTTACCCGAGAGGTGATTGTAGAGGGCATTGGCCAGGCCTAGATTGCCCTCGGCATTCTCAAAGTCGATCGGGTTGACTTTGTGTGGCATGGCGGACGAGCCAATCTCGCCCTGCTTGATACGCTGCTTGAAGTAGTCCATGGAGATGTACATCCAAAAGTCTCTCGAGAGGTCGATCAAGATAACGTTGATCCGAGCCAAGGCGTCGAAGAGACTGGCGGCATGGTCATAGTTAGAGATCTGTGTGGTGAAACGCTCACGGCTCAATCCTAATGAATGAACGAACCTCTCTGCAAAGCTGATCCAGTCGTGATTGGGGTAGGCTACCGCATGGGCATTGAGATTGCCTGTTGCTCCGCCGAATTTTGCCCCGAAGGGAATGCTCTTGAGCACCTGAATTTGCTCCTGCAAACGATAGACGAAGACCTGTATTTCTTTGCCTAGGCGAGTGGGGGAGGCTGGCTGACCATGGGTGCGAGCTAGCATAGATACGTCTGCCCACTCGAGAGCATAGACCTCGAGTTGCGAGACGACCCTCTCAAGCAGAGGAAGGTAAACCCGATCAAGAGCCTCTCGGATCATTAGTGGGAAGGAAGTGTTGTTGATATCCTGAGAGGTGAGGCCGAAGTGGATGAACTCCTTCTCCTGCGTGAGGCCCAGCTCATCGAAGCACTCCTTGATGTAGTACTCTACAGCCTTGACGTCGTGGTTTGTGATGGCTTCGATCTCTTTGATGCGCTGTGCAGCTTTGCTGTCTAGATCTTTGTAGATGGCATGTAAGCGATCTTCATCCACCTTAGTGAGCACCTTGGTGAGCTGAGGCAACTCGTGGCACAGGGCGATGAAGTAGAGGATCTCCACGCGGACACGGTAGCGGATCAGAGCCTCTTCGGAGAAGTAGTTTTGCAGCGGAGCAGTTTGTTTGGCGTACCTCCCATCAATGGGAGAGATGGCCTGCAGCGAATCAAGTATCATGAGGTCTGTAAATAAGTTTGTTTGTGTACTTAATGAGCAGCAAAGATAATGAATTTACCTCGACCCAATTGCCTCAGATTACGACAGCCTTGCTTGCCTGGCGATACCCTGGGAGGAAGGCTGTAACGAGGCCTTTATTCGAGCTCTACGCAACCGCCTTTGTGAGCATTCGATAGGGCTTTCGTTGCACTACTACTTATGCCTCGATGGAGGTTCTACTTAGATCTCTATTGCGATCCTATTTAGACCTCGGTTGTGATCCTACTTAGATCTCCATTGCGATCCTACTTATACCTCAACAGAGTTTGTACTCGAAGCTCTCTTGCTTGTCTCTCGCGAGACCTCGATCGAATGCTTGATCGACTCTCAGTGCTCACCTAGAGCCACTCTCGGCCACCAGGCGGGTAGAGAAGTGGTTGAGCCTCTAGATCTCGCTCCCGTCCGTATCACTCGGCGGTAGTGCTTAGCTCCTACTGGCTAATTAAACACAGTAAGATAAAAAAGTGTCAAAATTTGCCTAATCAAATATCCTTTCGTAATATTGCACTTAAGATTAGAGAACGAACGTTCTGTTTTTTATTCTGTATCTATGGCACGAGCAAGCAACAAGGAAATTATACTGAAAGAAGCCTTTAGACTATTCCTGTCCAAGGGGTACGATGCGGTCAGCTTTGCTGATTTGGTCGAGGCAACGAATATTACACGTGGGGGGATGTTTCACCACTTCAAGGGGAAGGAAGATCTCTTCAATCAAGTAGCCGATCGCTTTGTATTTGATTTTTTTAGAGAGGGTAGATGCTTCATTGAGTCTCCCGACTCTGCGACACCGCTGAAAGACTTTTTAGATCACTATATCGGGACGATCAGCGAAAGAATGCTTCACTTCTCAGAGACTTTAGGAGCATCTGTTACAGCGGCGAGTTTTATGAGTTTTGTCCTATATCTCAAGGAGCATTATACCTTATGGACAGAAAAGATGCAAGAGCATGAGGAGCAGGAGATCGGAGTATGGGGTCAGGTCGTTGCATTGGCAAAGAAGAAGGGAGAGATCCGACAAGATATTGATAGTGTCCAGTTGATTGCACTATTTCGGACGCTCTACTTTGGATTGTCTTATAGGGGAGCCCTAATCGATCGACTGTCAATACAAGAGTTGCGGAAGCTATGGGGATTTGTCTACCAAGAGTATAAACTGTAAAAAAGGGGAGGTTGTATGACGAAGGAGTGCTGCTGTTAGCCTTGAAGATTTGATCCGAGGCACTGATCCAATGGATCTAAGGAAAATTAAGAGATTTGTTAAAGCATAATATCTATGAAAATGAGACTTCTTTTTACCTTAATGATCGGTATAATGCCTCTCACGGCATTAGCCCAAGAAACGGACTCACTCAAAACAAAGGATTTGTCGGAGCTTGTAGTTGATGCTAAGTTGCAGAAGACTTCACCTCAGTCGTCAGTAGTTACGCCTACGATGAGGCAAAAGAAATCCGCACAAAATGCAGTAGACCTCCTTCGCAAGATCGCCATGCCCCAAATAAGCATCAACCTGATGAATGATGCGGTTACTACTCAGACTGGTGAGGGGATAGCAATATTTATCAATTTTATTCCAGCATCGAAGGAAGACATCGAGGGTCTATTGACTACTGATGTCAGGAGGGTAGAGTATTTGGACTTTCCCTCTGATCCTCGATTTCAGGGTCGAGAGCATGTGATTAATTTCATTGTCCGAAAGTACGAGTATGGTGGCTATACAAAACTCAGTGTCAAAGAGAATTTCCTAACAGGGCTCTCTAGTAATGTCTCCCTCTACTCCAAGTTTGCCCACAAGAAGATGATTTATGATCTCTATGCCGGTGCGTCAAATCATAATCTGCGTAACATCGGAGCATCTACAATAGGTACGTACTCTCTCCTTGATAGTAAGGGCAAGGCAGCGCCCATCACGAGACGGGAGCTATTTGACAAGGCTCATTATAAGCAAAACGCCTATCCAATTACACTGAGGGCGATTTATGATGCTAACAATATCCAAATAGCCAATACTATAGGCCTTTCCTATGAAGAGAGGCCAATGGCAAGGACTTCTGGTACTCTATCTTATGAGCCTAGCGGAATGGACTCCTATTCATTCACAAGAGACAATCCTACCAAGCAACGATTCGTTACTTGGAATGGTTACTACTTCTTCGCTCTAGAGAATGCTATGCGGTTGATTGTAAGCCCTTATGCGAGTTATGGTCGTGTTGATGATCGTACCATGTACACCAATACAACACCTGGTAAGACACTCATTGAGAATATCGCAGAAGAAAATCAGTATAGGTATGGTATTAGTGCAACTATCTCTAAGGGTATAGCAAAGAGGCAAAGGGTGTTTTTGCGAGGATATTATGGCGAAAGTCAGCATGATGTGAAGTATATGGGCACTTCGCCCTATGACAATAAGTTTATTTCTCGCTTTGCTGGCAGTACCATAGGGTATAACTTCTCCAATAACAGATGGAATATAAGTACAGATATTTCGCTTCAATGGGAGGAGAATAAGATCAATACCAAGTCCGTCAAGGAGCTTTATCCTCTCCTTAATCTCTCTGCTGGTTTCTCTCCATCCTCCAAGCACTCGTTTAGGACTTACTTCCACTATGGATCTAATTATCCAGGAGCTAGTATAAAGACGCCCAATATCTTAAAGGATAATGAATTGATGTACGTTACAGGAAATCCTCATATAGGCTTGTCTCGCCAATTCACCTACAATCTCTCATACAATTGGATTCCTAACAATAAGCTTTCTACATCCATATATTGTCAGTATTATGGAGAGCTCAATCTATATGTCCCTGTCTTTGAGTATCACGATGGCGGCCGAGCTCTATTGAGACGCTATGATACGGATGCACAATACCATCGCACACAGATAGGAGCTTCATTTAACTATAAGTTATTGGGAGGTAAGTTGCAGCTTGCAGCATCTCCGTCTGTAACATTTTTCCGAATCCTGGGCTATTACGATATGTCCAAGAGACCCCTTAATTTCAAGGCATCTGCTGTATACCATCTTGATGATTTTTACTTCCAAGCTGCATACCAGACTAAGTTTCGCACCATACAAGGTAATAGAGCACTCTACTATGAAGATCGAGACTTTTGGCAGTTGCAGGTCGGCTGGAGCAAGCATAACTTTAATGTTCGTTTGAGTGCCAATAATCTATTTCGAGGCGATTGGATGACCTCTACAGAAACGCTCAATAGCCCTCTATATTCAGAGACTAGATACGTGGAGGGTAATAATTTTCATCGTCGTCTCAATCTGTCCATTACCTACACTTTTGGGTATGGGAAGAAGGTGCGACAGAATAATGAGGTCGGGCAGCAATATGGCTCTCCCTCTGCAATCTTGAAATAGGGCAAGCAGTCGTCCCTCAAAAAGCCTTAATAAGCGAGCAGTCATTCATGGATGACTGCTCGCTTATTAAGGCTTTTTGAGGAGCGGCTACTTATACTCCTCTCCCTGTAGGAATGCTCTACGAACAATAGGGGTCGTATAAGCATAGGGGACGAAGTCAATAGAGGGGATGGGCTCTGTGATGAAGAAGTTCGCCACCTTGCCCTTCGTGATCGAGCCATATTCCTCGCTTAGCCCCATGGCGCAGGCTCCGTTGAGTGTGGCTGCATTGATCGCCTCAGCTGGCATCAAGCGCATCTTGATGCAACCTAGCGAGACAATAAACTTCATATCCCCCGAGGGTGTAGAGCCTGGATTGTAGTCGCTCGCTAGCACGAGAGGCAGGCCTGCATCAATAATCTTACGACCAAGGGCAAAGGGCATATTGAGGAAGAAGGAAGTGCCAGGCAAGGCGGTAGGCATAGTGCTACTGCCCTTGAGCGTCTCAATCGTCTCCTCGGTCATACTCTCGAGGTGGTCTACCGATAGAGCACCATACTTCACCCCGACAGCGACACCCCCCGATGAGGCTAGCTCCTCAGCATGAATCTTCGGACGCATGCCATAGGCAGCCGCAGCCTCTAGGATGCGAGCCGTTTCCTCAGTAGTGAAGAAGCCCTTGTCGCAGAAGACATCAACGAAATCTGCTAGCTTCTCCTGCCCCACGGCAGGGATCATCTCATTGATCACGAGGCCTACATACTCGCTCTGACGACCTATGTAGCCACGAGAGACAGCATGGGCACCGAGGAAGGTAGCCACGACCTTGAGCTTGGTGGTCTCCCGAATACGGCGAATGACCCGAAGCATCTTCAGCTCGTCCTCAGTATTCAGCCCGTAGCCACTCTTGATCTCTACGCAGCCAGTACCCTTGCGGATAACTTCGTCTACACGGCGCATCGCTTGACGATAGAGTTCGTCTTCGCTCGTCTCGTGCAGTCGGTCTGCGGAGTTCAAGATACCACCACCATTACGAGCGATCTCCTCATAGCTAAGCCCCTTAATCTTGTCTACGAACTCATGCTCTCGACTACTTGCGAAGACGATATGCGTATGCGAGTCGCACCAAGAGGGAAGCACTGCTCCACCCTCGGCATCTACGACCTCCACATCGGCAGGCAGTTTCGGAAGCTCTTGCATCGGGCCATAGCTCTCGAAGCGACCATCTATGACATAGAGGTAGGCATCCTCGATTGTGTTCAGCTCATTCATCTCTGCTCCGCAGAGGCAGAGCTTACCTTCGTGACCTAGGCCTGTAAGGATGCCGATGTTCTTTACTAACACTTTCATGCTACTATATCAATCATAAGCCCTGTCTCTTGGTTCTCTAGAGAGCAATATATTTACCCATCTAGTGAGCACCGAAGGGCAGGGCTTGGTTTTACTTACGTAGGAACTCTATTGAGCGGGCGATGTGTGGTGCCATAAACTCGTCGTTCTCGATGAATGGCACCTCCTTGCGATAAGCCTCGAAGATTGCCTCAATCGCAGGCGAAGACTTCAGTGGACGGCGGAACTGCAACGCCTGGGCAGCATTAAATAGCTCAATAGCCAATACCTTCTCAGTATTCAGCACCACTTGGTAGAGCTTCGTAGCGGCATTCGCCCCCATACTTACGTGGTCCTCCTGCCCCTGAGACGAAGGGATGCTATCGGCCGAGGCTGGGGTACAATACATCTTGCTTTGGCTCACGAGTGAGGCGGCAGTGTACTGAGGGATCATGAAGCCACTATTCACTCCAGGCTTAGCTACGAGGAAGCTAGGCAGGTCTCGTGTACCCGAAACGAGCTTGTAGATACGACGCTCGGAGATATTGCTCAGCTCGCAGAGCGCAATAGCAAGGAAGTCCATAGGCTGGGCGATTGGCTCTCCGTGGAAGTTCCCAGCCGAGATCACGAGGTCCTCGTCGGGGCAAACGGTTGGATTGTCTGTCGCAGCATTCACCTCAATATCAATCACCGAGTGTACATAGGCAATCGTATCCTTGCAGGCTCCATGCACCTGAGGGATGCAGCGGAAGGAATAGGGATCCTGCACATTGACCTTGGGTTGCTTGATCAGCTCACTGCCCTCTAGTAGCTCACGAATACGTGCGGCAGTCTGCATCTGACCTGCATGTGGGCGAATAGCATGTACGGCGTGGGTGAAGGGCTCGATACGGCCATCATAGGCCTCGAGCGACATTGCCCCGATCTTGTCTGCCCAGTCGCTGAGGCGTGCGCTCTGCAGCATTGCCCACACGGCATAGGCATTCATGTTCTGTGTGCCATTGAGCAGGGCAAGCCCCTCCTTAGAGACGAGCTGTATAGGTTGCCAGTTCATCACTCGAAGCATCTCCTCGCCCGAGATGATCTTGCCTTGATACTCGACCTCTCCCATACCGATGAGGGGAAGACAGAGGTGCGCTAGAGGCACGAGGTCTCCTGAAGCTCCAAGCGATCCCTGAGTATAGACGATCGGATAAATATCGTGGTTGAAAAAGTCAATGAGACGCTGTACTGTCTCCACTTGGCAGGCAGAGTAGCCATAGCTGAGCGACTGCACCTTGAGCAGGAGCATAATCTTGACTATCTCGCATGGTACTCGCTCGCCCACGCCACAGGCATGGGACATCACGAGGTTCTTCTGCAGGTCAGAGAGCTGTTGCTTATCTATGGAGATCTTGCACAGAGAGCCGAAGCCTGTGGTAACGCCATAGATAGGTTGCTTAGACTCCTCAATCTTCTTGTCTAGATATTCACGACAGCGGATGATACGTTTGCGAGCATCAGCAGATAGTTCTAGCTTAATATTACGGCTCAAGATCTCGCCAATTCTCTCGATAGAGAGATGCTCAGCACTTATTTGGTGTGTCATGTAGCTTGTTATTTAGTGTGAAGCATAAGCCGAACGCACCAGCGCATCACAGCTCCGTATGCGCTCGGCTTATGGGATAATGTTGTTGCGTTAGAATAGACCCTCTAGCACCTCGTCGTCTACGAGGGCAGGCAGGGTAACACAGAGACCAGGTGTGCGCTCCATCTCTCTACGGATGGCCTCCATAGAGCCAGGGTTACGTGCCCAGCTACGGCGAGCGATGCCGTTGTTTACGTCCCATAAGAGCATCTGACGGATGTGTCTCTCTGAGTCCTCAGAGCCATCGATGACCATGCCGAAGCCTCCATTGATCACCTCTCCCCAGCCTACGCCACCACCATTGTGTATCGATACCCAGGTAGCACCACGGAAGGAGTCCCCGATGACGTTGTGTACCGCCATATCGGCGCAGAAGCAAGATCCATCGTAGATATTGCTTGTCTCACGGAAGGGCGAGTCGGTACCAGAGACGTCGTGATGGTCTCGACCGAGGACGACTGGGCGGCTAATCTCGCCACGACGCAAGGCTTCGTTGAAGGCGAGTGCGATCTTCGTACGTCCCTCGGAGTCCGCATAGAGGATGCGAGCCTGCGAGCCTACGACGAGCTTGTTCTTACCTGCCTCCTTGATCCAGTGGATATTGTCATCGAGCTGTCCTGCGATGTCGGCAGGGGCTGTGCGACGCATCTCCTCAAGCACCTCGGCAGCCAAGCGGTCTGTTACCTCGAGGTCCTTAGGATCGCCCGAAGAGCATACCCAGCGGAAAGGGCCGAAGCCATAGTCGAAGAACATAGGGCCCATAATATCCTGCACGTACGAAGGATACCTAAAGCCTCCGTCAGCGGTCATAATATCTGCCCCTGCACGGCTAGACTCTAGGAGGAAGGCATTGCCATAGTCAAAGAAGTACATCCCACGCTCGGTGAGCTTGTTGATCGCAGCCACCTGACGGCGAAGTGACTCCTGTACCTTGGCCTTGAACTGCTCTGGATCCTCGGCCATCATACGCTTAGACTCCTCTAGGCTGAGACCAACGGGGTAGTAGCCCCCTGCCCAAGGATTGTGTAGCGAGGTTTGGTCGCTCCCGAGGTCTACACGGACTCCCTCGGCAGCGAGTCGTTCCCATAAGTCTACGACATTGCCGACATAGGCCATCGAGACGGTACGACGCTCAGCGACAGCCTTCTGAGCAGCGGAGATGAGCTTATCTAGGTCATCATGTAGCTCGTCTACCCAACCCTGAGCGTGTCGTTTCTCAGCGGCAAGTGGGTTGATCTCGGCAGTGATGCTTACCACGCCTGCAATGTTGCCAGCCTTAGGCTGAGCACCTGACATACCACCAAGACCTGAGGTTACGAAGAGCATGCCACTGATGCTTCGTTCGCCCTCAGTGAGGCGTTTGCGGGCGGCATTGAGCACCGTGATGGTCGTGCCATGTACGATGCCCTGCGGGCCAATGTACATATATGAGCCTGCGGTCATCTGTCCGTACTGGCTCACCCCGAGGGCATTGAATCGCTCCCAGTCGTCAGGCTTTGAATAGTTGGGGATCACCATACCATTAGTTACGACCACACGAGGGGCATTCTTGTGCGAGGGGAAGAGGCCTAGAGGATGCCCCGAATACATCACTAGGGTCTGCTCATCGGTCATCTCGCTGAGGTACTTCATCACGAGGCGATACTGTGCCCAGTTTTGGAATACCGCCCCATTACCTCCATAGGTAATCAACTCGTGAGGGTGCTGTGCCACAGCTTTGTCGAGGTTGTTTTGTATCATCATCATGATGGCTGCAGCCTGTTTGGAGCGATGGGGGTACTCATCTATCGGGCGAGCATACATTTCGTAGGTGGGGCGATAACGATACATATAGATACGCCCATAGGTGCGTAGCTCCTCGGCGAACTCAGGGGCGAGTGCGCTGTGTAGCTCCTTGGGGAAGTAGCGCAGGGCATTGCGCAGGGCTAGACGCTTCTCCTCCTCGGTGAGGATCTCTTTGCGCTTAGGGGCGTGGTTAATCGCAGGATCATAGGCCTGCAGGGCGGGTAGGGTATCGGGGATGCCGGCACGGATGTCGGCGCAGAATTGTTCTCTCGTCATAGTCATGCGGGGATTAGGTGGGGTGGGGGATGAACGGAGGTCAAGAGTCCATCGGAGGGCGACTTACCGATCCGAATGATCTTATCTCGCTCAAGGCTCCTCCCAAGGGATATATCAATAGTAGTGCGTCCGAGTGGCTTAGCGACGAAAGGGCTTGCACACTCGGACACACCATGAGGTTAGAGCTTAGACTCTACGATCTTGAGGATAGCGGCCTCCTCCTCATTAGCCTTCGCAATGAGTTCATTCGCTTCTGCGACTAGCTTATCGGCAGTCTCTCTATCCTTGAGACCAGAGGCATTGATCTTCACATTAAGCCCTGCACCGAGTACGGCAGCACGAGCAGCGAGTACCCCTACGCCAGCATCCGACACGCTGTTGGGGTTACCTTCCTCAGCCATTGCACGGCAGAGCTCGAAGACCTTGTACGATGCCTGCATCGTGTGTAGAGGCACCTGGGTCGCGAAGAGGGTCGCCTCCTGAATAGCTGCTGTGCGCGCGGCCTTCTCCTCGGGAGTACCTTTAGGCAAGCCAAAGGCTTCCATGATGCGGTTGAAGGCCTCGGTATCTTCATCCACGAGCACCATCAGCTCATGCTGTAGCTGCTGGCCCTTGTCGGCCCAATGGCTGAACTCTTCCCAGCGGGCATCCCAACCAGCCTTGTGGCTAGAGAGGTTCGCCACCATAGTGCCGAGGGCAGCACCTAGTGCTCCCATATAAGCGGAGATTGTACCACCACCAGGGGCAGGAGACTCACGAGAGGTCTCATCGGCAAAGCCCTTCACGGTTAGGTCAATGAGCATAGGTTTGCGCTCCTCGTCCTCTAGGAGGAACTCAATAACCTTCTCTCTGGTATTGAATTCCTTGAGGTCATCTAGACCCATGGACTTCACTGCAATCTTGATAATATCCTCCTCGGGAATACCTGTAGATCTATTCTGCTTGCGGAGGAAGTACTTACCTGCATCGATCAGCGTGCGCTTAGGGATAAGACCCACAATCTCGGTACCCGTAACGCGGACGCCTCGCCTCTGAGCACAGCGACACACCTCGTCGAAGGCGACGTGAAGAGGAGTGGTGTGCATATCTGTGATATTCATAGACACCTGAGCGATTCCGTATTCGTCGATATACCAGCCAATAGCCTTAGTGCCAGGGAGTGTGCCAGGGATCATGATAGGGTTACCCTCTGCGTCCAGCATGGGCTTGCCTACTGGAGAGCCTCCTTCGCGCTGTGGACGCCCCTTCTCACGCACATCGAATGCAATGGCATTGGCACGACGTGTAGAGGTTGTATTGAGGTTGTAGTTCGCTGCGATGAGGAAGTCTCGAGCACCTACAGCAGTACAGCCAGTGCGAGCCACACCCTCATCCCAAGGGCGAGCACCGAAGTCGGGAGCTTCGCTCTCGATGGTCATACGCTCGGGCAAGCCCTCGTATTCACCCTTGCGACAAACAGCTAGGTTCTTGCGCTCTGGACGTCTAGCAGCGGCCTCGTAGCAGTAGCAAGGGATGTGAAGTTCGCTTGCGATGCGCTCTGCAAGCTGACGAGAGAGGGCAGCGCACTCCTCTAGTGTGATACCCGATACAGGGATGAATGGGCATACATCTGTCGCTCCCATGCGTGGGTGTGCTCCGTGATGATGACGCATATCGATGAGTTCAGAAGCCCTCTTGACACATCGGAAAGCAGCCTCCATCACTTGATCGGGTGTGCCGACGAAGGTAATCACCGTGCGGTTAGTCGCCTCTCCTGGGTCTACATCCAGCAGCTTGATCCCCTTGACGCGCTCGATCTCGTCGGTAACTTGCTTGATCACTTCCTTGTTGCGTCCTTCGCTAATGTTAGGTACGCACTCTACGATTTGTTTTTCTCGTGCCATACTGATTTGTTATAATGTCCAACTTAGGCATTGATTATCCGTAACTGAAGCACAGACTCCTCCCCTGCCGAACAAAGGGAATATGCTATGCTACCCGACAATAATTTGTCTAGCCGTAAAGGTAGGAATTAACCACAATCTCTCCAAACTTAGGAGACCATATTTATCTCATATCATACAGAGAGCTGTCAATATAAAATAATGATATGGCTAAATTGAATAGCCAACCCTTAAAAAATCTGAGTTCGATATATACTCATACTAATAAGGTGTGATTGTCAATTAGAGAGGGCTTCTTTTCGAGTATTTGATGGACAATAAGCCTAGAGAGCTCGATGGAGGTCTAAGTAGGATCGCAAGTGAGACTCAAATAGGATTTCGATGGAGGTCTAAGTAGGATCGCAAGTGAGACTCAAGTAGGATCTCGATGGAGGTCTAAGTAGGATCGCAAGTGAGACTCAAATAGGATCTCGATGGTGGTCTAAATAGGATCGCTATCGAGAGGTAAATAACGTGGGTTGGGCATAAAGACGGCAATCCTTATACCAAAACTCACGTTGTATTTATTTCTTAGCAAGGAAGAGAGCAGGCATGAGGTAGAGCCTCCGCAAGGGATAGACGGAATGTTTAAAATGAGTTAAGCGATACGGCTTTTCTACTATTTGACTAACTTTGCACCCCTAGAAACTCATAGATACTGAAGAATGGAATTAGCAGCAAAATATAGCCCCGAGGCGGTTGAGAGTAAGTGGTACGAATACTGGATGAGAGAGAACCTCTTTCACTCTACTCCTGATAGCCGTCCAGCCTACACGGTAGTCATCCCCCCACCCAACGTTACGGGGGTGCTGCACATGGGGCATATGCTCAATAATACAATCCAAGATATTCTCGTGCGCCGTGCCCGCATGACGGGCTTCAATGCCTGCTGGGTGCCTGGTACAGACCATGCCTCGATCGCTACCGAAGCCAAGGTCGTGGCACGCCTAGCCGAACAGGGGGTCAAGAAGAGCGACCTCTCTCGAGAGCAATTCCTCGAGCACGCATGGGAGTGGACCTATGAGCACGGGGGCATCATCCTCGAGCAGCTCAAGAGGCTCGGCGCATCGTGCGACTGGGCTCGTACGGCCTTCACCATGGACGCCGAGCGCAGTAAGAGTGTGCTCGAGGTCTTCGTCGATCTCTACAACAAGGGGCTTATCTATCGAGGTGTTCGGGTGGTGAATTGGGACCCAGAGGCCAAGACTGCCTTGAGCGACGAGGAGGTTATCTACAAGGAGCAGCAGGGCAAGCTCTACTATCTACGTTACTATGTAGAGGGTGAGGATCGCTATGTCGTCGTGGCCACGACACGCCCCGAAACCATTATGGGTGATACAGCCGTGTGCATCAATCCTCATGACGAGCGTTATCGAGACCTCCGTGGGCGTCGCCTCATCATCCCGATCGTTGGTCGCAGCATCCCCGTCATAGAGGACGAGTATGTAGACCTCGAGTTCGGGACAGGTTGCCTCAAGGTAACCCCTGCCCACGATGTCAATGACCATATGCTCGGAGAGAAGCACCAGCTCGAGAGCATAGATATATTTCACGATGATGGTTCGCTCAATGAACATGGTGGTCGCTATGCTGGGATGGATCGCTTCGCCGTACGCAAGCAGATCGAGGTCGACCTCATCGAGGCTGGGCTGATGGAGCGTGTCGAGGACTATACGAACAAGGTCGGCCACAGCGAGCGTACCAATGCTGTCATCGAGCCCAAGCTGTCGATGCAGTGGTTCCTCAAGATGAGCGAGCTCTCTAAGCCTGCCCTCGAGGCAGTCCTCGAGGACGAAATCAAGCTACATCCCGCTAAGTTCAAGGCGACCTACCGCCACTGGATGGAGAATGTCAAGGACTGGTGTATCAGTCGCCAGCTTTGGTGGGGGCATCGCATCCCCGCCTACTATCTGCCCAGTGGTGCAGTCGTAGTGGCTGCGACAGACGAGGAGGCTCTCAGATTGGCACAGCAGCAAGACCCCTCTTTGGTCATGGCAGACTTGCGTCAGGAGGAGGATGCGTTGGATACTTGGTTCTCCTCTTGGCTTTGGCCGATCACGGTCTTTGCCCCCGCCCTGGGCGAAGGGAATGCCGAGCTAGATTACTATTATCCGACTGCAGACCTCGTTACAGCCCCAGATATTCTGTTCTTTTGGGTGGCCCGCATGATTATCGCAGGCTATGAGTTCAGGGGAAAGAAGCCCTTCGAGAATGTGTACCTCACGGGTATCGTCCGAGACAAGATTGGGCGCAAGATGTCGAAGAGCCTTGGCAACTCTCCTGACCCGCTGGAGTTGATCGACCGCTTCGGTGCCGATGGCGTGCGTATGGGGATGATGATGTCTGCCCCTGCGGGTAATGACATCCTCTTCGACGAGGCCCTCTGCGAGCAGGGACGCAACTTCTGCAATAAGGTTTGGAATGCCTTCCGTCTTGTTAAGGGTTGGCAGGTGGATGAGGCTCTCGCCCAGCCCGAGGCTGCACGTCTAGGAAGCAAGTGGTTTGAGCATCGCCTTTGGAGTGCGGCTGTAGAGCTGGAGGATCTCTTCTCCAAGTATCGCCTCAGTGAAGCACTTACCCTGCTCTATAAACTTATCCGAGATGACTTCTCCTCCTGCTATCTCGAGCTGATCAAGCCTGCTTACGGCGAGCCGATTGATCCCAAGACACTAGCCGAGGCAGAGCATTTCTTCGAGTTGCTACTGGCCTACCTACACCCTTTCATGCCCTTTATCACCGAAGAACTCTGGCAGGCACTCCGTCAGCGTCGTGAGGGCGAGAGCCTCATGATCACGCAGCTGCCCCACGCAGGCCTCGCCGATGAAGCCCTGCTTGTAGCCATGGACGAAGCCCTGCAGATCATTAGTGCTGTGCGTAATGTGCGTGCCAGCAAGCAGCTATCTCCTCGTGAAGAGCTCCTACTAGAGGCGAACCCTCACTTCTCGGATCGGCTCGATGCCGTGCTGCTCAAGCTCGCCAACCTTAGCGAGATCAAGCGTTGCGAGATCAAGAGCGATGGTGCAGTAGCCTTTGTTGTTGGAGTGCACGAGTTCGCCCTACCCATGGATGGGTTGATCAATGTAGAGGAGGAGGTCGCTAAGCTAGAGGCTGACCTCGAGTACCAGCGTAAGTTCCTCGCTTCGGTAGAGAAGAAGCTGAGCAATCAGAGCTTCGTAGAGCGTGCCCCTGAGCAGGTTATCGCTTTAGAGCGTAAGAAGAAGAGTGATGCTGAGAGTCGTATCCTGACCCTCCAGCAGAGCCTCGAGCAGCTGCGCTCGCTGTAGTTGCCCATAGACTTATCCTTCATCCCTCCACATCACACAATGCTATGTCAACTCGAGAGAAACAATTGGAGCTCATTACCGGGCTATTCTGCGATTTGCTCCGTGAGAGCAATCCTAACCGTCTGCAGGTAGGTCTGTCGGATCTATTTGTTCAGATCAATCCGACTACTGGGGAGGTCTCTCTCTTTTCGGACGAGGATGAGCTCTTGGGCTCATGCACGATCTTTTCTTGGGCCAAGGGCAACGACTCTGATTATCAGGCTGTCGTCGCCGAGGCACTTCCCATACTACGAGAGGCCGTAGCCATCCTGGAGCAAAGAGGGTGGTGGCAGCACAACCTTTTTGAGCGTCCTTTTTCTGTCGAGCTAGTCTCGCAGGACTTCGAGACTATCGAGGAGCTACTCTTCTTAGATGATGACCTGGTCAAGGTAACCACGCCGCTCTTACAGGGGCTGAATGAGGATCTCGATAAATTTTTGGCCGATCTCTTGGGCGATCTTAAATAATTATCTACTTTTGTAGCCCGAAGACCTCCCCTTGGGCTATCTACGGTGGAGGCTCTGAGGCCGAAATAGCTCAGTTGGTAGAGCAATTCATTCGTAATGAATAGGTCACCGGTTCGAGTCCGGTTTTCGGCTCTAGAAGATCAGATTGTTGTTAATGTGTGTAGCTGTGCCGTGCTTCCTATCTTGATAGGTGGCGCGGCATAGTGTTTTTAGATACCTCCTGACTGAGGGGCGAATGGGCTGCTAGAGCTCGTCTCTGCTGCTTTTTCTCAGGATAAATGCCAGTATCTGCAAATAACTTCTCATTTGTTCGTCGCATATTGCGAGATATTGCTACATTTGCCTCAGATTTTGTATTGATGAGCTACGAACTATAGCTCCCAACACTTAAACATTATGAAGCAAATCGAGCACCGCCAAGGGGTTGTTACGGCAATTCACCCTGGTGAGCTAGTTGTGCGGATCGTGCAGCTCAGTGCGTGTAGCGGTTGTCATGCCAAGGACTTCTGTTGCTCAACGGACTGCAAAGACCATTACCTTAACATTGAAACCCGATCTGAGGGTTTTGCCCTGGGCGACCAGGTTATTGTCGAAGCAGAGGTGGGGATTGGCCGCTTGGCCGTCTTGTTAGCTTTCGTTGTGCCAATTCTTTTGTTGGTACTGAGCCTTGTTGTTTCCACTCTTTTCCTGATGCTCTCCGAGCTCATGGCCGTGCTGGGAATCACTTTTGTGCTCGGTCTCTACTATAGTATGTTGTACCTGTGTCGCCACCATCTCAAGCGGATAGTCCGCTTTGGGGTGCGCAAAATAGATCAAGATTAAGTCGCTATGCTAACTACCATCTTAGTGCTAGCAGCTATCGGAGCTCTGGGCTCCGTCCTGCTATTCGTTGTCTCAAAACAATTTGAAGTCAAGGAAGATCCTCGTATCGCCCAAGTGAGCGAGACCCTCCCACAGGCCAACTGTGGTGGTTGTGGCTTCCCTGGTTGTGCAGCCTTTGCCTCGGCCTGCGTCAAGAGTGAAAACCTCGATGGGCTATTCTGTCCCGTGGGTGGATCTGTCGTGATGGAGCGAGTGTCCTCCATCCTCGGAATGGCCGCTACAGCATCCGACCCTACTGTCGCTGTCGTACGCTGTAATGGGACTTGTGAGGCACGCCCCCGAACCAATGTATACGATGGGGCAAGTAGCTGCAAGATCGCTGCTGCTCTCTACAAGGGCGAGACGGATTGTAGCTTCGGTTGCTTGGGGCTAGCCGATTGTGTCGTAGCTTGCCCCTTCGATGCCATCCACATGAACCCCGAGACTCACCTGCCTGAGGTCCTAGAGGACAAGTGTGTGGCCTGTGGAGCTTGCGTCAAGGCCTGTCCCAAGATGATCATAGAGCTGCGTAAGCGAGGGCCCAAGGGACGCCGCGTCTTCGTCAGCTGTGTCAATAAGGATAAGGGTGGGGCAGCGATGAAGGCCTGTAAGAGTGCTTGTATCGGTTGCTCCAAGTGCCTTAAAGAGTGTAAGTTCGAGGCCATTACGATAGCAGATAACCTCTCCTACATAGACCACACCAAGTGCCGTCTGTGCCGCAAATGCGTCTCTGTCTGTCCTACGAATGCAATACATGAGGTCGGCTTCCCCCCAAAGAAGGAAGCACCTGCACCCGAGGCATCGACAGAGCCCGCCCCTACCACAGAGCCTCAACCAGTACATTAGTTCACCCCACACAAGACATATAGCATGATACTTAGAAGTTTTCGCTTGGGTGGCATCCATCCTCAGGAGAACAAGCTCTCGGCAGGTAAGCCCATCACCGAGCTAGGCCTGCCCCGTGAAGTCATTATCCCTCTAGCGCAACATATCGGAGCCCCTGCCACTGCTGTGGTGCAGCGTGGCGATCAGGTCAAGGTGGGGAGCGTTGTGGCCAAGACCTCTGGCTTCGTCTCTGCCAATATTCACTCCTCTGTTTCGGGCAAGGTAACCAAGATCGATGCTTTCTTCGATGCTGGTGGTTACAAGAAGCCTGCAATCGTCATTGCCGTCGAGGGCGATGAGTGGGAGGAGGGTATCGATCGTAGCCCCGAGCTCGTGCGGGAGTGCTCTCTCTCGAGTAAGGAGATTGTCGATCGTATCCTTAGCTGTGGTATCGTGGGGCTCGGGGGAGCAACCTTCCCCACCCATGTCAAGCTCATGCCTCCACCAGGACAGCAGGCTGAGGTCTTGATCATCAACGCTGTCGAGTGCGAACCCTACTTGACCTCTGACCACATCTTGATGATGACCAAGGGCGAGGAGATCCTCGTGGGGATCAAGATCCTCATGCAGGCCCTCTCTGTCTCTCAGGCCGTGATTGGTATAGAGGCTAACAAGCCCGATGCCATAGCTCATCTGACAGCTCTGTCGAAGCAATACCCTGGAGTCAGTGTGATGCCCCTGAAAGTACAGTATCCCCAGGGAGGGGAGAAGCAGCTCATCGACGCTGTCCTGCGCCGGCAGGTCAAGAGCGGGGCTCTGCCTATCTCCACTGGAGCTGTCGTGCAGAACGTCGGTACTGTCTTCGCTGTCTACGAGGCAGTTCAGAAGAATAAGCCCCTTGTCGAGCGCATCGTAACAGCTACGGGCAAGAAGCTCGCTAATCCCTCCAACTTCCTTGTGCGTGTCGGGACTCCCATTGCTCATCTTATCGAGGCTGCCGGTGGCTTACCCGAGGATACAGGCAAGATCATCGGTGGAGGACCTATGATGGGTAAAGCCCTGCTCAGTACCGATATCCCTATTACCAAGGGTTCTTCGGGCATCTTGGTGCTCCCTCGGGAGGAAGCTGTACGCAAGCCCATGCGTAACTGTATTCGCTGTGCCAAGTGTGTCAATGTCTGCCCCATGGGCCTCAACCCTGCCTTCCTCATGCGAGATGTGAAGTACAACGACTGGGATGTCGCCGAGCGAGGGCATATTGTAGACTGTATCGAGTGTGGCTCTTGTAGCTATACCTGTCCCTCAAGCCGCCCACTGCTAGACTATATTCGTATGGGCAAGCAGACTGTTATGGGTATTATTCGTTCAAGGAAAAGTTAATTCATCTCTATGGAAAAGCTCATCATCTCTCCTTCCCCCCACATCCACAGTGGGGATAGTGTCGAGCGCAATATGTATGCCGTTATTTTGGCCCTCATCCCTGCTTGCCTCGTCTCTTTGGCCCAGTTTGGTCTCGGAGCTCTCGCCGTTATGGCTGTGAGCATCGGGGTGTGTATCTTGGTCGAGTGGCTCATCTGCCGCTATATGCTGCATCGTGCCTCTACGATCACTGATGGCTCGGCCATCCTAACTGGTCTTCTGCTGGCGATGAACTTGCCCAGCAATCTCCCCTTTTGGATCGTCGCCATCGGGGCGATCGTCGCCATCGGGGTGGGGAAGATGTCCTTTGGCGGTTTGGGTGGTAATGTCTTCAATCCTGCCCTGGTGGGGCGTGTCTTCCTGCTTATAGCTTACCCAGCACAGATGACCCTTTGGCCAGAGGTTGGCCAGTTGACCAGCTACACCGATGCGACCACGGGGGCAACGCCTTTGGGACTGATGAAGGCCATGATCTCAGACCCCTCCTCTGCGGCCAATCTCTCAGTAGATATGCCCTCACAGCTCAATCTGCTGCTCGGGGTTAATGCTGGCTCTCTCGGTGAGGTGAGTACGCTTGCGCTCTTGCTTGGGTTGGTGTATCTGCTCTACAAGCGGGTGATCACGTGGCACATTCCGATTGCAGTCCTGGGGACAGCCTTTGTCTTTGGGTACTTGATGCATCTGATCAATCCGATCTATCCAACTGGGCTCTTTCACCTAACCACTGGAGGAATGATGCTCGGGGCCGTCTTCATGGCGACGGACTATGTAACCAGTCCTATGAGCAAGTCTGGCCAGTTGCTTTATGGAGCATTGATCGGCCTATTGACAGTGCTCATCCGCCTCTTCGGAGCATATCCCGAGGGAATGAGCTTCGCAATTCTGATCATGAATGCCTTCACGCCTCTGATCAATATGTATATGAAACCTAAACTTTTTGGGGATAAATAAGCTATGAACAAACTGACATCCACACTGCCCAATATGTTGCTCTCACTTACGGGGATTTGCATCATTGTAGCGGGCATCTTAGCAGGACTCAATCTGATGACCCAGGAGCCTATCGCTCAAGCTCAAGTTAAGGCCAAGGTAGAGGCGATTGCCCAGGTAACCCCTAAGTTTGACAATAACCCTTACGAGGAGCAATTTCGCCTGCTCCTACCTGGAGATAAGGACTCGGTAACGATGTACCCCGCACGAATGGGAGACGAGGTCGTGGGTTACGCCATTGAAACCTATACCAATGCTGGATTCAGTGGCTGGATCTCGATTATGGTCGGTATTGACACGGCTGCTCGGCTGGTGGACTTCTCCGTCCTTGAGATCAGTGAAACACCTGGTCTTGGCTCTAAGATCGATGAGTGGTTTCACTCTCCAGCTCGAGAAGGGGCTATACAAGATGTGCGTCAGATAGACCTCTCAAGCCTTGCTCCGCTGAAGGTGACGAAGGATGGTGGCCAGGTCGATGCTATTACAGCTGCGACGATCAGTAGCCGTGCCTTCCTCGATGCAGTCAATCGTGGCTATGAGGCCTTCAAGATGTCCCGTCAAAATGCTCAATGATAAAGTAGATATACTATGAAACCTTTGGATATTATCAAAAATGGGATCATCACCGAGAACCCTATCTTCGTTCTCTTGCTGGGAATGTGTCCTACGCTGGCAACCACTAGTTCGGCTGAGAATGGACTAGCTATGGGTCTGGCAACAACTTTCGTGTTGATTTGCTCTAATAGTGTCATCTCACTGATCAAGAATTTGATCCCTGACATGGTTCGCATCCCAGGCTATATCGTTGTTATTGCAGGCTTCGTAACCGTCGTGCAGATGCTTATGCAGGCTTATCTACCAGATCTGTATAAGAGCTTAGGCCTCTTCATCCCACTGATTGTAGTGAATTGTATTGTCCTAGGACGTGCCGAGGCTGTTGCAGCCAAGAATAATCTCGTTCACTCTGCCCTTGACGGGATCGGTATTGGTCTTGGTTTTACGTTCTCATTGACCCTGTTAGGTATGGTGCGTGAGCTGCTGGGGACGGGTAAGTTTTTTGGTATATCCCTTTTTGCGGAGGGCTATGGGGCTCTGCTCTTTGTGCTGGCTCCTGGAGCCTTTATTGTGCTGGGCTATTTGATTGCTCTCGTTAACACGATCTCTGGAAAGAAGTCTTAATCCTTTTCACTCCTGATTTGTTATGCTACACTATTTAGTCATATTCGTTGCTGCGGTCTTTGTCAATAACGTTGTTCTCTCCCAATTCCTCGGGATCTGTCCTTTCCTGGGAGTATCCAAAAAGGTGGATACAGCCTTGGGTATGGGAGCTGCCGTTGCTTTTGTTTTGGCTATTGCCACGATCGTAACCTTTCTGATCCAAACTTATATCCTCGAGCCTATGGGGATTACCTATATGCAGACGATCTCATTTATTTTGGTGATCGCAGCATTAGTACAGATGGTTGAGATCATGCTCAAGAAGGTTTCTCCTGCTTTATATCAGGCTCTTGGAGTCTTTCTACCCCTAATCACGACGAATTGCTGCGTGCTTGGGGTAGCCATCCTAGTTATTCAGAAGGAATTTAGTCTACTAGAGAGTGTTATCTATGCAATCTCGACTGCAATAGGATTTACTTTGGCTCTAGTAGTCTTTGCTGGTATACGAGAGCAACTCAGCCGTACGGAGCTCCCAGCAGCCATGCGAGGGATACCTATTGCGCTGATCTCTGCGGGCATCTTGGCAATGGCATTCATGGGCTTTAGTGGCATCGTTCGCCTCTAAGTCGTAAATTCGGGTCTTTGTCGTTTTGTCGAAAAATATTAGCTTTGCTGCGGAGATATTGATTCTCTTTTATCATGTTTGGTTGATGAACTAAACATGTGTGCAAAATTAAAGTATAAAACGATTATGACTACTCAATTAGAAATTTTCAAAGGAGCTCTTGCTCACCGCCATTCGCATTATGCCCTGCGTCCAGAATGGGTGGCCTCTCGGGAGACTGTAGAGGCACTCCTCGGCTCTGTCTTGCAGACAGTCCCTTCGGCATTCAACTCTCAACCAGTACGTATGGTACTCCTCACAGGAGAGGCTCATGCTTCTCACTGGAAGCTCGTGGAGGATGCTTTGATCGGGCTTATGGGTCAAGAGGCTTATGAAGCCAATACCGCCTCTAAGATTCGTCAAGCTTTCGCAAGTGGAGTTGGTACTGTTCTCTTTTTTGATGTCCCTTCTGTGACAGAAGGGTTACAGGCTTCTTTCCCTTCCTATGCAGCGAACTTCCCTATCTGGGCGCAGCAGGTACAAGGTTCTCACCAGCATTCAGTATGGATGGGACTTGATATGCTTGGTTTCGGAGCGAGTCTCCAGCACTATATCGGCATGGTCGACTCTGAAATCAAGGCATTGGCAGAGGTTGATGCTTCTTGGGTATTGACAGCCCAAATGCCTTTTGGTGCTCCCTTGGCAGAAGTTTCTGGAAAAGAAAAGCTTCCTCTTTCCGAAACACTCTTCGTAAAGTAATAGACGTTTACTTACTCTTTAGATACTTGGAGGGGCTATCGAAACATTGCGTTTCGATAGCCCCTCTAAGACATTTATATGTTCTTTTTAGATTCAGAGGTCCATGGGTACCTCCATCAAAAGAATTTGTGTTTCAGGGCTGTCTGATATGATAGAGAGGCTCTCTATCTCCCATGCCCCAAGTCCATCTCTGCTAGTGAGTGGTTGCCCCAATATTGTGGCTGCTCCACTGATGATGAATGCATAGACACCATTCCCCTTGGATTTGATTTTATACTCTGATGTTACTCCTTGATCGAATTTGCCGAGATGGAACCATGCATTTTGGTGTATCCAGACACCATCATCATCTGCGTTGGGCGAAAGAATTTGCTGAAACCGATTCTTCATTCCTTCGACATTCATTGTCATCTGATCATATCGAGGTTTTACGTTTCTACGATTAGGGAAGATCCATATTTGTAGAAATTTGGTCAATCGGTCTGTATTCCTATTGTATTCGCTATGTTCAATCCCTGTCCCAGCACTCATAACCTGAATATCTCCCTGTTTAATAACAGCAACATTCCCAAGCGTATCTCTGTGCTCAAGATCTCCCTCTAGTGGAATGCTGATAATTTCCATATTGTCATGAGGGTGTTTGTCGAATCCTCGTCCTTCTGCCACTGTGTCGTCATTGATCACTCGAAGGACTCCGAAATGCATGCGTTCGGGGTTATAGTAGCCACCAAAACTAAATGTATGACGGGACTGAAGCCATCCCCAGTCAACTTTGCCGCGCGTATCGGCTCGATGAATTAGAAAGTTTGCCATATTGATGAATTAAAAAGTAAATAGGTAACAGAAGAGTACTTTATAAGGTTCGATGTTTATGGGCAACAGTATATGGCTATAACCCCAAAGCCACAATAATAAACAAGAATTTCTCCTGATAAATTCTGCCTACGAAGCCACTATAATTTTCGTGTTGTTGTCGTTCACATTCCGCTCTAAGATAGCGGGTAATTAGATTTCTTTTGCTTCCCTTGTACTGCCCCCAAAGGATGCAGGAATGGTTCATCTAGATAGAGCGATAGCGCTCTAAGTTATCGGTCTTGAGTTCAAATCCCAGCTCAATCGCTCGATAGAGAGGCTGCACCTGATGGTGTGGCCTCTCTTTTTGCGTCTAGTGTATAGATGCCGTTACCCTTTCGGATGAACCTCTATCTAGAGCTTTCATTTCGATCTTATTTGGACCTCGATGGAGAGCCTATTTGAGTCTCTGCTGAGATCCTACTTGAGCCTCGATGGTGATCCTACTTAGATCTCCGCCGAGGCTCTACCTCCCGTCATTTCATAGTATATGATAGTCGGTGTAGCGATCTGTAGTCTTCCCCCCTCTAAGTCCTCTTTGGGGAGCCGGTTAGCGTGGAGAAGAATTAATTATCTTTGTGGCGCTAAAGCAAGAGCTGCTCGGTTCGCTACCTCGCAACTGTGAGGTACTGCGATGAAAAGGGAAGTCGGTGTGAGTCCGACACTATCCCCGTAGCCGTGAGGTTGTCATGGTACTGCCCGAAGCCACTGTCGTTGGCCGGAGATCGGGATGAGATCGCCCGCTGAGGATGGGAAGGCGCAGTACCCTAGACCAAGTCGGAAGACCTGCCGAGGTAGGCTCGCAATAGATTTCTTTCGGGTCGAAGAGAAGTCGTTGCGCATAGCACTTGGGTTGGATAAATATTAGACTTCGTACCTAACATGGACATGGCCTCGGTCGTGCCATGTGCTTGCGCTACACACCTGTAGACCTCATGTTTAACTTATACGAATAGGATAGGATTATGAGACAGATGAAACGAACCGTCTTGTACTTAACTTGCCTTTTGGCCTTGGCTGCATGCTCTAGTGAGCAAAGCGGACAGAAACAACCCACCTCGCACAGCTATGATGCAGAGGATCTAAACTTCCCCGTCGAGATACGCCATGCCAAGGGCTTTACTGTTGTTAATCACGAGGGCTACAAGGAGGTTGTAGTATTCGTTCCCGATGCCCCTACCGATACTCTAGCACACTACATCCTCTATCCTCGGCAGGCGAAGCCTCAGATCCCAACCTCTGCACATGCACGCTTCATCCCCGTTCCTGCCCGATCGCTCGGTTGTCTCTCGACTACTGAGATCGGGGTGCTTCCCATTCTAGACCTACGCCACGTACTTGTGGCCTGCGGTGATGTGCGCAATATCAATGACAGTCTCCTGCGAGAGCGGGTAGAGCAGGGCGAGATCATCCAAATTGGTCGAGGAATGAGCCGTGATGTCGAGCAGATCATTGCTGCTCGTCCAGAGGTGCTGATGCAGAACTTCGCAGACATTACCGATAAGGATGAAGATATTGTTGCCTCAGGGATCGAGATCGTTCTCTTCAACAATTGGAAGGAGCAGAGCCTCCTTGGCCGGGCTGAATGGCTCAAAATGATCGGGATGCTCTTTGCTCGAAATCAAGTTGCTGATGAAGCGTTCAAACATATTGAGGAGCAATACCTTGAAGCAAAGCGTATTGTGGAGCATGATACTGAGTTTATTCCCATCATGTATGGTCAGGACTACAAGGGAGCATGGTATGTACCTGGTGAATACTCGTACGTTACGACGATGTTTCGTGATGCTCGTGTGCGCTATGACTCTATCCCAGGACAGGTGGCCAATCAGCCTGTGAGCTTCGAGCATGTCTTCAGTCGTCATCGTCATGCTAAGATCTGGATCTGCATGATGACAGGTAAGATCAAAACTATGGAGGATTTCCTCTCGCTTAATGATCGCTACGGACACTTCGATGCTGCCAAGACGGGCCAGGTCTGGGTCGATCGCAAGCGAGTCAATGAATACGGAGGCAATGACTTTTGGGAGAGTGGCCCTTATCATCCCCATCTCCTGCTCAAGGATCTGATCAAGATCTCTAGGCCTCACTTGCTCCCCGATTATGAAACGACTTACTGGATGGAGCTCAAGCGATGAACTTACGTATTACGTTGCTCTTTTTCCTCATCTCGCTCGGCATCCTGCTGGCTTTCTCTATAGACATCATGTGGGGCAAGATCTCTGTACCAGCCTCCGAAGTCTGGGCCTCGCTCCTCGGTCGAGCAGAAGATGATACCTTTGGCTATGTGATCCAAAACTTCCGTTTGCCGAAGGCTCTGACCGCACTCTTTGCAGGGGCGGGGATCGCAACGGCAGGTCTGCAGATGCAGAGTCTCTTCCGCAATCCTTTAGCCGATACCTCGATCCTCGGGATCAATAGTGGGGCAGGGGTCGGGGTCGCTATTTATACGATGGCCTTTACGATCTTCCCCAGTATGTTGGGTAGCGCAGGGGTAATTAACAATTGGGGGGTAATCATATCAGCCTGTCTGGGCTCGATGGCGGTGCTCCTGATGATCTCTATTGTTGCCAGTCGTTTGCACGATATCGTTTCGGTACTCATTGTCGGAGTTATGGTCGGTTTCTTGGCGAGTTCGATCATTTCAATCCTGCAGTTTTTTAGCGATGAGGAGACCCTCAAAACCTATTTGCTTTGGTCTTTCGGGAGTGTCTCTGGAACTACTTGGCGTCAGCTCAGTCTCATGCTCCCTGTTGTTGGTGTTGGATTGTTCCTTTCACTTCTTATGCCTAAGCAGATGAATGCTCTCGCTCTAGGGGAGAACTATGCCCGCTCGGTCGGGACGAATGTTCGACTGGTACGTATTGCTCTAGTCTGCATCACCAGCCTCATTACGGGTTGTATAACAGCCTTTACAGGGCCTATCGCTTTTCTCGGAATGGCTGTTCCACACTTCGCCCGTATGGCCTTCGGCACAGCCGACCATCGAATCCTAATCCCTGCGACTATGCTCTCGGGCTCTTTGCTGCTCCTACTGTGCGACATCTTCACTCAGATGCCAGGACAGCAATTTGTCTTGCCGATCAATGCGATTACGTCTCTCATCGGAGCCCCTGTGGTGATCCTCGTGGTCATGAACTCTAGATCCAAACGACAAATTTTCGGCTCATGATGAAGCAGACGACTAATCTAGACCTAATCAACCTCTCGACTGGTTACAGCAGAGGACGAATACAACGAGAGGTCTCCCGACAAATCAATCTCTCGATCCCTGTGGGGCAGGTTGTGATGCTCATGGGCCCCAATGGTAGTGGCAAGTCTACCCTCATGCATACGATCGCAGGGCTGCTCCCTCCTAGAGCAGGAGAGGTCCAAATCTCTGGCCATCCCATTGCAGGGCTCAAGATGAAACAGATCGCCAAGCTCCTAAGTCTCGTCTTGACCGAGAAGATCTCTCCAGGAAATATGAATGTGTGGGATATTATCTCCATTGGCCGCTATCCCTATGTCAATTACCGAGGTACGCTAGGGCAGGAGGATCGATCCTGCATCCGATCTGCTGTAGCCCAATGTCGCCTCGAAGGGATGGAGCATCGCCTCTACACTGAACTGAGTGATGGGGAGAAGCAGCGAGTCATGATCGCCCGAGCCCTAACGCAGCAGACCCCGGTGATCCTCCTAGACGAACCTACCGCTCACCTAGACCTCCCCTCTCGACTGGAGGTGATTATGATGCTAAGACGGATGGCTAGAGAGCTAGACAAGACGATCCTCATCTCCACTCATGAGCTCGATCTGGCCCTTGGCTGGGCCGATACTATTTGGCTAATGGGCCGAGATGGGGCGATCATCAGTGGTGCCCCCGAAGACCTCGTCCTACAGGGGGATATCGAGCGAGTCTTTGGCAATCCGAGTCTGAGCTACGATCTATCCCGAGGTGAGTTCTCCGTTCGACAGCAGGACAATAGGCCTATTTACCTAAGTGGGCATGATGTTCGCTATGGTTGGACGGTACGGGCACTCAGTCGGGCAGGCTACGATGCCGTCCCTAGACGAGCAGACCTGCACTGCCCTGAGGTTTCTCTAGAGCATGAGGGCTGGCGGCTGCTGCATGGCTCTTACGAGCAGCTCTGTTCGAGCATTGCCACTCTTCTAGAGGCACTTCAGAAGCTGGATACTTAATCTTTCGAGACACTATGACAGCTGTATATCGCATCTTATACCTGCTGGATGAGCATACCAGCATCGCCCCTATCGAGGCTGATGAAGCTATCCGAGTGCAGCGGCTCTCGGTCGGGGAGCTAGATCGAGGGAGCGAAGATGCCTGGCAAGCTGTTCGAGAGTCAGACTTTATCCTTCTGCTCACCCATGGTAGTATAGCCGTCTTCCGTAGCTATACTCGTTTGCGGCAGATGCTTCGAGCCTCTCAGATGCTTTTCGTTCAGAATAGTATGGAGGACGAGATGCAGGAGATCATCCCTACACTCTCGATCAGTTGGTCAGACTACCACACCATCCTGCGCTATATCAAGAGTCGAAGCCGAGACAATCTTAGGCAGCTGCACCGATACTTAGCCCATCGTTTCGCAGGCCTTCCCTACAGCTACGAGCCTGTACAATTGCCCCGATGGCAGGGTCTGTATGATCCCGACATAGGGGAAGAACTGGATGCTGAGGCCTATCTACGCCTCTCCCTAGAGGCTAAGAGACGGGGAGAGTATGTCTGTGGCCTTATCTTCGCCCAGTACCTAGTAGCGACAGACAACCTCCTACATATCAATGCACTCATCAGACATCTACGCTCGCTAGGAGTCTTTGTCCTGCCCCTCTATACCACAGCCTCTATTGATGCTACGACGGGAGAGAGAGGGCTCACCTATGCTGTAGAGCAATATCTATACCATCAGGGAGAGCTATTGCCTGATGTTCTGATCAATACCATGCCCTATTCACTGGGAATCTTCGAACCTACTGGGGCCGTTTGGCAAGGAGGAGAGCAGATGAGTCTCCTCGAGCGTCTTGGTCTCCCTGTGCTTCAGGCCTATACAACCTACTTCAGTGCCTCGGAGTGGAGAGAGCGAGTGGAGGGGCTAGATACGATCTCGCTCATCTCCTCGGTTTACTACCCAGAGTTCGACGGTCAGATCAATGGCTACCCGATCGGCTCAAGGGAGCATCGGGAGGAGGATGGCTTGAGCTACTTCGCCCCGCTGGACGAGGGCATCGACGTGGTGGCTCGTCTAGCTACTCGATGGGCGAGGCTGAGGCATTTACCTCATGCCGAGAAGCGTGTCGCTATCATCCTGCACAATATGCCTCCTCGCAATGACTCTATCGGCTCGGCAGCAGGACTGGACAGCCCCGCCTCGGTGCTGGCCTTGCTGGGACAGATGGAGCAGATGGGTATCGAGATAGGGAGACACTACGAGAGTGGCGATGAGCTCATCTCCGAGATCATTAGCGGGGTGAGCAATGACCTGGGCTGGTTGGGAGACGATGAAGTCCTGCAGAGAGCCGTGGCAAAGATCCCGACGAGGCTCTATCAAAGGTGGTACGAGGCCCTAGAGTCCAAGACACAAGAAGCCCTACTTAGGAGCTGGGGCGATGCCCCGGGAGACTTTAGGGTCTTGAGGGATCAGATGCCTGTGCCAGGCGTCATGCACGGCAAGCTCTTCATAGGCCTACAGCCCCCTAGAGGGTACGAGGAGCATGCTGAGGAGATCTACCACAGCACAGATATTTGTCCGCCTCATTACTACATTGCCTTCTATCGTTGGGTGCGCTATGTCTTCGAGGCAGATCTGATCATTCATATTGGCACTCATGGCTCCCTCGAATGGCTTCCAGGCAAGGAGAAGGGGCTCTCGAAGGCCTGCTTCCCTCAGGTCTCTATCGACGACCTTCCCCACCTCTATCTCTATAACACAGCTGTTATCGGTGAAGGAATTCAGGCGAAGCGTCGTTCGGCTGCTGTCCTGCTCAATCACTTAGAGCCCTCATCTCAGGAGAGTGGTACTTATGACGAGTTGGCCGACCTCGATGGGGCGATCACTCGTTACCTCTCCGGTAGCCTCCCCGATGCTCAGGCCCTCAGCTTGAGGGAAGAGATCCTGGCCCAGGCTCGAGAACTCTCCTTAGACAAAGATATAGAGCATATCGAAGTGGTTGATAGCCCCGAGGAGATGATCTTGGCTCTGCACCGATGGATTGGTGTGATCAAGCAGTCTATGGTCAAGGATGGGCTTCATATCTTTGGTGAACCACCTAGAGGCGAGCTTCTAGACAATTACCTTCGGGTGCTGGTTCGTCGCCCTATCGGACAAGTTCCCTCATTGCCTCAAGCCCTGGCAGCCTACTATGGCTACGACTATGATGAGCTGAGGGCTGAGCCCGAGCGCAGATGGCCGTGCGGGCGCACCTCTGTCATGGTCATCGATCAGCTGATTGAGCGAGCCCGTAGCCTCGTCAAGGCTCTGAGCGGCCTCGGCTATACCCAAACCCCGACCGCTGAGAGCCTAAGAGAGCTGCTGGGAGAGGGTGGGGAGCTAGCCCCTGTGGAAGCTGTACTTGAGCTGATGTCTCGAGAGGTCTACCCTAGGCTACAGCGTACTCGGGAGGAGCTCTCCCTCTTTGCCCTCGGGGCAGGGGCAGGCTTTGTCCTCCCTGGGCAGGGCGGTAGCCCTACAAGGGGCAATCTCGGCATCCTGCCCACAGGGCGCAATATGTATGCCATCGATCCTGGGGAGATCCCCTCACACGCTGCCTACAAGACTGGCCAAAGGTTGGGTGAGCAGCTCCTAGCTCGTTACCAGAGGGATGAGGGCAAGCTCCCCGAGAGCATCGCCATAGTCCTCTACTCGGGCGATCAGATGCGCACCTATGGGGAGGATATTGCCGAGATCCTTTGGCTGATGGGTTTGCGTCCAGTGTGGCTCAGCGACACCTCGGATCGGGTACTCTCTCTAGAGGTGATCCCCCTGCAGGAGCTTGGCCGAGCTCGCATCGACGTCGTCTGCCGTATCTCAGGCCTATTGAGAGATACTTTCCCTACGATTATCCAGCTGTTGGATGAGGCTGTCCGCCTGGTTATTGCCCTGGATGAAGACCCTCAGGACAACTTCGTCAAGAAGCACTACGAGGAGGATCTCGGGTGTCTGCTCTCCGAGGGTATAGACCCTGCTGTGGCGATGCAGGAGGCCGCTATTCGAGTCTTTGGCTGCCCCCCGGGGACTTATGGTGGAGGGGTAGATGCTATTGTTGAGTCGAAGCAGTGGGAGAGCTCCGACGATCTCGGTACGGTCGCCATCACTTGGGGGGCTCATGCCTATACCTCGGAGCTACATGGCACTGTCTCGAGGCGGAGCTTCGAGCGGCAACTCTCCAAGGTACAGGCGACGGTGAAGAATGAGAATATCATCAACTTCGACCTCTTCGATGTAGACGATGAGTTCATCTACCACGGGGGGCTCATCGCAGCGGTCAAGAAGTGTAGTGGTCGCCCTCCTCGTTCCTACTATGGCAATAGCTCTGACCCCGATATGACGGTGGTGCGATCGGTGCAGGAGGAGGCTGCCCGTGTGCTGCGCTCTCGGGTCTTGAACCCTCTATGGATCGAGGGTCTCAAGCGTCATGGCTACCGAGGGGCAAGGGATCTGTCCTACAATATGGACAATATCTTCGGATGGGATGCTACCTCGGACATCATTGAGGACTGGAGCTATGAGGCTATTGCCGAGCACCTCTTGGGCAAGGCAGAGCATAGGGACTGGATCGCAGAGGTCAATCCCTGGGCTCTCGGCGAGATCGCAGAGAGGCTGCTCGAGGCTGCCCAGCGAGGCCTGTGGCAAGCCTCTGCCGAAACTCTAGAGATGGTCGAGGCAGTCTATCTACATATTGAAGGGTTACTAGAGCAGAAGAATGAATAGGCCGTATGGCCGAATGATCCTATATTCAGAATGTTAGTGAACGAAAAGATACAGAGATACCCCTTCTCTGCAGTCGTCGGACAGGAGAAGATGAAGAGAGCCCTGCTGCTCAACCTCATAGACCCCTCGCTCGGTGGGGTACTGATCCTGGGGGAGAAGGGGACGGCTAAGTCCACCATCGTACGAGCCCTCTCGACCCTCGTCGAGGGGATGCGTGTTGTGGAGCTGCCCATTGCCTCTACGGAGGATAAACTCATCGGATCGGTCGATATAGAGCATGCCCTCAAGACTGGGGAGGTGCGCTTCGATCCAGGCATCCTCTATCATGCCCATGGCAATCTACTCTATGTGGACGAGATCAACCTCCTCGAGGATCACTTGGTAGATGCCCTGCTCGACGTCGCTGCCATGGGGATAAACCACATAGAGCGAGAAGGGGTGTCGTATAGCCACCCAGCCCGCTTTGCCCTCGTGGGGACAATGAACCCCGAGGAGGGAGACCTAAGGCCTCAGCTCCTAGATCGCTTCGCCATGTCGGTAGAGGTGTCGGGGGAGCGAGACTTAGTCCTAAGGGCTGAGATCCTGAGGCGTCGCCTCGAATATGAGCGAGACCCCTCGGCTTTTGTCCATAGGTACGATGAGGAGGAGCATCAGCTCTCCGAGGCTATCCTCCTGGCCCGTTGCCTCCTACCCTCTGTCGCCTATAGCGATGAGGTCCTTGAGCTGATTGCCCGCATGTCGATCGCCCTAGAGGTCGATGGCCATAGAGCAGATATTATGCTGCTCAAGGCTTCACTAGCCTTGGCAGCCTACGAGGGGCAGAGGGCTGTAACCCCTGAGCACGTCTATGAGGCGGCCGAGCTAGTTCTGCCGCATCGTCTGCGCCGCCTGCCCTTCGACACGGCCTACTTCTCTGCCGAGCAAATCCGGCAGTTTTGCGCCCAATTTGTCGTAACCCCTTAAAGATTATGGCCTATACCTTCTCGCATATTACGGCACAGCCTCGGGCACAGCTAGCTCTCCTGCTCGCCCTCGTAGAGGGGGGAGGGAGCTCGGTGCTGCTCTCCTCGGCCAAGGGTATGGGCAAGAGCATGATGTTGGAGAGCCTCCGCAGCCTTGCTCCCGAGAGGAGCATCCTGCGCATTCCCAGCTCGACAACTCAGGAGATGCTTGGTGATCGAGCAGATCTCTCTCGCCTTTTGAGCCAGGGTGTTTGGGTCGAGCAGGCAGGTCTTCTGCAGCGTATGTCGGGCTCTATCGTCTTGATGGACAATGTCAATTTGCTACCGTCCTCGGTGGTGCGCTCGATCCTCTCCCATGCCGAAGGGCTAGGCGAGGGTGAGCGATGTATCATCATCGCTGCGACTACTCCTGAGGAGGGGGCTCTGCCCTCTGGGGTGCTCGACCTCTTTGATCTCTTCGTCGAGCTCGAGCCTATCACTTCTGTGCCTCTACGCTGCCGCGTCATGCGAGACGCACTGCGTACGGGCGAGGAGGTCTCGGAGCAGGCTACGATCGACCTCGTACGGGATGCTGCCGTCCGCTACCCCGAGGTGCTGGTCTCTGGTGAGATCTATATGCAAGCGGCGGAGCTCTGTCGTGAGGCCTACGTCCTGGGGCATCGGGCAGATCTCGCCCTAGTCAGGACGGCCAAAGCCTATGCTGCCTGGCAGGGGAAGCGAGCTGCTGACCGTTCGGATTTGATGGCTGTACGGGATCTCGTCCTCTTGCATCGCCTGCTCCATGCTACACAGCCTGAGGAGGCAGAGCAGCCCGAGAGCCCACCATCGGCCCCACAGACAGAGCAGTCCCCTAACTCTGAGGCCGACTCCCCCTCGGAGCAGCATGATGAGCCTAGAGAGGCCGAACCTCTCGATCGTCCCGAGGACTTGCCCTCGAGCCCTCAGCTCGAAGCGGGAGCCTCGGAGCGGCAGAGCGATATTGCCCACCTAGGACTCTCCTACGACCCTGTGGATATGCTCCAGAGGGGGCTCTCTCGAGAGCAAGGTATGGGCCGACGGATCAAGAGTATTGCCAGCAGCTCAAGAGGGAGGTTTAGACGGGCCGAGATCCCTCGGACGGCCGAGCTGGATCTCTCTGTGATGGCTACGCTTCGGGCGGCTGCTCCCTATCAGTATGGGCGGAGGGCGGAGGGCGAGCGTCGGGTGATCGTCGAGCCCTCGGACTACCGCAATAAGCATCGTACCCGACGCAGTGGCTACCACATCCTCTTCCTCGTCGATGCCTCGGGCTCGATGGGGGTGCGTCGACGGATGAGTCAAGTCAAGGCCACGATCCTAGAGCTACTACAGGAGGCCTATGTTCAGCGAGATCATGTGGCGTTGATGAGCTTTAGGGGTGATGAGGCGAAGCTCATCCTCCCCTTCACCCGTAGCATGTCTCGGGCCTATAATCTGCTGGCAGAGATCAAGACCGGAGGGCGTACGCCACTCTACCTCGGCCTCAGCAGAGCCTATGAGCTCTTGCTCAGTGAGCAGAGAAAGCATAGAGATCTCTCGCCCGTGGTTGTCCTACTGAGCGATGGCCGTGCGACCTCGGAGCACCTGGCCGAGAATACCCATACAGCCATCCTCGAGATGGCCCGCAAGGTCTCGGGCAGAGTCATCCGCTCGATCGTTATCGATACCGAGGAGGGCTTCATACGTCTCGGGCGTGCTCGGGATATTGCCCGAGAAATTGGGGCGCATTATTACACCTTGGATTCGCTGATTGTGGAGCATCCGACCTCCCCTTTTCAGCATCCGAAGGGTTCTCGACAGAGATCTCGGTAGCTTCGCAACCGAAGGCCTAGATAGGATCTCAGTTGAGGTTTAAGTAGGAGCGCAGTTGAGGTCCAAATAGGACTTCACTCGAGGTCTAAGTAGGAGCATAGGGGAGGCCTATTGGGAGAGTTTGGAGAGAAGTGGATGAGGCTTTAGGGCAGAATCTCCGAGGAAGTGCCTCTCCAGCGATTACGAACTATAGTTGTCGAACAAGTATAAACTTATAGCAATGTCTACACAGAAGCAACGAGCCGAATTTGGCCGAGAGCAGTTGCTCTTCCGATCGCCTATGGGCGATGCTGCTTACTTTCACAACGAAAGTATGATCATCGAGTTTGCGGCTCGACGTGGAGTGGTCAGCACCTCCAACCTCAACGGAGGGTATCGCACGGATCTTCAGTACGCCTTTAATCACAGCTGTGGGCGCGATTTGGCGATTCAACAGAAGCGTTGTCCAGGGCTCAAGGGGGCGAACATCCAGGAGCATTATGCAGCGATTGCCTGCGAGTTGGGCCTTCCGCCCGACAGTACTACGGGCATGGGGACGGCTGCCCTGATCGAGAATGCAGCCATTGCTCGAGCTTCCCATCACGGTGTCGAGGTTATGGCTGTAGCTACAGCGGGGATTGATGTCAATGGAGGCAGGGCCGCAGACCCTGCTGCCTATGATGAGTTTGAGCGACGCAGCCTACTCCTACCTGCGGGGACGATCAATGTCTTCCTCTTCATCAATGCCCGCCTCGATGCTGGGGCTCTGACCCGAGCTGTGATGACCGCTACCGAGGCCAAGACCGTCGCCCTGGATGAGCTCATGGCCCCCAGCATGTACTCCGAGGGCAAAGCCACTGGCTCGGGGACGGATTCGTTGATCGTCATCTGCAACGACGAGTCAGAGCTTGTCCTCTACAACACGGGCAAGCACGTCCTGCTCGGTGAGATGATCGGTGTAACCGTGCGAGATGCTGTTACCGAGGCCCTGGCCAAGCAGACAGGTATGACGCCGCAGCGTCAGGCCTCGGTTGAGCATCAGGCCAAACGTTATGATCTGACCAAGCAGGCGATCATTCGTTATTGCCAGCATGCCCATCCCGACGCCTCAGTGGAGCAGCTTGAGCCCGTGATGGAGCTCCTCGATAGAGACCCCCACGTACTGGCTCAGATGGCCTCGCTGGTGCATCTGATCGATCAACATCGCTGGGGCATCCTCCCGCTTGAGGCCCTGCTCGAGGCGAGTCAGCAGGCCCTCGACCATCTGCTCTCGAGCGAAGGCCTTGCCCCTCTAGATCTCTCCCGAGAGCGTAAGCACCGCCCCGCTCCCAATCAACCCTATTACAAGACGTTACTCTCTGATATGAGGCTGTGCCTAGCACACCTCCTCTATCATAGAGCTTATCGATAACAAACACTAATTATTCACAATTTAACTCACTACAATGATGAACAAGTTATCTTTACTTCTGCTCGTAGGAGGTTTGTCCGCCACCACAGCTGTGGCCGCTCCAGCCCTCGAGCAGATCGACTCTCTTCGCTCAAAGGATTTGGGCGAGCTAGTCGTCTATGGTACTCGTAGCGTGCAGCCCCTCAAGAAGGTGCCTGGTAAGATCGAACTGATCCAAGCCCCTCAGATCGAGCGCAGCAGCTATTCCAATCTCTCAGACCTACTCAAAAACAAGGGGTCGGTCGATGTGATCCAGTACCCTGGCTTCCTGGCCAATGTTGGTATTCGTGGCTTTAGACCTGGCGACAAGTACACGACAGTCTTGATCAATGGTATTCCTCTCGGTTCGGGTAATATCTCCACCATCGGTCTGACCAATATCGAGCAGATCGAGGTCCTCAAGGGTCCCTTCTCTTCAGTCTATGGTACTAATGCGATGGGAGGGGTGGTCAATGTGATCACCAAGCGTAACAAGGGGCAGCTCAAGGGAACTCTCTCGAGCTCGGCTGGTAGCTATGGCCTAGGCTCTGGCTCTCTGAGCCTCGGTGGGCATATTGTTGATAACCTGAGCTTCGACCTGAGTGCCTCCTACAATGCTCGTGCTCATAATTACAAGCTAGGGAGCAAAAACTTCCTCTCTCTCACGCAGGCCGAGCAAGATTTGCTTGACCCCAATACCAAGGGTATTCGTATGCCTAGCAGCACCTATGGTGTCGCCTCGGGTAACCTGCGTGTGGGCTACGACTTCTCGGAGGATTGGTCGCTCAACTTCTATGAGAACTTCTTCCTCGGCTCTAGCATCTACAACGGAGGGTCTATTTGGGGCGTGTATGGCTCTAGCAAGAAGGATCTTAACCGCTCTACAACTTCGTTTGAGCTGGCTGGACGTGTGGCAGGCATTCACCGCCTCACCTTCACCCCTTATCTCTCGCTCGAGAAGGCGGACAACTACAACGATGCTACCGACAAGGCTTACATCAGCTCCGTCTCGGATACCCGTACCTATGGAGCGATCCTACAGGATCAGATGCGTCTCGGAAGCCACATCCTTACCCTCGGGTTGGACTACAAGACGAGCGATTACCGTACCGAACGCTACAAGGCTGACGGATCGGCCAATACGCTCTACAAGCCTAACTACAAGACCAATAGCCTCGGCTTCTTCGCTCAGGGAAGTCTCTACCTCCTCGACGATGCTCTGAGCGTAGCGGCAGGGGTGCGTGGAGACCTCATGCGCTTCGATCTTGAGGCCTATGCACCCCTCAAGAGTGCTGCCAAGAGAGAGACGCACACAGTCCTCTCGCCCAACTTGGGGCTCAAGTACGAGATCATCAAGGGGCTGCGTTTGCATGCCTCTGCTGGGAGTGCCTTCGCTGCTCCAGATGCTTATCAGAAGGCTGGTAGCTACGTTATGGGGAATAGGCTCACTCAGGGTAATCCTGACCTCAAGCCCGAGCGTTCTCTGACTATCGATGCAGGGGTAGGTTATAGCAACCATGAGGCTGGTATCGAGGTCGATGTAACCCTCTTCGACACGAGACACAAGGATATGATCATCTCGCACAATACTGGCCAGCAGGTGGATGGGCTCAACCTCTCTACCTTCATCAATGCCGATGAGGCGCACATGAGGGGCTTGGAGGCTATACTCTCGTATGACTTCGGTTCTTTGGCCGCCTATGCCTTCTCTCTGAGAGCCTACGTCAATGCGACCATCATGCTCAAGACCAAGATGAAGGTCAAGGATAAATGGACAGATATGCGCTACGTTCGTGATCAGAACATCACCTTCGGCCTTGAGTACCAGGGCGAGGACGGTCTAGAGCTAGGTCTCGGTGGTCGCTTCCTTGGTAAGAGATGGGAAGACAACTGGTTTACCTATTACCCTAAGCTCCGTCCTAATGTTACGCAGAGTGTTACTCGCCATCCCTCTGCTATGATCTTCAACGCTTCTGCCCACTACAACCTCACCAAGCAACTACGCCTTGGGGTGAATTTCGATAACCTCCTCGACGAGCACTACACGGAGAAGGATGGTTACCACATGATGGGTCGCAGCTTCATGATCAAGGCTTCTTACCGCTTCTAGTTCCCCTAGAGGCTTAGCCCTCCTCCTCTCTCGAGGAGATATACACTTAGCCCTGTGCAAGAGCTTATGACAAGCCATGCACAGGGCTAAGTTCTTATTCTGATGTAGAACGGATAGGGTTAGATGAAAACCTTGAGCTTGAAGGGCTTGCTCTCCTGCCAAAAGCGATTGATTGCCGTTACGAGGAAGGTGTACTGCGTTCGCCCATCCACCCGAGGCAGCTTGTAGTATGGATTGGTCGTGATGGCCACAAGACCATTGGGACGACGATAGTCAACCTTCTCCCCATCGGCAAAGGCATAGATGGCATAGTAGAAGGGCGTCGAGGGATCATCTGGTAGGTGTAGATCCTCCCACATGAGCATGTGTCCGTCCTCATTGCTATCCTCCCAAACCTTGTGTATGGGCTCAGGGGCTTGGGCTCGTCCTGTAGGGTCTTTGTATTCGGGTAGTAGAGCTTTCGTCCGATAATAGCTGCGCTTGAGGTTTTCGCTGATGCCAAGATGGTTGCGCAGGAGCTCATCTCCAGGCCACCAAATATTACCTCGGGCAAGGGTTCGGCTGAGGATGAGCTTCTTGTCTAGTTGCTCAGCGGTCATCGTACGCCTGATATCTTGGCCGATATATAGCTGGGTCTTGTCTGCGACCTGCTGGCTCCACCACTGTGTCAGCACCTCATAGTCCGCTACCTTCGTCCCGATGTTCCAATAGACCTGTGGGGCGATGTAGTCTACCCATCCCTCTCGAACCCAGTGCAGGACATCCGCATGCAGGTCATCATAGGCCTGTAGACCTGCTGTGGCACTCCCTCCACGATCATTGCTCCGGTTGCGATAGATCCCGAAGGGGCTGATCCCGAGGCGAACCCAGGGCTTAGTCTGCAGGAGCGTGCGTTTGATGTCGTGGATGAGCAGGTTGATGTTGTTACGTCTCCATTTATCCTTAGCATCAGCCGTATAGCCTACCGAGATGCCATAACGCTTGAAGGTCTCATCATCCCCAAACTCTTCTCCCGATACAGGGTAGGGGTAGAAGTAGTCGTCCAGGTGTAGGGCGTCCACATCATATCGCTGTATGAGGTCTTTGACGACTGAGCATATGTGCTTGCGTCCCTGTGGCCTACCTGGGTCAAGGATGAGTTGGTTGTTGTAGCGAACGAACCACTCGGGATGCTTACGAGCTAAGTGTTCGGGGGCTAGCTTGATGTTTACATCGCTTGAGCCTCGATAGGGATTGATCCAGGCATGTACCTCCATCCCCTTGAGGTGGCACTCCTCGATGACAAAAGCTAGAGGATCCCATCCGGGGTCTTGCGAGATACCCTCTCGGCCAACGAGGAAGCGACTCCAAGGCTCGTAGCTGCTCTGATACCAGGCATCCCCCTCAGCCCTTACCTGGAAGAGAACAGCATTGCACCCAATATTGTGCAGTAGAGCAATACGTTTCCTCAGGAGTGCCTTAGCCTCGTTGCGAGAAAGAGGGGCATAGTCCTTTCGGTAGATAGTCGGTAGCCAAGCACCCCGAAATTCTCGTTTGATGGGCTTCATAGATCCATAGCCCTTTTCCTTAGAGGTACGCTTGTTTGAGCAGGACGAGAGGGAGAAGAGGAGCACAAGCCCTACCAGCAATGTGATTTGTCCTAGATACTTCATTGCTGTGTCGGATTTAGTGAGCGAGGAGGTAAATGAAGAGTGCTGCTGGCAGGGCAAAGAGGAAGCTATCGATGCGGTCAAGCACCCCTCCGTGCCCTGGGATGATGCGGCCCGAGTCCTTCACGCCTGCATTACGCTTGAGCATGGACTCGAAGAGATCGCCCCAGGTCGATGCTACGCTGATGACAGCCCCTAGGATCCCGTAGACTACAGGAGAAGCCGACTCAGGGGTGAGCTTAATCCCCAGGATGATGGCAGAGGCAATGGAGAAGGCCAGTCCCCCAAAGAAACCCTCCCAGCTCTTCTTAGGCGAAACGGAAGGGAAAAGCGGACGCTTGCCCAGTGTAGACCCGACGATGAATGCACCAGTATCATTGACCCAAATACAAACGAAGACGAGCAGGAGTAGCAGCGGAGTCCCATCTACGTTGAGCCATAGGTGGCTTAGGTTGGCACAAACGAACGGGAGGGCAATGTAGACCTGACCCAAGACGATGCGAGCAAGGCTATTCGGAGCCTCTGCCCGATCGGAGTAGATTGAACGCACAAAGCTATATATCAAGTAGAAGAAGTAGGGGGCAAGCAGACGTAGATCGCTCGCAGGACCCTCGATGAGCATGAAGCTGACAACGAACAGGTAGACGGCAGCACCTGCATCTAGGAGGGTGCGCAGGGGGCGTGTGCGCTGACTGCCCGAGAGTACGTTGTACTCATAGACAGCGATAAAGGATAGCAGGGAAAACAGAACCAAATACAAGACCTTGTTCTCGAGAAACAAAGCTGCTAGAATGGCCACGACATAGAGGCTACCGAAGACGGCCCGTTTGATGAGGTTGTTCATAGATGGAGAGTGGTTATGTTATTGAAATACTTCTACACTAGATATACATTAAAGAAGCCTTTGTCTGAGGGTATTGTGCCTCTGACAAAGGCTCTTGGAGAGAGACTAGTTGCTCAGACCATTGAGGGCGTCCCCATGGCTCTCGGACGGAGTAGAGCCCGAGGGCCCTGAAGCCTCCTGCTCGCTGTTTGAGGTGGATGCCTCCTGAGCCTCCACCTTAGCTTCGACCATGGCTTTCTTGGCATTCATAATCTCTTCGCTACGGCTCGTCCACGGACGCTTGCCGAAGATCGCCTCTACATCCTCTGTATAGATTACCTCACGCTCGAGCAGAAGGTCTGACAAGGCCTTGTGCCCAGAGGCTTGCTCAAGGAGGATTTGCTTAGCTCGCTCGTATTGCTGGCGAATCATTTCCTTGACTTCGCTGTCTATGAGCTCTGCCGTACGCTCGCTGTAGGGCTTGGCAATGCCGTAGCCTTGGTTCTCGAGCTCGTAGTAGTTGACGTTGGGCAAGTTTTCACTCATGCCATAGTAGGCCACCATGGCATAGGCCAGCTTAGTGATCCGCTCTAGGTCATTGGCCGCTCCCGTAGATATTCGCCCGAGGAATACCTCCTCGGCTGCACGGCCTGCCAGTGTGGCGCACATTTGATCGAGTAGGGCCTGTGTGGTTGTAATCTGACGCTCCTCGGGCAGATACCAAGCGGCACCGAGGGCTTTGCCTCGAGGTACGATCGTAACCTTAACCAGGGGGTTGGCATACTCCAAGAACCAGCTCACTGTCGCATGGCCAGCCTCGTGGATGGCGATGCTACGACGCTCCTCTTGGGTTGTGATCTTATTCTTCTTCTCCAGTCCCCCGATAACTCTATCGACGGCGTTCATGAAGTCGTCCTTGCTGACGAACTCCTTGCCAGCACGGGCCGCGATGAGGGCAGCCTCGTTGCAGATGTTGGCAATATCTGCCCCTGAGAAGCCTGGAGTCTGTCGGGCTAGGAGCTCGATGTCGAGGCTATTGTCTGTCTTAATTGAGCGCAGGTGTACCATGAAGATCTCCTTGCGGTCATTGACATCTGGCAGGTCTACATAGATCTGACGGTCGAAGCGTCCTGCTCGAGTCAGAGCGGCGTCGAGGATGTCTACTCGGTTCGTTGCCGCCATGACAATGATCCCGCTATTAGAGCCGAAGCCATCCATCTCGGTAAGAAGCTGATTGAGGGTGTTTTCTCGTTCGTCGTTGCCACCGAGGTTATTGTTTTTGCCTCGGGCACGTCCTACGGCGTCGATCTCGTCGATGAAGATGATGCAGGGGGCTTTCTCCTTAGCCTTTTGGAATAGGTCTCTCACTCGAGAGGCTCCCACACCGACAAACATCTCGACGAAGTCAGAGCCCGAGAGAGAGAAGAAGGGCACATGAGCCTCTCCCGCCACGGCCTTAGCCAGCAGAGTCTTCCCAGTGCCTGGAGGACCAACTAGAAGAGCTCCCTTGGGGATTTTCCCCCCAAGCTGGGTGTACTTGTCAGGGTTTTTGAGGAAGTGGACGATCTCCTCGACCTCCTCCTTCGCTTCGTGCAGACCTGCCACGTCGGCGAAGGTAACGCTCATTGTGGACTTGTCATGCAGCTGAGCCTTCGATTTGCCGATGGAGAAGATCCCTCCGCCCGATGCACCACCCGATCCGCCATTCATGCGTCGCATCATCCAAAACCAAAGCACTACCATCAGCACTACAGGCCCGAAGGCAAAGAGGATGCTTAGCAGGTTGAATGCCTCCTCCTCATACACGACACGGCTCTGTAGCCCTTCCTTTTCGTAGAACTCATCGAAGCGGTCTACGGAGGGGATTTGGGTTGTGATACGCTCGATGCGTAGCCTATTCTCCTTCGCCCCTGGAAGTCCCTTTGAGGGGAAGATACTTTCGGCCTTGTTGGGGTCTATGGTTGCAGTGAGTTGCTTCTCTTTGCGGTCTACCTTGATCTCTGTGAATGCGTCTTGCTTGGCTATACGCTGAAATTCGTTCCAGCTTATTTCCTTCCCGACGCCTCCATCTCCCTCCCATAGGAAGAGCATTCCTAGGGAAAGAAGGATCATCCCGTAGATCCACATCTCGTTGATCCTGGGTCTGCGTCCGCCTTGATTATCGCCTTTGTTTGTAGCCATTGACTGATGTTTCGTTCTTTAGTCTTAATATTCAATATACGTCTGCGCTCGGCTGTCTCTCGTCTTGGGATGACCGATTGCTTCCTACTCTCCCTAACAAAGACCATGCCATTAGGGTTTCGGTCTCCGTAGAATGCCTCAAGGAACAAAGATAGTCATAATCTTATGCCCAGCTGCCTATGGCCAGCTGTTTCCATTCCTCTTGGCTCTCTCTAGGCAGCTCATGTGTTACCATGATGATGGTATCCTGGTCGTGCATGACCTCCCCGAGGGTCTTCTCTAGCTGTGCTCTGTGCTGCTTGTCGAGGAAGCTCATGGGTTCGTCTAGGATCAAGAGCTCTGGGCGGGCAACTAGTGCCCTGGCCAGTAGGATACGCTGTAGCTGTCCTCCGCTCAATCGGCCAATGGGTGTATGTCGATACTCGAGCATGGAGACCTCGGTGAGTAGCTGCTCGACACGTTCGCTGCGCTCCTGTCTTGAGAGCTGTCCCCCTAGGGGGAGGCCTGAGTCTACGACCTCGTATGCGGATATGGGGAAGGCTCGATCTATCTGGTTGATCTGAGGTAGGTAACCGATGCTTGGAGGGTTGGGGCAGGGCTGGCTGAGGTGATCAAAGAAGCGAAGCTCTCCTGATAGGGGTGGCAGCAGGGAGAGGACTGTCTTGATGAGTGTAGTCTTGCCCGCTCCATTAGGCCCGACGATAGCCCACCGATCTCCTCTATTGACCTGCCAACAAACGTCTTCGAGTACGATCTGTCCCTCATAGCCCAGGGTACAGTGATCGAGGCTTAGCAGTAAACTCATGATGTGGTGTTGTAGATGCCCTGATGATGGGGCGTTTAGCCCTGTGTTAGAGCTCGGACTATAGCTCTGAGCTCGCTACGCCAATCTTCACTGAGGGGGTTGATCACAACCTCCCTAGCCCCGAGCTCACTGGCTATGCTGCGAGTGAGGTGGGGGCTGAACTCTTGCTGTATGAAAACAACCTGGACTCCAGTCTCTCGAGCTCGAGCGATGAGCCTCCTAAGTTGCTGTGGATTTGGGTCTTTCCCCTCCTGCTCGATGACAAGCTGCTCGAGGCCAAACTCCTCCGCAAAGTCTGTTAGCGAGGGATGGTAGATCACGAAGCTGCGTGTCGAGAGCTTTGTGAGGCTCTCTCGCACCTCTTGTTCTAGAGCATCGATCTCCTTCGAGAGGTAGTTGTATCGCTCGGAGAAGTAGGCCCTATGAGCTGTATCTAGCCGACAAATAGCCTCGTAGGCCTGTCGGCTCATATGGCGTATCCCTCGTATCCCAGTCCAATAATGAGGATCGTGGTCGCTGTGCTCATGATCATGGCCTGCCGAGCATTGATGTCGCACCTCCTCGAGGCCTACGCTGAGGTCTACGAGTTGTAGGTTGGGGTGTAGCTGGCGGATCATGCGTAGCCAATTACGCTCGAAGCCAAGGTCCCCAACATAGAGATAGGCGTGGCTCTGTGATAGGGTCTGCACATCCAGCGGTGTAGGTTCGTAGGTCTCGGGAGGATTGCCCTGGGGAAGTAATACCGTAACCTCTGCTAGCGTATCTGTTAGACTTCGGATAATGCTTGCTGTGGGGGAGATGGTCGTAGCAATTCGCAGACGACCATTGTACTCAGATTGCCCTCGAGAGGTGCAGCCTAGAGTGAGCAGGAGGATAAGCAGGAGCGGCAGGCTGCCTCGCTTGCTCCGAGATAGAATAGACTGAATAGACATGATGAATGAGCACAAAGTTAGCCATATGGAGGTAGACGACAAAGTTTATCCTCTGTGGCATGGGGTTAGTAAAAAAGGTGCTGCATCGAGTTTGTCGATACCGCACCTTCACCTAAACACTTATGGTGACTCCGACAGGATTCAAACCTGTAACCTTCTGATCCGTAGTCAGATGCTCTATTCAGTTGAGCTACGGAGCCAATCCCTTTCCGTTTTCGACTGCAAAGGTAATGCTTATTTTGTTCCTGGCAAATTATATCTGTGAAAAAGTTCCCTCTTTCTCTCAAACTTGCTCATGGTCAGAGGAGAACGATTTCTCTAGCCATTCACGCAGTCTTACCTCTACCGCCTCTGTAGAGCTAGCGAGAGCCATAGGAAGCCTTCTAGGAGAGCTCAAGAGTGATTCCCTCTAGACCTCTTTGCAAGCCTGTAAGCTCCTCAACAGAGACTTAAGTAGGAGCTCAGGTGAAGTCCTACTTGAGTCTCTGTTGCGATCCTACTTATGCCTCGATGGAGATATAAGTAGGACTTCACTCGAGGCCCTACTTGCACTTCAACGACGATCCTATTAGGGGCTCAACAAGGTCTCTATCGAGGGGGCAACTGCGAGGAGGGTGGGGTGGGGAAGAAGTACTCTATGCTGGGGCGGATCTCATGAACATCTATATCCACTGGGTAGCAAGCCCTCTGTGCATCCAGCCGCTCGATCATCCGAGTGAGCAGATAGTGTAGCTCTTGGAGCGATCTTGACGCTTCTTAGGGGTGGAGATTGGGTGTAGAGGACGCAGTCAGGACGCTCAGGGTGCTCGGAGTTGTAGTAGATGAGCTTCCACTCCCCCTCCCGATAGACAGTGAAGTGGCTCCTCTGATGGCTGTGAATGAAGTGCATGAGCATACCTCCTCCGATAGGAGATGCCCGAGGCTCTGTTCGTCCCTTGAGAGGGGCTTCTGCCCCCGAATATCCCTGGGGTAGTGAGGGTAGGGAAGAGATCCATGATGATGGTGAGCTGACTGCGAATAGGCCCTCGCCCAATGGGTAATCTGTGTTGATGGATATTTCTGCCACAGATATTTTACCTGCGAGCGGGGAGTAATTGCTATATTTGCTCCGCTATGGATCGAAAGTCTCCCACACCCATCTATCGAGTATGCCTTGTCGGCTTCGGCTACCGAGGACGTTATCTGCTTCAGCTGCTCCAGCAGCTCCCCTCGGTGCAGGTCGTAGGCATTGCTGACCCACAGGCTACTGAGAGCCCTGGGGACGAGATCTCGCTCTATAATCGAGGGGATCAAGACTATCGCCGCATGATCGAGCACGAGCGTCCTGACCTCGTTGTCATCGCCTCTCCCTGGCAGTGCCATACCGAGCAAGCCCTCTACTGTGCTAAGGCGGGCATACATATTGCCCTCGAGATCCGAGGAGGGACGTCCTGGGAGGATTACACCCCCCTCCTCGAGGTTGCCGAGGTCGCTGGGGTGCGGATCTATCCTCTAGAGAATACCGTCTTCATGCGTGAGGTCATGGCCATCGGGCAGATGATCGAGCAAGGTGTTTTTGGAGAGATCCTTTACCTTAGAGGTGGTTATCGGCACGATCTACGTCATCTGCTCGTCTCTCCATCGGGGGAGCTAGGGGGCGAGGGGGCGGAGGCTGCTTGGCGTGTGCGCTATTACCTAGAGCAGGAGGCTGACCTCTATCCGACGCATGGCTTTGCTCCGCTGGCCCTTTGGGCTCGTCTGAGACGAGAGGAGGAGATCAAGAGGCTCGAGGCCTTGGCCTCTTCCTCTAGAGGCTTGGCCGCTTATCTCGATCGCTACGCTATCGAGGGCCAAAGGCCGAGCATCTTGACCCCCGACATTGTTACGACACAGATCGAGACCGATAGAGGCATCCTCATTAGCCTCATTCACGACACAACGCTCCCACGTCCCAAGAGCCTCGACTACGAGGTGCAGGGTACGAAAGGCATTTGGAATGCCGATCGGAGGGCCTTGTACCTCGAGGGCATGAGCCCCGAGGGGGCTTGGCAGACGGATGAGCCCTATCTGCAGCATTACCTTCATCCTCTTTGGAGGGCTTGGGGTGAGGAGGCTCTTCGCATAGACCAGCACCACCAGGGAATGGATTATATGATGCTGCGCACTCTACTTGAGGATCTCGCCCATCCAGGGCTCTATCCGACGGATCTCAACGATCTAGCCCTTTGGAGCTCCATTACCCCTCGCTCTGCAGCTTCGCTGGCTCGGGGCAAGCTTCGCAATTGAAGACATTCATCATCATACTTTATTATAAGCAATGAAATTTATCGAACACATGCAGGCTCGCTACACCACTAAGGAGTACGCAGCTGGCTACAAGCTCTCTGAGGAGCAGATAGACGAACTTAGAGAGATCCTTCGCCTCTCTCCCTCGTCAATCAATTCACAGCCTTGGCTCTTTGCCATTACCGGAGACCAAGCAGTCAAGGAACAACTGGCCGAGGTGGCCCTCTTCAATGCCGACCGAGTACGAGACTGTAGCCATGTCATCCTGTTGAGTGTATATGCCGATGTGGCGAGCTTCGAGCAGGAGCGTCTCTCTCTCTTGCCTGAGCGGACACAGCGGTTCTATCGGGAGGTCATGAAACCTCAGGGTGAGGCTAAGGTCGAGGCTTGGCTGGAGCGTCAGGTTTATGTTGCCCTAGGGGTGCTGCTCAGTGCTTGTGCCACGATGGGTATCGACTCGACACCCATGGAGGGCATCGATGCAGCAGGCTTCACCCGAGTGCTCGGGCAGGAGCGGTATCGAGTTCTGGTAGCTGTGGCCCTGGGCAAGCGTCATCCAGAGGACTTTAATCGTCCTGAGCTTGTCGTTAAGAGCCGCCGTACAGACTCAGTCATCAATCTATAGGAGAAGGCCCACCGCTCCCATAGCAAAGCCCCCTCGAGCAGCATGCTCGAGGGGGCTTTGTCATGAGGAATACTGCCCTGTGGCTTAGTGTGTACCCTTGGGGAAGAGGTCGTCCCACCAAGTGGGGTCATCCTGTAGATACTTGGCGAAGAAGGCCATGATGGCAGAGGTCCACTCGTACTTCTTCGTTGGGTCAATGATCCAGTGATCCTCGCCATACACCCCGACGAACTCTACCGGCTTGCCCAGGATGCGCAGGGCGTTAAACATCTGCCAGCTCTCACCCGCGGGTACGTTGGTGTCCGAGAGACCATGTATGAGCATCAGAGGCGTATTGATCTTATCTGCGAGGAAGAGGGGGCTCTGCTCGGTGTAGAGCTTGGGGTTGTTCCATGGATAGCTATTCTTACTAGCCACGGTGCTGTAGCCCACACCCCAGTAGCCCTCGCCCCAGTAGGAGGAGATGGCCGAGATCCCTGCATGACTGACAGCGGCGGCGAAGAGGTCTGTTTGGGTCTGTAGGTATTGGGTCATGAAGCCTCCGTAGCTTGCCCCCATACAGCCGATGCGCTTGTCATTGACGAAGGGGTGTGCCTGGCAGAAGTCCTTCACTGCACCGATGATCTCGTCTGCGGTCCGCTTACCCCAAGCGTTGATGTGTCGAGCAGCAAACTCCTGACCATAGCCTGTCGAGCCACTGGGGTTGAGGGTGTAGACAACGTAGCCTTGGGCGGCATACATGGCCAGCGAATAAGAGCCCTCTAGCATACGCCCTACAGGGGCTGTACCGCCGTAGTAGTAGACGAGCATTGGATATTTCTTATTGGGGTCGAAGTTCGCAGGCAGGTAATAGCGTCCCTGAATTTTAGTACCATCAGGAGCAGTCCAGTCCCAGTCTTTCATGGTCCCGAGCTCTACACCTTTGAGCTTCTCGGCCGAGAGGTCATAGAGGAGGTATTCACGTCCTTTCTTGGTCTCAACGCTATAGAGACGGTCGGAGTTGAGTGCACTCTGCCCCGTGTAGTAGAGCATTGAGCCATCGCCCGAGAGGGTAAAGCCCTTGGCGTAGTCCTCGCTCTGTGAGAGGCGAGTAATACGTCCCGAGGCCAGGTCGAGGCGATAGACAGCCTTACGATCTCCATCCTCTGCGAGGAAGTAGGCTTCGAATCGGGTAGATGATACGCTCAAAGAGCCGATTGTAGGATTGAAGTCCTTGGTGAGGGGGCGAGCCTCCTTGCTCTTACGGTTGTAGAGGAAGAGCTGCGTGTCATAGGTATTGATATCTGCCCCATCGGGGAGTACGCAGCCCACACGGTCAAAGGCATCTGCCGATCCTGAGACGAGCAGATACTCGGGGCGGGTGGTATAGCTCACCTGAGAGATCCCCCTCGTATCGGCAAAGAGCGTATCCACCTGCTGCGTCTTCAGGTCAAGCTCGTAGAAGTCTGTGCGACTAAAGGGCAGCTGTGTGGGCGTAGGGGTAGAGACCGAGTAAATGAGGCGATCTACTCCCTGAGCGAGCGATTGTAGGTGGGTGGAGCGAGCTCCGAAGGTCAGGGTTTGATAAGCTCCGCTCTTGAGGTCAAAGGTGGCCAAGAAGTTGCGGCTGCGGAAGCCTCTCATACGCTCATCGGCTGAGGTGAAGCGATCTAGCGTCTTCTTGTACTGAGGCCCCTGCTCCGAGGGGAAGTAGATGAGCGTCTGCTCGTCGGGGGCTAGGGTGTAGGTGCCGTCGGGGATGTTGTGCCCTAGAATCTCCCGCTCCATAGTCTTGGGGTCGAAGGAGTACAGGGTGCGTCCCTCAGAAGTCCATTGGTCGAAGTAGAGTTTGTCCTGGCGAGGCATCCACTGAGCATGGGCAGGTGCACCCGAGATCTCACCGACACGACGGCCAGAGTGATAGAGGATGGTTTTGCTCGTAGGCTTCATGTTTGCATGTTCGCTGATGTGCAGGATGGCATACTTGCCCGAGGGGGAGCTATTCACTCTAGAGAGCGTTGTGCCGTAGAGGATGAGCGACTGATCGGGGTAGCGACGAGGGGCTGCAGAGAGGAGAATGTCTGCGCCTGCCTTGCTGGGAGTGAAGCCTACCCGTAGGTCGATCTGCTTCTTCTGATCGGGCTGGGCGGCTCGGAGGATCTTGATCGTGAGCTTGTGCAGCGAGGGGGTGAGCGTAACGGGAGACCAAGCCACTGGGATGCTGTCTGCAATGCCGGCAGCAGCTCTACCGCCCCCTACACGACGCCCGTCTAGATATAGCTCCCAGGTGGCCGTACATTCGACACTCAGACGCCCCTTCGAGTAAGTCCCTGAGTGTAGATAGAGGTTGTAGTAGTGTGCTTCACTCATCTTGGCATCGGTAAGCGAATCGACCGAGGTGGTGAAGATATTGCCTTCGCCTGGGCTTAGGGTGCTGAAGCTCTTCTCCTCGGGCAGAATGAGGCGTCCCGAGGAGGCTGCTTGGGGATTGTAACGAGCATTGTTGATATTAACGCTGTCCACCATGAGGGGTTGATGTAGGCGTACAGGGCCGTAATAGAGGATCGAGCCTACCACTTGCTGTGGACGTTCTGGAGCGGTTTTGGCTGCTACAGGAGTACTCTTGGTCGAGTCTGCGGCGGCCTTTGTCTGAGCTTGTATTGATCCCAAGCTGGAGACTAGGAGAGCCCCACTGAGGATCAAAGATGAATAACGCATAGGTTACTGATAATGATTAGGGTAATGTGATGAATGAAAAACGGAACAAAGATAGCCGTATTTGCCCACATTCTTACCACGCTCTATCAGCTTTGAAGAGCAACCGCATCAAAATAGGGCTATCTTTGGTGTATGGATGTACGCGATTATTTTTCGATGGTAATAGACCCTCGCGTTGTGGGTC
>NZ_JRAO01000001.1 GCF_000768875.1 Porphyromonas sp. COT-239 OH1446 | reverse complement strand
CTTTTGTATCTGCTCAAAATGATAAGCGAAAAGCTAAGCGAGAGGTCATCCATGAATGACTCCTCGCTTAGCATTGCTTTTTAAGGGACGGCTACTTATGCCTCGAGTGAAGTCCTATCTAGATCTTTATCGAGATCCTATCTATGTCTCTATCGAGATGCTCCCGAGAGCTCGCCTGCAATACTTGAGTCTCCTTACTCGACTTCCAACTTGAACATCTTTTTGCCCCTCTTTGGGTACGACTATGGAGAAGCAGAGAGGAGGAGATGTCAGGCCAGAAGGGCTATATTCAACTTAGAAGTGCAAATTTTGGCAGTGGGATACAGGCTTTAACCCCCTAAACACCTAGAGGGGGTTGCAGGGGGAAACCTC